>NZ_JBNCNZ010000008.1:0-199259 GCF_049847245.1 Micromonospora sp. DT68
CTAGCCGTCACCGACTAGCCAACGTGTTGCAACGACCCCTTGAAACCGCCGCGTTAAGAAGGGGCCCTTCCTTACACTTCTCAGCCGTTTGCGGCGACGTCCTCGACCAGCTGGACGAGCGTGCGGACCGGAACACCAGTGCCGCCCTTGGTCCAGTAGCCGGTCGGCTCACCCGAGTGGTAACCCGGCCCGGCGATGTCGATGTGCGCCCAGGCCACGCCGTCGGCCACGAACTCCCGCAGGAACACACCGCCCTGCAGCATGTGCCCGGCCCGGTCCATCCCCGCGTTGACCTGCGAGATGTCCGCGACGTCGGACTCCATGCCCTTGCGGACGTCGTCCGGCAGCGGCATCGGCCACGCCGGCTCGCCGACCGCGTCGCCCACCGTCCGGACCCGCTCGCACAGCTCCGGGGTGCCCATCACGCCGGCCATCCGCTTGCCGAGCGCGATCACCTGGCCGCCGGTGAGCGTGGACGTCTCGAACAGGTAGTCCGTGCCGTCCTCGCACGCGCGGGCGATGGCGTCGCCCAGCACCATCCGGCCCTCGGCGTCGGTGTTGAGCACCTCCACCTTCTTGCCGTTGTACATGCTGATCACGTCACCCGGCCGGTAGCTGCTGCCCGACGGCATGTTCTCCGCCATCGGCAGGTAGGCGCTGACCGCCACCGCCGGCTTCAGCGCGGCGATCGCCAGCATGGCGGCACCCACCGCGGCGGCGCCCGCCATGTCGGACTTCATCTCCCACATACCCTGCGCCGGCTTGATCGAGATGCCGCCGGTGTCGAAGGTGATGCCCTTGCCGACAAGCGCGACACGCTTGCCGTTGCCGCCGCCCTGCGGGGTGTAGGTGAGCTTCACCAGCCGCGGCGGAGCCTCCGAACCCTGCCCGACTGCCACGATGCCGCCGTACCCACCAGCGGCGAGCGCCGCCTCGTCGAGCACCTCGACGTCGAGCCCCGCCTCCCGGGCGGCACCGGCAACCGCGTCGGCGAACGACGGGGGACGCAACTCGTTGGGGGCGGTGTTCACCCAGTCCCGGCTGAGCCGGACCGCGCCGGCCACCGCCTGCGCCCGGGTGATCTCCGCCTGGGCGCCCGCGTCAGCGGCGTCCGGCACGGCGATGAGCACCTCGGCCACCGGCTCCCGCCGGGTCGGCTGCGGCCGGGTCTTGTAACCGGCGAACCGGTACCCGCCGAGCAGCGCCCCCTCGGCGACAGCGCGCAGCGCAGCCGGCGCGTCCGCGTCGTCCGGCAGCGGCATGGCGAGCGCCACCTTCGCGGCGCCGGCCACGGCCCGGATCGCCGAACCGGCCGCGCGGCGCAGCGCCTCCGGCGCCGGTGCGGCGCCCGACGGCTCCGGACCCAGCCCGACGGCGGCGACCAGCGGGGCGGTGACCGTGCCCAGGGTCGCCAGCTTGATCACCTCCCCTGGGGCGCCGGTCGCGCCGAGCAGCGCCAACGTCTCGGTCAGCTTGCCGTCGAAGGCGGCGGCGATGCTCTCCGCGCCGCTGGCGAGCAGCAGGGTGCCGGCGAGGCCGCTGGTGGCGCCCTGCTCTCCGGTCTGGCTGTGCACGCCGATCACGATCGCGTCGACGGCAAGCTCCGCCGGGTCGGTGTCGACCAGGCTCAGGGTGGTCGTGCGGGGGGATGTCACTGAAGCTACTCCGGGCGGGCCGGGCCGGTCGCGGCGTCGCGTACCGGCGGTGAAGGTCTCCGACGGAACCTACCCGCCGGACATCAGGGCTGTCCCGTCGATGCCGCCGACGGGGTCCCGCCGATGCTAACCAGCGGCGTTGCCCCCGGTAAGTTGCCACCCATGACCGACGTGACCTCCGACGCCGCCGCGACCCGGCTGCGCCGATCCCCGCTGCACGAGCGGCACACCGCCGCCGGCGCCAAGTTCGCCCCCTTCGGGGGGTGGGAAATGCCACTGGAGTACGCCGGTGGCGGGGTGCTCAAGGAGCACACGGCGGTGCGTACCGCGGTGGGGGTCTTCGACGTGTCGCACCTGGGCAAGGCCCGGGTGACAGGCCCCGGCGCGGCCGAGTTCGTCAACGCCTGCCTCAGCAACGACCTCGGACGGATCGGGCCGGGTCGGGCGCAGTACACGCTCTGCTGCGACGACGCCACCGGCGGCGTGGTGGACGACATCATCGCCTACCTGTACGCCGACGACCACGTCTTCCTCATCCCGAACGCCGCCAACACCGCCGAGGTGGTGCGCCGGCTGCGCGCCGCCGCGCCGCAGGGTGTCACGGTCGCCGACGAGCACGAGGCGTACGCGGTGCTGGCAGTGCAGGGCCCCCGCTCGGGCGAGCTGCTGGCAGCCCTCGGCCTGCCCACCGAGCACGACTACATGAGCTTCTCCGCCGCCACGCTGGCCGACGTGGAGCTGACCGTCTGTCGTACCGGCTACACGGGCGAGCTGGGCTACGAGCTCGTGGTGCCGGCGGACGACGCCGTGACCGTCTGGGACGCCTTGTTCGCCGCCGGTACGGCCTTCGACCTGCGTGCCTGCGGACTTGCCGCTCGGGACACGCTGCGCACCGAGATGGGCTACCCGCTGCACGGGCAGGACCTCTCGCTGGACATCACCCCGGTGCAGGCACGCTCAGGCTGGGCGGTGGGCTGGGACAAGCCGGCGTTCTGGGGTCGCGACGCGCTGCTCGCCGAGAAGGCCGCCGGTCCCCGGCGTACGCTGCGCGGCCTGGTGGCGGTCGACAGGGCCATTCCGCGCCCCGGGATGACGCTGCACGTCGGTGACACGCAGGTGGGCGAGGTGACCAGCGGTACCTTCAGCCCGACGCGCAAGCAGGGCATCGCGCTGGCCCTGCTGGACACCGACGCGAACCTCGCCGAAGGCGACGTGATCGAGATCAACATCCGCAACCGCCGCGCCCCACTAACGGTTACCAAGCCGCCTTTCGTAAACCCCTCAGTGAAGTAACCCACCCCGCCCACCCCGCCCCTCTGCCCCCCTGCCTCCACCCCGCCTCGGTGATCATGAGGTTGACGGGCGCTTTGATCTTCCAGTGACCCGCTAACCTCATGATCAACGCATTGGTGGGCGGGGGGCAGGGGGCGGGCAGGGCGCAGGGGGCGGTTAGGGGGTTTTGGGGGGATTGCCGGAGTCCAGAACTGCTTGGGTCCAGCCGCCCTCGATCACTCCTGTCGCGTTCAGGACAGCCCAGTCGACTACGTCGGTTGCCTCGATCACCACGGGGGATCCGATCTTGACTGCCGGGTCCGTGGCGGCGTCGCTGGCGCTCACGCCGACTATGCGCTCCGGGGTCTCCCAGGAGGTGACGCCGGCCCAGACGTACTCCGGGCCGTCGTCACCGGGCAGCCCGTACTTGACCACCAGCTGCGACTCCGGCGGCAGCTGCCCGGCGACGAACCGGGCGCGGGCATCGCCCAACGCCGCACGGGCGGTGGCGACAGCCCGGCTCATCGCGTCGCCGGAGCGGGCGTACCGCACGTCCGGCTGGATCCCGGCGAACAGCGTCGCGCAGGCGGCGGCGTAGTAGCGCCCGTCCGGACCGGGATGCCCGGCCGGCGGGCGCAGGCTCAGGAACGAGTCGGCCTCCGGGTCGGTCGCCGGGTCCAGCTCCAGGCGCAGCAGCACCGGCGCGGTAGCACCGTGCTGCTCCGGATTGCCGTACGCCACGGCGATGTCGTGCCCGGTCACCGTCGCCAGCACCGGGAGCTGCACGAACGCGGGTACCTCCTCGCCGGACAGGCCGTCGGTCCAGTCCCGCAGCAGCCGCCGGGCCGCACCGGTCAGCACCGCACCCCAGGCGCGGGTGAGATGGTCGGGCACGCCCTGGGTCTGCAACTCAAGCAGCCCGAAACGGCGCAGCCCTTTCGTGGTGAACCAGAGCCCCTCGGTGTCCGAGGAGTACGGCACCAGCACCCAGTCGACAAGTCGGATCCGGCCGTGCTCGTCGGGGAGCGAGCGCAACGCGGTCGCCGGGTCGAGGAACTGCAGGCCGAAGACGTCCACCACGTCGCTGTCGACGGATTCCGCAACGGCAGCCGCGACCGCCCGGGCCGCCCACTCGTGCGCCGGTGGCCAGCCGGGCCGGTATTCGGCCTGCACCACCACCAGGTGTGTCGCCGCGGCCAGCCGGGCGAGCTGCGCCTCGGTGGCGCCGAACGCGGTGAGCAGATCGGGCGGCAGCTCGGGGAACTCGGTGATCGGCCGGGTGTCCACGCTCATCAGCGGGCTGTCCAGCATCTGCCGTGCGAGGCCGTGCACCGGCTCGGCCAGCCGGCCGGTAAGCGCGGCGACCGCGGTCTTCGCGCTGACCTTCGGCAGCCCTTCCATCGGCACCAGATAGGTCGCGCTGAGCGACTCCGGTACCGGTACGGGCAGGAAGTCGTCAGTGATGAGCATGTTCGTTCCCCCGGTGGCGGCGCCGGTGCTGTCGAGCCGAACGCTACCCGGCCGGCCCGGAGCTGTTCAGCCGGACAGCACCACACCCAGGTAGACAAGCGTGGTGATCACCTCGACTGTCGCGCCGAGCACGTCGCCGGTGATCCCGCCGAGCCGGCGTACCACGTGGGCCAGCAGCGGCACCGCGACGGCGAGTGCGGCCACGACGACAAGCGGCCCCTGCCACGGACGGCCCGGCACCGCCGGGACCGCCAGCAGCACGACGGCGACCGCGCCGACGGCAAGCGCCACCGGACCGACAGTGCCGGCCACCAGCGCGCCGAGCCCGTCCGGCCGGGCCGCCGGCACACCCCGCCGGCAGGCCACCGTCACGCCGAGCCGCCCGGCTGCTGTCGCGGCGACCACCGCCGCGAGGCACGCCGGCCAGGAACGACCGGCCAGCTCGGCGAGCGCCGCGGCCTGCACCAGGAGTACGACCACAAGGGCCACCACGCCGAACGGCCCGACGTCCGGCTTCTTCATGATTTCCAGGGCGGCGGCACCCCGTCGGTACGAGCCGAGGGCGTCCACCGTGTCGGCCAGCCCGTCCAGGTGCAGACCTCGGGTCAGCAGGGCGGCGGCGCCCACCGTCACACCGGCTGCCACAAGCGCCGGGGCGAGAGCGCCGACCAGCAGCAGGACACCTGCCAGCAGCGCGCCGAGCAGCGCGCCGACGGCCGGGGCGAGCGCCATGGCGGTGCCCGCCACCGTGCGGTCGATCCGTCCGGCGCGTACCGGAAGCGTGGTGAAGGTGGTGACCGCCAGCCGGGCTCCCGCGAGGAGCCGCGAGTCAGCCGGCACGCCAGCCCGACGCCGGCTGCGCGTCCGGCTCGGTGCTTGTCGGGCCCGGCCCGGCCGGCTCCGGTTCGACGAAGTCCGGCTCGGCGGCGCGGTCCGGATCGGTGGTCTGCCCGGGCTCGACGTCGTCGGCGTCGGTGTCGGCGTCGTCCGGGTCGGTTTCCGGCGTCGCCGGCTCGTCCAGGGCCTCGCCGCCGGCAAGCGACGGGTGCACCGGCAGCGCGGCTGCCAGCGCCAGCACCGAGCGCAGCAGCGGGAGCGCCACCAGCGCGTTGGCGCCCTCGCCGAGGTCCATCCGGAGGTCGAGCAGCGGGTTGAGGCCGAGCACGTCGGCGGCCAGCCGTACCGCCGGATGACCGCCGTGGTCGGCAAGCAGGCACCAGTGTCGCGCCTGCCCGGCCAGGTCGCGGCTGACCATCCCGGCGGCGATTCCGACAGGCCCGTCGAGCAGCACCGGCACCCGCCGGGCGGTCGCGCCGAGCAGTACGCCGGTGGCCACCGCCACGTCGCCGCCGCCCAGCTCGGACAGCACGTCCTTCGCGCCGCGCGGCGAGTGTCGGGTGCGGTGCAGCGCGTCGCGCACCGCCGCGCAGCGGACCATCCAGGCCGCGTCGTCGATCGCCCCGGCGTCGGTGAAGACACGGCCCAGCACGGCCGGTGGTTCCGCGCCCGCAGTGGCCGCCAGCACCGCCGCCGCTGCCGCCTCGGTGCCGGCGCCGCACGCTGCCACAACCAGCAGTTGTACGCCCGCGTCGGCCGCCTGCTCCGCCAGCCGCCAGCCGTAGCGCAGTGCCGACTCCACCTGGTCGAGGGTGAGCGCAGGCCCGTCCTCGATCGGCGCGGCGGCCGGAGTGTCCACCACCTGGAGGCTCGCACCACTCTCGGCGGCCAGTCGGGCGAGCGCGCCCCGGCCTGCGCGGGCCTGCGCGGCCCGGCGCGCCGATTCGCCGGCCACGGCGCCGGCCGACGCCCCGCCGGCGTGGTCGCCGTGCAGCAGCAGCACCCGCACCGAACTCCAGGCTTGGGGGGTGGAGGTGCCCTGGGTGGCGGCGGCGAAGCCGACCACCCGGTCCAGTACGCCCAGCCCGGCGCCGGGTACGTCCAGCGTGGCCAGCCGGTCCACCGCCTGCGGTCCGGCGTACTCGTCGGGCATCGGCAGTTCCATGCCGGGCTGGATGACAAGCCCGGTGGACACCATCGGCAGTGCCATTGTGGGTGCGGCCCAGGGGTTGCCGGGCTCCTGGTTCGGGGCCACCGGCGGCGTGTGGGTCAGGACGTCGGGCAGCTGCACCTCGGGGGTGGGCTCGACGTCGATCGGGCTCGGCCCGGAGCCGACCGAGGCTGTCCCGGTCGCAGCGACAGCGGGTGCAGCCGCGGCGGTGGGCGGCACGGCTGCCGGCTTCAGCGGGACCGGCTGGCCGGCGACCACAAGCACCACCGAGTCGCAGGCGTCGGCGACCGCCCGGTTGACAGCGCCGAGCGCGTCCGTGAACGCCCGACCCAGCGGGGTGGTCGGCACCAGCGACAGCCCCACCTCGGGGCTCACCAGCACCACCCGCGCCGCGCAGGAGCCGATCGCCTCGGCAAGCTCGGCGACCGTCGCCAGGTCGTCGGCGGGCTGGTGGTCCGGGTCGAGCAGCACCGTCACCCAGCCACCGAGGTCGTCCACGAGCAGCGTCTCGTTGGGCTCGGCGGACGAGATCACATCCGCGAGCCGCCGCGGCTCCCCGGCGGTCTCCTCGCTGGTCCAGCTGCCCGGCCGCCGGGCGCGGTGCGCCGCGAGCCGGGTCGCCCACTCGGTGTCCTCCGGGTCGCCCTCCGGAGCGGTGGCGATGTACCGGACCACCGGCGCGTCGGCGACCAGAGACTCGGCGAACTCGGACTTGCCGGATCGGATCCCGCCGAGCACCAGGATCGTCTTCCACCCCTCAACGGACATGCTCGTACCTTAGAGCCAGCCGGAAGGCACCAACAGCACAGGTAGCGCTGTCCCGGCCCGGATCACCGTTCGCCGGGTGCGCGGTACTGATAGTCGTTGGGGTTCACGTCCGCCGGCTTCGGGTCCTCCTGCCAGAGACCTTCGCCGGGGCGGGCGAGCAGGGAATCGACAAGTTCCTCCCGGTCCATCTCCCGCGCGCCCTCGATGCCGCCCCGTACCGCGATGTTCCGCAGATCATCGGTGTCCCATTCCCGCAACGGCCTGCTCATCGTCCCGCCCCCCGTCGTACGCCGTCGGTCCGTGCCGATGCCGGCGGCATACCCTCAGGTACGCGCTGTGGAACCTCCGCACGGGCCGCTGTCAGCGTGGCCGACTACGCTTGCGAAGGTTCGTCCCGGCGGGACTTCAGCGGCGAGGGGAGACGCGCAGATGGCGTGGAGCTGGCGGTACGAGGGCACGGACGGCCAGACGGTCGAGGGTCCGGCGGAGTCGTTCGGCAGCCAGGCCGACGCCGAATCCTGGATCGGTCAGACCTGGCGTGAGCTCGCGGCGTCCGGCGTCACCTCGGTCGCGCTCATGGAGGACGACCGGTTGGACTACCGGATGAGTCTGCAGCCCGCGGCCGAGTGATGGGTTACGACCGGCCGGGCGGTGACGGGCTGGTGCTCGGCGTGCCCAAGGCGGCATTCCGGCCCAGCCCGGTCTTCCTCGGCCTGGTCGCCCTCTTCGCGGTCAGCGGTGCCCTGACCTGGAACGAGGTGGGCAATGTCCGGTTCAACGTGTTCGTCTTCGTGGTCACCGGCTGGCTGGTCTCGCTCTGCCTGCACGAGTACGCCCACGCGGTGGTCGCCTACCGGGCCGGCGACCGGGACATCGCCCACCGGGGCTATCTGACGCTCAACCCGTTCAAGTACACGCACCCGCTGCTGTCGATCGTGCTGCCCGTGGTGGTGGTGCTGCTCGGCGGCATCGGCCTGCCCGGCGGCGCGGTGTGGGTGGACCGGCACTCCATCCCGGGTCGGCTGCGGCACACGCTTGTCAGCCTCGCCGGCCCGGCCACGAACGTGCTGTTCACGCTGGTGTTGGTGGCCGCGGTGCGCTTCGGCACCCAGTCGGGCGGCCCTGTGGAGTTCTGGGCCGCTGTCGCGCTGCTGGGCTTCCTGCAACTCACCGCGAGCGTGCTGAACCTGCTGCCGGTGCCCGGCCTGGACGGCGGCAACATGATCCAGCCGTGGCTCAATCCGCAGTGGCGCAAGATGTACGACCTGTTCGCCCCGTACGGCTTCATCCTGCTCTTCGCGCTGCTGTGGAACCCGCGCATCGGAGGCTGGTTCTTCGATGCCGTCTTCGCCGTCGGCGACCTGCTCGGTCTGCCGTCGTGGCTCTACGCCACAGGCCTCGACCTGATCCGCTTCTGGCAGGGCTGAGCGGCTTACAGGGCTGAGCGGCCGGCGGGGCTGAGCGGGCTTTCCGGCCCGGTCGGGCGCGCCGATCCGCGCTGCTGACCGGGCCGGAGCCGCGTCAGGGCCGCTGGGCGGGGGACTCGGTCTTCGCCGCGTCCCGCTCGGTGATCGGATCGATGATCTCGTCGATCGCCTTGAGCAGCTCGGCGTCGAGCTTCACCCCGGCCGCCTTGACGTTGTCCTGCACCTGCTCGGGGCGGGACGCGCCGATGATCGCCGAGGAGACGTTCGGGTTCTGGAGCACCCAGGCCACGGCGAGCTGGGCCATGCTCAGCCCGGCCTGCTCCGCGAGGGGCTTGAGCTGCTGCACCCGGGTCAGCACGTCGTCGCGCATGAACCGGGAGATGAAGCTCGCGCCGGACTTCTCGTCGGTGGCCCGGGAACCGGCCGGCGGCGGCTGCCCCGGCAGGTACTTGCCGGAGAGCACACCCTGCCCCATCGGCGACCAGACGATCTGCCCGATGCCCAGCTCCTCGCTGGCCGGTACGACCTCGGCCTCGATGACCCGCCACAGCATCGAGTACTGCGGCTGGTTGGAGATCAGCGGGATGCGCAGCTCACGGGCGAGGGAGTGGGCGGCGCGCAGCTGCGCGGCAGTCCACTCGGAGACGCCGATGTAGTGCGCCTTGCCGGAGTGCACGACGTCGGCGAACGCCTCCATCGTCTCTTCCAGCGGCGTGCTGTGGTCGTACCGGTGGGCCTGGTAGAGGTCCACATAGTCGGTGCGCAGCCGACGCAGCGAGCCGTTGATCGACTCCATGATGTGCTTGCGGGACAGACCACGGTCGTTGCGGCCCGGCCCGGTCGGCCAGTAGACCTTTGTGAAGATCTCCAGGCCCTCGCGACGCTCGTTCTCCAGCGCCCGGCCGAGCACGTCCTCGGCCCGGGTGCCGGCGTACACGTCGGCGGTGTCGAAGGTGGTGATCCCCGCGTCGAGGGCGGCCCGGACGCACGCGAACGCGGCGTCCTCCTCGACCTGTGAACCGTGGGTGATCCAGTTGCCGTACGAGATCTCGCTGACCATCAGGCCGGAACGGCCCAGGTGTCGGAATTCCATGTACTGAACCTAGACCCAGTCGGTCATTACCGCCGACCTGCCGTTCAGAGCACTGGGTTGGCGTCGGTGAGCAGCCGGTCGATCTCCGCCAGCACCTCGGCGCGGTCGCGGTGCACCGGGTCGATGAGCGGCTCACCCTGCCGGTCCAGTGCGCCCCACCGGCCGCCGCTGCCGACCAGGAACGCCACCGGGTGGATGACGAGCATCGGGTACGCAGGCGGCACGAGCACCGCACCGGACCGGTCCACCACACCGCGCCGACCGGCCACGTCGACCACCACGAGGCCCTCGTCGGTGAAGCCGTCGACAGGCCCACCGTCGCTCAACTCGGTGACGAAGCCGTGGTAGCGGGTAGGCACCACGATCCGTCCGGTCCGGTCGACAGCGCCCCATCCCTCACGGCGTACCGCGGCCAGCCCGCGGCGGAACGGACGTACCTCTGCGAAGTTCGGCGGGACCTGCACCGCGCCGGTGGGGTCGATCGCCGTCCACCCGCCGTCGGTGACCACCCAGGCCAGGCCGTCACTGAACGGGCGCGCGGCGCGGTAGGACGGGGGGATCACCGTCGTACCGAGCAGGTTGATCAGGGACCACCGGTCGGTGTCCGGCCGCCGGACCCAGGCCAGGCCGTCGTGGAACGGCTGCGCCTCGGCGTACCGGGCGGGAATGACCACCTCACCGTCCTGGTCGACGTAGCCCCACAGTGGTCCGTCCTGGTCCGGCTGCGGGGGCCGGTCCCGGTCGAGCACCTCGTCCCGACTCCTGGGGTACGGGCCGAAGCCGTCGGCGGACGCTCGTTCGGTGACCGCGTCGAGCGCCACCCGGACCCGGTCCAGCAGTTCGGCGTCGCCCGCGCCGCGCAAGTCGAGGGCCCGCTCGAAGTGCTGGCAGGCCTCCATCAGCCGGCCCTGGTCGTAGCAGGTCCGTCCGGCGTGCTCGTGCAGGGCGGCCCGCAGCCGGTCGGGCAGCTCGATCGAGTTGGCCTCGGCGAAGAGTTGGTCGGCCTCGGCGAAGTCGCCGCGCCAGCGCAACACGTGTGCCAGCCGGGCCTGGGCCAGGGCGGTCCGGCGCAGTTCCCCGGTCGCCTCCGCGTAGGTGAGGGCGAGCCGGCCGTCGGCCAACGCGTCGTCCAGGTCGCCGAGGATCCGCGACGCCACCGCCCGCAGGCTGAGCAGCCGGGCTCGCGCCCGGTTGTCGATCGCCGAACCGAGCTTCTCGGTCAGCCGCCGCCGGATCGCCCGCATGTTGTCCGGCTCGGTCAGCTCCTCACGGAGGGTGACCGGGTCCAGCCGCCAGCGGTACGCCGCCAGGACCTGCTCCGGATCGCCCGGGTCGGCCAGAGACGGTCTTCTCGGCTCCGGCGCGGCGGCGGGCGGTGCCGGCATCGGCACGTCGGCGTCCGCCGATCCGGTCCGTGGTCCGGGAACCACGCCCGCAGGCGCACCCGACACCGGCTGTGCCGCAACAGGTGGCTCAGCGTCCTCCTCGGCATCGGTTTCGGCGCCCTCCTCAGTCTGCGCGAAGGTCGCCTCGACGGCCGGGTGGTGTGTGGGGGTAGCCGCGTCCGCCGTGGCTGGCGCGTGCGTGTCGGTCGGCGCCGGTGGTGCGGACGTCGGCCGGTCCGGGGGCGTGAGGTCGTCGGGCTCGCCGTTCGCCGGCGGTACGTCGAAGGTGTCTGTGCTCGGAAGCTCCGCGCCCTCTTCGTCGGTGTCGGTGTCGCGGGGGTGTTCGCTGTGGACCTGCGTTCCGGCATCCGCCGTACCCGCATGCTGTGCCTCGGTCGGGGCTGGCTCGACAGCGTCAACGGGCGGCGGCGTCGCCGCATGCACGCGGTACGTGCCCTCGTCGTCGTTCTCACCTGCCTGGTCGTCGTGGTCCGCGTCGAAGTCGGCGTTCACATCGACGTCGCGGTCCGCGTCGACCTCGTAGACAGGCGGCGCGGAGACAGGCGTGGCCGGGGGTGCGGAGATGGGCGTGGCCGGGGGTGCGGAGGTCGGCGTGGCCGGGGGTGCGGAGGTCGGCGTGGCCGGGGGTGCGGAGGTCGGCGTGGCCGGAGGTGCGGAGATGGGCGTGGCCGGAGGTGCGGAGATCGGCCTAGCCGGAGGCGCGGAAACGGGTGCCGTGACGGCGGAGTCGGGCCACCGGTCGGCGGCGGTAGCGGCGGCGGTGGGTTCGGCGTCCACCGTCGACAGGTAGTGCTCGTCCACCGGCCCGGACACAGGCACGGCCGAGCTGCTGAGGACCGCTCGATCGTCGGTCGCGTCGGCTGGATCGGTCGCGTCGGTTGTTTCGGTGGCGTCGGTCGCGTCGACCGTCCCGGTTGGCTCGGTGGTCTCGCGCTCAGTCGTCTCGCGTTCGGTCGTCTGGCGTTCGGTCTCGCGTTCGGTTGTCTCGACCCTGTCGGGCTCGGCAGGCTTGGCAGGGCCGAACCAGGCGTCCGGCTTCTGGGCCGGAACCTCGGCCGGTGGGGGAGCCGACGACGTGGGCGGCTCCGAGGGCGGCGGGGGTACGTACCGGCGCGGCACACCGGGGGCGATCGGAAGCGCCCGGTCGACGTCCACCTCGGGGGCAGGCGATGTGGGCGTCGAGAGCGGGCGGACGGCCGACGGGTCCGGGCGCTGCCAGGTGGGAGGTGGCGCGACCGCAGGCGCCACGTCCCGTCGCGCCTCGTCCGGCCCGGTGCCCGTGCCCGGACTGCTGCCCGTGCCCGGTCCGGGGTAACGCGGTGGCGCGGCGGGTTGGGCGGCGGCGGTGGGTGCCGGCCCGGTCGGCGTCCGCCGCTCGGACGGCTCACGCCAGTCAGGCGGCGGTGACGCTTCGCGTCGGTCGGTCGGCGGTGACGGCTCGTGTCGGTCAGGCCGCGGTGACGGCTCGTGTCGGTCGGTCGGTGACGGTTCGTGCCGGTCGGCGGGCACCGGGGCGGGGAGGAACTCCAGTCGGAGCCGGGCGGCCGGCGGGCCGGAGACAGGTACGTCGTGCGTCGGGGAAACCGGCACGGCCGACACCGGCCGATCCCGATCGTGACCGGCGGGAGTGGACGGCCGGCGCTCGTATTCGGTCGGGGCAGGCGAGGTCGGTGCGGCCGAGTTCGGGGCAGGTGTTCTCGGGGCAGGCGAGTCCGGGGTGAAGGCCGCTGGACGGTCCCGGCCAGGCGTGGCAGGCGATCCGGGGGCCGGCGATACCGGTCGTGCTGGCGAAACAGGTGCCGGCGATACCGGTCGCGCCGGAGAAACCGGGCGTACCGGACCAGCGCTGCCGGTGCCCGGCGTGGCCGGGGAGACGGGCGCCTGCGGGACCGGCGTGGCCCGGCCCGGTGCGGTCGGTGCGGTCGGTGCCGTCGCGGCGGGACGAGCCGGCCGGTCGTCGTACCGGGAGGGTTCGGCTGGTGCCCGGTCGGGTCGGGCTGGCCGTGGCGGCGCGCCCGTCTCGGGGCCACGGTGCGGCTCGGTGCGATGGCCGGGTTCCCGGGTACGGTCCGGGCGCACCGGACCGGGTGGCGGCCACGGAAGCATGCCGTCCGGTCGGGAGGAGGGCTGCACGCGGGGCTCGCGGTACGCCTCTGGCGGCGTCTCCTCGCGCGGCCGGCGATCGGGGTACGCCTCGGCGCGGGCCGCTGCCTCGCGCCGGTGCTGCTCGGCGTCGGGCCGGCGGCGTTCGTCCCGGCGCGACTGCTCCGGTGCCTCCTGCTCGGGCCGGTGCCGCCATCCGCCGTCGGACGTCGGCGGCGTGCCGTATCCCTCGTCCGGGCGGTACCGCCGGTCGGCGGACGCGCCGGGGTTGCCGTCCGGTCGGGGCCGACCGGCCAACCCGGCGCCTTCGGCGGCCCGCTCCGGGCGGCGGAGGTCTTCCGGCCGTTCCATGCGGCGAACGTCGTCGGGCCGTTCCATGCGGCGAACGTCGTCGGGCCGTTCCATGCGGCGAACGTCGTCGGGCCGATCTGGGCGGCGAACGTCGTCGGGCCGATCTGGGCGGCGGGTGTCGTCGGGCCGGCGGTCCGGGCGGTGGCGCGAGCTGCCGTCCACGGGCGCCCACTGGCCCGCACCTTCGGCTGCCCAGCTGTTGGCAGGTCGCTCGTCGTGGCTGCGCGGCGGCCTGGCGTCGTACCTGTCGGGGGTGCGTCGGTCGTGGCCGGCGGCCTGTCGTTCCGATGTGCCCCGTCCGCGCGGCGTCTCGTCGGGCTCGGGGACCCAGCCGCTGTCGAACCGGGGCGCGGGGGAGACCGGCGGGGCGGCCGGATGTCCCCGGTCGGTCGGCTGGGGCCGGCGGCTGTCGTACCGCTCAGGAGCCTGCTGCTCGCGGTGCCAGGCGGCCTCTCGGGCCGGCCCTCGCTCGTCGCTGGGGCGTCGGTCGGACCAGGCGGTCCGCCGGTCCGACTCGGGGGAGCGGCGTTCCTCGCGCCGGGGCGGCTCGGGCAGCGGGCGGCGGTACGGCTCGTGGTCGTAGTGGGGGGTGTCGGACCGGCCGCGCGGCGGTGGCTCCAGCGGGCGGTCGTCACCTCGCGGCCAACTGTAGGCCGGGTTCCCGACCGGTTCGTCGTCCGGCCAGGAACGGTCGTGAGCCTGCTCGGCAGGGGGTTCGTCGGCCCAGGAGCGGCCAAGGTACGTGCCGTCCGGGCGGGTGGGTGCCAGCGGTGGCACCTCGGTGCGGCCGACAACTGTCGCGCGTCCGCGCGGCGGCGGAGGTGGCTGGTGGGATGCGCCGATGTCGCCGGGATAGCGCTGGCCGGGGAACTGGGGATGCCACTCGGTGGTCGGTTCGACCACCCAGGACGGTTCGTTCGGGTCCGGCCAGCGGTCGGTGTAGCGACCGTTCATCCGTTGGGCCTGTCGCCACATCCGGCCGCGAGGCCGATCTCCGATGGCGGTGCGATGCCCGGGGGCGACGACGTGCCCGGGGGTGTGCCCTCACCGGGCGTCCGGTCGCCGCCTGCCACGCCTCGGTGGCCGGCTCGCGTCCGCTCGCTCACGGCTTGTCACCTCGTTGCAAGTTGTCGCGCTGGGGCCTCGCGTGCCGGTCAGATCGCCCGTTCCGGCAGGGCGTGGCTGCGGATGGAGGGTAACGGCGTGGGCTCGGTCACCGCCACTATGGCGCTGCCCACGGGGGCAAACATTATCCGACGGTTCCGGACATTTGGGTCGATAACCGTATCTGGTCCTCGACGATACTCCACCTACGAGCGGGTCCGTCCGCCCGGGACCGGCGTGCGGGGCTCAGGGATGTTCCATCACCAGGACGGCGAAGGTGCCGGGGAGCAGTGCCTCGTAGCGGTGCGGGATGTCGCCGGGAAACGTCGCGTAGTCGCCCGGATCGAGGTCGACGGGGTTCGCCTCGGGACCGACGCGCAGCCGGCCGGCGGCCACCACCACGTGCTCGACGCTGCGGGGGGTGTGCCCGTCGGCCTCCCGGACGGCGCCGGGCTCCAACTCGATCAGGTAGACGTCCCGCCGCAGGTGCGCCGCACCGGCGCTGAGCAGCGTGCCGGTGAAGTCGGCCTGCTCGGAGCGGATCCGAGGTCCCTCCCCGGCGCGGATCACCCGGATGGCGTCGTCGACAGGTTCCACGAGCCGCCCGAACGGTACGCCGAGCGCCACGCCGAGCGCCCAGAGCGTCTCCACGCTCGGGTTGGCGGTCCCGGATTCGAGGTGGGAGAGAGTGGACTTGGCCACTCCTGCCCGGCGGGCGAGTTCGGTGAGCGAGATGCCGACGCGCTCCCGTTCGCGGCGTAGGGCGGTGGCGATGGTGGCCAGCGGGGCGGCGGGTTCCGGCGGCATTTGTTCGCTCCATCGGATGAATGTTCGGTTTGACGAACGGCGGCGAGCTGTTCACCATAATGAACCATGCGTACGGTACAACGAACAGCCGACGCCGGGGTGCTCCGAGATGTGCTCGCCCTCGGCGCGGCGATGGTCGCCGTGGGCGCCTCCTTCGGGGCGGTCGCGGTGGCCGCCGGGATCCCGGTCTGGGCCACGCTGACGATGTCCGTGGTCCTCTACGCCGGCGGCGCGCAGTTCATGGCCGTCGGTCTCGTGGCCGCCGGGAGCCCTCTGGCCGCCGTGCTGGCCGGGCTCCTGCTCAACGCCCGGCACCTGCCGTTCGGGCTCGCGCTCGGCAACAGTCTCGGCCCCCGGCTGGGGCACCGGCTGCTCGGCAGTCACCTGCTGACCGACGAGGCGACCGCCTTCACGCTCGCCCAGCCGGACGGCGTCGCCCGCCGACGGGCGTTCTGGCTGGCCGGCACGCTGCTCTTCGTCGCCTGGAACACGGGCACCCTGGTCGGCGTGCTCGCCGGTGGCGCGGTCGGCGACCCGGCCGCGCTGGGCCTGGACGCCGCGTTCCCGGCCGGGCTCATCGCGTTGCTGCTGCCGTCCCTGCGCGACCGGGACACCCGCCACGCCGCGCTGGGCGGGGCCGCCCTCGCTGTCGTCGCCACGCCGCTGCTGCCGGCCGGGTTGCCGGTGCTGCTCGCACTGGCCGGCCCGGCCCTCATCGCCCTGCGCCGCCGCCGTACGCCCACCGGCGGTGCCGGCCCCGCAGTGCCCGCAGCCGGGGAGAGTGCGACGTGCTGATCGCGGTGATCCTGACGCTGGCCGCAGGCACCTACGGCTTCCGGGTCGCCGGTGTCCTGCTGCGGGACCGGCTCGACCTGCCCGATTGGGCCCGGCTGCTGTTGCCGGTCGCCGCGGCCGCGCTGCTCGCCGCGCTGGCGGCGACAGCGGCGATCACCGAGGCCAGCCGGTTCGCCGGCTGGGCCAGGCCGGTCGGAGTGCTCGTCGGCCTGCTGCTCGCCTGGCGCAGGGCGCCGTTCCTGCTTGTGGTTGTCGGCGCGGCGGTCACGGCCGCCGTGCTTCGCCTGCTCGGTGTGCCGTGAGCGGGATCAGACCTTGTCGCCGAGGTTCACCTGCGGGGCCGGGGCACGCATCCGCCGGAAGGTGATCGCCCGCATCACCGCGTACAGGTAGAGCGAGCCCATCCGCTGGTCGGTCTTCGGGAAGCGCTGCCGGACCAGCTTGCCGATCTTGCGGCAGATCAGCACCGAGTCGATGACCACGCCCAGCGCCAGCGCGCCCCAGAGCAGGTTGGAGATCAGCCGGACCACCGGCGGCATGGCCGCGTTCGAGCCGATCAGCACGATCAACGCGCCACCGAAGAACCAGGTGCCGACGGTACGGCGGGAGTCGACCACGTTGCGGGCCAGCAGCCGCTCCGGGCCACGGTCGCGGGGGCCACCCTCGCGGCGGAACTCCGCGGCAGCCTCGGCGCGCAGCTTGCGTCGGCGCTCCCGCTCCTCCTCCTTGCTCAGGGGGCGGGTGGGGCCGGCGGGGCGCCGGCCGACGGTCGGCCGCTTGGGCGTCTCCCGACCCTTGGCCGGGGTGTAGCCCCGGGGCTGTTCGGCGGACTCCTCGGGGGTCACCGAGGAGGCGGCCTCGTCGACGAGGTCGGTGGACTTGCGGCGAAAGAGCGACGGCACGCGGCAAGGGTAGCCAACGGTTCGCGCCCGGTGCACATCGCGGTGCACCGGGCGCAAAAGGTGATCGAGGTTACGGACGCTCGACGTGCGCGCCCAGATCGGCGAGCTTCGCCTCGAAGTCCTCGTAGCCCCGGTTGATCAGGTCGACGCCGTACACCCGGGAGGTGCCCTCGGCGGCGAGCGCCGCGATCAGGTGGCTGAAACCGGCGCGGAGGTCCGGAATGACCAGGTCGGCGGCGTGCAGCTTGCTCGGTCCGGCGATCACCGCCGAGTGCTTGAAGTTGCGCCGACCGAAGCGGCACGGGGTGCCGCCGAGGCAGTCCCGGTAGACCTGGATGTTGGCGCCCATCGAGTTGAGCGCCTCGGTGTAGCCCAGGCGCTGCTCGTAGACCGTCTCGTGGACGATCGACAGGCCCCGGGCCTGGGTGAGCGCCACGACCAGCGGCTGCTGCCAGTCGGTCATGAAACCCGGGTGTACGTCGGTCTCCAGCGCCACCGCGTTCAGCTCGCCGCCCGGATGCCAGAAGCGGATGCCGCCCTCCTGGCCCGGGTCGCCCAGCTTCGGCGGCCGGGCGTCGGTGACCTCGTACTCGCCGCCGACGGACCGGAAGATGTTCAGGAAGGTCATCATGTCGGCCTGCTGCGCGCCGAGCACCTCGACGTGACCGCGGGTGGCCAGCGCGGCCGCCGCCCAGCTGGCCGCCTCGATCCGGTCCGGGATCGGCCGGTGCGTGTAGCCGTGCAGCTTCGGCACACCCTGGATCTCGATCACCCGGTCGGTGTGGACCTTGATGATCGCGCCCATCTTCTGCAGGATGCAGATCAGGTCGATGATCTCCGGCTCCACCGCGGCGTTGCGCAGCTCGGTGACGCCCTCGGCCATCACGGCGGTCAGCAGCACCTGCTCGGTGGCGCCGACGCTGGGGTACGGCAGGGCGAACTTGGTGCCGTGCAGCCCGTTGGGCGCGGACAGGTGCAGACCCTCGGGCCGCTTGTCGACGGTGGCGCCGAACTCCCGCAGCGCCTGCAGGTGGAAGTCGATCGGGCGCGGGCCGATGTGGCACCCGCCCAGGTCGGGGATGAACGCGTGGCCCAGCCGGTGCAGCAGCGGCCCGCAGAACAGGATCGGAATCCGGCTCGAACCCGCGTGCACGTTGATCTGGTCGGTGCTGGCGCTCTCCACGTTGGCGGGGTCGAAGACGAGTTCGCCGTCCTCGACGCCGTCGGTCACCTTGACGCCGTGCAGTCCGAGCAGACCTCGGACCACCTCGACGTCGCGGATCTTCGGCACGTCGAACAGTCGGCTCGGGGTGTCGCCGAGCAACGCGGCGACCATCGCCTTCGAAACCAGGTTCTTCGCGCCGCGCACGCGGATCCGCCCTTCGAGCGGAGCCCCTCCGTGCACGACCAGGACGTCGTCGGTCAACGCAACCTCCAGCGCGTCGGTGCTGCTGTGTTGATGGTGGGGAGCATGACCACTGTCGCTACCCCGGATGCGGGCATATCGAAACGGCCCGCCTACGTCGTCGCTCCGGCAGCATAGCCCTCGGTGACGAAAAAGGACTCGGTCACACCGGCGTGTGCGGTATTAATCGGTGATCCGGCACTTTTGTGTGCCACCAGCGTCACGGATCGTGATCAGGGTGCGCCCGGGGGTGGGGTGACGGCGCCCGGCAGCGCGAGCATCTGGTCAAGCGCCACCCGGGCGTGGTGCGCGGTGTCGGCGTCCACCGTGATCTGGTTGACCACCCGGCCCGCGACCAGCTCCTCCAGCGCCCACACCAGGTGCGGCAGGTCGATCCGGTTCATCGTCGAGCAGTAGCAGACGGCCTTGTCCAGGAACATGATCTGCTTGTCCGGGTGGGCCAGCGCCAGCCGGCGGACCAGGTTCAGCTCGGTGCCCAACGCCCACGCCGAACCGGCCGGCGCAGCCTCGATGGTCTTGATGATGTATTCGGTGGAGCCGACGTAGTCCGAGGCCGTGACGACCTCGTGCCGGCACTCCGGGTGGACGAGCACGTTGACCCCGGGCACACGCTCCCGTACGTCGTTGACGCTGTCCAGCGTGAACCGGCCGTGCACCGAGCAGTGCCCCCGCCACAGGATCATCTTGGCGTCGCGCAGTTGCTCAGGGGTGAGCCCGCCGCCGGGCTTGTGCGGGTCGTAGAGCACACAGTCGTCGAGCGACAGGCCCATCTCCAACACGGCCGTGTTGCGGCCCAGGTGCTGGTCGGGCAGGAAGAGCACCTTCGACCCCTGCTCGTACGCCCAGTCCAGTGCGCGTCGGGCGTTGGAGGAGGTGCAGACCACCCCGCCGTTGCGGCCCACGAAGCCCTTGATGTCGGCAGACGAGTTCATGTACGTCACCGGGACCGTGTCACCGGCGATGCCCAGCTCGGTGAGCGTGTCCCAGGCGGCCTCGACCTGACCCAGCACCGCCATGTCCGCCATCGAGCAGCCGGCAGCCAGGTCGGGCAGGATCACCCGCTGGGAGTCGGTGGTGAGGATGTCGGCGCTCTCGGCCATGAAGTGCACGCCGCAGAAGACGATGTATTCAGCGTCCGGGCGGGCGGCCGCCTCCCGGGCCAGCTTGAACGAGTCGCCTGTCACGTCCGCGAACTGGATCACCTCGTCACGCTGGTAGTGATGCCCCAGCACGAACACCTTGCTGCCCAGCTTCGCCTTCGCCGCCGCGGCGCGGGCCACCAGGTCGGGGTCGCTGGGCGCCGGCAGGTCGCCCGGACATTCGACGCCGCGCTCGGTGTCGGGGTCGCTGCCCCGGCCGAGCAGCAGCAGAGCCGTCGCCGTGTTGGAAGGTTCCACCCAGGTCGAAGTCACGAGATCCATGGTCCCACAGCGCGAGCACGGCGCAGCTTCTCTCGATGTGGGCTGCCACACTGCTGCGCATGCGTGTGTTGCTCTGCCCGGACAAGTTCGCCGGCACCCTGCCCGCCCCGGAGGTCGCCGCGGCCGTGGCCGCCGGATGGCGTACCGTCACCGCCGGCGACGACCTGCTGCTCCGGCCCCTTGCCGACGGCGGGCCGGGCTTCGTGGAGGTGCTCGCCGAGGCACTCGACGGCCGGCGGGTGCCGGTGCCGACCGTCGACCCGCTGGGCCGGCCGGCGGCTGGTGAGATCCTGCTCACCGCCGACGGCACCACCGCCTACCTGGAGAGCGCCCAGGCGTGCGGGCTGCACCTGCTCACCTCCGCCGAGCGTGACCCGAAGACCACCACGTCGTACGGGCTGGGCCTGCTGGTCACCGCCGCGGTGGAGAGCGGGGCGCGCACGGTGGTGATCGGGCTGGGCGGCTGCGGGACCAACGACGGCGGCGCCGGGATGCTTACGGCGCTCGGCGTCACCCCGTTGGATGACGCCGGCCGCGCCTTGCCGTACGGCGGCGAACCGCTCGCCGCGGTCGCCGCGGTGGACGGCGCTCCCCGCCTGCGCGGCATCCGGCTGGTCGCCGCCACCGACGTGGACAACCCGCTGCTCGGGCTGCATGGCGCGAGCAACGTGTTCGGCCCGCAGAAGGGCGCCGACCGGGCCGATGTCCTGCTGCTCGACGCCGCGCTGGAGCGCTTCGCCGCGGTGCTGGAACGGGACCTGCCCGGCTGCCCGGCAGGTCTCGGCGCGCTGCCCGGCGGTGGGGCCGCCGGCGGCCTCGGTGCGGCCATCCTCGCGCTAGGCGGCAGCTGCGAGTCGGGCATCGGTCTGGTCACCAGCGCCACCCGCCTGGACGCCGCGCTGGACACCGTCGACCTGGTGATCACCGGTGAGGGGTCCTTCGACCACCAGTCGCTGCGCGGCAAGGTCGTCGCCGGGGTGGCCGGGGCGGCCCGCGACCGGGGGGTGCCGTGCGTGGTGGTGGCCGGCCAGGTGAGCGCCGGCCGGCGGGAGGCGGCCTCGGCGGGCGTGACCGACGCGTACAGCCTGGTGGAGCACTTCGGCGGTGAGGAGGCCGGCGGCCTGGACGCCGCGCTCAGCCGGCCCGCCGACGGGTTGCGCGAGCTGGGCGCGCGGCTGGCCCGGCAGTGGAGTCGCTGAGGGCTACTCGGCGCGTCGGCACGGCCAGATCCGGGCCGACCTGCGGTGCCGATCCCGCCACGCGGGTGGGTCCGGCCGAGGCGGCGTACGATCGGAACTGGACCACAACCGGGAATCACTGGACGACGCGTGATGTTGGCCAGTGCGTCCGGACCTAAACCGCGCAGGGAGACTTCCACGTGACCACGCCAGCGCAGACCGAGTCGACCGAGGCCCAGGCCCCTACTTCCGTCGTCCTCACCGACGTCGCGGCGCAGAAGGTCAAGGCCCTGATCGAGCAGGAGGGCCGCGATGACCTGCGGCTCCGCGTCGCGGTGCAGCCGGGTGGCTGCTCCGGCCTGCGGTACCAGCTCTTCTTCGACGAGCGTTCGCTCGACGGCGACGTCGTCACCGACTTCGGTGGCGTCGAGGTCGTTGTCGACCGGATGAGCAGCCCCTACCTGGCCGGCGCGACGATCGACTTCGCCGACCGGATCGACGCACAGGGCTTCACCATCGACAACCCGAACGCGGGCAACTCCTGCGCCTGCGGCGACTCGTTCAACTGAGTCGCGCCACACACCAGCACGACGACGGGGCCGTCCTCCGGGGCGGCCCCGTCGCCGTGTCGAGGAACGGTGGGAGCGGTCCCGTAGCGCCGGTTACCGGCGGGTTGCCGTTGTCCGACCGACCAGACACCACGCGGTTACCGGGCCGGTAGGCTGACCGCGCCCTGCTCCCGACCCCGAGGGTTGACATGAAGATCGCCGTGACCGGCTCGATCGCCACCGATCACCTGATGAGCTTTCCCGGTCGCTTCGCCGACCAGCTCATCGCCGATCAGCTGCACAAGGTTTCCCTCTCCTTCCTGGTGGACGACCTCGTGCTCCGCCGTGGCGGTGTGGCGGCGAACATCTCCTTCGGCATGGCGCAGCTCGGGCTGCGCCCGGTGCTGCTGGGCGCGGTGGGCGCCGACTTCGCCGACTACCGCTCCTGGCTGGAACGGCACGGTGTGGACTGCGACTCGGTGCACATCAGCGAGGTGGCGCACACCGCCCGCTTCGTCTGCACCACCGACACCGACATGTGCCAGATCGCCTCGTTCTACGCAGGTGCGATGAGCGAGGCACGCAACATCGAGCTGGCCCCGGTCGCCGACCGGCTCGGTGGCCTGGACCTGGTGCTTGTCAGCGCCAACGATCCCGAGGCGATGCTGCGCCACTCGGCAGAGTGCCGCACCCGCGGGTACGCGTTCGCCGCCGACCCCTCGCAGCAGCTCGCCCGGATGCCGGGCGAGGACGTGGTGGCGCTGATCGAAGGCGCCGAGTACCTGATGACCAACGACTACGAGAAGTCGCTGCTGCAGAGCAAGGCGAAGCTGAGCGACGACCAGCTGCTCGACCTGGTCAAGGTGCGGGTCACCACGCTTGGC
The DNA here is from genome assembly GCF_049847245.1 of Micromonospora sp. DT68. Taxonomy (NCBI): domain Bacteria; kingdom Bacillati; phylum Actinomycetota; class Actinomycetes; order Micromonosporales; family Micromonosporaceae; genus Micromonospora; species Micromonospora sp. DT68. The sequence goes on from NZ_JBNCNZ010000008.1 coordinate 22,619, forward strand.
AAGCACGGCGTGGAGATCGCCGGGCGGGGCATCGACCCGATCCACGTGCCGATCGCCCGGGAGATCCGCGCTGTCGACCCGACAGGGGTGGGCGACGGCTTCCGCGCCGGCTTCTTCACCGCGCTGTCCTGGGGCCTTGGCCTGGAGCGGGCAGCCCAGGTCGGCTCGCTGCTCGCCACGCTGGTCCTGGAGACCGTCGGCACCCAGGAGTACGAGGTCCGCCGCGACCTCTTCGTCAAGCGCCTCGCCGAGTCCTACGGCGACACCGCGGCCGAAGAAGTCCGCCCTCACCTCCTGCCCTAACCCCCGCCCTCACCCCGCTCGCCCTCGCGATCTTGCACTTTGTGACGCCCCTGCGCGTCTTATGCCCTTTTTGCCGAGGCAGCAACTGCAAGATCGCGGGCGCGCGAGGGCGAGGGCGAGGGCGAGGGCGAGGGCGTGGGGGTGTGGGTGGGTCAGTGGGTGCGGCGGATGTCGTAGGCGGGGCCTTCGGGGCCGGGGATGGTGCCGAGGAAATCCTGGCCGCGCATGCGGCACCAGGCGGGGATGTCCACCGCCGCTGCCGGGTCGTCGGCGAGCACCCGTACCACGGTGCCCACCGGCACCTCGGGCATCCGGCGGGCCGCCGCGATCACCGGCAGCGGGCAGCGCTGGCCCCGGCAGTCGAGTACCTCGTTGGGCATCGTCACAGCCCCACCACCCCCGCCTCGGCGCGCAGCCCGGCGACGATCCCGGGCAGCTCGGCGAGGAACCGCTCGACGTCCGCCCCGGTCGTCTCCCGGTGCAGGCTCACCCGCACGTTGCCGTGCGACAGCACGCCCATCGCCTCCAGTACGTGCGACGGCCGCAGCGTGGACGACGTGCAGGACGAGCCGGACGACACAGCGAAGCCCCGCCGGTCCAGCGCGTGCAGCAGCGTCTCGCCGTCGACGTACAGGCAGGAGAACGTCACCAGATGCGGTAGCCGCAGCACCGGATCACCGACCACCTCCACGTCGGGCACCTCCGCCGACACCCGCGCCCGGATCCGGTCCACGAGCGGCGCCACCCGGGCCTGCTCGGTCGCCGCGTCGGCCGCCGCCGCGCGCAGGCTCGCCGCCGCCGCCACCACCGCGGGCAGGTTCAACGCCCCAGGGGTACGCCCGCCCTCCCGCTCGTCGGCAGGCCACGGCGACTCCCAGCGGGTGCCCTTACGCACCGCCAGCACCCCCACCCCCGGCGGGCCACCCCACTTGTGCGCGCTGCCGGTGAGCACCGACCAGCCCGCCGGCACCGGCACCCGGCCGATGGACTGCGCCGCGTCGACGTACAACGGAACACCGACGTCGGCGCACGCGGCGGCGGCCTCGGCGACCGGCTGCACAGTGCCCACCTCATGGCTCGCGCTGATCAGCGCGGCCAGCGCGACACCGGGAACCCGGACGGCGTCCGACCATGCCGCCAGGTCCAGCCGGCCCTGCCTGTCGACGGGCACCGCAACTGCCGTCCCGCCCGCCGCCTGGTGCCGCTCGGCCGCGTGCAGGACGGCGGAGTGCTCGATCGCCGAGTGCACGAACGCCGACCCGGACCGACGCCGCCCGGCCAGGCCGCCGAGGACAGCCGCGTGCGCCGCCGTCGTACCGCTTGACGTGAAAGAGATCTCGTCGGCGCGGACGCCGAGCGTCTGCGCGGTGGCCTCCCGGGCGGCGTCGAGCAGCTGCCGGGCGCGGCGGGCCTGGGCGTAGAGCTTGCCCGGGTCGGCCCACCCGTCCTCCAGGGCCGCCAGCAACGCCTGCCGGGCGACCGGATGCAGCGGCGCGGCGGTCGCCGCGTCCAGATAGACAGGGGATGGGCTCACGGGTGCACCTTTGTTCGCGACTGCGGGGCTCGCAACCCCGGCTCACTCCTCGCGCTCACGGGGCTGCCTTTGTTCGCGACTGCGGGGCTCGCAACCCCGGCTCACTCCTCGCGCTCACAGTCGCAAACGCTATCGCGGCGGTATGCGCAGGATCCCCCCGATGGGGGCGGAGAGTGACCCCACCACGGCCCAGCTCGTCATGGTCGAGTAATCTGCGACCGTCGGTGACGCCTTTGCCGTCGGTGCTGAGGAAAGACGCACCGCGGCGCGCTAGGGAGGCAGGACCAGGTGGTCGCAAGGAGTTCGGAGGTACGGCCGACGGCCGTACGGCACAGCGCTTCCCCAGGAGCAGGTGGACGCCGGGGACGTGGTGCCGGTCGGTTGGCCGGGCTCGGTCTCGGTGGCGTGGCGCTGCTGGTCCTGCTCACGGGCTGTGACGTGGGCCGGACGTTCGGCGGCTTCGGTTGGCCGCAGGGCGGCATCACGCCGGAGTCGCGGCGGATGTACGACCTGTGGATCGCCTCCTGCATCGCCGCGCTCGCGGTCGGTGTCTTCGTGTGGGGCCTGATCTTCTGGTGCGTGGTGCGCTACCGCAAGCGCGGCAACGCGCTGCCTGTGCAGACCCGCTACAACCTGCCGATGGAGTTCCTCTACACCATCGCGCCGATCCTGATCGTCTCCGTGCTCTTCTACTACACGGCGATCGTGCAGACCGACGTGGACAAGCTGTCGAAGAACCCGGACGTCACGGTCGAGGTCGTCGCGTTCAAGTGGAACTGGCAGTTCAACTACCGCGACGGGCAGGGCCCGGACGCCCGCACCACGGCGTCGACGCTCGGCACCAGTGACGTCATCCCGGTGCTCGTGCTGCCGACCAACCGGTCCATCCGGTTCGAGGAGACCAGCCGCGACGTCATCCACTCCTTCTGGGTGCCGGAGCTGCTGTTCAAGCGGGACGTCTTCCCGGGCAACGTCCGCAACGTGTTCGAGGTTTCCAGCCTGGACGCCGAGGGCGCGTACGTCGGCCGCTGCGCCGAGCTGTGCGGGAGCTACCACGCGTTCATGAACTTCGAGCTGCGTGTGGTCTCGCCGGAGAAGTACGAGCAGTTCCTGGCGGCCAAGCAGGCCGGCAAGTCCACCCAGGATGCGCTGTCCGAGATCGGTGAAGAGCCGTACGCGGAGACCACGCGACCGTTCGACACCCGGCGGACGCAGAGCAACTTCAACCCGGACGACGCTCCGGCCTTCCCGGGAAGCTGAGGGCAGCCGCATGAAGACCGAGTGGCGAATCTTCCTGATCATCGCCGGCTTCCTCCTCGGGGCCACCGTCCTCTACGGCGCCTGGACCAACGGTGAGGCCGGCGGCATCGAGTGGGTGGGCACGGTTGCCCTGCTGCTGTCGTTCCTGCTCTGCACGATGTGCGGTGGGTTCTTCTGGTTCGTCTCCCGCCGTATCGACCTGCGCCCGGAGGACCGCCCGGACGCCGAGATCGCCGACGGCGCCGGTGAGGTGGGCTTCTTCAGCCCGGGCAGCTACTGGCCGTTCGGCCTGGCGATGGCCGCCTCGATCGCCGCGCTGGGCCTGGTGTTCTGGCAGTACTGGCTGATCGGTGTGGGAATGCTGTCGGTCGTCTTCGCCGTCTGCGGGCTGCTGTTCGAGTACTACACCGGCACCCGGCGTACCGCGGAGCACTGATCCACCCGGTCGCGCTCGCGGCCGACGCGTACCACGACGAAGGCCCGCTCCCCGAACAGGGAGCGGGCCTTCGTCGTGCGTGCGGTCGACCCGGCTGCGGGTCAGGCGGCGTGCTGGCGCGTGGGCTGCCGGCGGTGCCGACGGTCGGCCAGCCGTGTGACCGGCGCGGTGAACGTGGCGATCACCACGGCGGCTCCGCAGTCGGTGCAGACCAGCTCGGGACAGTCGGTGCCGTGGCTGTCGACGCAGGGCGGTGCCTCGAACAGTGCCACGCCCACGCAGACGTCGCAGTAGAGCTCGCGGTGCGACACGGGCGTCTCCTTCACTCCAGGCGACCCGCTCCGGCGTGACACGTGGCACCCGGCAGCGGTGCAGAACTACTCACCTGTAGTTTCCCACCTCGGTCCGACATTCCTGCGCGGACCGGGGGCGACCAGCACGCGGGGGACCGGTCAGCCGGCGGTGGCGACCTCGATCCACCGGTCGAGGGTGGCGGCCGCCGCACCCGAGTCGATCGACTTGGCGGCGCGGTCCAGTCCGGCGCGCAGGGCCTCGGTCAGATCGCCGTCCAGAGGACCCTGTGTGGCGAGCGCCGCCGCCGCGTTGACAAGCACCGCGTCGCGTACCGGACCGGTCTCGCCGGCCAGGAGGCGACGGGCCACGCCGGCGTTGTACGCGGCGTCACCGCCCCGCAGGTCACCGAGGGTGGACCGGGGTACCCCCAGGTCCGTGGCGTCCAGCAGCGCCTCCCGTACGGTGCCGCCCTGAGCTGCCCAGACGCGGGTCGGCGCGGCGGTGGTGAATTCATCGAGCCCGTCCTCGCCGCGCATCACCAGCACCGAGTCGCCACGAGCGGCGAACACGCCGGCCATCACCGGCGCCATGCGCGCGTCGAAGCACCCGACGGCACCGGCACGGGGCCGGGCCGGGTTGGTCAACGGGCCGAGGAAGTTGAAGACTGTGGGGACGCCCAGCTCCCGACGGACCGGCCCGGTGTGCCGCATCCCGGGGTGGAACCGCGCAGCGAAGCAGAACCCGATGCCGGCCTCGGTGACACAACGCACGATGGCGTCCGGGTCGAGATCCAGCGGGATGCCGAGGAACTCCAGCAGGTCGGCGGTGCCGCAGGAGGAGGACGCGGCCCGGTTGCCGTGCTTGACCACGCGTACGCCCGCACCGGCCACCACCAGCGCGGCCATGGTGGAGATGTTCACCGTGTGCGCAAGATCACCGCCGGTGCCGACCACGTCCAGGGCGGTCGAGCGCAGCTCGTCGGGAAGCTCGACAGGCACCGCCCGGCCGAGCATCGTCTCCACCAGACCGGCGAGCTCGGCCGAGGTCTCGCCCTTGGCCCGCAGCGCCACGGCGAAGCCGGCCACCTGCGCGGCACCCGCCGAGCCGGCCATGATCTCGCCCATCGCCCAGGCCGTGTCGGCGGTGGACAGCTCCTCGCCGCGCAGCAGCGAGGTGAGCAGGTGCGGCCAGGTCCGATCGCCCATGGCGGGCCTCCCGAGCGTGCGAAGTGCGGGTGGGCTGGAACCGGCGCCGGTCACCCCGGCGCCGCGTCGGTGCCGGAGAGCGGGGGACGTCAGGCGGGTGCGTGCGTCCGCAGCAGCTCGGCCACCGTGTTGCCGGTGGTCACCGGGTCGAGTGGGTGCACGAGCGTCCCCTCGACCTCGGCGTACGCGGCGAGCCATCGGTCGGCGGCGCGGGCGATCACCAGGCAGACCGGGGGAGAGTCCTCCCGGTCGTCCTTGATCTGCCGGGCGATGCCGATGCCGCCGCCCGGGTTGGCCTCACCGTCGAGCAGCATGAGGTCGATCTCATAGTCGTCGACCAGGCGGATCGTCTCGGCGTAGGTCGACGCGTCCACGAACTCGACCTGCAACCCGGGCGCGGGCCGGGTGCCGACGGCGAGCCGCATCCGGTCACGGACCTGCGGGTCGTCGCTGTAGAGCAGGACGGTACAAAGTCGATCGCTCATGCCGGCACTCCGCTTCGCTCCGTGCCGTCATGAGGAACCATCGCGCTGAGCCCGATGATTCGTTCGCGGTGCTCACTCATGCCGGCACTCTGCTTCCACCTCGAAAACTGCGCCGATCGTACCGGGCGGCGTGACGTAGCCGACACGCCGCCTGCCGCCGTCGGCTCCGCGTACCGTCGTCGCAGCTCAGGGGGCCGCGGCGCCCGCGGCGCGTTCGCGTGCCTCCTGGCGGTCCAGCTCGCGGTCGAGCCGGCGGGCCTCCCGCTCGGACTGCTTGACCCACTGCACGACAAGCACCGCGATCATCGTCACGCTCACGAATTCGCCACCCGCCCAGAGGATGCCTCCGGCGAGCACCTGGTCGGCCTTGGGGTCGGCCCAGTCGAGGTTGAGCGACGGGTACCAGTCGCCGCCGAAGAGCGTGCTGCTCTGCATGATCGTGAGCCCGAGCACTGTGTGGAACGGCACGGAGAGCAGCATCAGCAGCGCGCGGGCCGGGTACGGCCAGCGGCCGGGCAGCGGGTCGAGCCCGAGCAGCGGCCAGAAGAAGACGCAGCCGGTCATGATGAAGTGCGCGTGCACCAGCTCGTGCGCCCAGGCGTGCTCAAGCGTGTAGCGGTACAGGTCGCTGAAGTACAACACGAACGGGTTGACAACGAAGATGGCGAACGCCACGAGCGGGAAGCTGTAGACGCGGGCCACACGGCTGTGCACGATCGCCAGGAGGCGTTTGCGTGGCCCGACCGGCAGGGTTCGCAGGGCCAGCGTCATGGGCGCGCCAAGCGCGAGGAAGATCGGCGACACCATGGACAGCACCATGTGCTGGACCATGTGCACCGACAGCAGCGCGGTGTCGTACGCGTGCAGCCCACTGACCGTGACCAGCGCGATGCCGCCCAGGCCGGGGCCGAGGAAGAGCGCGGTACGCGCGACCGGCCAGCGGTCGCCGCGCACGCGCAACCGGTGCACGCCGTAGAGGTAGAGACCTGCGGCGAGCACCAGGCCGAGGGCCAGCCAGCTGTCCAGCCGGGTCTCGGTCAGGACCGCGCCGACGGTGAACGGTGGCGGGGTCGCCTCGGCGCTGACGGCCAGGGTGGACGTGCCCGCCGGGGTGGCGGCGAGCACAACGGCCGGGACAGCCGAGGTGGCGGCGAGGATCGGATCGACGTGCAGCACGCTTTTCAGGCTAGGCCAGGCGAACCGGACCCTGACGTCCGGCCCACGGATGGTGTGGGTTTGCCACCCCGCTGATCGCCGGCCCCGGTCAGGGGCAATAATGACGGCGTGACTGCGGCCCCAGCCATTGACAAGAGCCGGATCCACTCTCTGACGCGACCCAACATGGTCAGCGTCGGGACGATCGTGTGGCTCTCCAGCGAACTCATGTTCTTCGCGGCGCTCTTCGCGATGTACTTCTCCATCCGCGCGGCTGCGCCGGAGCAGTGGGAGAAGCACACCGAGGTGCTGAACATCCCGTACGCGACCACCTTCACGGTGATCCTGGTCCTCTCGTCGGTGACGTGCCAGCTCGGCGTCTTCGCGGCGGAGAAGGGCGACGTGCACGCGCTTCGGCGTTGGTTCACCGTCACCTTCGTTATGGGCCTCATCTTCGTGCTCGGTCAGCTGAACGAGTACCGCGAGTTGGTCCACGAGGGCATCAAGATCAACGCCGACGGGTACGGATCGATGTTCTACCTGACGACCGGCTTCCACGGCCTGCACGTGGCCGGCGGTCTGGTCGCCTTCATCATCTTCATGGTCCGAACGACCATGGGACGGTTCACCCCGGCGCAGGCGACCTCGGCGATCGTCGTGTCGTACTACTGGCACTTCGTCGACGTCGTGTGGATCGGGCTGTACGCCATGATCTACTGGCTTCAGTGATCTTGGCGCGTCACGAACCGCGCCGCTGCTTCGTCCCCTGAGACAAGGTCCAACCGGTTAAGGACACAGCTCATGACTTCTGACAACGACCGCCGACGCGGCCTGCTCGCGCGGTTGCGCGAGCGGCCCGCCGCGCGCAGCAGGGGCCGCCGCCGGCTGGGCGCCGCGGTCCGGCTGATCGCCGCGCTGATGCTCGCCGGCGGTGCCTACACCGTCTTCGCCCCCGGTGCGCAGGCGCAGGACAACCCGCCGATGACCGGCGCCGCAGCCGAGGGCAAGGCGCTGTTCGACGTGAGCTGTGTGACCTGCCACGGACGCAACGCCCAGGGCGTCGAGGGCCGCGGACCGAGCCTGGTCGGCGTCGGCGCCGCCTCGGTCGAGTTCCAGGTCAGCTCCGGCCGGATGCCGATGGCCCGGCAGGAAGCCCAGGCGCACCGCAAGCCCCCGCTCTTCACCGACGAGCAGACCCGTCAGCTCGCCCAGTACATCCAGGAGCTCGGCGGCGGTCCGGTCGTCCCGGAGGGTGACATCCTGCGCGAGGGCGCCAACGTCGCCTCCGGCGGTGAGCTGTTCCGGATCAACTGCTCGCAGTGCCACGCCTTCGGTGGCGGTGGTGGCGCGCTCTCCTCGGGCAAGTTCGCCCCGAGCCTGCACCCGGCGACCGACCGGCAGATCTACGCGGCAATGCTGAGCGGGCCGCAGAACATGCCGGTGTTCGGTGACAACCAGCTCCGACCGGAGCAGAAGGCCGACATCATCGCCTACATCCAGGAGACGCTGAAGCACGACCAGGACCCGGGCGGGTTCAACCTCGGTCGGTACGGGCCGTCCACCGAGGGTGTGGTGATCTTCCTGGTTGGCATCGTGGCGCTCGTCTTCGCCAGCCTGTGGATTGCGGGCAAGTCGTGACCGAGCGGATCATCAGATTCAGTGCCGTGGTGCCGCTCGGCGCCACCCCTAGCGAGGTGACGGCATGAGCACCCACACCGAGCACCAGGCCCCGCAGGGCCGGGAGCCGCTCGACGTGAACGACCCCACGCTGACCCGGTTCGACATCGTCCGCGAGGGCGCCCGTCGGGACGACATCGAGATCGTCCACTACGAGCCGCAGGTGCAGCCCGGCACCAAGGCCGAGCGTCGGCTGACCCGTGTGGTCGCCGCGCTCTTCCTGATCACCGGCCTGGCAGCCACCGCGTTCCTTGTCGTCTACATCTGGTGGCCGTGGCAGTACGAGCCGGGCCGGGGTGGCGACAAGCTCTACACCCCGCTGCTCGGCCTCACCCTCGGCGTGGCGCTGCTCGCCGTCGGCTTCGGCATCCTGACCTGGGGCAAGAAGTTGCTGCCCAAGGAGGTGTCGATCCAGGACCGGCACGAGGGCCAGGTAGACGAGGAAGGCCGCACCATCACCGGCCAGACCATGCTCTACATGGCTGACGAGCTGGGTGTGAAGCGTCGTCCGCTGCTCGGCATCTCGCTGCTGGCCGGTCTCGCGCCGGTGGCCGCGGTCGCTGCCGCGCCGCTGGTCGGTGGGTTGATCTCCAACCCGCACAAGAACAACCAGATGTTCCGCACCGGCTTCTCTCCCGCCGAGGGTGGGCAGCTGATCCGCCTCGTCCGCGAGGACGGCCGCCCGATCCGCCCGGCGGACGTCAGCGCCGGCGGCCAGCTCACCGTCTTCCCGGGCATCGACCACGGCGTGAGCAACCTGCACGCCGACTCGCCGACGTTGCTGATCCACCTGCGCGACTCCGACGCGCAGGAGTCCCGCCGGGCCAACGAGAAGATCGGCCACGGCGACTACATGTGGGGCAACTACGCGGCGTTCTCCAAGATCTGCACGCACGCCGGCTGCCCCGCCAGCCTGTACGAGCAGCAGACCAACCGGCTGCTCTGCCCGTGCCACCAGTCCCAGTTCCTGATCACCGACAACGCCAAGCCCGTCTTCGGCCCTGCCAGCCGGCGGCTGCCGCAGCTGCCGATCGAGGTGGACTCCGAAGGTTTCTTCGTGGCGAAGTCCGACTTCACCGAGACCGTCGGGCCTGACTTCTGGGAGCGGCCATGAAGCGTCGAAAGCTTGACCTGAAGGCGACGCCGGGCAAGGCCGCGGTGGGAGTGGACGACCGCTTCGCGGTGGCCACCCCGCTGCGCAAGCTGCTGAACAAGGTCTTCCCGGACCACTGGTCGTTCCTGCTCGGCGAGATCGCGCTGTTCTCGTTCATCGTGCTGCTGCTGACAGGTGTGTTCCTCACCTTCTTCTACGAGCCGGCGATGACCGAGGTGGTCTACAACGGCAGCTACGCCCCGTTGCAGGGCACCCCCATGTCAGCCGCGTACGCCTCCAGCCTGGACATCTCGTTCGACGTCCGCGGTGGCCTGGTGATGCGGCAGATGCACCACTGGTCGGCGCTGCTGTTCATGGCCGCGATCGTCGTGCACATGCTGCGCGTCTTCTTCACCGGCGCGTTCCGCAAGCCGCGCGAGACCAACTGGATCATCGGTTCGCTGCTGTTCTGGGTGGGCTTCCTGGCCGGCTTCACCGGCTACTCCCTCCCGGACGACGGCCTGTCCGGCACCGGTCTGCGGATCGCCTCGGCGATCATGCTGTCCATCCCGGTGATCGGCTCCTGGGTCACCTCGTCGGTCTTCGGCGGCGAGTTCCCCGGCACGATCATCATCAGCCGGTTCTTCATCGCCCACGTCCTGCTCGTCCCGGGTCTGCTCGTCGCCCTGATCAGCGTCCACCTGGGTCTGGTCTTCAAGCAGAAGCACACCCAGTGGCCCGGCCCCGGCCGGACCAACAACAACGTGGTCGGCGAGCGGATGTTCCCGCGCTACGCGTTGAAGCAGGGCGGCTTCTTCATGGTCGTCTTCGGTGTCGTGGCGCTGCTGGGCGGTCTGTTCCAGATCAACCCGATCTGGCTGTTCGGCCCGTACGAGGCGTGGGTGGTCTCGGCCGCCAGCCAGCCCGACTGGTACGTCATGTTCCTCGACGGCTCGACGCGACTCATGCCCGCCTGGGAGATCAACATCCCGATCGGTGACGGGTACGTCATCCCGCCGCTGTTCTGGCCGACGGTGGTGCTACCCGGCATCCTTGTGGGCCTGTCGACGATGTACCCGTTCCTGGAGGCACGGCACCTCAAGGACCGCAAGAGCCACAACCTGCTCCAGCGGCCCCGCGACGTCCCGGCCCGTACCGCGCTCGGTGCCATGGCGGTGTCGTTCTACATCGTGCTGACGCTCTCCGGCGCCAACGACGTGATCGCCGACAAGTTCCAGATCAGCCTGAACGCGATGACGTGGGCCGGCCGGATCGGTCTGCTGCTGATCCCGCCGGTGGCGTACTACGTCACCTACCGGCTCTGCCTCGGTCTGCAACAGCACGACCGGGAGGTTCTCGCGCACGGCGTGGAGACCGGCATCATCAGGCGTCTGCCGGACGGCCGGTTCGTCGAGGTGCACCAGCCGCTCAGCGCGGCGAACGGTCACGACGACGGCCACGGCGGCCTGGAGTACGTCGGCTGGGTGGTCCCGAAGAAGATGAACCGGCTCGGTGCCCTCGGCCCGGCGATCCGGGGCTTCTTCTACCCGATCGAGAAGCCGGTCGAAGCGCCGGTCTCGCCGGGGCACCCGCCGGTCGAGGCTCGAGCAGAGCGCGAGGAGATCGGCAGCGGCGAGAGCCGTCGCTGACCCCCCGAACGCTGTGTGACGTGGCGCCCGCCGGACTTCCGGCGGGCGCCACGCCGTTACCGGCGTCCCAGCACCGTCCGGCCAGGAGTCGGACGGCCACGGTGCGACCGGTCGACCCCGCGCGACGGGCGATCGCAGGAATAACCCCGGTGAGCCGGGTATCCGTGCGGTCCAACGTCTCTAGGGGGGGAAGCATGTTGGGTATCAAACGCCTCGGCCTGTTGGCCGCGCTGGTGCTTGTCGGTGTCGCGCCAGCCGCGGCCGCGCAGGCCGCGGCACAGCCGTCAACGCAGGACACCCAGTACCTGCAGGCTCTGCACCAGGTGAACCTGTTCGAAATCACCGCCGGTGACCTGGCTGAGCAGAAGGGCCAGGACCAGGGGGTCAAGGACCTGGGCGCGATGCTGAAGACCGACCACACGTCTCTGGACCAGACGGTCCAGCAGACCGCGTCGCAGCTCAACGTCCAACTGCCGAACGAACCCACCACCGACCAGCAGAAGGTCATCGACAAGCTCAACAACGTCAGCGGCGCCGAGTTCGACAGGCTCTGGGTGACAAGTGAGCTGGCCGGCCACGTCCAGGCCATCCAGGCCACCCAGACGGAGATCTCGCAGGGCTCCGAGCAGTCGGTGGTCCAGTTGGCCCAGACCGCCCTGCCGACATTGCAGGCGCACTACGACGAGCTGGTCCAGCTCGCCAACCAGCTTGGCATCCCGGTCCCGCAGACCAGCGCCAGCGGTACGCCCAGCCCGGGCGGCACCGGCACTGAGTCGCCGGCTCCGGGCGGCACCGGCACCGAGTCCCCGGCTCCGGGCGGCACCACCGAGTCGCCGGCTCCGGGCGGCGGCATCACCGAAACGCCGGCTCCGAGCGTGAGCTGACGTAGCGGCAGCAGACGGCCGGTCCATCCGTGTGGGTGGACCGGCCGCCGTGCGTCTGGACCCGCTTTGCGGCGGAGTCGAACGGATCAGTCGGCGGTGGCCAGGCCGATCGCGAACGCCTGCTCCAGGTCGTGCTGGGAGTACGCCCGGAACGCGATGTGCGACTCGGTGTTCAGCACACCCGGCACCTTGGAGATGCTGCCCGCGATGACCTGGGCGATCTGGTCGAACTCTCGTACCCGGACGATGGCGATGAGGTCGACGTGCCCGGCCACCGAGTAGACCTCGCTGACGCCGGAAAGGTTGGCCAGGGTCTCCGCCACCTCGGGGATCGCATCGGTGGCGCAGTCGATCAGCACAATGGCGGTGATCACGGCACGTTTCTCCGTTCGTCGGCGTCGTCGCCCATGCTAGATGTTCGCAACGTGCATGGAGACGGGAGCCCGTGCCGCTCAGCCGTGCGCGGTGACCCGCACTGTGCCGCCGTCGGTGGAGCGGATCGCGTCGTGCAGTCGTTCGCCCGGGTGCACAGTCGCGCCCGGCCAGACGACAGTGCGGCACACATCGCCGTACACCCGCGCGCCTGGGCCAACCACCGACTCCCGGCACCGGCCGGTCACGGTGGCCGACCTGTCGACAAGGGCGCCTCCGGCGGCGGCGTGCAGGTTCGCCGTCAGGTAGTCGGCGGGGGTACCGGTGTCGTAGAAGGTGCCCGGATAGGGCACCACCTGCAACGCTCCGGCAGCCTCGGCCGGCCGCCAGACGGCTCGGACCAGGTCGGAGAAGACGACCGGGAGGTCGCGGACCAGCCGCCAGGGCAGCAGCGAGAAGCCGGTGAAGCAGTGTCCGGCGAAGGTGCCCGGCGCCGTCGGGTCCGCGGCGGGCTGACCGAGCAGGCGTACACAGCGCCCGTCCCAGTCGGCCAGCATCGCGGCCACGTCGGGCCCGGGGGGAGCGGCCGTGTCGGCCAGGTACGCGTCCGCGTTGCCGACCAGCACGGGCCGTCCGGCGATCCAGTCCCGCAGGTTGGCCACCCCGCCCGCGGTGCCGAGCGGGTCACCGGGCTCCACCGACAGGTACGCCCGGTCGCCGACGTGCCCGACCACCTGGTCGGCAAGGTAGCAGGCGTTCACCGCGACCCGGTCGGGACCGGTTAGGCCGAGCCCCGCCAACCGGGCCAACGCGCGGTCCAGCAGTGACACGTTGCCCACCGGGCAGAGGGCCTTGGGGACCCGCTCGGTGAGCGGGCGCAGCCGGGTGCCCTCGCCTGCGGCCAGCACCACAGCGCAGACGTCCGCCGGCCCGCCCGGCACAGTCATGGCGCGTCGTCGGGAATCGGCGGTGGGAACTGCCCGGCCAGCGGCCCGATGTCGTAGTAGGCGAGCAGCCGGGCGGTGGGCCAGGTCAGCTTCGGCAGGTCGTCAAGCGGGTGCCACACGGCCTCGAACACCTCCGCGCCGTCGACCGCGAGGGTGGTCTCCGACGCCGGCACCTCCGCCTCGAAGACCATGTCCACCCAGCCCTTGGCGTGCACGATCGCGTTCGGCACGGCGGGACGCAGCCGCGACGGGGGAAGCCGGATGCCGGACTCCTCGAACAGCTCGCGGGCAGCGCCCACCACCGGCGGCTCACCCTTGTTGAGCAGGCCGGCTGGGAGGGACCAGCCCTTGCCGGGCGGCTGACGCAGCAGCAGCAACCGGCCCGCGCCCGTGGCCTCGGTGTCGCGGACCAGGGTGACCGCGCCGACGATGTACTTGGGCACGGCCAGCCGGACCAGGCGTCGGCGAACCGGCAACGGCAGCCGATAGAAAGCCTGGTAGAAGATGGCCCGACCAGCGGCACGGGTACGGGGGATCATGACCCCAGGCTAGTGGTCACGAATGCCTTTCGGATGCGCTGGGGCCGTGCCGGTCACTGCCGATGATCGACAAGGTCGATGAGCTGGCGGACCACGGTGTCCGGTTCGAGCACCCGGTCGAAGACCGCTACCAGCAGGGTCTCCAGGTCGGGGTAGCCGAGCTCCTCGGAGAGCCGCAGCAACGGCAGGTCGCTGGCCAGGCCGCGATTGTGCTGGCGCAGGGCGAGCCCGATGGTGGCCCGACCCAGGCGGACCTTGTCGCTGATCGTGATGCCCGGCTCGGTGTGCTCGGCGAACCAGCGGTTGATCTGCATCTGCGCGTGCGGTGACTTGACGAAGTCGAGCCATTCCCGGCGCGGGCCCCGTCGTGCCTCGCCTGCCTCGAAGCCGTTGTCGCCGTCGTTCTCGGTGAAGATCTCCACCACGTCGCCCTCGTCCAGCTCCGAGCTCAACGGCGCGAGCCGGCCGTTGATCCGGGCCGCGAGGCAGTGGTCGCCCCGCTCGTTGCCCAGCTCGTAGGCCACGTCGACAGGTGTGGCGCCGGCCGGCAGCACCACCTGACGCCCGTCGGCGAACACCTGGATCTGCCCCTCGGCGAGGTCGCAGCGCAGCGACTCGTAGAACTGCGCCGGGTCGGCGGCGTCCGGCTCCCAGTCCAGCACCCGGCGCAGCCAGTCCAGCTGCTCGGCGCGGGCCGCGGCGTCGCCCCGACCCGAACGCGGAAAGCGGAAGTCGGCGGCGATGCCGTACTCGGCCGACCGGTGCATCTCCTCGGTGCGGATCAGCACCTCGACAGTGCGGTTCTGCGGGCCGCAGACACTTGTGTGCAGCGAGCGGTAGAGGTTGTTCTTCGGCGAGGCGATGAAGTCCTTGAAGCGGCCGGGGACCGGTCGCCAGGTGCCGTGGATCGCCCCCAGGGCGGCGTAACAGTCGGTCGCCGGGCCGTCGACCACCACCGAGATGCGGGGCAGGTCGTACGGGGCGGTGTGACCGCCGGAAACGGTGTCCTTCCAGATCGAGTAGAGGTGCCGGGGTCTCGGGGCGACCTCGGCGGTGACCCGGCTGCGGCGCAACGCCACCCGGGTCCGTGTCACCACCGAATCCAGGTACGCGTCCCAGCCGGGCCTGTCGTGCACGTGCCGGGCCAGCCGGGCGTGCTCCTCCGGCTCCAGGTGCAGCAGCACCACGTCGTCCAGCTCGCGCTTGAGGCTCTGGATGCCCAGCCGGTCGCAGAGCGGGACCAGCACCTCCTGGGTCTTGCGGGCGATGCGTTCGCGGGAGGCCGCGGAGCGCACACCGAGGGTGCGCATGTTGTGCAGCCGGTCGGCCAGCTTGATGATCAGCACCCGGACGTCCTTGGCGGCCGCGACGATCATCTTGCGGATCGTCTCGGCCTCGGCGGCCTTGCCGTAGAACGCCTTGTCGAACTTGGTCACCCCGTCGACAAGGTGGGCCACCTCGCCGCCGAAATCCTCGGACAGCGCCTGGAGCGTGTAGCGGGTGTCCTCCACGGTGTCGTGCAGCAGCGCCGCCACCAGGGTCGTGGTGTCCATGCCCAGCTCGGCGCAGATCTGCGCCACAGCGAGCGGATGGGTGATGTACGGCTCCCCGCTCTTGCGGAACTGCCCCCGGTGCATGTTCTCCGCGATTGTGTACGCCCGGCGCAGCACCGCAGGGTCGGTGCCGGCGTGAATGCTCCGGTGGGTGCGTACCAGCTGGGTGACCGGGTCGGAGTCGGTGGTCGGCCAGGTGAGCAACGACCGCAGTCGTCGGGTCAGCGGCAGCTCACCCGACTGGGTCGGCAGGGCGCCCCCCAGGGCGGCGCCGTGTCCGGCGTCGACGTCCACGAGGGACACCTCCTCACCCCGGCTCCGCGGCCGCCGGACCCGGCGGGCGGGAGCAGGCCCACGAAACGGGCAGGACTGCACTTCTCTAACAGCCTAAGCGAGTCGACGTAGTCCGATCGGACACTTGGTCATGAGCGTTCGGTCGAGAGTTGGTGGGAAGCCCCGCTCTCGGCCTTCGCCAGCAGGTCACGGAAGCGGCCCGCGCCACCGGCTGGTGAGGCCCAACCGGAGGACATCTCGACGAGCCGGGTCTCCGGTCGCTCCAACCAGGACAGGATGCGTTCGGACTCCTCCGCTGTGGCCGACGGCACAGGGCCGTGCCCGCCCGGCACCGTCTCGGCGGTGGCCCGGATGGTGGTCAGCGTCGGTCGCGGGTGGACGCCGGGCGGGGACACCCCTGCGCCGGCCAGCCGGCCGTGCCGGACCAGGGCCAGCTCCCAGCCGCCCCGAGCGGCGGGGCGGGCGGCGGCCAGTTCGACGATGCCGGTCAGCGCGGATAGCCGCTGCATCCGCACTGTGGCGCGCAGCACCGCGGCAAGTCGGGACCGCACCACTGCGGCCTCCTCGTAGCGCTGGCCAGCCGAGAGCGCCTCGATCCGGGCGAGCAGCGCGTCCACCACCGGCTGCGGGTCACTCGCGGTGGCCGTGCGAAACGGTGCCGCCGCGCGCTCGTCGTACTCCTCGGGGGTGATCTTGTGCTCGCAGGGCGCCGGGCAGCGACCAAGCTCGGCCAGCGCGCAGGCCGGCGTGACGGTGCGCAGCGAGAGCCGGTGCGTGCACTGGCGCAGCGGCACGGCGTCGTGGAAGCCGGCGGCGGCCAGCTCCGCGGCCCGCCGGGAGGTGAACGGCCCGAGGTATGCGGTGTCGGTGGGGGAGATATCCCGGACGATCGACAACCGGGGGTACGGCCCGTCGGTCAGCTTGAGCCAGACCATCCGCTCCGGGTATTTCGACCGCCGGTTGTACGGTGGCGCGTGCGCGGCGATCAACCGCAGCTCGCGGACCTCGGCCTCCAGCGAGTGCGAGCACTCCACTGCCTCGACCCGCTCGGCCGCGGCCAGCATCTCGGAGATCCGGGCGCGCTTCTCGCCGGCGGTGAAGTAGCTGCGCACCCGGGTGGCGATGTCGCCGGACGTGCCCACGTAGAGCGGCCGGTCGTCGGCGGCCCGGAAGATGTAGACGCCGGGGACCTTGGGCAGCCCGTCGGCCAGGTGGCGCTTGCGTCGCTGGGTCGGGGTGACCGCGCGGGCGAACTCGATGGCGTCGCCGACGGTGTCCACCCGGTGACCGCCGAGCCGGCCGATCAGCCCGTGCAGCACGTCGACGGTGGCCTTCGCGTCGTCGAGCGCGCGGTGGGTGGGCTGGGTGGCGGTGCGGAAGTAGGCGGCCAGGGTGCCCAGCTTGCGGTTGGGCACCTCGTCGCGGGTGAGCACCCGCCGAGCCAGCGCCGCCGTGTCCAGCACGCGGGGGTTGGGCCAGCGGTAGCCGTGCTTGGCGCAGGCGGCCTTGAGGAAGCCCACGTCGTAGGGGGCGTTGTGGGCCACGAGCACCGCGTCGGCGAGGAACTCCAGGAAGCTCGGCAGCACCTCCTCGATCGGCGGTGCCGGCAGCAGCATGGCCTGGGTGATCCCCGTCAGCACGGTGATGAACGGCGGGATCGGCTGCCCAGGATTGACAAGGGTGGCCAGCACGCCCAGCTGCTCGCCACCGCGCACCTTCACCGCACCGATCTCGGTGATGCCGCCACCGTCGGGCGCCCCGCCGGTGGTCTCCAGATCGACCACCACGAAGGTGGTCGCGTAGAGGGGCAACGCCGGGTCCACCCCGCCCACCGCCGGGTCGAGGCCGGCCAGTGACTCCTGGACGTACTCCGCTTGTGCCATCGGCGGCACGCTAGCGCCACGGTCCGACACTCCCGTCACAGCGGTCTCACCCGTCACCATGGGGCTAGGATGAGAGATCGGCTCACTCACCGGGCGGTGGGCCCACCAACGGTGGGAGACTTGCCACATGCCCCTCACCGAGCCGCACGACGACCACCTCCCGCAGGAGGATCTGGTCGCGCGCGACGGTGCCGTGGGCGACGCCGACGCCGAGGCCGACCCCGACCGCGACCCCGACGCCGACGCCGCGTCGGCTCCGGGCGGTGAGGTGGTCATCGAACCCGAGCCCACGCTGCCCGAGCCTGTCCGGCAGCGGATCGTGGCACTGACCGCCGCCGTGCTGCCCGCCCTGCCTGCCGACGAGGTGCCGGTGCCGCTGCGCCGGGTGGCCAAGTTCGCTCCGAACCGGCGGGCACGACTCGGCGCACCGGCCATCGCCGCCCAGCTCGCCGCCGATCCGCTGTTCCGGCAGCGGGTCACCGCCCGGGTGCTGGCCGACGCCGGCGACCTCGGCGCGGCCGTGATCGACGGCACCGCGCCGGCCGCCGCCGACCCTGTCGAGGTGGCCGCGCTGGCCTACCTGGGTCGCCCCCGGGGCTGGCGGGAGTTGATCGACGCCAGCGGCGCGGCCGTCCGCGCCGAGGCCGACAGCGCCGTCGTCGCCGAGCTGGTCCGCGAGGCCGAGCAGCGGGCGACCCGCGCCGAGCACGACCGGGCGGTGGCCCGCGTCGAGGCCGACAAGCTGCGCGACGAGCTGTCGCGCGTCCGGGAGGAGCTGGGTCAGCTCCGCGAGGAGTCCCGCCAGTTGGCGCGTACCCTGCGCGAGACCCAGGCCCGTGAGCGCAAGGCCGCCGAGCTGCTGGCCACCGAGCGTGGCCGGGCGGCGCGGGCGAGCGCCGACGTGGACGCCGAGCTGCGCCGCGCCCGTGCCCGGCTCGCCGAGGCGGAGGCGGCGGCCGGGGTGGCCCGCGCCAGTGCGAAGGAGGCGCGTTCGGTCGACGACGCGCGGCTCTGGCTGCTGCTGGAGACCATCGGTCAGGCCGCCGTCGGGCTGCGCCGCGAGCTGGCCCTCGACCCGGTGGACAAGCTCCCCGCCGACTTCGTCGCCGACGCGTTCGCCGAGCAGCCGGGTGCCGCACCTGCCGGTCCGGCCGCGCGCGCCCGCGACACCGACGATCCGGCGCGGCTGGACCAGCTGCTCGCCCTGCCCCGGGCGCACCTGGTGGTCGACGGCTACAACGTCACCAAGCGCGGTTTCGGCGAGATGTCGCTGGAGCAGCAGCGCAAGCGCCTGATCACCGGGCTGGGTGGGATCGCCGCGCAGACCGGCGACGAGGTCACAGTCGTGTTCGACGGTGCGGAGCGGATGCACGGGCTGCCACCGGCGCCGCGTGGCGTCCGGGTGCTGTTCTCCCGCAAGGGCGAGACGGCCGATGAGCTGATCCGGCGGTTGGTCCGCGCCGAGCCGGCTGGTCGGCCTGTCGTCGTGGTGTCGTCCGACCGCGAGGTGGCCGACGGGGTCCGCCGGCACGGCGCGTACCCGCTGGGGGCCGACTCGCTGCTGCGCCGCCTCGCGCGTTCCTGACGTCACCCTGCCCGCACGGTCGGGTCGTCGGCGTGTCGGACCGGCCGGGATACCCCGATATCGCTGATCTGGAGTGGATCTCGTCCGCAACGGCCGGTGCGGACGGTTCTGTCGTACCCGGTGGATAGCGTCGATGTGACCGACGGTGCTCGGGCGACGACAAACCGCCGCCCGCGTGCCGCGAGCCGATCAGGAGGCGTGATGCTCATCGACTGCGAGGGGTGCGCTAAGGAGCGGGGTGACGGCTGTTCCGGCTGCCTGGTGGCCGCCCTGTTCGACGAGGCGTCCCCGGCGGCCGGCCTGGACGCCGCCGAGGTCCAGGCGATCGAGGTGTTCGCCCGGGCCGGCTTCGACGTGAAGGTGCTGGCCGCCCCGGCGCGTCCCGGCGCGGCCCGCCGCCGCGCCTCCCGGCGCGTCGCCTGAGCGCGACACCGTGCCCGGACCGGGCTTTTCGCGGGCCATAGGATGGGCGGTCACGGCGGGAGGAGCGGCGCGATGAGCGGGGTACGACACGACGACGGCGAAGCCGTCCGTGGCACGCTCGGCGTCGGCGCGCCGGTGCACCCGTGACCCCGCGCGGATGGGCGCTGCTGACGCTCGCCGGGTTGACAGTGGCGCTGGTGCTGACCGCCGCGCTGCTCATCCCGTGGCACCGGCCGCCGGCACCCCGCGCCGACCAGCTCGCCGCGCTGCGTGACCTGCCCGCCGAGCAGGTGGCCCGGGGGCGGGAGTTCCAGGCCGCGCTTCGACCCGGCGGGTACGCCGCGCTCGCCCTCGGGCTGCTGATCGCCCTCGCGCTGGGGCTGACCCCGCTGGGCAGCCGCCTGGTCGAGCTTGTGGGCCGGCCGTTCGGCGGGCACTGGATCGCGCAGGCGGTGCTCGGCGGGCTCGCCGTGGTGCTCGTCGCCGACCTGCTCATGCTCCCGTTCGCCGCCTGGCGGCAGAGCGTGCTGACGCGGTACGGGTTGAGCGTCAACGGCTGGAGCGGCTGGGCCGTCGACCTGCTCAAGTCGTACGCCGTCAGCGCGGTGATCGGCGCCGTCGCCCTCTTCGGCTTCTACGCGGTCATCAGGCTCGCGCCGCGCTGGTGGTGGGCGTTCGGGGCGGCCGGCGCGGCGCTGCTGGTGGTGCTGTTGTCGTTCGTGCTGCCGGTGCTCGTGGAGCCGGTGTTCAACAGGTTCACCCCGCTGGAGCAGGGGCCGCTGCGCACCGAGCTGATGAGCATGGCGGCAAGGGACGGGGTTCCCGTGCGCGACGTGCTCGTCGCCGACGCGTCCCGGCGCACCACGGCGGTGAACGCGTACGTCTCCGGTCTCGGGCCGACCCGGCGGGTGGTCGTCTACGACACGCTGCTGCGCGAGGCGCCCCCGGCCGAGGTGAAGGCCGTCGTGGCGCACGAGTTGGGCCACGCGAAGGACTCCGACGTTGCGGTGGGCACGCTCACCGGTGCGCTGGGCGCCGCGGCGGCGGTGGTGGCGCTCTACCTGCTCGGCTCGTGGAGACTGCTGCTGCGGCTGGCCGGTGTCGACTCGGTCGCCGATCCACGCGCGTTCCCGTTGCTTGTCGCAGTGGTCACGGTGGCCGGTCTGGTGGCCGCTCCGGCGCAGGCGCTGATGTCGCGGCAGGTGGAGGCACGGGCGGACGCGCACGCGCTCGCGCTGACCGGTGATCCGGAGGCGTTCGAGTCGATGCAGCGCCGGCTCGGGTCGGTGAACCTCGGTGACCCCGACCCGCCGCGCTGGGAATATCTCTACTCGGCCTCACACCCGTCCACAGTGGAGCGGATGGCCGCCGCCCGCGCGTACGCCCGGGAGGCCGGTCGATGAGTCGCACGCTGCTGATCACGAACGATTTTCCGCCGCGCCCCGGCGGGATCCAGTCGTTCGTGCACAACCTTGCGGTGCGTCAGCCGCCCGGCTCGGTGGTGGTGTACGCGTCGAGCTGGCGGGGTGCGGCGAAGTTCGACGCCGACCAGCCGTTCGAGGTGATCCGGGAACGCACCAGGGTGCTGCTGCCCACCCCCCTGATCGCGCGCCGGGCGGCCCGGCTGGCCCGCGCGTACGACTGTGACACCGTGTGGTTCGGCGCGGCGGCACCGCTCGGGCTGCTCGCGGCGGGCCTGCGTCGCCGGGCCGGGGTGCGCCGGGTGGTGGCGCAGACCCACGGTCACGAGGTCGGCTGGGCGGCGTTGCCGGCCGCGCGTCCGGCGCTGCGCCGGATCGGCAGGGGTGTCGACGTGACGACCTACCTCGGCGAGTACACCCGCAGCCGGTTGGCCCGGGTGCTCGACGGCGTGACCGACCTGCGCCGGTTGGCGCCGGGGGTGGATGTGGACACCTACCACCCGTCGGTGGACGGTGAGCCGGTCCGGGCCCGGTTGGGGCTGTCCGACCGGCCGGTGGTGGTCTGTGTGTCCCGGCTGGTGCCGCGCAAGGGGCAGGACATGCTGATCCGGGCGTTGCCGGAGATCCGCCGCCGGGTGCCCGACGCGGCGCTGCTGATCGTCGGCGGCGGGCCGTACCGGGCGACGTTGGAAAAGCTGGCCCGGCAGGCCGGGGTGGAGCGGGACGTGGTCTTCACCGGCTCGGTGCCGTCGGCCGAGTTGCCTGCGCACTACGCGGCCGGCGACGTCTATGCGATGCCGTGCCGCACTCGCAACCGTGGCCTGGACGTGGAGGGGCTGGGCATCGTCTACCTGGAGGCGTCGGCGACGGGGCTGCCGGTGGTGGCCGGCGACTCCGGGGGAGCGCCGGACGCCGTCCGTGAGGGCGAGACCGGGTTCGTGGTCCCGGGGCGCGACGTCACCCAGCTCGCCGACCGGGTGTCCCGGCTGCTCGCCGACCGGGATCTGGCCCGCCAGTTGGGTGCGACGGGCCGGGCCTGGGTGGAGCAGGAGTGGCGCTGGGAGGCGCAGGCGCAGCGGATGGCGGCACTGCTCGCCGGCTGACCGCCGCCGCTCAGGTGCGGGCCGGCCGGGGTGGGGCGTGGTGGGGGACGTACTCCTGGCCGGTGAGCTGTTGGATCGCGGCCATCACCTCGTCGGTGACGGTCCGGATGTCACGGGGGCCGTGGATGCGGCCGGCGACCTGGATCGGCGGGCCGAACCGCAGGGTGATCGGGTGCCGGCGGGGTAGCCGCGCGTCGACGGGCAGCACCTCGGCGGTGCCGAGCACTCCGACCGGGATGATCGGCACCTCGGCGTCGCGGGCCAGTCGGGTCATGCCGGTCCGACCCCGGTAGAGCCGTCCGTCGGGGGAGCGGGTGCCCTCCGGGTAGATGGCGACGAGGCCGCCGGCACGCAGCACCGGCACTGCGGCGTCGAGGGCGCTGAGGGCGGCCCGGCCGCCGCCGCGCTCGACCGGGATGGCGCCCATGCCGTCGACGATCCGCCGGTTGAGCCAGCCGCTCGGACCACGCCCGGTGAAGTACTCCGACTTGGCCCAGAAGGTGACGTGCCGGGGGGCCGCGGTGACCAGGAACAGTTCGTCGGCGACGGACAGGTGGTTGCCGGCGAGGATCGCCCCGCTGTGTCGGGGCAGGTGCTCCCGCCCGTGGACCTGGGGCTGCCAGCCCAGCCGCAGCGCGGCGCCGACGGTCAGCTTGGTGAGGTCGTACAGCAGGGGCACGGGTTCTCCGGGTGGTTGGTGGTCATCTGGCGGCGGGCCCGAGGTGGGCGTCGAGGGTGGCGTGCAGCAGGGCGTCGTCGTCGGTGGCGCCGGTGGCCAGCGGCAGGCTGCCCCACGCCCAGAGCTGCGCGATGCCGTGCAGGTTGGCCCAGAGGGCGCCGGCCAGGACGGGCACGGGGGCGTCCGTCGGTCGGCGTACCTGGGCCACCAGGTCGGCCAGGTCGTCGAACAGGGGCAGGCTCGTCTCGCGCAGCCGCAGGCGGCCGCTGGCCAGCAGGTCGTGCCGGAACATCAGCTCGAACATGCCGCGGTGCTCGGCCGCGAAGTTCAGGTACGTCCGGCCCAGCGCCGCAAGGCGGGTACGCGGGTCGGGGCCGGCGTCGCGCATCGTCTGATCGATCCGGGCGGTGAGGTCGGCGAAGCCCTCCCGGGCGATGGCGGAGAGCAGGTCGACGTGGGTGGGGAAGTAGCGGCGGGGGGCGCCGTGGGACACCCCGGCCCGGCGGGCGATCTCCCGCAACGACACCGCCGACTGGCCCTCACGCAGCACCAGGTCGACCCCCACTGCCACGAGCCGGGCGCGAAGGGTGGCGTCTTCCACGCTCATGAACTGTGTCTACCAGGGCTTGTAGACAGTGTCTACGAAGACGGGTAGGAGATGTCACACACCGGGGGCCGGTCAGCGGATCCGGGCGAGAATCCGATCGGCGGGGGCGGGCGGGCCGAAATGCCAGCCCTGCGCGGCGTCACAACCGATCGCCCGCAACCGCTCGGCCTGCCCGGCGGTCTCCACCCCCTCGGCGGTGACCGTCAGATCCAGCGCGTGCGCCAGTGACACCAGCGACGCCAGAATCCGCTCGTCGGTACGCCCCACAGCCGGCGACCGCAGGCCGGCCACGAACTCACCGGCGACCTTCAACTCGGTGACCGGCAGGTCCCGCAGGTACGCCAGGTTGCTGTAACCGGTGCCGAAGTCGTCGATGGCGATCCGCACCCCGAGATCGGCCAGCACCCGCAGGGCGCGTACGGGCTCCTCGGCGGTGCTCATCATCGTGCTCTCGGTGATCTCCAACTGGAGTCGTTCCGGCGGCAGACCGGTCTGCCGCAGCAGCGCGCGTACCTCCTGCACCAGGCCCGGCCGGTGGACCTGCCGGACCGCCAGGTTGACGCTCACGAACGGCGCCTGCGCACCACCGGCCGACCAGGCCTTTGCCTCCCGGCACGCCTCGGCCAGCACCCAGCCGCCCAGCGGCACGATCAGACCGGTCTCCTCGGCCAGGCTGATGAAGCTGTCCGGTCGCAGCACGCCCAGCTCCGGGTGACGCCAGCGGACCAGCGCCTCGACGCCGAGCAGTCGACCGTCGCGCAGCGACGTCAGCGGCTGGTAGTCGAGATAGAACTCGCCCCGTTCGAGGGCTGCCGGGATGGCCGCCGAGAGGGCGTACCGGGCCAGCTCGCGGCGGTTGCGCTCGGCGTCGTAGAGCGTCCAGCGCGCGCCACCTGCCGACTTCGCCCAGTGCAGCGTGCTGTCGGCGGCCCGCATCAGGTCACTGGGGTTGGCGCCGGCGACCTGGCGCTCGACGATGCCGATGCTCGCCGACACCTGAAGCTCGTGCCCGTCGACCGACCTGGGCGCCCGGACCGCCGCCAGGGCGGCCTCGGCCACCTTGACCATGTCGTCGGTGCCCCCGCTGCCCTCCACAAGGATGACGAACTCGTCCCCACCCAGCCGCGCCACAAGGTGCTCACCGAGGGTCTGGCGCAACTGCTCCGCCACCAGGGTCAGCAGCCGGTCGCCGACCTGGTGCCCCAGGGTGTCGTTGACGACCTTGAAACGGTCCAGGTCGAGGAAGCACACCCCGACGCGCTGCGCGCCCCGGCCCGGCTCGTTGAGCGCGGCGGTGAGCCGCTCGGTGAACAGCGTCCGGTTCGGCAGGCCGGTGAGCGGATCGTGGGTGGCCTGGTGGCGGAACCGCGCCTCGCTGGCCCGTAGTGCCCGCTCGGCCTGCGTGCGGGCCATCATCGCGGCCCGGCGGATCGACTCCTGCTCGTCGAGCGTCCGGTCCCGCAGCGCCCGCGCGTAGCCGGTCGCCACGGCCGCCAGCAGCCGCGCCATCCGGTCCTCGACGTCCTCGGCCACCAGACCCAGGTCACGCACCAGGCGCAGCTGGATCACCTCGACGGTACGGCCCAGCCCTTCGGCGGAGGCGATGTGCGCGGCGACCAGTTCGGCGCCGACGCGGTGCCCGGCCCGCAGGTCGAACGGCTCGGCGAGCAACGCGCCGGCCAACTGACCGGTGAGCCGGTGCAGCAGGGCCTCCAGTTGGGCCTGGGTCATCGGCAGATAGCTCGTGCCGGAGACCGCCTTTGCCCAGGCGCGGGCGAAGGTGCCCGGGTGGCCGTCCGCGCCGGGCAGCTCAGTCACCGAGTCGCCCGACGCCGCCCATGAAGACCGCACGCTCGGCGTCCTCCGCGCTCTCCGGGGTGTCCGGCCGCCACTGCGGCACCCAGACCACGCCCGGGTCGACCAGCTCGAACCCGTCGAAGAGCGCGGTCAGCTCGGCGCGGCTGCGGACCGAGAGGGGATTGTCGGTGCGCTGGTAGACCCGCTCCGCCTCGGCCCGCTCGTCGTCGCTGCGCCCGTCGTCGCTGGCCTGCGACAGCACCAGGTAGCTGCCGGGGGCCAGTGCGTCTCGCAGGGTGCGCAGCAGTTCCGCCGGCCGGTCGGTGTCGGGGATGAAGTGCAGCACGGCCACGACCATCACGGCCACCGGCTGGCTCAGGTCGAGGAGCCTGCGAACGTCCGGGTGATCCAGGATCCGCTCCGGGTGCCGCAGGTCCTCCTGCACCACCACGGCGAGGTCGTTGCCGGCCAGGATCTCCCGGCTGTGCGCCACCGCGACCGGGTCGACGTCCACATAGACCACCCGCGACAGCGGGTCGATCCGCTGGGCGATCTCGTGGACGTTGCCGACAGTGGGGATGCCCGAGCCGATGTCCAGGAACTGCCGGACACCGGCCTCGGCGAGGTAGCTCACCGCCCGACGCAGGAACGCCCGGTTGGCCTGGGCCATCAACGGCGCTTCCGGGACGGCGGCCACCATGGCCTGGGCCGCGGCCCGGTCGGCGGCGAAGTTGTGCGAGCCGCCCAGGTAGTAGTCGTACATCCGCGCGACGCTCGGGCGCTCGATGTCGATGGTGTCGGGTGCCCAGTCCGGCCGCTGCATGCGCTCACCCCTAGAGTCCGCGATGCGGGCATCACCCGCGCGGGTATTGTGCCCCCGCAGGCACCGCCAGACCATAGCCTGACGCCAGGTTGCCCCCGACAGCGGTCGATACGCGAAGTCCGCGCCGGCGGAGTGCGGGCGCGGACTTCGGGTGGGGCGTCCCGCTCGACGAGCGGACGCGGATCAGAACTTCGGGGCGTCCGGTGCCTCGAGCAGGCCCAGCCGCAGCGCTGTCATCAGCGCCTGTGCCCGGTTGGCGGCCCCGAGCTTCTCGTAGAGCTTGGAGATGTGCGTCTTGGCCGTCGACTCGCTGACGAACAGCTGCTTGGCGATGCCCGCCACGCTCATGCCGTCGGCAAGCAGTCGCAGCACCTGACCCTCGCGGGGAGAGAGCTGCGGGCCGGACGGGGCGAGCCGACGCTTCATCGCCTCGGCCAGGTCGGCGGCGGTGAACGCGCTGGGGGAGGACGCGGCGTGCCGGGCGGCGGCCACCACCTCGTCGGCCGGTGCGGTCTTCGGCACGAACGCGCTCGCGCCGGCCTCCAGGGCGCCGAAGAGCTGGTCGTCGCCCGCGTACATGGTCAGCACCACGATGCCCATCGACGCGCTGGACTTGCGCAGCGCCCGCGTGGCCTCCAGGCCGCTGCCGTCGGGCAGCCGCAGATCCATGATCACAACGTCCGGCTGCAGAGCGCCGGCCTGGCGTACGCCCTCTGCCGCCGTGGCGGCCTCACCGACGACCTCGAACTGGCGGTCACGCTCGAAGGCGTGCCGCAGTCCCTTACGAATGAGGTCATGATCGTCGACAAGGAGGACCTTGGTGCGGGTGGCCGGTGTCGGACTTGTGGTCATCCTCGGGTTACTCCCCTTCTGATGCTGCGCTACCGCGCACGTTATCGCGCCGGGCCGAGGTGCCGAGAACTACCGCCACGGTCGTGCCGCTGGGTTGCCGAGGCCTGATCTCCAACCGGCCCCGGATACGTTCCGCTCTCTCGGCCATGATTGCAAGACCGTACCGCCCGTCGGGGCGCTGGTCAGCCATCCCCTGACCGTCATCCGACACTTCAATCTGCGCGTAGGGGGGATCAACCTCACACGTCACCCAGAGGTTCGACGCCCCGGCGTGCTTGCGCGCGTTGGTCACCGCCTCCTGCGCGATGCGCAGCAGTTCGGCTTCGGTAGCGGCGGGCAGTCGCGCGGTGGACTCGTCAAGCGACAGGTGCACCCGCAGCCCGCCGGAGGCACCCACCGTACGAGCGTACTCGGCGATCGCCGCAGCCAGGCCACCCTGGCGGTCCACCTCGCTGCGCAGTTCGAACAGGCTCAACCGCAGCTCGGTGATCACCCGCGTCACCTCGGCACGCAACGTACGCAGCGCCTCGGCGGTCTCGTCCGCGTCGTCGAAGACTGTGGCGAGGGCGTTGTCGATGCCGTAGCCGACCATCACCAACTCCTGCGCCACGCCGTCGTGGATCTCCCGGGCCAGGCGCTGGCGCTCCTCGTTCGTGGCCAGCGAGCGAACGTCGTCGAACAGCAGCGCCGCCTCCAGCCGCAGCGCGGCCGGCTGGGTCAGCGCGGTCACCCGGGACACCACAGCGGGCGGGTACGCCTGCGCGGCATCGGCCTCCAGCACCACGAGCCCCACTGTGCGTACCCCTGCCACCAGCGGGACGATCAGCGCGGACACGTCACCGCCGCGGTGCGAGCGCGACTGCGACCGCGCAGCGGTCTGCGCCTGCTGGCTGGCCCAGGCGTCGGCGATGGCCGAATCCGCGTCGAGGGTCGTCTCCCAGTCCACCCGGTCCACGCCGGCCTGGGCGAGCACCACGAGCCGTCCGCCTCCGCTGGCCGACAGCACCGCGCCCCGGTCCGCCGGGGCGACAGTGCGCAGCTCGTCAAGCAGGTGCTCGGAGATGCCGCCCGGGTCCAGCGTCGCGCCGGGCAGCTGCCGGGCCACCGTCCGAAGCTGTGTCAGCAGCCGGGTCGCCTCGGCGTACGGCTGCGGTTTGTTCTCGGCGCGTACGGCGATGATGCGGTGCAGGGCGCCGGTGGCGTACAACCCGAGCGCGGCCAGGATCAGCCACTGCGCGCAGACCGCGAGGTAGCCGACCTGGCCGAGCTGACGTTCACCGCCGACCTCGGTCACCGCGCCGCTGATCAGCAGCGTGGCGCCGGCCACCGCGAGCAGCGCGCCGCCTTCGGCGAAGCGACGGCGCAGCGCGGTGACGATCACCGGCACCGCCAGGTAGGGCAGCACCGCCGAGGCGCCGAGCCCGTCGACGGTGCCGCCGATCGACGCGACCGCTGCCACCTCGCTCGCGGCCAGGCCCACCACCACGACCTCGGCCACCCGGCCCAGCGGCCCGATCAGGCTGTGCTGCGGGGCCAGCAGCGCGGGCAGCCCGGCGACCGCCAGCAGCGCGATCCACCACAGCTGGGTGACGTCGCGGGTGGCGATCAGGGTCAGGATCGCGACAAGCGCCAGCATCACCAGGCGGGCTGCCGCCGTGAGGGGATGCGGGTGCGGGGCGGCTGATGTGGATGCGGGCACGTGACGGATGGTAGTCAGCCCCGGTAGATATCGGCGATCTCAGCCGCGTACGTCTTGTGCACTACCTGTCGCTTGACCTTCATCGACGGGGTCATCTCACCGGTGGACTCGGTGAAGTCCTGGGGCAGGATCCGGAAGACCTTGATCGCCTCGGCCTTGGAGACGGACTGGTTCGCGGTGTCGATCGCCGACTGGATCTCGGCCCGCAGGGCCTCGTGCTCGCGCAGTTGCTCGACGGGGGTGTCGGCGGACAGCCCGGCGTTCTCCAGGAACGTCGGCAAGGCCTCCTCGTCGATGGTGACGAGCGCCGCGATGAACGGCTGGCGGTCGCCGACGACGACACACTGGCTGACCAACGGGTGCGACCGGACCAGGTCCTCCAGCACGGCCGGGGCGACGTTCTTGCCCGCGGCGGTGACGATCAGCTCCTTCTTGCGGCCGGTGATGCTGAGGTAGCCGTCGTCGTCGAGCTGGCCCAGGTCGCCGGTGCGGAACCAGCCGTCGGCGGTGAGGGCCTCGGCGGTCGCCACCTCGTTGTGCCAGTAGCCCTGGAAGACCAGGTCGCCGGCGATCAGGATCTCGCCGTCGTCCTCGATGCGCACCGTCACGCCGGGCAGCGGCCGACCGACAGTGCCGATCCGGGTGCCGGTGGGCAGGTTCGCGGCGGCGGCGGGCGAGGTCTCGGTCAGCCCGTAGCCCTCCAGGATCGGCACGCCGATGCCGCGGAAGAAGTGGCCGAGCCGGGCACCCAGCGGGGCGCCGCCGGAGATGGCGTCGCGACACCGGCCGCCGAGCGCCGCGCGCAGCTTGCGGTAGACCAGCCTGTCGAAGACCGCGTGCTGGGCACGCAGCGCCAGGCCCGGCCCGCGCGGCGTCTCCAACGCCTCGCTGTACGCGATGGCGACCTTCTCGGCGCGGGCGAAGATGCCGCCCTTGCCGTTGGCCTCGGCCTTCTGCTTGGCCCCGTTGTAGACCTTCTCGAACACCCGGGGTACGGAGAGCACGAAGGTCGGTCGGAAGTCCTGCAACTCGGCGATCAGGTTCTTGGTGTCGGCGCAGTGCGCCATCGTGGCCCGGGCCTGCACCACGCCGATCTGGATGAGCCGGGCGAAGGCGTGTGCCAGGGGCAGGAAGAGCAGGGTGGCGGCGCCGGCGTTGAACAGGTTCGGCAGCACCGGCACCGCGTTGGCGATGTCGGCGTACATGTTGCGGTGGGTCAGCATGCAGCCCTTGGGCCGGCCGGTCGTGCCGCTGGTGTAGATGATGGTGGCCAGATCGCTGGCGCGGACCGCCTTGCGGCGCTGCTCCACCTCGGCCAGCTCGACGGCCGCGCCGGTGCTGACCAGCTCGTCGACAGCGCCCTGCTCGATCTGCCAGACGTGGTTCAGCTCGGGCACCCGCTCGCGGATTCCGTCGACGAGGGCGGCGTGCGTGGGGGTCTCCACCACGACGGCGACCGCGCCGGAGTCGGCGAGGATCCACGCGGCCTGCTCGGCGCTCGACGTCTCGTAGATCGGCACGGTGACCGCGCCGGCCGCCCAGATGGCGTAGTCCAGCAGCGTCCACTCGTAGCGGGTACGGCTCATCAGCGCGACGCGGTCGCCCTGCTGGACGCCGGCCGCGATCAGCCCTCGGGCCACCGCCGCCACCTCGTCGCGGAACTGGAGGCAGGTGACCTCCGCCCAGGTGGTGCCGGTGCCGTCGGCCGACGGGGTGGCACGGGCGAACTGGACGGTGTCCGGTGCGACCTCGGCGTTGTCCCACACCGGATCGGTGAGGTTGGCCGCCTCGCCGACGGTGACGATCGGCGGAACAGAGAACTCGCGCACCTGCACTCCTTCGTGCTCGCACTGGCCGGGCGGGCCGCCGCGCGAGGGCGGTGGCCTGCTCGAAACCTACCCGGCGGGTGGTGAGGGTGGCACACGCAGGATGCCTGTCCAGGCTTGTGGGAGCCGGTTCGGCGCGTGGCGGGGGCGGCGCGGCGCGGGAAAAGGCGCCCGCCGGGTAGCCTTCGCGCATGGCGGACTCCTCCACCCAGTCGATCATCATCGGCGCGTCACCGGAGCAGGTGGCGGCGGTCATCTGTGACTTCTCGCGGTACCCGGAGTGGACCGAGGCGGTGCGTCGCGCCGAGGTGATCGAGGAGTACGAGGACGGTTACGCAAGCCAGGTGCGGTTCACCATCGACGCCGGGGTGATGGCCGACGAGTACGTGCTCGCCTACGAGTACGCCGAGGACGTGTCACGCGTCGAGTGGCACCTCGTCGCCCCCTCGAAGATGCAGAAGAGCCAGCGCGGCTCGTACGACCTGGCGGCAAACCCGGACGGCAGCACCACTGTGACCTACACGCTTGAGGTCGAGCTGTCCGTGGGAATGCTCGGCATGTTCCGGCGCAAGGCCGAAAAGATGATCATGGACACCGCGTTGAAGCAGCTCAAGCGCCGGGTAGAAGCACCCGGTACGGCGCAGTGACGTGTCCGGCAGCACTGTAGGGGAGCCGAAGGTGGGCGGAACAGATCCGGGTTCGGCCCGGGAAGAGGCGGAACGACTGGTTGCCACACTGCTCGCGGGGGCGCGGCTGGCCTCCGGTCAGGCGGCGGGCGGCGCGTTCGGCCCGCTGGGCGGGATGCTGTCCGGTGTCCTCGGTCACAGTGCGGCGCCCGGTGGCGGCAGCAGCGGTTCCGGTGGCGGCGGCGGTTTCGCCACCGGCTCGGCGGAATGCTGCGTCTGCCCGGTCTGTCGTGGCATCGCCGCTTTGCGCGATCCGAGTCCGGAGTTCGCCGAGCGGCTCGCCACCGGAGCCGGCGACCTCGCGGCCGGTGTGGCCAGCCTGCTCCGGGCGTTCGCCCCGGCCGACCAGCCCGCGGCCGATCCGTCGGGGTCGTCGGCACCGACCCCGCCGGCACCTGGGCAGACGAACGACCCGAGCGGCGACGACAGGGCACCGCAGCCCCACCCGGCCGACCGGTCCGGCGCAACCGATGACGATCACGTGTGGCGCGATGCCACCCGCAGCGGGCATGATTCTCAGCCGGCGCCGGAGCGGGATGTCTGGTCGGTCGCCACCCGGACGGCGGGCCCACCCGCCCCGGCCACCGCAGCACCCGTCGACGAGGCCGGGTCGGTGGCCGCACCGGCACCGACCAGCCGACCCGTGGTGCCCGCTTCGCGGGTGCCCGACGACACCGGTGCGGACGCACCGGGCGACGTCGCCTGAGCGCGGGACATCCTGACCCGGACCGGCGTGCCGTCGGCGCGTGGGCCGGACAGCAGAGGGGAGCGGCAGCGGTGACGCTGACCATCGGAGTCGACGTCGGTGGCACGAAGGTGGCCGGCGGTGTCGTGGACGACACCGGCAAGGTCCTCGTGCAGGCCCGACGGGACACTCCCGCCGATGACGTCGGCAAGACCCGCGACGTCATCATCGAACTGGTCAGCGAGCTGGCTGCCGGTCGCGTCATCGAGGGCGTCGGCATCGGCGCGGCCGGCTGGATCGACGCCTACCGCTCAACCGTCCTCTTCGCTCCCAACCTGGCCTGGCGCGACGAGCCGCTGCGCGAGTACGTCAGCAGCGCGGTCGGGGTGCCGGTGATCGTCGAGAACGACGCGAACGTGGCCGCCTGGGCCGAGTTCCGCTACGGCGCAGCCCGGGCCGCCGACGACTCAATGGTCATGTTCACGATCGGCACCGGCGTCGGCGGTGGCATCGTGCTCGGCGGCGACCTGGTCCGCGGCGCGCACGGCATCGCCGCGGAGCTGGGCCACATGCTTGCCGTGCCGGACGGCCACCAGTGCGGCTGCGGGCGGCTGGGCTGCATCGAGCAGTACGCCAGCGGCAGCGCCCTGGTCCGCTTCGCCCGCGCCGGCGCCCGACAGGAGCCGCAGCGTGCCGCAGCGTTGCTGGACCTGGCCGGTGGCGAGGCCGAGGCGATCACCGGCCCGATGGTGACCGCCGCCGCGCAGGGCGGCGACCTGGTCTCCGCCGAGGCGTTCGCGCAGATCGGCCGGTGGCTGGGCACCAGCCTCGCCGACATGGCGCAGATCCTCGACCCGCAGACCCTTGTCGTCGGCGGTGGCGTGATCGACGCCGGTGACCTGCTGCTCGGCCCGACCCGCCGCTCCTACGTCGACTCGCTCGCCCAGCGGGGCCGCCTGCCGGTGGCCGAGGTGCTCCCCGCCGAGTTGGGCAACAGCGCAGGGGTGATCGGCGCCGCCGACCTGGCCCGGCGGATCTGAGACGGTCGGGATGGACGAGGTCTCGGGCGTACCACTGCGGGTGGTGTCGTACAACATCCACAGCCAGCGCGACGACACCGCCGCTTTGGCGGCTGTGGTCCGGGCCGCGCGCCCGGACGTGGTGATCGTGCAGGAGGGGCCGCGCCGCTTCCGGTGGCGGGAGAAGTCCGCCGCCCTCGCCGAGTCGTTCGGGCTGGTGGTGGCCGCCGGTGGGCTGCCCGCGCTGGGCAACCTGCTGCTGACGAGCCTGCGCGTGCAGGTGACAGGCACCAGGTGTCAG
This sequence comes from Micromonospora sp. DT68, assembly GCF_049847245.1. Lineage (NCBI taxonomy): Bacteria > Bacillati > Actinomycetota > Actinomycetes > Micromonosporales > Micromonosporaceae > Micromonospora > Micromonospora sp. DT68. The sequence goes on from NZ_JBNCNZ010000008.1 coordinate 55,688, forward strand.
CGCTTCCCGCTGACCCCGGGCCGGCACCTGCGCGGCGCCGCGTACGCCGAATGCCGGGTCGGCGGCGCCCGGTTCAGCCTCGCCGGCTCGCACCTGTCCACCGATCCGGCCGAACGTCCCGGACAGGCCGCCGAGCTCAAGCGCGGCCTGGCCGCGGCGAGCGGCCCGGTGGTGGTCGGGGCCGACCTGAACGAGGGGCCGGACGGGCCGGCCTGGGCCACTGTGGCGGACGGACTCACCGACGCCGCGGTGGCGGCCGACCGGGCGGACCGGCTCACCTACTCGTGCGCCGACCCGCGTCGGCGCATCGACGCGCTCTTCGTCGACCCGCGGGTCACGGTGGTCGACTACGACGTGGTGGACACTCCGCAGACACGGCGGGCCAGCGATCATTTTCCGGTCCTGGTCGACCTGCTGCTGCCCAGCTCCGGCTGACCCGCCCGCCCCACCCGTCGATCGGTCCGCGTCGGGGCTGGACATCCGGCTCCGATGTGGAGAGGATTTCGCGGCGACCGGCACCCGTGCCGTACAAAAGGAGATGTCCCGGTGTCCACCTCCACCGACAACGGCCGGCCCGACCCGGAGGGGACGCCGTCGGCGCAGAGCCGCGACGTCCGCCCCCTGTCCGACCGGAGCGACACGGTCTGCGTCATCGGGGCCGGGGCCAGCGGCCTGACGGCCATCAAGAACCTGCGCGAGCACGGCTTCGGGGTGGACTGCTACGAACGGGAGACCGGAGTCGGCGGCGCCTGGAACTGGCGCCACGACCGCAGCCCGGTGTACGCCAGCACCCACCTGATCTCGTCGAAGCCGTTCACCCAGTTCCCCGACTTCCCGATGCCGGACTCCTGGCCGGACTACCCGCACCACAGTCAGCTGCTCTCGTACTTCGAACGCTACGCCGACCATTTCGACCTGCGGTCGCACATCTGGTTCGGCACCGAGGTGGTCCGTGTGGAGCCCGCCGAGGGGGACCGCTGGGACGTGACGACCCGCTCCACCGGCGGGTACGGCCCGGAGCGCACCTCCCGCTACGCCGCAGTGGTGATCGCCAACGGGCACAACTGGTCGCCGAAGCTGCCCCGCTACGAGGGCCTTGAGCAGTTCCGTGGCGAGATCATGCACGCGTCGTCATACAAGGACCCGGCGCAGTTGCGCGGTAAGCGGGTCCTCGTGGTGGGTGCCGGCAACACCGGCTGCGACATCGCCGTCGAGGCCGCCCAGCAGGCGTCGCGCTGCTGGCACTCCACCCGGCGCGGCTACTGGTACGCCCCGAAGTACGTTCTCGGTCGCCCCGCCGACCAGGTGAACGACTCGCTGCTGGCACTGCGGGTGCCGCTGCGGGTGCGCCAGTGGCTCTACCACTGGACGATGCGGCTGACCGTTGGCGACCTGACCCGCTTCGGCCTGCCCAAACCCGACCACCGGGTGTACGAGACGCACCCGATCGCCAACAGCCAGCTCGTCTACTACGTGGGCCACGGCGGGATCGGCCCGGTGCCCGACGTGGCCCGGTTCCACCCGTATGCGGTGGAGCTGGCCGACGGCCGCGAGATCGACCCCGAGCTCGTCATCTTCGCCACCGGTTACCTGCCGCGTTTCGAGTTCCTCGACGCGTCGGTGTTCGGTGACAGCGCCGGTACGGGTCGGCCCACGCTGTGGCTCAACGCGTTCACCCCGGGGCACCCGACGCTCGCGGTGGCCGGCCTGGTGCAGCCGGATTCCGGGTTGTTCGCCCTGTCGCACTGGCAGACGGTGCTCTTCGCCCGGCTGTTGCAGGCCCGCAGGGACCGGCCGGAGCGGGCAGCGGCGTTCGCGCAGCGGGTGCGGGACCGGGCCGGGGAGCGCTACTCCGGGCAGGTGAAGGACAGCAGCCGGCACTGGTTCGAGGTCGGCCACGCCGACTACCTGCGCGCCGTCCAGCGCGCACTGCACGACCTGGAGGGCAAGTGAGCGCGAGGAGTGAGCTTGCGAGCCCCGCAGTCGCGAACGAAAGGGCGATCCGGTGAGTGAGCTGCGGATCATGCGGGGTCGGGAGTGGTCCCGTCCGGTCCGGCCGGCGCGGCGTGAGGTGGTCAGCGCCGTTCCCGAGGTGGAGCAGGGGCGGCCTCCGCTGCTGTTCGTTCCGGGGTTCGGTCACGGTGCGTGGGCGTTCGCCGAGCACTGGCTGGGTCACGCCGCGTCGCGGGGCTTTCCGGCGTACGCGATGAGCATGCGGGGGCACGGCGGCAGTGAGCCGGCGCCGGAGGCGACGCTGCGCGCGTACACCCATGATGTGGCCCAGGTGGCGGCGGGCCTGCCGCGCCAGGCGGTGCTTGTGGGGCACGGCGCTGGGGCGCTCGTGGTGGCGCACGCGCTGGCCCGCTACCCGGCGCGCGGCGCGGTGCTGGTGGCGCCGGTCTTCGGCGGTTGGAAGGTGTTCGGGACGGCGTTGCGCCGCAACCCGGCCGGCACGTTGCCGGCGGTGTTCGGCGGGCCGCTGCGGCTCAGCCGTGGGCAGTTGTTCAGCCGCGAGTTGCCGGACGAAGAGGCCCGGCGCTACGTCGGCCGGCTCGGTCGGGCGGGCCGGCGGGCGCAGTGGGCGCTGCTTGGTGAGCCGGCGGCAGAGCCCGCTGTGGGCTCGCCGCCGGTGCTGGTGCTGGGCAGCCCGGACGACCGGGTGGTGCCGGCGTCGACGTTGACGCGGGTGGCCCGCCGGTACGGCTCGGCGCCGCTGCTGTTCCCCGGGATGGGGCACGACATGATGCTCGACGTGCGGTGGGCCGAACCGATCGACGCGATCCTGGACTGGCTGGAGAAGGAGCCGGTGGCGCGCTGATCGACGGGCGGCCGCTTGTCAGCCGGCTGCGTGCTCGGTGGTGCGGTCGGCGGGTCGGGGCACCCGGGCGCTGTCGTCGGAGGTGTCGTCGGTCCTGGTCAGGCGGCTGACCAGGGCGCCGCCCTCGTCGAGGGCGCTGAGGTAGGAGCGTGCCCAGGCCCGGATGTCGTGCTCGTGCAGGTGGGCGCGCATGGCCCGCATCCGTTCGGTGGTGTCGGCCGGGCTGGCCCGCAGTGCCGTGCAGATCGCCTGCTTGAGCCCTTCGAGGTCGTGCGGGTTGACCTGGTACGCCTGGGCCAGCTCGGCGGCGGTGCCGGCGAACTCGCTGAGCAGCAGCGCGCCCGTGTCGTCCACCCGGGCGGCCACGTACTCCTTGGCGACCAGGTTCATCCCGTCGCGCAGCGGGGTCACCGCCATCACGTCGGCGACCCGGTAGAGCGCCGCCAGCTCGGCCCTGTCGAACGGCTGGGTGAGGTAGTGGATGGCTGGCTCGCCCACGCGGCCGTATTCGCCGTTGATCCGGCCCACCTCGCGTTCGATCCGCTCGCGCAGGATCTGGTACTGGCCGACCCGTTCCCGGCTCGGCATGGCGACCTGGACGAGCACCGTGTCGCGGACCTTGACGTCGCCGCTGGCAAGCAGTTCGCTGTACGCCTTGAGGCGCTGCTCGATGCCCTTTGTATAGTCCATCCGGTCCACGCTGAGGATTACCTGTCGGGGGTCGCCGAGGTCCTGGCGGAGTCGGCGGGCGCGGGCGGCCACGTCGGGGCGGGCGGCGAGGGCGGCCATCTCGGTGGTGTCGATGGAGACGGGGAACGCGCCGATGCGGACCACCCGGTCGTCGATCCCGATCCGGCGGTCGGTGGCGGGTAGCTCCAGCACCCTGGTGACGAGCTGGGCGAAGTTGTGCGCGGCCTGGGCGCGCTGGAAGCCGACCAAGTCGGCGCCGAGCATGCCCCGCAGCAGCTCGGCCCGGCGGGGCAGCTGCATGAACAGCTCCGGTGGCGGGAACGGCACGTGCAGGAAGAACCCGATGCGCAGGTCGGGTCGCAGGGCGCGCAACTGCCCGGGGACCAGTTGCAGGTGGTAGTCCTGCACCCAGACCACCGCGCCGGGCTCGGCGACCTCGGCGGTGGCCTCGGCGAAGCGCTGGTTGACCCGCTGGTACGCCTCCCACCATCGGCGGTGGTGCTCGGGCTGCTCGACGGCGTCGTGGTAGAGCGGCCAGAGAGTGGCGTTGGAGAACCCCTCGTAGTGGTCGCGGAGGTCCTCGTGGCTGAGGGGGACGGTGTGCATCCGGACGCCGTCGACGTCGGGAAGCTTGGGGGCCGGACCGGTGCCGCCGGCCCACCCCACCCAGGTGGCAGGGGTGTGCCGGAGCAGCGGGTGCAGTGCGCTCACCAGCCCGCCGGGGCTTCGGCGCCACTCGCAGGCCCCGTCGGGTGCCTGGTTGTCGTCGATGGGGAGGCGGTTGGCCACCACCACGAGGGAACTCTGTCGCATCTCGGGCATTCCGATCAGCAGAGGACTGACCGCCACGAGCAAGGAAAAACCGGCCAGTCAGCGAGGGAAGTGACGTACAACGGTATTCCTACTGACCGTAAGTTACACCATTGTTACGCGCCGGGCGGGTCGGCGTTGTCCCGGGATGCGGTCGACGGGCCGCAGGGCGTCAGACGACGGCGCCGTTGTCCGGGTCGTCGTCTTCCTCGTCGCCGGGCCGCAGCCGCCAGATCAGCGTGACGAAACCGGCGAGGATGCCGGTGAAGCCGAACAGGGTGACCGCCGATCGGTCGATCGGGAGCAGCCACGGAAAGAGGAAGAGCACGAACCCGACGACCACCGCAAGCGTGCCGATCACCGCGTACTTGGAGAACCGAGGCAACGGCGGCGGAGGCGGCGGGTGGTAACCCTCGTCCTCGTCGTCGTCGGGCAGATCCGCACCGAAGGTGTCCAGCCCGTCCAGCAGCGACGGCTCGTCCGGCCGGGCGCCCCGCCCGACCGAGATCCCGGAGATGTCGGTCGCCGACGGCAACCGGCGGACGTCGGTGGCGGTCGGACCGGCCTCGTCGGTGCCGGAGCGGGCGAGCGGACCGGTGGCCGGCTCGTCCCGGTCGTCGCGCTCGTCGACGTTCTCCGCGGCAGGCCACGGGCGCTCGTCAGTGGTCGCTGTGGTGTGGAAACCGGCCACGATCCGAGCCCACTCGGCGTCGATGTCCGGCTCGTCGCGGGCCGGGGGCTGCTCCGGGGCGGTCTCGTCGGCGAGCTGGGTGAGGTAGTCACGTGCGGTGGTCAGGTGCGACCGGTCGACGTAGAGCCTGTCGACCGGTCGGGCCGGCACTGTGGTGGTGCGGGTGACCGGGTTGAGGTCGGCGGACGGTTGCAGGTAGGCGGCTATCCCGCCAGCGGCCAGCACGTCGAGCAGGTGCTCACCGACGCGCGGATCGACGTCGCCGACGACGGCGTACTCGCTCGCGTCGAGCCCGTTGTCCCGCCGTCCCCGGCGGGCACCACCCGCTGACACCCGGACATCCTCCTCAACGCGCCCTTCGGCGCGGCCGTCCCGCCCCCTCGACGCCCGCCCGCACGCCGTGCTCTGAATCGTGACACGTCCGGGGTCGGTTCCGGGAGTGCGTTGCGTCGCGTCTTCCAAACTCCCGACCGCCGCCGCAGGTCGCGGCAGGGTTCCTTTGTCCGTTCTTGCGCGACACGTGCTATCTCGGTGACCGTCGGAGCCGGAGCGGCCCGACACGCCGAGCGGGGTGATCGAGGACCGCCGGACCTGCCGAGGGACGTCGATGCCGCCTCGTCCGTTGTGGGAAGAGCCGGCGCTTCGTAGGCTCGTCGGCGACGGCGGCGTTGCCCCGCACGGGCGCCCCGTCGCGGGCACACCACGGAAAGGACGCCGGTGCTCTACTGGCTGCTGAAGTACGTTCTCCTCGGTCCGCTGCTCAAGCTGATCTTCCGTCCGCAGGTGGAGGGTCTGGACAACGTGCCGGCGACCGGCCCGGTGATCCTGGCCAGCAACCACCTCTCCTTCTCCGACTCGATCTTCACCCCGTTGATCACCCGTCGGAAGGTCACCTTCGTGGCCAAGGCCGAGTACTTCACCGGCAAGGGGATCAAGGGCTGGCTGACCAGGATGTTCTTCGTCGGCACCGGCACCATCCCGGTGGACCGCTCCGGCGGTCGGGCCGCTCGCGCTGCCCTGGACACCCAGTTGCAGGTGCTGCGCGCCGGGGGAGTGGCAGGCATCTACCCCGAGGGCACCCGATCCCCGGACGGGCGGCTCTACCGGGGCAAGACCGGCGTGGCACGGCTCGCCCTGGAGAGCGGTGCGGTGGTGGTGCCGGTGGCGATGCTCAACGCCGACCAGATCCAGCCACCCGGCAAGCTCATCCCCAAGATCGCTCGGGTGCGGATCCGCTTCGGCGCCCCGCTCGACTTCTCCCGCTACCAGGGGATGGCCGGCGACCGGTTCGTCGAACGCGCGGTCACCGACGAGATCATGTACGAGCTGATGGAACTCTCCGGCCGCGAGTACGTCGACATCTACGCACAGAAGCTCAAGCAGCTGGCCCCCGCGCCGGCGGCCGCCTGACCACGCTCAGCAGGCCACCGCCGGCCCGGTCGGGCTGATCGGCCGGCCAGCCAGCGCGAGCAGGCCCGGGGCGTTGTTGCGCAACGCGAAGGTGCCCACCTCGGCACGCGGCACCCGCGCCGCCGCCGGATCGCCGGCACGGGTCAGCTCGGCCGCCGCGAGCGCCAGCGCCAGCACCCGGTCGCTGGCGTCCGGGATCCGGCCGTACGTCTCGGCGGCGGCCAGGTGCAGCTCGGCCGCGCGCCGGTGGTCGCCGTCCGCCGCGGCCACGGCCGCCGTCACCGTCCGCAACGCCGCTTCCGACCAGGGCGTCCGATGACCCACCCGGTCCAGCATCGCCCGGACCCGCACCGAGGCGTCCCGTCCGGCAAGCGCGGCGGCGTACGCGGCTGCGGCGATCCACTCCCCGCTGGCCAGAGCCGGCACGGCCGACCACGACAGGTCCAGCTCGTCGATCAACTCCGACGCCTCGGCGGCACGGCCCTGCAACGCCCGGCACAGCGCCGCCATGCCCAGCATCGTCCACCGCAGGCGGTGGAACCCGCTGCGCCGCGCGGTGTCCAGCGCGTCAGCCAGGTCGCTGGGATCATCGTCGTCGCGCAGCACCAGCAGGCAGCAGCGCAACCCCCGCACCTGCATGTCCCAACTGCCGGTCGGAGTGTCCACGAACGCCTCCGCCGCCGTGAGCAACCGGCCGAAGTCACCCTCGAACCAGGCCCGCATCGCCTCCGCCGAATAGCTTGTGGTCAGCGTCTGGCCGCTTGCCGTCCGGGCCGGCGCCGCCGAGAGCAGGGCGTCCGACCGCAGCCAGTCACCCTCCTCGCGGATCGCCCAGGCGAGGTTCTGGGTGGCCCGGGGCAGCGCGAGCAACTGACCCGCACGGGCGAACTCGACGACAGCGTGCAGCTCGTCCAGGCCGATCCGGTCACCGGCCTGGTAGCGGGCGGTGGCTGCGGTGATCCGGGCGTTGGTGCGGGTCTCGGTGAGACCCAGCCGCTCCGCGATCTCCGCCGCGCTGTCCGCCGCCGCCACCGCCAGGTCCCGCTCGTAGTTGAGCATGTGCAACCGGCCCAGCTCCGCGTACGCGTCGGCCTTCTGTGGGCTGTCCGGCAGCGGCTCGAACAACTGCACCGCGCGGCCCAGGCAGGCCAACGCCTCGCTGCGGTCGGCACGCAGCCAGGCGGCCTGCCCGAGCAGCGTCCACGCCCGGGCGGCGCAGGCGTCGTCGCCGTGCGCCAGCAGCCGGTCGGCGAGCGCGTGCACCTGCTCCGGCCCGCCACCGGACAGGAACGCGTTGCCGTCGCGATAGAACGAGATCTCCGTGCTGAGCAGTTCCAACTGGAGCCGCCCCACCGGGTCGCTGTCGTCGGCCAGACCGAGCGCCCGGCCCGCGTGGCTCGCCGCCGCGTCCAGCCCGTGCAGCGCGTACGCCCGGCGGGCCGCCCGGTGCAGCGCCTGCCGCGCCGGGGCCGCGTACCTCAGGACCTGCATGCCGAGCGAGCGGGCGATCTCGTGGGCCGCCCAGCGGTGGTGGGCGAGGACCTCCGCCAGGTCGGTGTCGCGGCTCTGCGACAGCGCGTCGAGCCAGTCGGCGGCCCGCTCGTGCCGCGCCACCCGCTCGGTACGCGGCAGCCGCTGGTAGCAGACGTCGCGCACCAGCACGTGCCGGAACCGGAACTCCGCCTGCCCGGCCATCGTCGACGCGGACTGCTCGTGTACGAAGTCGCGCTGCTCCAGCCGGCGCAGCGCACGCTCGACAGACTCGACCTGCTGGCCCAGCGCGGCGGCCACAGCGCCCGGCCAGAACTGCACCCCGACCACCGAGGCGGCCAGCAGCACCGCGCGGTCCTTCGCGTCCAGCAGGTCCACCCGGTTGGCGATCACCGCGTGCACGCTCTCCGGCATCGTCAGTTCGAGCTGCTTGTCGAGCGACCAGCCCCGCCCGGACTGCCGCAACGCGCCCTGCTCGATCAGCATCCGGACGTACTCGTGGGCGTAGAGGGGGTTGCCGCCGGCCACCTCGATGAGCGGGGTGAGCGTGTCGGCGGAGAACGCCGCCTGCCCGAAGAGATGCGCGTACAGGGCGGCGATGCCGGTGTCGCGCAGCGGCGGCAGGGTGATGGTCACCGAACCGGTGATGGTGCCGGCCCAGCTCGGATCCCTGTCGACGAGCTCCGGACGGGCGGTGCAGAGCAGCAGCAGCGGCGCCTCCCGGGCGGCGGCTCCGAGCAGCTCCACGAAGCGCAGCATCGCGTCGTCGGCCCAGTGCAGGTCCTCGAAGACGAGCACTGTGGGGCGCCGGGCGGCCAACGCCAGCAGGAAGCGCCGCCACGCGGACTCGGCCTCCTCGGCCGGCAGCGGCGTGCCGGGCAACCCGACAAGAGGGCGCAGGGCGTCCACCACCCGGTCCCGTTCACCCGGCCCGATCAGCTCACCGACGGCGGCGGCCAACCGCGCAGCCGCGCTGCTCGCCGGATCGGTGTCCAGGATGCCGGCCTCGGTCTTGACGATGTCGGCGAGCGCCGCGAACGTGACGTTCTCCCCGAACGGGGGGCAACGCCCGGTCCGCCAGGTCAGCGGCTCGTCGACCAGCCGGCCGGCGTGCCGGTAGAGCTCCCGCAGCAGCCGGCTCTTGCCGATGCCGGCCCTACCGAAGATCGTCACCACCTGCGGCAGCCGGTCACGCAGCGACCGGTGCAGGGCGTTGACCAGCATGCCCAGCTCGTGCTCCCGATCGACGAGCGGCGTCGTGTCCGGCTCCCGGTCGGTGGGCTGGCGGCGCAGCGGGGACAGGGCGAGCCACACCTCGGTCGGCGACGACCGGCCGCGCAGCGTGACCGGGGGCTGCTCCTCGTAGCGGATGGCATCCTTCGTCAGCGCATGCGTGGCACCGCAGACCAGCACCCCGCCCGGCGGCGCGACGGACTGCATCCGTGAGGCGGTGTTCACCACGTCCCCGGCCACGATCGCCTGCCCGCCGTCGCGGGCGGCGGCCACGTCGACAAGGGCCTCACCTGTGGACACGCCCACCCGGAACCGCATCTCGGTGCTGCCCGTCGGCGCGAACCGGGTGAGCACCCGTTGCAACTCCAGCCCGGCCCGTACACAACGCAGCGCGTCGGTCTCGGTGGCGATCGGCGCACCGAAGAGCGCCATCACCGCGTCCCCGATGTACTTCTCGACCACACCGCCGTACTGGCCGACGACCCGGCGGGCGGCTGAGAAGAAACCCGTCTGCATGCCCCGGACCTGCTCCGGGTCTGCCCGCTCCACGTACGGGGTGAAGTCGATCAGGTCGACGAAGAGGACGCTTACCCGGCGGCGGTCCTCCTGGGGTGTGATGGCGGCCGGCCGGTCGGTTCCCGGTCGGGGCGACCCGCAGGAGGTGCAGAACGTGACGTCCGATGCGAGTGGACGCAAACAGTGTGGACAGACGGCACCCAGCTCGGCGCCACAGCCACCGCAGAAGCGATCGCCGTCGGCGGCCGTGCGTCCACAGCGCTCACACTGCGCGGCGATGACACCCTCCACTGGCGGACCGGTCGACGCCCACGGCGTCCCGTCAGACGGAGTATCACCGCCGGGGCCGCTGTCGGGTACCGGCCTGTTGGCTAGCGGACAGTCCACCGGCGGGTTTGCGGACTACATTCAGTCGGCAATGTCGATCAGGGACCAGAGGGGGACAGGTCAATGGTGTACGTCAAGTTGGAAAGCGACTGGACCGACGGCAACGGAGTGAGCCACTCCGCGGGTGAGTCGGTGGACGTCGACGCCGCCACGCTCGCCACGCTCCAGGCCGAGGGCATCGTCAGCGAGCAGACCCACGGCCCGGGTGGCGACGGCAAGGGCCCGGACAAGTGGGCCGGGCCGGGCAGCTCCGGGGTCTGACCTCGAGCCGCCGAAACGACGACGGTGCCGGGTCACCAACTGGTGACCCGGCACCGTCGCGTCCGTCTCGGTGCGCTGACAGCCCTCAGGCGGGTCAGCGGTCGTTCATACCGGCGCGTCGGCGCAGCGCGGCCACATCGGTGACCACGATCCGGCGACCCTCGGTACGCAGCCAGCCGCGGCTGGCGAACGAGCCGATCGCCTGGTTGACGCTCTGCCGGGAGCCGCCGGCCATCTCGGCCAACTGGCTCTGGTTGAGCTCGATCGTGATCATCGGGGCCTGGCTCTCGCCGGCCAACCGGACCAGCGTCTTGGCCACCCGGCCGGGCAGGTCCAGGAAGACGTGGTCGGCGTTCTGCTCGGTGAGTCGGCGGATCAGCCCGCCCAGCGAGCGCATCACCGCGTCCAGGATGCGCGGGTTGGAATGCACAAGCTCCATGAACGCCCCCCGGGACAGCGCGAGGGCCGCGCAGTCCTCGATGGCCTCGGCCGAGGCGGACCGGGTGGAGGCGTCGAGCAGGGAGACCTCGCCGAGCACATCCGGCGGACGGATCACCGACAGCACCGCCCGCTCACCCGTGGGCGCGGTGCGGAACACGGCGACGGCACCCCGACGCAGGACGATTAGCGACTCACCGGGGTCGTTCTCCACGAAGAGCAACTGGCCCTTGCGGTAGGTACGCGGGACAGCGGCGGCGATCACGCGCTGCCGCACCTCAGGCTCCAGTCCGGCGAACATTTCGACACCCGTGAGCGCATCACCCGGCTCCGGCAGGCGAACCTCCACGGCCCAACCCCTCCCCGGTCAAGGACCACAACTCGCTCACCGGGCGAACTGATGTGCCCCGACAAGGTGAACTGACACCGATTCGGCGTCCGGCTAGCGATACACATCAGATCATGACGGTCCGGTCGCTTGCTGTACACCCCTCGAAGCACTTCCGTGACCGTGGCGAGTTGTGGCGTACCGGCAGAGGTGTGCTTGTCGTCATCGGCTGTTCGGACCGGCGCTGACCTGCGGTGACCTGTTTTCGGGGCCCTGCCGGGACGCGCCCGGCGCCGGTGGGCGAGGATGGCCGGAATGGTTTACCGCTACTTCTACGACTGCGAATTCATCGAGGACGGTCGGATCGTCGATCTCGTCTCGATCGGTGTCGTCGACGAGTACGGCCGCGAGTTCTACGCGGTCTCCACCGAGTTCGACGACTCACGCGCCGTGCCCTGGGTCCGGCGCAACGTGCTGGACAAGCTGCCCTCGCCCGCCGACCGGGCCTGGCGCTCCCGCGAGCGCATCCGGGACGACCTGTACGAGTTCCTCGTCGAGCCGGTCCGGGACCGGCCGGGGGAGCAGATGGAACTGTGGGCCTGGTACGCCGCGTACGACCATGTGGTCCTCGCCCAGCTCTGGGGTGCGATGCCGGCGCTTCCCCGGGAGATCCCCCGGTTCACCAAGGACCTGCGCCAACTCTGGGACGACAAGGGTCGGCCGGCCCTTCCCGACGCGGACGCGGCCCGGCACGACGCGCTTGTCGACGCCCGGCACAACCTGGCCCGCTGGCGGGCGATGACGGCCCGCTGAGAGTGGTAGTACCTTTGCAGGTTTGACCGGTTCTGTCCCGGGCATCGGTTCGGCGAGCCGAGCCGAGGGAGAGTGCCATGAGCAACGAGCCGACCAGCGTCGTCGAGGCCCGCGCCCGGGTCACCGAGCTGGTCCGCGAGGCACGGATCTGCATGTTCACCACGATCGGCCTGGACGGGCGGTTGGTGAGCCGACCGATGGGGCTCCAGGAGGTTGAGTTCGACGGGGACCTGTGGTTCTTCGCCTCCGCCGACTCCGCCAAGGTCCGCCAGATCCGGGTCAACCCGGAGGTCAACGTCGCGTTCTCCGACCAGAAGCGCAGCGCCTGGGTGTCGGTTTCGGGCACCGCCACCGAGGCGTTCGACAGGGACCGCGCCGAGCAGCTGTGGAACCCGGTGCTCACTGTGTGGTTCCCACAGGGGCCGGACACCCCGGGCCTGACGTTGATCAAGGTGCACGCCAGCTCGGCCGAGTACTGGGACTCGCCGAGCAGCACCGTGGTCAACCTGTTCGGGTTCGCCAAGGCCGTCGTCACCGGCCGGCCGCCGGCACCGGGCGAGAACCATGAGGTGACGTACTGACCCGCGCCGGGACGCCCGGGGCGCGCTGTCATTGCACAGGCAGGCCGACTACAGTGCGCAGTGACGGCCCGCCCCGGGCCGGCAACGGCGCCGATGGTCTGATCTGACACATATCCTGGGGCAAATCGGGCTTTACCTGATGCTTCAGGAGGATGAGCGGATCATGCGTATCGGCGTGCTCACCGGCGGCGGCGACTGCCCAGGTCTCAACGCGGTCATCCGGGCGGTGGTCCGCAAGGGCGTCGCCACTTACGGTCACGAGTTCGTGGGCTTCCGGGACGGCTGGAAGGGCCCGCTGGAGGGTCTGTCCCGTCCCCTGACCATCGCGGACGTCCGCGGCATCCTGCCCCGCGGCGGCACCATCCTCGGCTCGTCCCGGACCAACCCGTTCAAGATCGAGAACGGCGTCGAGCGGATCAAGGACAACCTGGCCAGCCAGGGCGTCGACGCGCTCATCGCGATCGGCGGCGAGGACACCCTGGGCGTGGCCACCAAGCTCTACGAGCTGGGCGTGCACGTGATCGGCGTGCCGAAGACCATCGACAACGACCTCGGCGCCACCGACTACACCTTCGGCTTCGACACCGCTGTCAACATCGCGATGGAGGCCATCGACCGGCTGCACACCACGGCGGAGAGCCACCACCGCACCCTCGTCGTCGAGGTGATGGGCCGGCACGCCGGCTGGATCGCCCTGCACGCCGGCCTGGCCGGCGGCGCCAACGTGATCCTGCTGCCCGAGCGGCAGTTCGACGTCGACCAGGTTGCCGGCTACGTCGAGAAGCGCTTCCAGCACCAGTACGCCCCCATCGTGGTGGTCGCCGAGGGCGCCCAGCCGCTGGACGGCCAGATGGTGCTCGCCAACCAGGAGCTGGACTCCTTCGGCCACGTCCGCCTCGGCGGCATCGGTCAGTGGCTGGCCGAGCAGCTGGAGGCCAAGACCGGCAAGGAAGCTCGCACCGTGGTGCTGGGGCACATCCAGCGCGGTGGCACCCCGACCGCCTTCGACCGGGTCCTCGCCACCCGCCTGGGCCTCCAGGCCATCGACGCGGTCCACGAGGGCGACTGGGGCAAGATGGTCGCGATGCAGAGCACCGACATCGTCCGGGTGCCGCTCGCCGACGCCACCCGCGAGCTGAAGACCGTGCCGCTGGAGCGGTACGCCGAGGCCGAGGTCTTCTTCGGTAGCTGATCAACACCTACGGCGGCGCGGCGGGCCATCGGTCCGCCGCGCCGCGACCCGACGCGAGGGGGTACGGCCACCATGTCAGCCGGAGTGCACACGGTCGCGGTGATCGGCGCGGGCAAGATCGGCGAGCTGATGCTCTCCGGCCTGCTGCGCTCCGGATGGCCTGTGGACCGCCTGCTCGCCACCGCCCGACGGCCGGCCCGCGCCGAGGAGCTGACCGCCCGCTACGGCGTACGTGTGGTCGACAACCTGACCGCCGTGGACGAGGCCGCCGTGCTCGCGATCTCGGTCAAACCGCAGGACGCCGGCGCCCTGCTGGACGAGATCGGCCCCAAGGTGCCCGCCGACAAGCTTGTCATCTCGCTCTGTGCCGGGCTGCCCAGCGCCTTCTTCAGCCGCCGGCTGCCCGAGGGCACCCCGGTCATCCGGGTCATGACCAACACGCCGGCGCTCGTCGACGAGGCGATGACTGCCATCTCGGCAGGCGTGCACGCCACCGGGGAGCACCTGGCGCTCGCCGAGGAGATGTTCAAGCCCCTCGGCAAGACGATCCGGGTGCCCGAATCACAGCAGGACGCGGTCACCGCGCTCTCCGGCTCCGGCCCCGCCTACTTCTACCTGCTGGTCGAGGCCATGATCGACGCGGGAATCCTGCTCGGCCTGCCCCGCCAGGTAGCGCACGAGCTGATCGTGCAGAGCGCCGTCGGCGCGGCCGTGATGCTGCGCGACTCCGGCGAACACCCGGTCAAGCTGCGCGAAGCCGTCACCTCACCGGCCGGCACCACCATCTCGGCGATCCGCGAGCTGGAGAAGCACGGCGTACGGGCCGCGTTGCTCGCCGCGCTGGAAGCCGCCCGGGACCGCGCCCGCGAACTGGCCGCCCAAGCCGACTGACGGCCTCGCCCGCGCGAGTGGGCAGGCCTGCTCCGCGCGGGACCCTGCCGAGCCTGTGGGTGGCGCATACTGGCCCGGTGTTCACACTCGCCCAGGCCCGGCACCTGGTGGCCACCCTCCGGCCGCGTGTCGACGAGTTGATCCGGCTCCGCGCCGACCTGGCCGAGCTGCGCGTCGACCTGGCCGACCACGGCGTCAGCGCGCTCGGCGGGCTTGCCGAGGTGAAGGGGCTTGAGGCGCGGCTGCACGGCGTCGTCGAAGAGCTGCACCAGCACGACATCCAGGTCAAGGGCATCGCCCCTGTGCTTCTCGACTTCCCCGGCGAACGGGCCGGCCGTGCCGTGCTCTGGTGCTGGCTGGAGGGCGACTCCGACGTGCGCTGGTACCACCGGGCCGAGTGCGGCTTCGCCGGTCGCCGCCCGGTCTGACGCTGCGCCGCCCGCCGCCCGCCGCTGGGTGCGCTGGCAGTGATCGACTCGGTTTCTAGGAAATCGGGGTGTCCACGCCACTGCGATGCCCCGATTTCCAGGAACCCGAGTCGATCAGGGCCGGCGGGCGGCGCTGGAGTTCGGCAGAGCCGGATCGGCGGCCACGCTGATCGCGAACACGACGACATTGTCCCGGTAGTGCCCGCGCCGCCGGTCGAAGTCGCCGCCGCAGGTGACCAGGCGTAGCTCCGCACCGGGCGTCGGGCCGTAGACCACGGTGGTGGGAAACTCGTCCTTGCGGGCGCGCAGCGACCCGGTCACCCGGAACGACAGCTGCTGCCCGCCACGCCACACGTGCACCAGGTCGCCGGGTCGCAGCTCGTCGAGCCGGGCGAAGACCGCCGGGCCTCGCCGCGAGTCCAGATGCCCGGCGAGCACCGCCGGACCGGTGTCGCCGGGCGCGGGACCGCCGCCGTACCAGCCAGCCGTGTCGAACTCGGTCGGCGGAACCAGCGCGCCCGCGCTGTCCAGGCCGAGCACCGTGAGCGGCGAGTCGAGGTCGATGCGTGGCACGCGTACCCGCGTGGGTGGACCCTGGGTCGCGGGCGCGGCGGCCATCGACGGGCACCCGTCGGCGCAGCCGGGGTGCCAACGTGCGGCCGGCGGCTGGCCGGCGTCGGCCCGCCCGGCGCCGGTGACGAGCCCGACTCCGGCGCCGATGGCCAGGCAGACCGCCGCGCCGGCCGCGACAAGCGCGGCCACCGGCGCCCGCCGGTCGCGGTGCCGTCGGATCGCGAGACCGGGCCCGGCGCTCACCAGGTCGTTCGCCGCCGGCGCCACAGCAGCAGGCTCGCCGCGACGGCCGCCGCGGCCAATCCGCCGGCCACCAGGAGGTACGCGCCGAAGCCTGCCCCGGCGGCGCCGCCCGCGCCGGTGTCCACGCCACCGGCGGGTACGACGGTGCCGCCCTCGGCGTCGCGGCGCAGCTCGGCGGTGAGCCCGCCCTGCTTGTCGTCGAGCACCAGCAGCGAGTAGACGGCGCCGCCGGTGAGCCGGACCTCGGCGTCGGTGCTCGGCCCGCCGGCTCCGGTCAGTCGCAGCCGCCAGGTGCCCGGCTGGACCTGCTGGTATGCGGTGGTGGTGGCGAACTGCACGCCGTTGGCGATCATCGGGCCGTCGGCGGCGGCCACGTCGAGGACCGGGGTCCGCACCGACGCCTGCACGACACGGACCTTGGCGTGACCCTGGTCGGGCGCGCTGAGATCGTCGTGGAGCACCCGCAGGCCCAGGTCGGCGTGTCGACCGACGCCGGCCACCGTGTACGCGCTGCCGCTGGTCACGGCCACCTCGGTGGTAAGCACCGGGGGTTCGTCGGCGGGGCTGCCGGCCTCGCGCATCGCCACCGCGTACCGGCCGGGAGGAAGCCCCAGGTAGTCGGAGACCACGCCGTAGCCGACGCCGGGGAAGACCTTTGGCTTCGCGGCGTCGGGGGTGGCCAGGTAGACGTCGACGGCCGGGGTGTCGGGGGAGAGGTGGGCGAGCCGGACGTACCCGACGGTGTCCGCGCCGGTCGCGGCGCTGGCCAGCATCGGCGTGCCGGCGGCGAGGCCGGTGCCGAGCAGGAGCGCGCCGGCGCCGGCAAACAGCCGGCGGGGCACGGTACGGAGCCTCTGCATGTCACCCTCCGGTGGGCGTTCGGTAAGCGGGCGGTGGCGCAGAGACAGAGTCCCGTGTACGGGACTCTGCCGCAAGTTGTGGCGGAGATGTCGCCGAAATTTGTCGTCGCCATCGCCTATTCTCGATCGATGCGAGATCGTCGGATCGCGCTGGCGTGGGCGGCGTTCGTCGTCGTCGCGCTGGTGTCCTGTGTGCTCGTGCTGCGGCGCGAGGATCGCCTCTCCGACCTGCACATCTACTACGGCGCGCTGTCCGATCTGCACGCCGGCCGACCGCTGTACGGGTTCGTGGCGGCCAACGGCGGACCGTTCACCTACCCGCCGTTCGCCGCCCTGGTGCTGGGGCCGATCACCGCCGTCGACGAGGGCGTGGTGCAGGGGCTCTGGCTGGTGGCGACCTGCGCGGCTGTCGTCGCCATCGCCGGGGCGGTCGGCGTCGCGCTGAGCACCCGACAGGCCCGGCGACCGCTCGTCGTGGCGGTGGCGGCCACGGTGCTGATGCTCTCCGCGCCTGTGCAGAGCAATCTGCGCTTCGGCCAGGTCAGCATCTTCATAGTGCTCATGGCGTTGCTCGACGGGATGGGCGTCGTGCCGCCCCGGCTGCGCGGGATGCTGGTCGGGGTCGCCGCCGCGATCAAACTGACCCCGCTGCTGTTCGTCGTCTACTTCCTCGCCACGGGCCGCTACCGTGACGCCGGCCGCGCGGTGGCCACCTTCGTGGCCTGCGCCGGGATCGCCGCGATAGTGCTGCCGGGCGAGAGCTGGACGTACTGGACCGAGGCGGTGCGGCAGACCTCGCGGATCGGCAACCTGGCCTCGCTTGGCAACCAGTCCCTGCACGGGATGCTGCTGCGCGTCGGCGTGGACGAGGCGACGTTGCCCCTGCTCTGGGCCGGCCTGGTGGCGGTGATCTGCGCGGCGGCCCTGCTGCGGGCCCGCCAGCTGACGCGGGAGGACCGACCCGGGCACGCGGCGGTGCTGGTCGGCTGCGCCACAGTGGCCGCGTCCCCGGTGTCCTGGACGCACCACCAGGTCTGGCCGGTGCTCGCCGCGATGCTGCTGATCGGCGCCTCCGGCGTCACCCGACGGGTCGCCGGCGCTGCGCTGCTCGGCACGATGGTCGTGTCGTTGGGCGCGGTCCTCAGTCCCGTGTCGATGCGGCCGGGCCTTCAGTTCCTCTTCGAGAACGCCCGTGCTGTCGGGGTGTGCCTGCTGTGCCTTGTCGGCTTCGGTGGCGTCGCGGTCGCCGCCACACGAGCCAACCGGCGGGCCGCCGGGCGGGGCTGGCTACGGGTGGGTGTCACGGCCATTGTGGCGCTCGCGTTCTTCGCCGTGCAACCGCTGCCCGCCGGAGCGGATCCGACCTTCAAGGCGTACGCCCTCGACGACGTGGCCAATCCGCGCTACTTCTTCGTCTGCCGGGGCCCGGCTGAGTGCGCCGCCTACGGCACCGACGCGCCGGTCACCTTCGACACCCGCGCCGAGAAGACAAAGGTACGCGTCAACGGTGTGGTGTCCCCGCAGGTGACCCGCCTGGAGTACTACTCCGCCCCGGGCGGGACGCCCCGGACCATCCCGCTGCTCGACGCGTACCCGGGAACCCGCACGTTCTCGTTCCGTTCCGCGAACATGGCCCAGGGGCGGCTCGTCGCGTACGCCTCGGACGGTCGGCCGATCGCCAGCTACGACGACGAACTCGCCGCCGCCCTCCGTACGACCTCCCGGTAGGCGGTCGCGGGGAGGACGGCGGCGGTGCTCAGCGGGTGGCGGCGGCCAGGGCGGCGCGAAGCTTCTCGGCGTCGCCCGGCGCCGGGTTCTCCCAGTCCGTTGGCGTGTTGGCGTATAGCGTGCCGTACGCCGGGGTGTCCGGCTGATAGCGCCAGCCCTCGGCGAGCGGGCCGACGTCGACGGCGTCGTACCCGATCCGGTCCAGGAATGCGGTGACCTCGGCCTTCGCGGCGTCGTCGTCACCGGCGATCGCGAGGGCGCTGCGGTCCGGAGCACCGGAGGGCCGGGGCAGGTCGGCCAGGGCCTTGAAGTAGATGTTGTTGAAGACCTTGACCACCCGGGAGTCCGGCAGGTGCCGCTGGAGCAACTCGCTGCTTGTGGTCTCGCCGGAGTCCAGCTCCGGGATGGTCCCGTCGCGCTGCGGGTAGTAGTTGTTGGTGTCGATGACGACCTTGCCGGCCAGTGGCTCCACGGGCACCGCCCGGTACGCCTTCAGCGGCACGCTTACCACCACCAGGTCACCGACCTGTGCGGCGTCGTGTGCCGTGCCGGCACTGGCGTGCTCGCCCAGTTCCTCGACCAACTCGGTGAGCGTCTCGGGCCCCCGCGAGTTGCTGACCACCACGTCGTAGCCGGCGGCCACCGCCAGCCGCGCCACGGTGCCGCCGATGTTGCCACTGCCGATCAGTCCCACAGTTGTCATGTCGGTTTCCAACTCCGTCCACCCGCGACACATTCCGCCACCGGCGCGGCGGGCCGTTCGGCTGCCGGAGCGACGACCGGCCCCACCGGCTCTCGGCAATGCGCTGCCTCACCGACCCTCGCGCCAGCACTGACGCATGGCGACGCAGCGACCCGGTCCACCACAAAGTACTGCTCGCCTCGGCTGGAGACCGGCTCTCCGGAAACGTGCCACCCGTCGGTGACGAGCGGTCGCGCCCTCCACCCCGTCGATCATGGAGTTGTGGTGGGGGATAAGTCCGGCAAGGCACCCCGTACCAGGCACCACAAGTCCATGATCGACGCGGGTTGGGGCGGTCGGTCAGGCTGCGGTGGGGAGGGTCTTTTCGAGGGCGTTTGTCAGCTCTTCGGCGTCGGGGGCGACTGTGGGGGCGAAGCGGGCCGCGACCGTGCCGTCGGGTGCTACCAGGAACTTCTCGAAGTTCCAGCGGACGTCCCCGGTGTGGCCGTCGGCGTCGGGGGTGTCGACAAGCGCGGCGTAGAGCGGGTGCCGGTTCGGGCCATTGACGTCAATCTTCTCGGTCAGCGGGAAGGTGACCCCGTAGTTGACCTGGCAGAAGTCGCTGATCTCGGCGGCGGTGCCCGGCTCCTGGCCGGCGAACTGGTTGCACGGCACGCCGAGCACCACGAGGCCACGCTCGGCGTAGGAGTCGGCGAGGGCCTGGAGTCCGGCGTACTGCGGTGTGAGGCCGCAGCGGGAGGCGACGTTGACGACCAGCAGCGCCTTGCCCCGGTACTGGGCGAGGTCGGCGGGGCCGCCGTTGAGGGCTTCGATGGGGATGTCGAACACGGTCATGGCCAGAGGTTACGCGCCGGTAGGCGTTCGGGTCGGAGTGGCCGGCGGGGCAGTCACGCACCACGGGAAATCGACGCATGCGCATCTTGACGAAGTGATGACGGTGTGAGTACCGTCTCACCAATCTATTTTGGAAAGTTTCCTAACAGTTCGGGAGACGCCTCATGAAAAGATCGCTCCGCCGAGCCCTCTGGGCCGGTGCCGTGGTCGCCGTGACCGTCGCAGCGGTGCCGATGACCACCGCGTTCGGCGCCGGCACTGTCACCGCCACGTTCGCCAAGGCGCAGGACTGGGGGACCGGTCACGAGACGAAGGTGACCGTCACCAACGGCTCCAGCGCCACCGTCAGCACCTGGCGCATCGAGTTCGACCTGCCGTCGGGCACCACCATCAGCAGCGCCTGGGACGCCGACGTGACAAGCAGCGGCAACCACTACGTGGCGGTCAAGAAGAGCTGGGCCGGCGGCCTCGCCCCGGGCGCCTCCTTCAGTTGGGGCTACAACGGCACCGGCGCGTACAAGGCGCCGCTGAACTGCACAATCAACGGCGCACCGTGCGGTGGCGGCACCCCGACCACCCCGCCGACCACGGCAGCGCCCACCACGGCCCCGCCGACCACGGCCCCGCCCACTACGGCCCCGCCCACCACGCCACCGCCGAACACGGGTGGCAAGAAGGTCGTCGGCTACTTCGCCGAGTGGGGCGTCTACGCCCGCAACTACCACGTCAAGAACATCCAGACCAGCGGCTCGGCCGCCAAGCTGACCCACATCCTGTACGCCTTCGGCAACACCACCGGCGGCCGCTGCTCGATCGGTGACAGCTACGCCGACTACGAGAAGGCGTACACGGCGGCGGACAGTGTCGACGGTGTCGCCGACACCTGGGACCAGCCGCTGCGCGGCAGCTTCAACCAGTTGCGCAAGCTCAAGCAGCTGAACCCGCACCTCAAGGTGATCTGGTCGTTCGGCGGCTGGACCTGGTCCGGCGGCTTCACCCAGGCCGCGCAGAACCCGGCAGCGTTCGCCGAGAGCTGCTACAACCTGGTCGAGGACCCGCGCTGGGCGGACGTCTTCGACGGCATCGACGTCGACTGGGAGTACCCGAACGCCTGCGGCCTGACCTGTGACAGCAGCGGCCCGAACGCCTTCAAGAACGTGATCAGCGCGCTACGGTCGAAGTTCGGCTCCAACGCCCTGGTCACCGCCGCCATCACCGCGGACGGCAGCAACGGCGGCAAGATCGACGCCACCGACTACGCCGGGGCCATCGGCAACCTCAACTGGCTGATGCCGATGACGTACGACTACTTCGGCGCGTTCAACGCCCAGGGCCCGACCGCCCCGCACTCGCCGCTGACCTCGTACACCGGCATCCCGCAGCAGGGCTTCAACTCCGACGCGGCGATCCAGAAGCTCAAGAGCAAGGGGATCCCGGCCAACAAGCTGCTGCTCGGCGTCGGCTTCTACGGCCGGGGCTGGACGGGCGTCACGCAGGCTGCTCCGGGCGGCAGCGCCACGGGCGCGGCGCCGGGCACCTACGAGGCCGGCATCGAGGACTACAAGGTCCTCAAGAACACCTGCCCGGCCACCGGCACGATCGCCGGCACCGCCTACGCCAAGTGCGGCAGCAACTGGTGGAGCTACGACACCCCGTCGACAATCAACGGCAAGATGACGTACGCGAAGAACCAGGGCCTCGGTGGCGCGTTCTTCTGGGAACTCTCCGGTGACACGAGCAACGGCGAGCTCATCGGCGCCATCAAGGGCGGTCTCGGCTGAGCCGAGCGCCGACGCAACACCCACACGGCGGGGAGGGACCCGCACCGTCCCTTCCCGCCCGTGACGAAGCGGCCCGGTCGACGCCAAGCGTCGGCCGGGCCGCCGGCCTTGGGCGGTTCCGCTGCGATATGGCAGACTCGCGGCTCGGCACATCTCGATCCCGTCGACGGAGGTGGCATGCGCCCGACCCACCGCAGGATGGCGGCGACCGCCGCCGGGCTCGTGCTGCTCCCGGCCGCGCTGGTCGGCTGCGGGATCGGCGGCGGCGACAAGGACGAGTCGGCAGCCAAGCCCGAGCGGGCGCCGGCCGAGGAAGCCGCCACCCGGTCCCGCGAGCGCGTGCAGGCGTACCTCGACGCGATGATCGCCAAGGACGTCGCCGCCGGCCGGAGCCAGCTCTGCGCGCTGCTGCACGAGAGCTTCGACCTTGCCGCGACCGGCCCCAACGGTGACTTCGCCGACCACTTCACGGTGCCCGAGGCGTCCATCGCCGACGTCCGGTCCTCGCCGCGTGGGCAGGAGGTGAGCGTCTCGGTCTCCGTCACCGCGGGCAAGAAGAAGATCACCCGTCCGTTGGTGTTCACCGTCACCCGTGACGGTGGCGACTGGTGCATCGCCGCAGAGGCTCCCGGTGGCGTGCCGGCCGGAAGCGCGTCGCCGACCGCCGTGCCGTCTCCGGTGTCCTGAGTCGCGCCCTTTTCCGGCGGGATCGATCTCCCAACGTGCGGAACCGTCCCCCTCGCCGCCCGGGTGCGCCGACGGCCGCCGTAGGCTTTCTGTCATGCGCCATGAGTGGCATCAGTTGAGCCATCCCGGGTTCGGTAGCCCGGGTCTGCAGACCAGTCGCCCGACCGCCGACTCCGCCGAGGACGCCGCGCTCGGCCTGGACCGTTGGCGGGAGCTGCCCCGCGAGCAGGTTCCGCCGTGGTCCGACCCCGCGGCCGTCGCCGAGGTCTGCAAGGTCCTCGACACCGTGCCGTCGGTCGTCGCGCCCTACGAGGTCGACCAGCTCCGGCAGAAGCTCGCCCTCGTCTGCGAGGGCAAGGCGTTCCTGCTCCAGGGTGGCGACTGCGCCGAGACGTTCGTCGACAACACCGAGAGCCACCTGCTTGCCAACGCCCGCACCCTGCTCCAGATGGCGATCGTGCTCACCTACGGCGCGTCGCTTCCGGTGGTCAAGGTCGCCCGGGTCGCCGGCCAGTACACAAAGCCTCGCTCGCTGCCGACCGACGCCCGTGGCCTGCCCGCCTACCGCGGCGACATGATCAACTCGCTGGAGGCAGACCCGGCCGCCCGCGTCGCCGACCCGCAGCGCATGATCCGGGCGTACGCCAACTCGGCGGCGGCAATGAACATGCTCCGGGCGTACCTCGCCGGTGGGCTCGCCGACCTGCACGCCGTGCACGACTGGAACAAGGGCTTCGTGAAGAACTCCCCGGCGGGGGAGCGCTACGAGGCGATCGCCCGGGAGATCGACCGCGCGCTTGCCTTCATCCGGGCCTGCGGGATGACCGACGACGAGGCGCTGCGGACCGTCACCCTCTACTGCTCCCACGAGGCCCTCGCCCTGGAGTACGACCGGGCGCTCACCCGGGTCTCCGACAAGCGGGCGTACGGGCTCTCCGGGCACTTCCTGTGGATCGGCGAGCGCACCCGGCAGATCACCGGCGCGCACATCGACTTCATCTCCCGGATCGCGAACCCGATCGGCGTCAAGCTCGGCCCGACCACCACCCCGGACGAGGCCATCGAGCTGTGCGAGAAGCTCAACCCGGACAACATCCCCGGCCGGCTCACCCTGATCAGCCGGATGGGCAACCACCGGGTACGCGACGCCCTGCCGCCGATCGTCTCCAAGGTCACCGCCTCCGGCGCCAAGGTGGTCTGGCAGTGCGACCCGATGCACGGCAACACCCACGAGTCGTCGAACGGCTACAAGACCCGGCACTTCGACCGCATCGTCGACGAGGTGCTCGGCTACTTCGAGGTGCACCGAGGGCTTGACACCCACCCCGGTGGCCTGCACGTCGAGCTGACCGGCGAGGACGTCACCGAGTGCCTGGGCGGCGCCCAGGGCATCGAGGACCTCGACCTCCCCGACCGGTACGAGACCGCGTGCGACCCGCGACTCAACACCCAGCAGTCGCTGGAGCTGGCGTTCCTCGTGGCGGAGATGCTCCGTGGCTGACGCGAGGAGTGAGCCGGGTTTGCGAGCCCCGCAGTCGGCGGCCGAGGGGAATGACCGTGGCTGACGCGAGGAGTGAGCCGGGTTTGCGAGCCCCGCAGTCGGCGGCCGAGGGGAATGACCGTGGCTGACCTTGTCGACCTGCGCTCCGACACGTTGACCCGGCCGACCGCCGGCATGCGGGAGGCGATGGCCACCGCCGAGGTCGGTGACGACGTCTACGGCGAGGACCCGACACTCAACGCGCTGGAGGCCGAGGTCGCCGCGCTGTTCGGGCACGAGGCGGCGCTGTTCGCCCCGAGCGGGTCGATGGCCAACCAGATCGCCCTGCAACTGCTGGTGCCACCCGGTGAAGAGCTGCTCTGCGACGCCGACGCGCACGTCGTCACGTACGAGATCGGGGCCGCTGCCGCGTACGGTGGCATCTCCTCGCGGACCTGGCCGGCGGTCGGCGCGGACATCGACCCGGAGACGGTCGCCGGGATGGTCCGCGCGGACGGCTACTTCGCGGTCCCCACCCGTGCGATCGCCGTGGAGCAGACCCACAACCGGGGCGGCGGCGGTGTGATCCCGTTGGCGACGCTGCGTGAACTGCGCGGTGTCGCCGACGCGGCAGGGGTGGCGTTGCACTGCGACGGCGCCCGGATCTGGCACGCGCACGTCGCCGACGGGGTGCCCCTGATCGAGTACGGCCGGCTCTTCGACACGATGTCGGTCTGCCTGTCGAAGGGCCTCGGCGCGCCTGTCGGTTCGCTCGTGGTGGGCAGCGCCGAGAAGATCGAACGCGCCCGGATGATCCGCAAGCGGATGGGCGGCGGCATGCGTCAGGCTGGCATCCTCGCGGCCGCCGGCCGGTACGCGCTCGCGCACCACGTCGACCGGCTGTCGGAGGACCACGCCCGAGCGGCCCGGCTCGCCGAGGCGGTCGCGCCTTTTGGTGTGCTCGCCACCGCGGTCCGCACCAACCTCGTCCTCCTGGATCTCACCAAGCACGCGTTGGACGCCCGCGCTCTGGCCGCCGCGGCCCGGGAGCAGGGCGTACTCATCTCGGTGCTCGGCCCGCGCACCGCTCGCCTGGTCACCTACCTGGGCATCGACGACGACGCGGTGACCCAGGCCAGCACGGCGCTGACCCGCGTCCTGTCCGCCTGACCTCACCTGCCGGCCCTACCTGTTGATCATGAGGTTGGCGGCGTCGCGTTGCCAACCGCATGGGAGTTTCAGGGGCGCAGGCGGGTCAGCGTTGTGATGTCGGCGGTGTGGCCCAGTTGCTGCTCGCTGGGGGTCTCCACGACGATCGGGACGCCGACGACGGCCGGGTGGGTCATCAGCTCCGCGAAGGCCGGCTCACCGATGGTGCCCTTGCCGATGTTCTCGTGCCGGTCACGTGTGGAGCCGCACAGATCCTTCGAGTCGTTGGCGTGCACGAGCCGCAGCCGATCCGCACCCACAGTGGCCACAAGCGTGTCGAGTGTCGCCGTCATGCCGCCTTCGGCAGCCAGGTCGTGCCCGGCCGCCCAGGCATGGCAGGTGTCGAAGCAGACCCCGAGCATGGGGTGCCGGTCCACCGCGTCGAGGTAGGGGCCGAGCTGTTCCACGCGCGAGGCGAGCGACCGGCCGCCGCCCGCGCTCGGCTCCACGAGCAGCATCGGTCCGCCAGCCTCGGCGGCCCAGTCGAGCAGGGGCAGCAGCTCCGCACGGACCTGCCGCATCGCCGTCTCGGCGTACCCCTCGTCGACCGAACTGCCGGCGTGGAACACCACAGCCCGAGCGCCGATCGCCACGCCCCGGCGCAGCGCGTGCGCCAACGTCTGCGCCGACTTCTCGACGGTGCCCGGCGTGGGGGAACCCAGGTTCACAAGCAGCGAGGCGTGGATGAACGCCGGGATGCCCCGCTCGGCGCAACCGTCGCGGAACCGCGCGTCCTGCGCCGGGTCGCCCGGGGGCAACGCCCAGCCCCGCGAGTTGGAGACGTAGACCTGCACCACCTCGGCGCCTGTCGCGTCGACGTACGGCAGGGCGGCCTTCGCCAACCCGCCGGAGGTGGGGGTGTGTGCGCCGACCGGGGTCACCGGCATCTCAGAGGCATCCGATCGTGACCTGGGTGCCCGGCGGCACCTGCGAATTCTCACCCGGAGTCTGGAAGCGCACGGTGGCGTTCGGGTTGAACTGGATCGCCACCGGGAAGCCCTGGCCCTCCAGCACCTGCTTGGCCTGCTGGCAGGGCAGGTCGACCACGCGGGGCACGACGACAAGCGGTGGGCCCTTGCTGACCTCCAGCTTGACCTGGGTGCCCTTCTCCACGCCGGTGCCGTCGGCCGGGCTCTGGCCGAGGATCTCGTCCTTCGGCTTGTCGGAGTCCTTTGGTGTCTCCACCGCCACCAGGCCGAGCCGGGACAGGGTGGCCCGGGCCTCGGTGAGGCTCTTGCCCACCAGGTTCGGCACCGATATCGGCGCCCGGCCGCGGCTCAGAACGAGGGTGATCTTCGTGCCCGGCTTGACCTCGGCGCCGACCTTCGGGTTGCTGTCCAGGACGACGCCGGCGGGCAGGGTGTCGTCATAGCGGGAAGCGCCCTTGGCCACCACCAGCTTCGCGTTGAGCAGGTCCGCCTCGGCCAGCTCGTACTCCTTGCCGATCACGTCCGGCACCGGGAAGCGTTCCGGGCCGAGGGAGAGGGTCAGCGTGATCGTGCCACCCTTGACGATCTTGGCGGACGACGCGGGGTTCTGCTCCAGCACGCTGTCCTTGGGGGCCTGCTCGTCATAGCGCGGCTCCCCGTACGCCAGCTTGAGGCCGGCGCGGTCGGCCTGCGCCTGCGCGTCCGCACTGCTCAGGCTCACCAGTTGCGGGGCGGACGTGTACCGGCCGACACCGAACCACCAGCCGCCGAGCGCGGCCACCAGGCCCAGCGTCACCACGACGGCCGCGACGGCCAGCCGGCCCTGCGGGTGGCCCATCACCGTGCTGCGCAGCGCGGCGAGCCGGGCCCCCAGACCCTCCGACGGCTCCGGGGCGGCCCGCCGTCGGCCCGGCCCCTGGCCGCTGCCCTCCGGCAGCCGCGCCCACGTCGGACGCTCGGCCGGGCGGACAGTGGCGACCATCATCGTCGGCTGGGAGACCGACGTGTCGTCGGCCACCCGGTGCAGCACAGCGGTGCTGCTGTTGATGTCGCCCAACTGGTCCCGCGCGACCTGCACCTCGGCCAGCAGCGCGCCGGCATCGGCGGGCCGGGCGGCGGGATCGCGTCGGGTGGCCCGCTGGACCAGGCCGTCGAGGACCGTCGGCAGGCCGGGCACCAGCGTCGAGGGCGCCGGCACGTCCCGGTCGACGTGCTGCCAGGCGACCTCCACCGGGCGGTCCCCGTCGTAGGGCACCCGACCGGTCAGCATCTCGAACAGCACGATCCCGGCGGAGTAGACATCGGTACGCGGGTCGGCCCGACCCTCGGTGACCAACTCCGGGGCGACGTAGGCAACGGTTGCCATCAACTGGGTGCCCTGCTCGTCGTCGGCGCTCGCCTCGACGGCGCGGGCCAACCCGAAGTCGGCCACCTTGACGACGCTGTCCACCAGGTTGGCGACGCCGCCGGTGGGCGCCTCGGCGACCAGCACGTTCTCCGGCTTGACGTCGCGGTGGACCAGACCGGCCCGGTGTGCGGCGCCGATCGCGGCGAGCATCTGCTCGGCGATGGCCAGCGCCTCGTCGGGGTTGAGCCGGCGCCGCTCGGCCAGCACGTCGCGCAGCGTGCGACCGCGGACGTACTCCATGACCAGGTACGGCAGGCCGGCGTGGGTGCCCTGGTCGTAGACCGCCACCACGTTGGGGTGGGTCAACCGGGCGATCGTCTTGGCCTCGTCGGTGAACCGGGCCACGAAGTTGGCGATCCGGGTACGGGCCTCGGGCGCCTGCGTCGGATGAATGATCTTGACAGCGACGGTGCGCTCGAGACGCTCGTCGGTTGCGGTGTACACGGTCGCCATGCCGCCACGGGCCACGCGACCGCGAATGCGGTAGCGCCCGTCGATCAGCGAGCCCAGCAACGTGTCGGCGACCTGTGTGTCCATCGGCAGGGAGTCTATGTGTCCAGAGGGCGAAGGTAGAACAGGATGCTACAGCCTGGGGGTACCGCCGGCCCGTCCCGCCGAGGTCGGGCACCTCGTCTCAGCCACTGATCCGCTGCTCATCCATGCTTCCCGGGCTGGTCGGAGCGGGCCGTACGGGGTGCCGCTGGCTGCCCGGGTCGGCGGCGTGGCAGGGTGATCGGGTGACCGAACCCGTACCCGCTGAGGCCGTGCCCGGCCCCGAGCTTGCCGGCCCCACCGACCCGGCCGGCTGGCTCACCCTGCCCGACGTCGCCGAGCGCCTCGACGTTTCGATAAGCAAGGTGCACCAGATGATCCGCGACCGCGAGTTGCTGGCGGTCCGCCGCGACGGCGTCCGCCGGGTGCCGGCGGACCTGGTGGCAAACGAGATCGTGCTCAAACACCTGCCCGGTGTGCTCAACCTGCTCTCCGACAACGGCTACGACGACGAGGCGGCGCTGCGCTGGCTCTACGAGCCCGACGACACCCTGCGCGGCGGCACCCCGGCCGCAGCCCTCTCCGGCGACCACGCCCGCGAGGTAAAGCGCCGAGCCCAAGCCCAAGCCTTCTAACCCCGCCCGCTGCCCCCGCCCCGCCCGCCGCCCTCGCCCCCGCCCTCCGGAGTTGATCATGAGGTTGGCGTGCCCGTGCCGGCGTGTAGCCGCCGCTAACCTCATGATCAACCAGGGGGGGTGAAGGGGAGGGGAGCGGGGAGCGGGCGGGGCGGGTTAGTCGGTTCGGCGGGTTGCTGCTATTGCCAGGTCCACCAGGGTCTGGCGGGCCTCGGTGTCCAGGTCCACGGCGGCGAGAGCCGCCAGCGCCGTGTCGGTGAGCGTGGTGATCCGCTGCTCGGTGCGGGCCAGCGCACCGCTCGCGGTGATCAGCTCGCGGAGCCGGGTCACGCCCTGCTCGTCGAGGTTCGGGTCGCCGAGCCGGCTCAGCAGCAGCTCCCGGCCCGCGTCGTCGGTGGCCTCCACTGCCGCCGCCACCAAGTACGTGCGCTTGCCCTCACGCAGGTCGTCGCCGGCCGGCTTGCCGGTGTGCGCCGGGTCGCCGAAGACCCCCAGTACATCGTCGCGCAACTGGAACGCCTCACCCAACGGCAGCCCGTACGCCGAGTAGGTGGCCCGTACGTCCTCCGGCGCGTCGGCGAGCGCGGCGCCGAGCAGCAACGGCCGTTCGACCGTGTACTTCGCCGACTTGTACCGGGCCACCTTGCTGGCCCGTTCCACCGACGTGTCGCCGGTGACCTGGGTCAGCACGTCGAGGTACTGCCCGACGGTGACCTCCGTGCGCATCTCGTCGAAGACCGGCCGGGCCCGTGCCGCCGCCCGCAGGTCCAGGCCGGCGGAGTGCAGCAACTCGTCGGACCACACGAGGCAGAGGTCACCGAGCAGGATCGCGGCGGAGTCACCGAAGCCGTCCGGGTCGCCGCCCCAGCCGGCGGCCCGGTGCCGGGTGGCGAACCGCCGGTGCACAGCGGGCTCACCGCGCCGGGTGTCGGAGCGGTCCATCAGGTCGTCGTGGATCAGCGCGCTGGCCTGCACGAACTCCAGCGCGGCCAGGGCGGTGACGACCGGCTCGGCGTCCACGCCGCCGGCACCTCGGAACCCCCAGTACGCGAAGGCCGGCCGCAGGCGCTTGCCGCCGCCGAGCACGAACGCCTCGATGGCCTCCGCCACCGGGACGAGGGCGTCGTCCACCCGGGCCAGCCGGGCCCGCTGGTCGGCCAGGAAGTCGGTGAGGGCCTTGTCGACCCGCTGCCGCAGGCCGGCACGGTCGACGGGGGACACGGGAGCAGCGTGGGTCACGCCACGACGCTAGCGGGTCACCGCGGCCGACGTTGTACCGCCACACGTGCTCCCGCCGGCGCGCGGGCGGGGACGGCCCGGCCGGTCGGCCGCGTACCCGCCGCACCCGCCCGGCCTGGCCCGACGGCGCGGTGCGGACCAACGCGTCGGGTGCTCGCGGCGGCCTCGGCGAGCACCACGAGCGGCACGTCCAGCACGACGGCGAGCCAACCGAGCCAGAACCCTCCCGGTACGCGTCGTTGCCGCTCCCACCGGGACACCTCGTGTCTGCTCAAGGTCGGCACGCCGGCGGCGGCACACAACTCGGCGGCGGTGCGCTGCTGGCTCCAACCCCGGGCCCGCCGGCACCGGGCCAGCAGCGGTCCGAGCTGTGTGGGGCGCGGTGATGTGAGCGAGGTCATGGGGCCTCCCGGCGGGGCGTCGGTGCGGCGGCGGCACCCCGCCCGCCCACGGGCGGGACCGGTGCCACCTCTCGGCTGTGCGACCCCCGCGCCGGATGCCGGGCCGCCCCCGCCGCCCCTCCCGCGCCCCCTCTTCCTACCCCGGGGGTACGACGGCTTCCCTCCACCGGGCCGGCACGCGCCCGCCGAACTGTGGGAGGCGGTGGGAAGGACCTGGGTGCCGATGGCGTCGCCCGCTAGAGTCGGGGTCGTGGCGCTCGGTCTTCCCTCGGTACTCCCCAATCCGCAGCCGGCGATCGGGGAGCTCATCCGTGAGCGTCAGCCGACCTTCTCGTTCGAGTTCTTCCCGCCCAAGACCGAGGCGGGTGAGCGGCTGCTCTGGCAGGCGATCCGCGAGTTGGAGTCGCTGCGCCCGTCGTTCGTGTCGATCACCTACGGCGCGGGCGGGTCGACCCGGGACACCACAGTCGCGGTGACCGAGCGGATCGCCACCGAGACCACCCTGCTGCCGATGGCCCACCTGACCGCCGTCAACCACTCCGTCGCCGAGCTGCGGCACGTGATCGGCCGGCTCGCCGGGGTGGGGGTGCGCAACGTGCTGGCGGTACGCGGTGACCCGCCGGGTAACCCGGGCGGCGAGTGGGTCCGGCACCCCGAGGGCGTCGACTACGCCGAGGACCTGGTGCGTCTGGTCCGCGACGCCGGTGACTTCAGCGTCGGCGTGGCGGCTTTCCCGTACAAGCATCCCCGTTCGGTCGACGTGGCAAGCGACACCGCGCACTTCGTCCGCAAGTGCCGGGCCGGCGCCGAGTTCGCGATCACGCAGATGTTCTTCGACGCCGACGAATACCTGCGGCTGCGCGACCGGGTGGCCGCGGCCGGCTGCGACACCCCGATCCTGGCCGGTGTGATGCCGGTGACCCAGATCGGCACCATCGAACGGTCCGTGCAACTGTCCGGTGCGCCGTTCCCGCCGGCGCTGGCGGCGCGCTTCGAGCGGGTCGCCGACGACCCGGAGGCGGTCCGCCGGCTCGGCATCGAGCAGGCCAGTGAGATGTGCCGCCGGCTGCTTGACGAGGGTGTGCCGGGAATCCACTTCATCACCCTCAACAGGTCCACAGCGACCCGCGAGGTGTGGCAGAACCTCAAGGTCGGCGCGCGGGTGTGAACACGGCGCGTGCGACACCTGATGCCCGACACGACGGTTGATCAGTGGTGGGCACACAGCTGAACTGGGACGACTACGCCACGGCGTGGGCGCGGCTGCACGGCGGGTTCGACCCCCGGGCAGCCGCGCCGGTGGTGCGCGCCTGGCTGCGGTTCTCCTACCACGTCGGATATGTGCTGGGCCGGCTGCGGGTCGGCCCCACGGCGGTCACAGTGGCCGGGGTGCTGCTCTGCTTCTGCGTACCGTTGCTGGCGACCCGGCCGGGGGACGGGCCGTTCCTCGCCGCGCTGTTCGTGCTGTTCGCCGCGGTGGCCGACAGCGTCGACGGGGCGGTGGCGGTCGCCACCGGCCGCACCACCCGGCTCGGCTACGTCTACGACTCGCTCGCTGACCGGCTCGGTGAGGTGGCCTGGCTGCTGGCGTTCTGGCTGGTGGGCGCGCCGGGCGCGCTCGTCGTCGCGGGCGGCGCGTTGTCGTGGCTGCACGAGTACGTCCGTGCCCGCGCGGTCTCCGCCGGCATGCGCGAGATCGGCGCCGTGACGGTCGGCGAGCGACCCACCCGCGTCTCGGTAGCGCTGGCAGGGTTGGTTGTCGCCGGGTTGTCCGGGCTGATCGAGCCGGATCTGGCAGCCGGCACCATCACCATGGCGACCGCCGTGTGGGTGCTGCTGGCCGCCTTCGGGCTGGGGCAGTTGCTCTCCACGGTCCGCCGCGCGCTGCTCGACGCCGGCTGACCGCCGCACCGGCCAGCGCCGAGAGGGCTACCAGGCGGGGCCGATCTCGTCGGCGACGATCTGCGCCGAGAGGGTCACCATCGGCAGGCCACCGCCCGGGTGGCTGGAGCCGCCCACCAGCCACAGGCCGTGCGCCGGGCCCCTGTTGGCCGGGCGGAGCAGCCCACCGGCGGTGCCGTAGATCACGCCGCCCGGCGCTCCGGTTGCCGCGTCCAGGTCGGCCGGGGTGCGCACCTCGCGGAACAGCAACCGGTCGCGCACGTCCACGCCGCGCTGCGCCAGCACGTCCAGGATCCGGTCGGCGTACGCGTCGGCAAGCCCCGGGCGCCGCCAGTCGACAGCGCCAGCGGCGGTGCCCTGCCGCGCGGAGTTGACCAGCACGAACCATGCCTCGTGCCCGGCCGGGCGGACCGTCGGGTCGTCGGCGACGGTGACGAACACCGTCGGGTCGGCCGCCGGCCGGGCCCGTACGCCCCGCCCCGGGTTGCCGAACACCGCGTCGAACTCGGCGTCGTAGTCGCGCGGGAAGAAGACGTTGTGGTGGGCCAGCCCGGTGCTGCCGGAGACGCCGAGCAGCAGCACGAAACCGGCCAGGCTGCGGTCGCTCAGCCCGGCCAGCCGGCGCGCGTGCGGCAGCAGGTCGCGGTAGACGGTGAGCGCGTCCACATTCGCCACCACCACGTCGGCGGGCACCGGCGCGGCGACGCCGGCGAGGCGTACCCCGTGCACCCGGCCGCCAGCCGCGTCGATCCGCGTCACGGTGGCGCCGGTCTGCACGACCACGCCGAGGTCCAGGCAGCGGGTCAGCAGCGCGTCGGCGAGGGTTCCCAGCCCTCCGCGCAGGTACCAGCCGCCGAACGCCAGCTCGGCGTAGGGGACCGCGACGAGCGCTGCTGGCGCCCGGCGTGGGTCGGCGCCGGTGTACGTGGCGTACCGGTCCAGCAGCATCCGCAGCCGCGGGTCGGACAGGTGCCGGCGGCCCAGCCCACGCAGCGTGCGGCCCGGGGCGATGGCGGCCAGGTCGCCGACGCGCCAGGCCAGCGACGCCAGGTCGCGGGGGGAGTCGACGGCGCGGCGCAGGATGTCCCGCGAGGAGGCGTTCCACACCCGGGCGGCCCGCCGCCACAGCCGTTGCCAGTCGGCCGCCGCCCGGTCACCGAAGGCGGCCCCGATCCGGCCGGCGAACTCCACAGGGTCGGCGCAGGAGTCCAACGTCGGACCGCCGCCTTCGAAGACGTGCCGGACGATCGGGTCCAGCGGCGTCAGGTCCAGGTACTCGTCGAGCTTCGCCCCGGTGGCCTCGAACAGGTCCTCGAAGACCTCGGGCAGTGTGAGCAGGCTCGGCCCGGTGTCGAAGTGGAACGACCCGGCCGGGGTGTCGTGCACGTACCTGCCGAGCTTGCCGCCGACGGTGTCGGCGGCCTCGAAGACGGTCACCTGGTGCCCGGTTGCGGCCAGCCGGGCGGCGGTGGCCAGGCCACCCACCCCGGCGCCGACGACCACGATCCGCGCCATGCCGCGTCCTCCTAGCTGACCGGGCGGCCCCGCCAGGTCAGGCGGTGTCGCTTTCGCAGATGGTACGACCGCAGGGTCAGCCAACCGAGGACCACGACCGACACGGGGTGTGCGAGCGCGTCGGGCCACCACCGGCCACCCGTCGACCGGGCGGTGAGCACCCGCCCGGCCACCCCGAGCAGATAGCCGGCCAGGCCCACGGCGGCGACCGTCGGCGCGCCGGCCACCACGCCGGCCACCGCGACGAGCGGCGGAGCGGTGTAGAGCAGCAGCAGCATCGCCACGACGGCGGCCGCCGCGCCTGGATGCCCGAACGACGCCCACAGCGACTTCGAGTACCCGTCGCGCAGTTGCGGCCAGTCGTCGTACATCCGGCAGGTGGCCAGCCGGGAGCCGTCGGCCAGGGCGATCCGTCCACCGGACCGCTTGACCGCCCGGGCCAGCTCGACGTCCTCCAGGATCTTGTCGGCGACCGCCGCGTGTCCGCCGGCGGTGGTGTAGCCGGCCCGGTCCAGCACCAGGAACTGCCCGCCAGCGGCGGCCAGCGAGGGCCGCCGCGAGCGTTCCATCGCGCGCAGCGGCAGGAACGTCAGCCAGAGCCACTGGAGCAGGGGCTGCACCAGCCGGTCGGCCGCCGTCGCCACAACGATCCGGGGGTACGGCGACAGCAGCGTCGCGCGGGCGGCGCGCAGTTCGGTGACGGCGGCGGCCACGGCGTGCGGGGCGAGCACCACGTCGGCGTCGACGAAGACCAGCACTGTGGCCTCCGGGTCGGCCCGGGTGGCCAACTGCCAACAGGCGTGCGGTTTACCCAGCCAGCCCGGCGGCGGGGCGACGCCGCTGAGCAGTGTGACCCTCGGGTCGTCGCCGGCCACCGCCCGGACCACGTCGGCGGTGCCGTCGGTGGACCCGTCGTCGAGGACCACGATGCGCAGCCCGGGCACGCCACGCTGGGCGAGCAGGGCGCGCAGGCACGGAGTGACCCGGGTGGCCTCGTCGCGCAGCGGCAGCAGCACCGCCACCGGCTCACCGACCTCGTCCGGCCGGTCGGTGGGCCGGCGCAGCCAGCGGGCGGCGTTGAGCCAGGTATGCCCGGTCAGTACGGCGACCACGAGCAGCAGGGCGAGCAGGACGGTCATCGGGTCGCGTCGACGCCGGGGCGGGCCGGCTGGTGGTCGTCGCCGTACGCGTCGCCAGCCCGGCGGGCGCGCAGCAGGGTCACCGCCAGCGGTACGGCGGTCACCGCCATGCCGGCCGCGCCCCAGAGCGCCGAGGCGGGCAGGTCGAGGAAGACCGCGTGGGCCAGGATGCTGGAGAAGTACGTCCACAGGTAGAGCGCGAACATCGGGTGGTCCCGCTTGTCGGTGCGCTCGGCGGCCGGCCCGGCCAGCGGGCGCAACGCGCTCATCATCAGCACCGCGAAGAGCAGCCAGCCCAGGTAGTTGCTGACCGGGATACCGGCCAGGCCGGGCAGCGCCGGGGTGGCGTTGCGCCACACCCAGTAGCCCTCGGCGACCATCTGCGGGTCGAGGAAGAGATCCCAGGCGGCCAGCCCCACAGTGGCCAGCGCGATCCGCCCCACCCACCGACCGACCGTCGCGCCACCGGTCGCCGGGGCGCTGCCGGTGGCAGTCGAGACGCTGGCCGTCGGGGTGTTGCCACCGGTCGTCGGGGCGGTGGCCGTCGGGGTGTTGCCGCCGGTCAGGCGGACCGCGGCCAGCCAGGCCGGCCAGGCCATCCAGGTCCAGGCCAGGGGGATGATCAGCGGCACCCCGGCCAGCTTGGGGCCGAGCTCGCCGGAGTAGTCGTAGCTGCCGAACGGCACACCGGTGGCCACCCCGATCGCCTCGATCGCGAACCCGCCGCCGGCGGCCACCGCGACCAGCGCCGCCGCGACTCGGGGCCCGCGACTGAGCAGCGCGTGGCCGACCGAGAGCAGCCAGCCGAGCACGACGGTGGCCACTGTCAGCCCGGCCCGGGTGTCGCCGGCGGTGAGCGGATAGCAGATCTGGGCGAGCACCAGGACGCCGAGCAGCGTCCAGGAGATCCGCCTGGTCATGACGTCGGGGGCTCGAGCGGCAGGTCCCGACCGAGGACGCCGAACGGCCGCTCGTCACCGGGAAAGTGGAAGTCACGCAGCACGTCGACGAAGCCGAACCGCCGGTACAGCCGCCAGGCCCGCGAGGTCTGCTCCTCGGCCTCCGGGGTGGACAGCAGCGTGGTGTCGCCCTCGGCCATCGTGAGCAGCGCCCGCAGTTGGCCGGCACCCAGCCCGTGGCCCTGCGCCGGTGGCCGGACGTGCAACTCGACCACCTCGAAGCAGTGGGTGAGCCAGCGCTTGCGAGCCGAAATGTCCAACGCCCGGTGCACCTGGTCGTGCCACCACTGGCCGGGGCCGCCCAGATAGCCGTAGCCGAAGCCTGCGAGGTGCCCCTCGCTGGTCAGGCTGGCCACCGCCCGGAAGCCGGGCCGGCGGACGTGGGTGGCCATGTAGCCGCGCCGGGCCTCCAGCAGGTCGGTGCGGTATCCCATCGCCTCGCCGTAGACGGCGACCACGTCGTCCAGCCGCCGGACGAGATCGTCCGGCGTCCAGCGCACCAACCTCATGCCCGTCCACCCTTCACCGTTGCAGGGTCGTCGTCGGCGACCCACCCGAGCACCGTCCGGTCGCCGACCACGTCGCGTACCTCGAATCGGGCGAAGAGCTCCTCGGCGTACCAGCCCGCGGTGGGGGTTCGCATGATCGCCGCCCGATGCTCCGGGTGACGGTACGCGAACGCCACCAGGTCCGTCGGGTCGCGCCACACACTGACAGTGCCCTGCCACCCCAGCGGCGCCTCACCGACACCGAAGCGGGCCAGCAGCCCTGGTGCGTCGCGCAGGGCGGCGGCCACCGGCGGGACGGCCCGCCAGAAGGTGGCCGCCCGGCGGGCGCGCAACCGGGCGCGGGTCAGCGCCAGCACCGGCCCGGTGACCCGGCCGCCCGGCGGATCGCCGAACGGCTGCTGGCCGGACCACTCGCCCCGACTGCTCACCGGGCGCAGGTCGACCCGGACCTGGGCGAGGGCGATCCGCGCCCAGGCACGCCCCACCGGCGAGCCGTCGAAGCCGGCCGCCTCGGCGGGGGAGTCCCACACTGTCAACGCCGCCCACCGGGTCAGGTCGGCGTCACCCGGCCCGAAGCTGGTGCCGGTCCCGGTGCCCAGCAGCTTGCCGAACCGGACGCCAGGCAGTGCCCGCAGCCGGCGCGGATCCACGGCCATCCTGGTCAGCGCCCGGGGCAACGCGCCGCGGGAGATCCGCCACACATGCAGGGTGACCAGCTCCGGTACGACGTTCGCGTGCCCGCTGGTTCGTTCGCTCACGCCACCTCGGCCGGCGTACCGGCGGTGACCCGCAGCAGCTCGGCGTAGGTGGTCGGGAAGACCGCCTGCGGCACGCCGCCCGCGGCCCAGATCTCCGGGTACGCCGCCAGCGCCGTGTCCACGAGCGTGCGCAGTGCCTGCGGGTGCCCGAGCGGGGCGACCCCGCCGATCGGCTGCCCGGTGTGCTGCCGGACGAACTCCGGGGTGGCCCGGCGCAACCGGGTGACTCCGATCGACGTGGCCAGGCCGTTGGTGTCCACCCGGTGCGCGCCGGAGGTGAGGACGAGCAGTGGCGCGCCGTCCGCGTCGAAGATCAGCGAGTTGGCGATCTGGCCGACCTCGACGCTGAGCGCCTCGGCGGCCGCGGCGGCGGTGTGCACCGCGTCGGGCAGCAGGCGGACTGTGCTGGGTCGGCCGGCGCCGTCGAGCGCACCGGTGCCGTCGAGCGCGTCCTGCACCGCCCGTACGTTCGGGTGTGGCTGCATGTCGCCATTCTTCATGGTCCGCCTGAGAACGGCTCAGCCGGCCACGCCGAACCCCTGCGTCGCCATGCGTCGTGTCGCCCTGCCGGCGGTGTCGGTGCGGCTCACCACGCCCGATGGGTTCAGTCGGCGCGTCACACGTTGCGTTTTCGTCGGAGGGGAGGTGTACTGTCAACAGCAGTTAGAACGAGTGTTCGATTGCCTCGTACGCTCGTTCCAACCAGCCGGAGCGCGGTGTTTCGCGGCGCCAGCTCCGGGCGGTGCGGCTCCGCGGGCCGCACCTGGGTTTCCGGGCAGTCGCGAGCCCGGTCCCGACAGGCAGGAGCGTCGCCCGCCGCCCACGACCCCCGGGCGGCGGGCGACGAACCCGCCGGTACGCCGGCCGGGTGTGGTGTGGGGAAGCATCCACACCCGGCCGGCCACCCACGGTGCGTCTTCCTCCGCACCACCGACCTCGGCGTCTTTTGCCGGCGGCACCACTGCGCCGGTCGACGCCCGGCCACGTGGAGGAGACAGCCCATGCCGACCAACTCAGCTCAGGCACCGACGGTGCCGGCGCACGTGCTGCCGCACCGCACCCCCGCCCAGCTGCTCACGTTGGCCCGGCGCGGGCTTGTCGAGGCCAACCAGACCGGGCCTGACGGCCTGCGCTACGCGGCCGCCCATCTGGCCGCGCTGCGCGCGGCGGCCGCCATGCTCGCCGCCAGGGCTCGTCCCGCGCCGAGCCGGCGTAACCGGATCACCAGCGTCTGGGTCCTGCTCTGCGCCGTCGCCCCCGAGCTCGACGAGTGGGCCCGCTTCTTCGCCGCCGGGGCCAGCAAACGGGCCGCTGCCGAGGCCGGCATCCCACGGGTTGTCACCGCCCGGGAGGCCGACGACCTGCTCCGCGCCGCCGAGCAGTTCGTCACGGTGGTGGAGACCGCGCTCGGCGTGGCCCACCAGCC
Source organism: Micromonospora sp. DT68 (assembly GCF_049847245.1). NCBI lineage: Bacteria > Bacillati > Actinomycetota > Actinomycetes > Micromonosporales > Micromonosporaceae > Micromonospora > Micromonospora sp. DT68. Next base: position 94,076 of record NZ_JBNCNZ010000008.1, read on the forward strand.
GGCCCTGGACGGCTTCGCCGCCTGATCCCGCCACGACGCCGGCCGTCCGGCCGCCGGGCGGTCGACGTCACGGCTGGCCGGTTCTGATCTGTTCCACAGCAACGACGGGGGGGTTGGTCCGATGGCGGGCCGCATGGTGGTCGGTTCCGCTGCTCTGGCCGATCTGGTACGCCCGGCGAGCGCACCCGATCCGGTCGCCGGCCAGCAGGTGCTACCGGTGGCACCCGAGCTGACCGGCCTCCTGCCCAACCGGGGTCTGCGCCGGGGCAGCACCATCGCTGTCACCGCCGGTCAACCCCGGCGCAGCGGCGGCACCTCGCTGGTGCTGGCCCTCCTCGCCGAGGCATCCCGCGCCGGCTCGTGGTGCGCCGTGGTCGGAGTGCCGACGCTCGGCGCTGGTGCGGCAGCCGAGCTCGGTATCGCACTGGACCGGCTGGCCCTGGTGCCGAACCCGGGCCCCGAATGGGCCACAGTGGTCGCCGCGCTGATCGACGGGGTGGACGTCGTGGTCACCGCCGTACCGGCCGCTGTTTCCGCCTCGGTCGCCACCCGGCTGGCTGCCCGGGCCCGGCAGCGCGGCAGTGTGCTCGTCCCGTACGGCCGGTGGGACGGCGCGGACGTGACGTTGCAGGTGGTCCGTGGGCTCTGGGAAGGGCTCGGCCAGGGGCGGGGGCGGTTGCGTCGCCGGGAGGTCACCGTCTCGGCGCGCGGGCGCGGAGCGGCTGCACGACCCAAGGAGATCAAGGTTTGGCTCCCCGGTGACGAGCTCACCCGGGTGATTCCCCGGGCGGTGCCCTCCACCGTGGACAGACGATCGACGGTGCCCTTCGACGGACGGCCCCACCCGGTGCCGTCGTCCGGTGATCGGCCTCGTCCGGCGTCGCCGGCAGGTGACCGCTCCCGTGCCGACGCCGGTCGACCGGGCTCTCTCACCCTGGTCGGCCCGGCGTGACGGCGGTGGTCAGGTCGACCAGATGTGCTCTCACCTTGGTCGACCCGGCCGGAGGTGCGGGCTGCGTGGTCGGTCGTGTCGAGCCCCGGTCCGGAGCGTCGGCGGCGGCGCGGTTGACCGGGGTCGTGCGGGCCGGGTCCGGTCCGGGAGGCCCAGCGTGACCGGCTCGCCGATCCGGACCTTGCTGCTGTGGTGTCCGGACTGGCCGGTGCTCGCCGCCGAGATCGTCGACGGGGTGCCGGCCACGAGTCCGGTCGCCGTCCTGCACGACAACCGGGTGGTCGCCTGCTCCGAGCGGGCCCGCGCCGAGGGGGTACGCCGAGGTCTGCGCAAGCGGGAGGCGCAGGGCCGTTGCCCACAGCTCACCGTCGTGGAGTACGACCCGGGCCGGGACGCCCGGGCGTTCGAGCCGGTGGTCGCCGCCGTCGAGGAGATGGTCGCGGGTGTCGAGGTGGTTCGCCCCGGCGCCTGCGCGGTGGCCGCGCGAGGGCCGAGCCGTTACCTCGGCGGCGAGGAGGCGGCCGCCGAACGGCTCATCGAGCACGTCGCCCAGTCGTGCCTGGTGGAGAGCCAGGTGGGCATCGCCGACGGGGTGTTCGCCGCCGGGTTGGCCGCCCGCGCCGGCCGGGTGGTGCCACCGGGAGGAACGCCAGCGTTCCTGGCCGGGTTGCCGGTCGAGGCGCTGGGCCGGTCAGCGCTCGCCGACCTGCTGCGCCGGCTGGGAGTGCGGACCCTCGGTGACTTCGCCGCGCTGCCGGCCGGCGACGTGCTGGCCCGGTTCGGGTTCGACGGCGCGCTGGCCCACCGGCTCGCCGCCGGGCGGGATCATCGCCCGCTCGCCGTCCGGCAGCCGCCGACCGATCTGACGGTGACCGCCGAGCACGACGAGCCGATCGACCGGGTCGACGCGGCGGCGTTCGCCGCCCGCGCGCTGGCGGAGCGGTTGCACGACCGGCTCGCCGGGCACGGGCTGGCCTGCACCCGGCTCGGCATCGAGGCGGTCACCGCGCACGGGCAGGAACTGCACCGGGTGTGGCGGCACGACGGTCTGCTCACCGCAGCGGCCATCGCCGACCGGGTGCGCTGGCAGTTGGACGGCTGGCTTTCCGGCAGCAACGGCCGTGCCGGCGCCCGACCGGCCCGACCGACGGCTGGCATCATCCGGCTGCGGCTTGTCCCCGACGGGGTGATCGCCCAGGCTGGCCTTCAGGTCGGTCTCTGGGGGGAGACCGGCGAAGAGCGGGAACGGGCGCACCGGGCGTTGAGCCGGGTGCAGGGCATCCTCGGTCCGGAAGCAGTGGTCACCGCGGTGCTCGGCGGCGGGCGCTCCCCGACCGACCAGGTACGACTGGTGCCCTGGGGCGACGAACGGCTCCCCGACCGTCCCGGCCCACCACCGCTGCCCGACGAGCCGATCGCTACTGGTGGCCGGGTCGCGGGCGTTGGTCGGGTTGCTGGAGCCGGTCGGGCTGCTGGCGTTGGTCGGGCTGCTGGAGTCGGTCGGGCTGCTGGCCGCGGTGGGGGCGGCGTTCCGCCGTGGCCCGGTCGGCTGCCGCGGCCCTCACCGGCGGTGGTGCTGCCGAGCCCACTCGCCGCGACAGTGCATGACGCCGCTGGCGAGGCGGTGGTGATCAGCGCGCGGCTGGCGGTCAGCGCCCCGCCCGCCCGGCTGACGGTCGGCACCGGTCGGCCAGCGGAGATCGTCGGTTGGGCCGGCCCGTGGCCGGTGGACGAGCGATGGTGGGCTCCGGCCGAGGCGCGGCGGCGGGCCCGGTTCCAGGTCTGCCTGGCCGACGGCACCGCTCTGCTGCTCGCTGTCGAGGCCGGGCAGTGGCTGGTGGAGGCGATTTATGACTGAGCGTTCAGATGGGCGCCCACCTAGCCGTGATCGACTCGGCATCACGGAAATCGGGGTATCCCGCCTCTTCGGACACCCCGATTTCCATGATGTCGAGTGGATCAAGCCGGTGGGCGGCCCGGGGGCGTGCTGGTGAGCTTCCACAACCCGAAGATGCCCTGGTCGGAGCTGGAGCAGGTGCTCTCCGGCCGGTCTGGCGACGGCCGGTCTGGCGACGGCCGGTCTGGCGACGGCCGGTCTGGCGACGGCCGTTCGGGGGACGGCCGGGCGAGCCGAGGTGAGCGGCACCTGCACGTGGTGGACCCGCTCGCCGTGGACGCCGACGGCGGGGACTCCCCGGCCTGGAGTCGTCGCCGCGAGCAGTACCAGCCGCCGGAGTTGGCCCGCCCCGACGATGTGGTGCCCTACGCGGAGTTGCACGCGCACACCAACTTCAGCTTCCTGGACGGCGCCAGCCACCCCGAGGAACTGGCCGAGGAGGCGGCCCGGTTGGGGCTCACCGCGCTCGCCGTCACCGACCACGACGGCTTCTACGGCGTGGTCCGGTTCGCCGAGGCGGCCCGTACGCTGGGCCTGCCGACGATCTTCGGCGCGGAGCTCTCGCTGGGGTTGCCCGGCCCGCAGAACGGCGAGCCGGACCCGCACGGCACGCACCTGCTGGTGCTGGCGCACGGCCACGAGGGGTACGCCCGGCTGGCCACCACCATCGCCCGCGCGCATCTGCGCGGCGGGGAGAAGGGTCGCCCGGTCTACGGGGAGCTGGAGGAGGTCGCCGACGAGCTGCGCGACCACGTGCTGGTGTTGACCGGATGCCGCAAGGGACACGTGCCGGCGGCGCTGCTCAGCGAGGGCGTGGACGCGGCGGCCCGCGAGTTGGACCGGCTGACCGAGCTGTTCGGCGCGGAGACGGTGGCGGTGGAGCTGACCGACCACGGTCACCCGGTCGACGCCGATCGCAACGACGCGCTCGCCGAGTTGGCCGCCGCGGCAGGGCTGCCGACGGTGGCCAGCAACAACGTGCACTACGCCACGCCGGGCCGGCGGCGGCTGGCCACCACCGTCGCCGCCGTACGGGCCCGGCGCAGCCTGGACGAGATCGACGGGTGGCTGCCCGCTGCGGCCACCGCCCACCTGCGCAGCGGTGCGGAGATGGCGGTCCGGTTCGCCGCGTACCCGGGTGCGGTGGCGCGGGCCGCGGAGTTCGGCGCGGAGCTGGCCTTCGACCTCCAACTGGTCGCGCCACGGCTGCCGGCGTACCCGGTGCCGCCGGGGCACACCGAGATGAGCTGGTTGCGCAAGTTGACCGCCGACGGCGCGCGGGAGCGTTACGGCCCGCCGCAGGCGCACCCGGCGGCGTACGCGCAGCTCGACCACGAGCTGAACATGATCGAGGAGCTGGGCTTCCCCGGCTACTTCCTTGTGGTCTACGACATCGTCGCGTTCTGCCGTGAGCAGGACATCTACTGCCAGGGCCGGGGGTCGGCGGCCAACTCGGCGGTCTGCTACGCGCTGCGGATCACCAACGTGGACGCGGTCCGGCACCGGCTGCTGTTCGAGCGGTTCCTCGCCCCGGAGCGGGACGGCCCGCCGGACATCGACGTGGACATCGAGTCCGATCGCCGGGAGGAGGTGATCCAGCACGTCTACACCCGGTACGGCCGGGAGCACGCCGCCCAGGTCGCCAACGTCATCTCCTACCGGCCCCGGTCGGCGGTGCGGGACGTGGCGAAGGCGTTCGGGTTCTCGCCGGGGCAGCAGGACGCCTGGAGCAAGCAGATCGACAGGTGGGGCTCGGTGGCCACTGTCGACGTCGAGGGCATCCCGGAGCAGGTGGTGGAGTACGCCAACGAGTTGCAGACGTTCCCCCGGCACCTGGGCATCCACTCCGGCGGCATGGTGATCTGCGACCGGCCGGTGATCGAGGTCTGCCCTGTGGAGTGGGGGCGGATGCCCGGACGCAGCGTGTTGCAGTGGGACAAGGACGACTGCGCGGCGGTCGGCCTGGTCAAATTCGACCTGCTGGGCCTCGGCATGCTCTCCGCGCTGCACTACGGCTACGACATGATCGGGTCCAGGCTGGATCTCGGTGACATGACGCTTGACGACCCCGAGGTCTACGACATGCTCTGCCGGGCCGACTCGGTCGGGGTGTTCCAGGTGGAGAGCCGCGCCCAGATGGCCACCCTGCCCCGGCTCAAACCCCGCGAGTTCTACGACCTGGTGGTGGAGGTGGCGCTGATCCGGCCCGGCCCGATCCAGGGCGGTTCGGTGCACCCGTTCATCAGGCGCAAGAACGGCCAGGAACCGGTGACGTTCGCGCACCCGTTGATGCGCAACGCCCTGGAGAAGACCCTTGGTGTGCCGCTGTTCCAGGAGCAGTTGATGCAGCTCGCCATCGACCTGGCGGGCTTCGACGCGGCCGAGGCCGACCAGCTGCGCCGGGCGATGGGCGCGAAGCGGTCCGTCGAGCGGATGAACCGCATCGCCGACCGGCTGTACGCGGGGATGGCCGAGCGGGGCATCACCGGCGAGTTGGCCGACGACGTCTACCGCAAGCTCACCGCGTTCGCCAGCTACGGCTTCCCGGAGAGCCACGCGATGAGCTTCGCCTACCTGGTGTACGCGAGTTCCTGGCTCAAGCGCTACCACCCGGCGCCGTTTCTGGCCGCGCTGCTCAACGCCCAGCCGATGGGCTTCTACTCCCCGCAGACGCTTGTCGACGACGCCCGCCGGCACGGGGTGGAGGTCCGCCGCCCCGACATCAACGCCAGCGGGGCGTTGGCGGTGCTGGAGTCCACCCCGGACACCCGGTGGGGCAGCGGGCCGGGGGAGCCGCCGCACGCCTGGGGGTTGGGCGGTCCGGCGGTCCGGCTCGGGCTGTCCAGCGTGCGTACCCTCGGGGCTGACGTGGCCGAGCGGATCGAGGCCGAGCGGGCGGCGCACGGGCCGTACCGGGACATGCCTGATCTGGCCCGGCGGGTCGGTCTCACCGCACCGCAGCTGGAGGCCCTGGCCACCGCGGACGCCTTCGCCTGTTTCGGGCTGACCCGGCGGGAGGCGCTCTGGGCCGCCGGCGCGGCGGCCCAGGACCGGCCGGGCCGGCTGCCCGGCACGGTGACCGGCGCGGCGGCGCCCACGCTGCCCGGGATGGAGGCGGTGGACCGGCTGGTCGCCGACGTGTGGGCGACCGGGTTGTCGCCGGAGAGCCATCCGGCCCGGTTCATCAGGGGGCAGCTCGATGTGCTCGGCGCGGTGCCGATCGCCCGGCTCGGCCGGGTGGAGCCGGGCCAGCGGATCCGGGTCGGCGGCATCGTCACCCACCGGCAGCGTCCGGCCACCGCGGGCGGTGTCACGTTCCTCAACCTGGAGGACGAGACCGGGATGCTCAATGTCACCTGTTCGCCGGGGCTGTGGCAGCGCTACCGGCGGGTGGCCCGCACCAGCGCCGCGCTTGTGGTCCGGGGGCGGCTGCAACGGCACGAGGGTGTGACCAACCTGGTGGCCGACCGGCTGGACCCCATTGAGCCGCCGGTCAGCCCCGCGTCCCGTGACTTTCGCTGATCCAGTGATCCACATTACGGTTTCCGGCGACGCCGGACGGGACACTCGTGCTGAGCGGGCAGAGCGGCCCGTGATCCATGAGGAGATGAACAGTGCTGGGGAATCACGCGTACACCGGTGGAATCGCCAACTCCCGACGGACCCGGCTCGGCGCGGGTTGGATGCCGTCGCACCTCGCCGATCCTCGCGAGTACGAGGTGACGAACGGCCCGGTCGCCAACGAGCGCCGGTCCCGCGCGGAGGACGAGGCCGAGGGGGGCGAGTCCTGACCCGCTGGGCGGTCGCGTCACGATCGGCCGGACGGCTGGTTCCACATGCCATACGGCTGCGATACGACTGGACCGGGTGACTAGGCTCGACCGGGTGGAGCAGACCCGAGGCCGGTTCGCCGGGCCGCCGCTGACCCCCCGTACCGCAGTGATCTGGTCGGTGCTCCGTGCCGAACTGGACCGGCGCGGCGACGCCGAGCTGACAGTGCTGGACGTGGGCGGCGGCACCGGCGGTTTCGCCGTCCCGCTGGCAAGCGCCGGGCACCGGGTCACAGTGGTCGACGCCAGCCCCGACGCGTTGGCGGCGCTCACCCGCCGGGCCGCCGAGGCCGGCGTGGCCGACCGGATCGCCGCCGTGCAGGGCGACGGCGACGCCCTCGCGGGGCTGGTCGAGCCGGCCGGCGTCGACCTGGTGCTCTGCCACGCCGTGCTGGAGGTCGTCGACGACCCGGCGCCTGTGGTGGCCGCACTGGCCACCGCGCTGCGCCCCGGCGGCGCGGCCAGTGTGCTGGTGGCCGGCCGGGCCGCCGCCGTGCTGGGCCGCGCGATGAACGGGCACCTGGACGTCGCGGCGGCCCTGGCTGCCGACCCCGCCGGCACCGCCGGAGCGCGGGACACCTTGCGGCGACGCTACGACGCCTCGGGCGCCGCCGCGCTGCTCACCGCCGCCGGGCTCACGGTCGAGGAGATCCACGGAGTACGCGTGCTCGCCGACCTGCTGCCGGCCTCAGTCGCCGACGGGCAGCCGGCCGGTCTGGTCGAGTTGGAACTGGCGTTGGCTGCCCAGCCCCCGTACCGGGATCTGGCGGCCCAGCTGCACCTGTTCGCCCGCCGGCCCGCATGACAGCACCTCCGGCACCGCTGGCCGTTCTCGGCCCGGACCACGGCGGCGGCCGTCTGGCCGACGTGCTGCCCAGCGCTCTCGCCGTGCTGGGCGTGCCCGGCTCACCCGACCCGCTCGGGTTGGTCCCCAACCTGGCCGGGGTACGCCGGGTCGCCGTGCTGCTCGTCGACGGGCTCGGCTGGTACCAGCTGCCGACCGCCGCCCCGTACGCGCCGACCCTCGCCGGGCTTGCCGCGACGGTGGCCCGCCCGCTCATCGCCGGTTTTCCGTCCACCACCCCGACCAGCCTGGCGACGCTCGGCACCGGCGTCGCGCCCGGCGCGCACGGGGTGCTCGGCTTCACCGTGCGGCTGCCCGGCACCGACGGAGTGCTCACCCACACCGCCTGGGCTGCCGATCCGTCGCCGCTGCGCTGGCAGCCGGTGCCCACCCAGTTCGAGCGGGCACGCGCCGCCGGAGTGGCGGTGACAGTGGTGAGCCGGCCGGAGTTCGGCGGCAGCGGGTTGACAGTCGCCGCCAACCGGGGCGGTGACTTCCGGGGCGCCGCAGGTGCCGACGCGGTGGCCGCCACCATGCTGGCCGCGCTCGCCGCCGGCCCTGGGCCCACACTCGTCTCCGGCTACCACGCCGACCTGGACCGGCACGGGCACGTCAGCGGGGTCGACTCCGAGCCCTGGCGGATCGCCGCCGCCGAGGTGGACACGCTGCTCGCCCGGCTGGTCGACGGGCTGCCCCCGGACGCGGCCCTGCTGGTGACCGCCGACCACGGGCAACTCGACGTACCCGTGGCGCACCGCTTCGACCTGGACACCGACCTGCGGCTGCGCGCCGGCGTACGGGTGGTGGCCGGGGAGGCCCGGGTGCGGTACCTGCACGTCGAGCCGGGTGCGGTCGACGACGTGGTGGCCGCCTGGTCCGAGGTGCTTGGCGACGCCGCACGGGTGCGGACCCGGGACGAGGTGGTGGCCGACGGGTGGTTCGGGCCGGTGCCCGAGGATCATCTGGGCCGCATCGGCGACGTGGTGGTGATCTGCAACGACACGTACGCGGTCATGGCCACCCGGACCGAGCCGCCGATGGCGTCCCGACTGGTGGCGTACCACGGGTCGGACACCGCCGCCGAGTTGACAGTCCCGCTGCTTGTGGTGCGGGGCTGACCCGCGTGCGGTCCGGCCGGTCGGCGGCTGGTGCTGTCGTACCTCCGGGTTAACCTGCCGGGATGGGCCGCAGCCAGTCGTTGCCCCGAGGTGGCGATCCGCGCTTCGGGCCGGACGCCGACGATTCCGACAGCCCGATCCTGCACGTCGACATGGACGCCTTCTTCGCCGCCGTCGAGGTGCGTCGCCGACCCGAGCTGCGGGGTCGGCCGGTGGTGGTCGGCGGCGTCGGGCCGCGCGGCGTGGTCAGCTCGGCCAGCTACGAGGCCCGCCGCTACGGCGTGCGCAGCGCGATGCCTACCGGTCAGGCCCGCGCCCGCTGCCCGCACGCGGTCTACCTGCCCCCGGATTTCAGCGCCTACACGGCCGCCTCCCGCGCGGTCATGCAGATCTTCCGGGACGTCACCCCGCTCGTCGAGCCGCTCTCCCTCGACGAGGCATTCCTCGACGTGACAGGGGCCCGCCGGCTGTTCGGCTCACCGGCGACGATCGCCCGGCTGATCCGTCGTCGGGTCGCCGACGAGCAGGCACTGACCTGCTCGGTGGGTGTGGCGCCGACCAAGTTCGTTGCCAAGCTGGGCTCCACCCGGGCCAAACCCGACGGCCTGCTTGTCGTGCCGCCCGGGCAGGTCCTCGACTTTCTGCACCCGCTGCCTGTCGAGGCGCTGTGGGGGGTGGGGGAGCGGGCCACCGAGGCGCTGCGTCGGTTCGGCCTGGCCACCGTCGGTGACCTTGCTGAGGCACCTGCGGGCATGCTCCGCCGGGCGGTGGGCGCTGCCTCGGCGGCGCACCTGCACGAGCTGGCGTGGGGGCGTGACCCGCGTCGGGTCAGCCCCGAGCAGGTCGACAAGTCGATCGGTGCCGAGGTCACCTTCGACGTCGACGTGGCCGACCCGCTGGAGATCCGCCGTGCCCTTCTGGCGCTCAGCGCGAAGGTCGGCGTCCGGTTGCGCGGCTCCGGTCAGGTGGGCCGCACCGTGTCGCTCAAAGTGCGGTTGGCCGACTTCCGCACCGTCAGCCGATCCCGCACCCTCGGCACGGCCACCGACACCGCCCGTGAGATGTTCGACACGGTTTGGGCTCTCTACACCGCGTTGGACCCTGGCGAGCGGATTCGCCTCGTCGGTGTCCGGGTGGAAGGGCTCACCTCGGCGCAGGGCGCGCCCCGGCAGCTCACCCTCGGCGCGCCCGAGCGCGGTTGGCGGGAGGCGGAAGCTGCCGCCGACGCCGCCGCTGCCCGTTTCGGGCGGTCCGTCATAGGTCCGGCCAGTCTGTTAGGCGACCCTGACGCTCGGCAAAAGGAAAATCCCACCCACCCGTAGGTCGTCCCGCTTTCCGACGCGCGACCCCCCTCGTAGACTTGCGGGTAAGCAGCCGAACGGCTGCCACGGTCTGTCGGCCCGAGTGGGCCTGACCAACGTGACCGGGGAGGAGTGCCGTGCCGCTCTCGGAGCACGAGCAGCGGCTGTTCGAGCAGATCGAGCGGTCGCTTGCCGAGGACCCCAAATTCGCCTCGGCCGTGCGCGCCAGCGATCCGCGCTTCCACGCGCGGCGTCGCCTGCTCGTCGCTGCTGGCGTGATCATCGCTGGCTTGGCTCTACTGGTCTATGGCGCGGTGATCAAGACTCCACCGCTGGCGGTGGCGGGCTTTGTCGTCATGCTGGCGTCGGCCGCGTTCGCGGTGCAGTCGCACCGTAAGGCGCAGTCACCTGACCTGCACGTGGTGGGTGGCACGACGAGTCGTCGCCGTCCCCGCGGTGGCCGATCAGGTCGCCGGTCGTCGCTTCTGGACCGGATGGAAGACAGGTGGCGGCAGCGCCCGGAGGGCCACCGCTGAACCCGTCTCGCCGCTGAGGCGGGCCGCACACCGCGACGAGCGGGTCGCCGGAAACAGCACCGGCGACCGCCGTCGCATCGGCGCGTCCTCCGCCGGGCCGTCGCTGCGGCCGACGACGGCGCGCGGATGTGATCAGCGGACGCACGTCCCTGCACGTCCAATCACCAACGCCGGGCGCAGGCCGTCCTCGTAGCGCGGGCCTTGGCTGTCCGGCGACGACCGCGCGGACCTCGCCGATCCCGCCCGGGAATCAAGACGCCAGAGCTGAATCCCGCCCACGCCTCCTGGCCGGATGCCGTCCTTCGGCCGCCTCCTCCGGCGGTGACCAAGGGCCGCAGCTGCCCGGCTTCAGCGGGCCGCGCGGTCGCTTTGGTTTCAGCAGACCGCGCGGCCAGTCGGGCTCAGCGAGCCGCGCGGTCGGCCAGGAGCCGACGCGGGCTCCAGCGCAGGAGCCGGTAGCGGGCCCTCCCGGTCAGCGCCACCAGACGCCCCGAAGTGTCCGCCATGCCGACCCGCCACCGCAGCAGGACCGACGGCGGCAGTACGGCGGCCAGCAGTCGGGTCCGCCGGTCCGCCCGGGTGGCGAGCGCGCCACGGACCGCGCGTAGCGCCGGCAGCAGCGGCTCACCGGTCAGCGGGTCCCGCGCGTAGCGGGCCCGTTCCTCCGCCCGGCCGAGCAGGCGCGCCGCCCCGACCGCCGCAGTGTCGTCGGTGAGGGTGTCCCGGATCAGCCGGTCCGCTGTCGCCCGAGGTGTCTCGGTGCGGTCGACAACGACCTTGAAGTCGACCATCGTGTCGAGCAACTCCGCCCAGGCGGCGTGCGCGTCCGCGCGGGCACGGTTGGCATCCGGGCCGACCACCACTACCCGTGCCCCGTCGGCCGGCTGGACCTCGCCGGTGGTGGTGGCCACCACCGCACCGGCCCGGGCACCTCGCCGTCGGCGCAACGCCAGCCGGCGCAGAGCCGGCACCGCCAGCAGCGCCATCAGGGCCAGCAGACCGGCCGCCCACCACGGCCACACCGGTGCCTCCTCGGCCGGCTGCTCACCGGCGAGCGAGAGCCCGGAGTCGGTGTCCCGGTCGGCGTTGTCCGGGCCAGCCGGGCCGGCGGACGGGTCAGCGCCGGACGGGGTGTCAGTGGCACCGCTCTGCGGAGTGGACGGCTCAGGCGCGTCCGTGTCCGGAGCCCAGGCCGAACGGGTCGAGCCCGGTACGCCGTACGCCGGAGTGGCGTCGAACGGCACCCAGCCGATCCCGCCGAAGTAGACCTCGGTCCAGGCATGAAGGTTGAGGTTGGTCAGCGTGTACGTGTCGCCGTCGCGCTTGCTGCCGTTGGTGAACCCGAACGCCACCCGCGCCGGGATTCCCGCCGAACGGACCAGCCAGGCCATGGCCGCCGCGTACTGCTGGCAGTAGCCGACCTTGTTGGTCAGGAAGTCGACGATGTCCTGGCCGCTGCTGCCGCTCTCGGTGCTGAGCCGGTAGCTGAACCCGTTGTCCGACGAGAAGTGCTGGTAGATCGACAGCACCCGGTCGTAGTCGGTGCGCTTGCCCTGGATCAGCCCCTTGACCAGCTCCTCCACCTCGGGCACCGGCCCGGGGGTGGCGGTGAGCTGGCGGCGTACCGGGTGGTCGGCCGCCAACGGCTGGGCGGCCCGCAGAGCGGCCGGCGTGTACGTCGACCGGATGTAGTCGAAGGAGTACTTGCGGCCCCGGGAGTTCTCCCGGTTGGAGAAGACGACCTGCTGGTTGGGGTCGTAGAGCCAGTTGCTGTTGAGGTCCTCGGTGCGCACCGGCTCGGCGTACACCGGCATGAGCGACATGTTGAGGCTCTTTGTGACCTCGACGGTCGCCCGGTAGCTGGTCTGCTGCACCCCTCGACCGGCCCGCTCGGTCGGATCCGGCAGGTCCCGGTTCGCCGGCCGGCCACTCGGATTACGGGCCTGGAAACCAGTGGGGCGCAGCTCGTCGGCGACCGCGTAGCGCAGGTAGAACGGGTTCGGCTCGGACGTGGTCACCTTTACCAGGTCGGCCACCTCGGACTGGTTGAGCTGGCCGGCGAGCGAGGCGAACAGGTCGATCCGACCCGTCGACCCTCCCGACCCCGCGCGGCCGCTGCCCGAGCCGTTGCCCGAGCCACCGAGGCTGTCGAGCAGCCCGCCGGTCATGCCGGGCACCGCCAGTGGCAGGGCCACCGCCACCACCACCCCGACCACGGCGAGCCGGCGGCCGGCAGAGGCCAGCGGCGACGCCTCCCACACGTCGACGTCGCGGCCGTCGCCGGTGAACCGGCGGCCGAACCGCCGAACCCGGTCGACGTTGTCGGTGACCAGCAGCCACAGGTACCCGGCGGCGCCGATCACGAACGGCAGCGCGGGAACGCTGTCCACGTAGACGGCGACCGGCACCGAGTAGATGGCGAGCATCGGCAGCCCCGCCAGCGCCGGCCGGCGCATACCCACGGCCAGCACGTCCACCAGCACGGCCACCCCGCCGACACCGAGCACTGTGATGAACAGCAGCGGGTCCGTGTCCGGAACTTCGACGCCGTACGAGCGCATGTCCTGCATGGAGCCGCCGAGCAGGTCGGCGAAGTGCCCGAACGTGGTCGGCGTGGGCAGGACGGCGAACAGTTCGCCACCGCTGGGGAACAGCCAGGTAAGCGCGAGCGCCAGCGCGGCCAGCATGCCGAGCACCTGACCCCAGAGGGGTGCCCGGACCAGCCGGGTCAGGGCGGCGACCCCGGCCACCACGGCGACCGCGATTGCCGACTGGATCAGCCACGTCCAGCTCTGGAAGATGGCCGACAGCGGCGCGGCGGCGAGCAACGTGGCAGCTGCCGCCACCGCACCGATGTTCCGACTGGCGATCATGAGGGGGACCTTCCGTTCATCGCACGCCGCCGGCGACCGTCTCGGCCAGCGCGGCGCGCATAGCGAAGCCCTGGGAACCCCGGCCCGCCTGCGGCCAGAGCGCCGGCAGCCGGCCACCGTGGTCGACGCCGACCACCCGCCAACCGCTCTGCACCATGGCGAGAACGGCAGCGCCGTGCGCGTGCTCCGCCTCGGCGCGGGCCTTCTCCGGCAGGCTGAGCCACCCGGAGCTGTTCAACAGGAACCCGACGCACGTCGCGCCGTTGCCGCGCAGCCCGGCCAGCAGCTCGGCCTCCGCCACGCTCACCGCGCCGAACAGCCCGATGATCAGACCGCCGTCGGAGCGTTGCCGTACCCGCTGCACCAGGCCCGCCAGCTCGGCCCGCTGGTCCAGCCGGACCTCCGCGAGATGATCGAGCAGCACACCGTCGCCGCCGCCCTCCGAGGCGTCCACGTCCACCCCCGAGCCGGTGACCAGGCGCAGCTTGTAGCCGGACTGGCGCAGGTGCACGGCGATGCTCGCGGCAGCGGAGACCGCCCACTCGAAACTCGCCGTCGGCCCGTCACCCCGGTGGCCGTACGCGCGGGTGTCCAGGACGACAGTGGCCCGGCTCTCCCACGGCTGCTCCTCGCGGCGCACCATCAGCTCACCGGTGCGCGCCGTCGACTTCCAGTGCACCCGGCGCAGGTCGTCGCCGCGCCGGTACTCCCGGGTCGCCGCGTCGTCCTCACCGTGCACCGCCACCGACCGGGCCCGGCTGTCGCCGCTGCCCGCGTACTCCCCGGGGAGCCGGACCGACGGCAGGGGAGTGACCTGCGGGATGACCGTCAGGTGGTCGGTGCTGGGGAAGGCGCGGGTCAGCTCGCAGAGACCGAACGGGTCGGTCATCCGGACCACAAGCGGGCCCACGTCGTAGCGGCCCCGCACGTCGGCGCGCACCGTGTACGCGACAGAGCTGGCCTGGTGGGCGCCGAGCCGCTCCAGCACGACCCGTGGCCGGCTGCCCAACGCGTAGGGCAGCCGGTCCTCCAGCAGCAGCGTGCCGGTGGGCAGACGGGAGAGGTTCTGCAGACGCAGCACCACCCGCGAGTTCGCCCCGACCGGAACCCGGTGCGGGTCCAGCGACCGGTTGCAGGCCAACTTGTAGCGGCTACGCCCCACGTAGGCGGCGGCCAGCAGCGGAAGGACGGCCAGCAGCACTGCCACCCGGAGCAGGTCCTTCTCGCCCAGGATGAAGGCCGAGATGGCCGCCGCAGCGGCGGCGGCCAGGAACGAGCGCCCGCGGGTGGTCAGACCGCGCAGCCCGGCACGCACGTCACGGCCTCCGCGGCTCGTAGGGGGCGCGACCGTTGCCGGTGGCGGGCCGGGTGTCGTACGGGTTGCGCTGCCGGTCGTGCGGGAGCGGCAGCCGGTGCACCAGCTCCGAGACGATCGCGTCGGTGGTACGCCGGGCGAGCTGCGCGTCGGCCGTCGGGATGATGCGGTGGGCCAGCACCGGCACCGCCAGGGCCTGCAGGTCGTCGGGGAGGACGTAGTCGCGGCCCTCCAGGGCGGCGACCGCCCGGGCGGTCCGCAGTAGCTGCAGGGTCGCCCGGGGGGACGCGCCGAGGCGCAGGTCGGGGGCCTCGCGAGTGGCGGTCACCAGGTCGATCGCGTACTGCTTGACCGCGTCCGCGACGTGCACCTGCCGGACGGTGGAGATGAGCTGCCGGACGATGTTCGCGTCGGAGACCGGCCGCAGCTCGTGCAGCGGGTCGGTGGCGCCGTGCCCGTCGAGCATGGCCAGTTCGGCGCTGACGTCCGGGTAGCCCATCGCGATCCGGGCGGTGAACCGGTCGCGCTGCGCCTCGGGCAGCGGGTACGTCCCCTCCATCTCGATCGGGTTCTGGGTGGCGATCACCATGAACGGGGTCTGCAGCTGGTAGGTAACGCCGTCGACGGTGACCTGGCGTTCCTCCATGCACTCGAGCAACGCCGACTGGGTCTTCGGCGACGCCCGGTTGATCTCGTCGCCGACGACAAGGTTGGCGAAGACGGCACCCGGACGGAACTCGAAGTCGTGCGTCTCCTGGTTGTAGACGCTGACGCCGGTGACATCGCTGGGCAGAAGGTCGGGGGTGAACTGGATGCGCCGCACCGTGCAGTCGATGGACCGAGCGAGGGCCTTGGCCAGCTTGGTCTTGCCGACGCCGGGAACGTCTTCGATGAGGAGATGGCCCTCGGCGAGAAGGACGGCAAGGGCAAGCCGCACGGTGGCGGTCTTGCCCTCGATGACCTGCTCGATGTTGGCCACAATGGCCTCGCTGGCGGCGCGGAACTCGTCGTGCGGCAGTAGGCCGCCCACCTCGTCCCAGGTCTGTTGTGTCACGGGCCTCCTCCTCGTCGCCGTCACGGCAGCTCTGTTGAGAGCACCTGGACCCGCCGTTGGGTTCGCGACGCCGAGCCTCGTTTGCCGCAGGAATCTCAC
The DNA here is from genome assembly GCF_049847245.1 of Micromonospora sp. DT68. Lineage (NCBI taxonomy): Bacteria > Bacillati > Actinomycetota > Actinomycetes > Micromonosporales > Micromonosporaceae > Micromonospora > Micromonospora sp. DT68. The sequence goes on from NZ_JBNCNZ010000008.1 coordinate 109,895, forward strand.
TGGCCTCTCAGGCTAACCATGTTTGTCGCTAACGCCGACCCCCGCAGGTAGTCGGTCGGTTACGTACGGATATTCGCCAAGTCGGGGGACCGGCTCCGGCCGGTGCGGGCTCCGGTCCGTCCGCCTCGGGACAGGGGTACACTGCCGGACATGGCCGGAGTCTTCCTGCTTCTTACCGGGCCGTGCTGATGCGCTGATCGCGCGACAGCACGGCGGCCCCTCCTGCGCGAGGGGCTTTTTCGTGCCCGCCGCCGGCTCGCCGCCGACGGCGCCGAGAGGACCGGCCCGGCCCGGCGGTGCCGAGACGAAGCGAAGTGAAGCGAGGAGAGACGATGAGTGAGGCAGCCGCACCGGCGGACGACATCCCCCCGTTCCGGTACACCGCGACCCTGGCCGACGAGATCGAAGTCCGTTGGCAGGACACCTGGGCGCGCGAGGGCACCTTCCACGCGCCAAATCCGAGCGGCCCGCTGGCCGACCCGGATCACCCGCGAGCCGGCGCGGAGAAGCTGTACGTGCTGGACATGTTCCCGTACCCGTCGGGCGCCGGCCTGCACGTGGGCCACCCGCTGGGCTACATCGGCACCGACTGCTACGCCCGCTACCAGCGGATGGCCGGGCGCAACGTGCTGCACGCCATGGGCTTCGACGCGTTCGGTCTGCCCGCCGAGCAGTACGCGGTGCAGACCGGCACCCACCCCCGGACCACCACTGTCGCGAACATCGAGCGGTACAAGGCGCAGCTGCGCCGGCTGGGGCTGGCGCACGACGAGCGGCGTTCGGTGGCGACGATCGACACCGACTTCTACCGCTGGACGCAGTGGATCTTCCTGCAGATCTTCAACTCCTGGTACGACCGCGACGCCGCGAAGGCCCGCCCGATCGCCGAGCTGATCGCCGAGTTCGAAGGCGGCAACCGGCCCACCCCGGACGGCCGACCCTGGGCGGAGCTGAGCGTCGCCGAGCGCCGCAAGGTCGTCGACGACCACCGGCTGGCGTACGTCTCGGAGGCGCCGGTGAACTGGTGCCCCGGGCTGGGCACCGTGCTGGCCAACGAGGAGGTCACCGCCGACGGTCGCTCCGACCGGGGCAACTTCCCGGTCTTCAAGCGCAGCCTGAAGCAGTGGAAGATGCGGATCACCGCGTACGCTGACCGGCTGCTGGACGACCTGGACAGCCTGGACTGGCCCGAGCCGATCAAGCTGATGCAGCGCAACTGGATCGGTCGCTCCACCGGCGCGCACATCGACTTCCCGACCGCGCAGGCACCGGTGCGGGTGTTCACCACCCGACCGGACACCATCTTCGGTGCCACCTACATGGTGCTGGCGCCCGAGCACGAGCTGGTCGACGCGCTGGTGCCGGCCGCCTGGCCGCAGGGCACCAGGGACGCCTGGACCGGCGGGCACGCCAACCCCCGGGCCGCCGTCGAGGCGTACCGCAAGGACGCGGCCGCCAAGACCGACGTCGAGCGGCAGTCCGACACCAAGGAGAAGACGGGCGTCTTCATCGGCGCATACGCCACCAACCCGGTCACCGGCGGACAGATCCCGATCTTCATCGCCGACTACGTGCTGGCCGGCTACGGCACCGGCGCGATCATGGCGGTGCCCGCGCAGGACGAGCGGGACTGGGCGTTCGCCGAGGTCTTCGAGCTGCCCATCGTCCGTACCGTGCAGCCGTCGGAGGGCTTCGACGGCAAGGCGTACACAGGTGACGGCCCGGCCATCAACAGCGCCGCGCCCGAGCGCGGCCTGGACCTGAACGGCTTGGGGGTCGCCGACGCCAAGGCGGCGACCATCGCCTGGCTGGAGGCCAACGGCCACGGTACGGGCGCGGTGACCTACCGGCTGCGGGACTGGCTGTTCTCCCGGCAGCGCTACTGGGGTGAGCCGTTCCCGATCGTCTACGACGAGACCGGTGCCGCGATCGCCCTGCCGGAGGAGATGCTGCCGGTCGAGCTGCCGGAGGTGGAGGACTTCTCCCCGAAGACGTTCGACCCGGACGACGCGGCCTCCAACCCGGAGACCCCGCTGTCGCGTCGCCGCGACTGGGTCGAGGTGGAGCTGGACCTGGGCGACGGGCCGAAGCGTTACACCCGCGAGACCAACGTGATGCCGCAGTGGGCCGGCTCCTGCTGGTACGAGCTGCGCTACCTGGACCCGACCAACTCCGAGCGCTTCGTCGACGAGGAGAACGAGCGGTACTGGATGGGCCCGCGCGGCGAGGGCGACTGCGGGGGCACCGACCTGTACGTCGGCGGTGCCGAGCACGCCGTGCTGCACCTGCTGTACGCGCGGTTCTGGCACAAGGTGCTGTTCGACCTGGGGCACGTGTCGTCGTTCGAGCCGTTCCGCAAGCTGTTCAACCAGGGCATGATCCAGGCGTACGCGTACACCGACTCGCGCGGCAGCTACGTGCAGGCCGAGGACGTCGTCGAGCGTGACGGCGCGTACTACCTGGACGACCTGGTGGTCAACCGCGAGTACGGCAAGATGGGCAAGTCCCTGAAGAACGTGGTGACCCCCGACGACATGTGCGCCGCGTACGGTGCCGACACCTTCCGGGTGTACGAGATGTCGATGGGTCCGCTGGAGGTGTCCCGCCCCTGGGAGACCCGGGCCGTGGTCGGCTCGTACCGGTTCCTGCAGCGCGTCTGGCGGGCGATCGTCGACGAGCAGACCGGCGCGGTGCGGGTCACCGACGACCCGGCCGACGAGGCGACCCGGCGACTGCTGCACAAGGTGATCGACGGGGTCCGTGGCGACATGGACGGCATCCGGTTCAACACGGCGATCGCGAAGCTGATCCAGCTGACCAACGGGCTGACCGGCCTGTCGGCGACGCCCCGTGAGGTTGCCGAGCCGCTGGTGCTGATGGTGGCGCCATTCGCCCCGCACGTGGCCGAGGAACTGTGGCGCAAGCTGGGCCACGACACCTCGCTGACGTACGCGGACTTCCCGACCGCCGACCCGGCGCTGCTGGTGGCCGACACCGTCACGTATCCGGTGCAGGTCAACGGCAAGGTCCGGGGCCGCATCGAGGTCCCGGCCGACTCGCCCGAGGAGGCCGTACGCGCGGCAGCCCTGGACGCGGTGGCGTCCTCCCTGGCCGGCAAGGAGCCTCGCAAGGTCATCGTGGTCCCGGGTCGGATGGTGTCGGTCGTCGCCTGAGCCCGGTGTGACCGAGCGTGACGTCCGCGCCTGCGGACACTGTCAGGGGCGTGATGACTCAGAGGCATTTTGATGCCTCTGAGTCATCACGCTCATTGGTATTGGGTGCCGGCGACCGCGACACACCGACATCCGGAGGCCGAGGGCTTGCGCCTGGGGTCGGCCTGGGCCGGGGGTCAGCCCTGCAGCGCCCGCCGTTGCCGTTCGGCGCGCCACCACTGGTGGAGCAGCACCAGGCTGGCGATCAGGCCGAGGCTCGCGGGGGCGGCGGCGTACCAGTTGATCTGGCCGGGGGTGCTGACGGCCGCACCGATCGCTGCGTACCCGAAGGCGGTCGGCGCGGACGCGATCACGCTGCCGGTCAGGAACGGCGCCAGCCGGGCGGCGGTGGTGCCGTAGCCGTAGCTCACCAGGCCGAAGCCGGCGATCGGCAGCAGCCGGACGGTGACCACCCCGAACACGCTCTGCCGCGCGAACCATCTGTCGAGGCGGGCCAGTCTGCCGCGGACCCGCTCCGCGACGAAGTCCCGACCCAGCAGCCGGCCGACGGTGAACCCGATGGCCGCCGCCACCAGGGCGGCGCCCAGGGCGTAGGCGGCACCTTCGAGAGGGCCGAAGATCGCGCCCGCGGCGAGCGTGACGAAGGTCCGGGGGACCAGCGCGACAAGCAGCAGCGCCCCGCCGACGATCGCCGCCACGGGGGCGAGGCCACCGAGCTGGTCGGCCAGCCGGGGAAGCTCCGCCAGATCGGGTCGGGGCACCAGGAGCAGCAGCAGACCGCAGGTGCCGATCAGCAGCACGAGAAGGGTGAACCGGGCGGCCGACGGCTGCCGGAGCAGCCGCCGGACGGCGCGGATCATGCCCGGGCGGCGGCCACTGCGGTGCGGCGCTCCGCGCGGAGCCGGTCCGACCAGGTGTCGTCCAGCGGCGGGAGCTGGTGCGCCCCGGTGGCCCAGCGCAGCAGCAGGTCGGCCAGGGCCGGGTTGCGGGCCAGTGCGGGGCCGTGGGAGTACGTGCCGAGGAGCTTGCCGCGCCAGGCACCTTCGGTGGTGCCGTCGTTGCCGACGCCGGCGCTGACCCGGGCCAGTGGGGAAACCTCCGGGCCGAGGTGGGTGCGGCCACCGTGGTTCTCGAAACCGGTCAACGCGGGCAGGCCCAGGCGAGGGTCGATCTCACCGGCCAGCTCGCCGACGGCACGGCTGGGGCCCCGGTCGGACTGCAGATCCAGCAACTCCAGGCCACGGCACTGCACGCCCTTGGCGAAGAACGACGTGCCGAGCAGTTGGTAGCCGGCGCAGACGCCGAACACCACGGCACCCTGGGCGACCGCCCGGTGCAGGCCGCCGTCGGCGATCAGCCGCTGCGCGCCCAGCGCCTGCGGGCCGTCCTCACCGCCGCCGACCAGGTAGATGTCGGCGGTCGCGGGCAGCTGCTGGTCGGAGCGGACTTCCAGCACCTCGACCGGCATGCCGCGCTGGCGGGCCCGCCGGGCCAGGATCAGCGCGTTGCCCCGATCGCCGTAGGTGGAGAGCAGGTCGGGGTAGATCCAGACGATGCGCAGGCTCTCAGTTGACACGGTCCAACTCCGCTCGGATGTCCTGGAACGCTGTGTAGTTCGCGATGACCTCCAGCCGCCCGGGCGGGACCGACCGGATCGCGTCGCTGAAGGTGCGCACATGCTGGAACGGCACGTCGTTGACGTCCAAGCGGACCGCCAGGTCGTACGCCCGGTCGCCGGTGATCAGCACCTGCCGCCCGCGCAGCGGGGCGAAGTCGACGTCGAAGAGCCAGGAGGTGTCCAGACCGTCGGGGTCGCGCGCGTTGATGGAGAGCAGTGTCGGCGCCTCGTCGGCCATGTCGAACGCCTCCAGCCAACTGGCCGGGTTCTTGGCCAGCAGCAGCCGGATGTTGCGCCCGTCCTTCTCGACCTGTGCGTAACGGCCGGCCACCGACGTGACGATGCCGAGGCGGGACACCGCGTCGACGGGGCGTACGCCGAATTCGGCGGCCACGGCCAGCGCGGTCGCCGCGTTGCCGAGGTTGACCTTGCCGGGCAGCTGGAGGGAGACCTTGTGCCAGGCGCCGGTGGGGTCGAGCACGCCCTCGTCCTCGACTACCCACTGCGGCTCCGGTCGGCGCAGCGCGCAGCCCGTGCACCACCACTGGTCACCGGAGCGCTGGATCGTGGAACCGCACTCGGGGCAGACCCAGGAGTCGTCGTGCCAGCGCTGGCCGGCGCTGAACCAGGTCACGTGCGGCGGGTTGATGCCGCTGGCCGGGTCGGCGGGTGGGGTGGCTGCCCACACCACCATCGGGTCGTCGGCGTTGGCCACCACCCGTACGTTCGTGTGCCGGACCAGCGCCGCACGCCAGAGCTGCGCCATCATGGCGACCTCCTTGGCGCGGTCGAGCTGGTCGCGGGAGAGGTTCAGCAGTGCTACCACGTGTGGCTCTGTCGACTCCAGCACCTGGGCCAGGTAGTGCTCGTCGACCTCCAGCACCGCGTACGGGGTGCTGCCGGCCTTCGCCAACGCGGAGGTGTGCCCGGTGGGCATGTTCGCGCCGAAGGAGTTGGTGGCGACACGCCCGAGCACGCCGACTGCGGCGGCTGTCAGCCGGGTGGTGGTGGTCTTGCCGTTGGTGCCGGAGACGAGCGCGATGGCACGTCCGGCCGACAGGTGCGCCAGCAGATCCGGGTCGATCTTCAGCCCGATCCACCCGCCGATCACCGAACCGTCGCCACGTCCGGCCGCTCGGGAGAGCGCTGCGGCGGTCCGTGACACGGAGCTGGCCACCTTCGCCCGTAGGGGCATTTTCGCGTCCGTCACGCGAGCGAGGTTACCGGACCGGCGACCCCACCAGATCGCCGCCGACGCCGAACCGTTCGGCCGTGGTGGGTGTGTGGGCGGCCGGGTCGGCCTCCACCGGACGGAGTCGATCTATGTCGGAAAGCGGACCGCGCCCGGTCGGCCCTCCAGCCCTCCACTCCGCTCCACCCCGCGTGACGTGCTGTTTTACCCGGCGATCGGCCACGCCACGCGGGCGATTCTGGTTGCAGGTGGAGGGAAGTGGAGTAGAGTGGGGCCCAATGGTGAGGCCGGGAGGGCTCACCGGCCCGGGGGGTCAGCGGCGCCGCGAACGCCGCTTCAGGGCGAGGGGGTTGGGCCGATGTTCCTCGGCACCCATACTCCGCGCCTGGACGACAAAGGCCGGTTGATCCTTCCGGCGAAGTTCCGGGATGAGCTGGCGGGGGGTGTCGTGGTAACCAAAGGGCAGGATCGCTGTCTCTATGTCTTTCCGACACCCGAGTTCCAGCGCATCGCGGAGCAGTTGCGCGCGCAGCCGATGACACACAAGGCGGCCCGGGCCTACAGCCGGGTCTTCTTCGCCAGCGCGCACGACGAGGTGCCTGACAAGCAGGGCCGGGTGACAATCCCAGCCCACCTGCGGGAGTACGCCGCGCTTGACCGGGACCTTGTGGTGATCGGCGCGAGCACTCGGGTGGAGATCTGGGACAAGGGCGCCTGGGAGACCTACCTCGCCGAGAGCGAAGACGATTTCGCCGACATCGAGGAGGGGGTGCTGCCCGGCGGACTGTAGGGCGGAACGGCGCCCGACGTACTGCGAGATCTCCAGCCGCTTTCGAGTTCCTGGCATCCCTTCCCCGGTGCCAGGCGCACGATCCAGTCATCGGGTGGTCCGGTGGCCGGCGGGAGCGGATGGGGATCTGGCGGTACGACGGCAGCGCCGTCGCCACGACAGACGCAGGAGAAGAACGGACGTTTCAACCAGTGGGGGTCAACATGGGGGAGCTACGCGGCACGCACGTGCCGGTGCTGCTCGAGCGGTGCCTCGAGCTGCTGGCCCCCGCGCTGGGTCGAGGCGGCCGGACGATCCACGTCGACGCGACGCTCGGCCTGGCCGGGCATGCGGAGGCGGTGCTGGAGGCGCACCCGGAGACGGTCCTGATCGGGCTCGACCGGGACACCGAGGCGCTCGCTCATGCGCGGGTCCGGCTGGCGCGTTTCGCTGACCGGGTGCACCTGGAGCACGCCGTCTACGACGAGTTGCCGGACGTGCTGGCCCGGCTTGGCTATCCGGGCATCGACGGGATCCTGTTCGACCTGGGTGTCTCGTCGTTGCAGTTGGACGCGCCCGACCGCGGGTTCGCCTACGCACAGGACGCTCCGCTTGACATGCGGATGGACCAGACGCGGGGGGTGACCGCCGAGGAGGTGGTCAACACCTACGCCCATCCGGATCTGGCCCGTGTGTTGCGGGTCTACGGCGAAGAGAAGTTCGCCGGCCGGATCGCCTCGGCGATCATCCGGGAGCGGGAACGTGCCCGGATCACCTCGTCGGCGCGGCTGGCGGAGCTGGTTCGGGACTCGATTCCGGCACCAGCGCGACGAACGGGTGGACACCCGGCAAAGAGAACGTTTCAGGCTTTGCGGATCGAGGTAAACAGAGAGCTGGCAGCGCTGGAGACAGCGCTGCCGTCTGCCCTCGACGCACTGACCGTGGGCGGTCGCATGGTGGTCCTGTCCTACCACTCGCTGGAGGACCGGCTCACCAAGGCGGCGCTCGCGGATCGGGTCCGCAGTAAGGGCCCGATCGACCTCCCGGTCGAACTTCCCGGGTCAGGTCCGACGTTCCGGCTTCTCAGCCGGGGCGCGGAGCTTCCTGGGGAGGCGGAGGTCGCCGCGAACCCGCGTGCCGCCTCGGTGCGGTTGCGGGCAGCGGAACGACTCGATCCGAACGCGACAGAGCAGGGGCGGACCGACCGCGAACGGTCCCGCCGAAGGGTGAAGGGGATGCACCAACCGGGGACGGGGTCTGCGTGATCCGTGGGGGGTCCGCAGACGTCGACCCGCAGAGGGACGGACGTTGAGGGGGAGGGGACATGAGCATTGACAAGCGCGACCGCCGGGGCGTAACCGGTGGCGGGCAGCGCGCACCGCGGTCGGGGGGCCGGACCGCGGCGGAGCGAGCCACGCGCGTGGAGAACGGTACGCCACGCATCGATCGAGTCAACCGGCAGGGGGAGGCTCGCGCCCGGGGGGCGCGCGAGTTTCCCACCCAGGGCAGCGCCGCGCTGCGACCGGCCGAGAAGGCCACCGCCGCGCCCAGCGCCCGCCCGCCCCGACTGCGGGTGGCGCCTCCGCCGCCGGTGTCGGTGCCGCGTGCGCCGTTCGCGGCGCTGATCGTGGTGCTGGTCGTCGGCGGGGTGCTGGGCATCCTGGCGGTCAACACCAAGATCAACGAGAACGCGTTCCGGCTGGAGAAGCTGCAGCAGCAGCAGGCCCGGCTGGACCTGGAGAAGCAGCAGTTGGACAAGCAGATCGCCGAGGCGAAGGCACCCGGCAACCTGACCGCCGAGGCGCGGCGGCTGGGTCTGGTGGACGTCGAGCCGGCGTACATCCGGTTGCCGGACGGAAAGTCCATCGGCGTGCCGAAGCCGGCGACCGGTGAGCCGTCGGTGACCAGTCAGGGTGCGGGAGGCTGACCGGTGCCGCCAAGGTCGGACGAGCCGCGCCGGGATCCCAAGGGAACCCGGCGCGGCTCTTCGCGTGACGCCAACCCCGCCGACGGGGAGCCTCGGGCCGACGAGCCGGGCATCGGAGGCATCTCCGGCGCGCGGGCGTACACCCCGAGGGGTCGGACGGTCCGCGAGGAGCGCGGCACGCCGGCGCGCGGCGGGGGCGCCGAGCAGCGACGTACCCCGCGCAGCACCCGGTCCGGCGACCCGTTCCGCCCCGCGTTGCAGGTGCTCGACGGCGGTCGCGCCGCCGCCCGGTCCGGCCGGCGCGACGCCCCGGCTGCCGGACGTGGCGGCGTGGTGCGCACCGTCGCGCCGCGTACCCCGCGACGCCCGGCCGGCGACGAGCCGCCGCCGCGTCGCCGGACCACGCCGAGGACGCCCGGCCGCACCGACCGCCCGGCGGCCCGGCGGCCGTCACGCAAGCCGCCGCGCCCGCCGAAGCTCGCCGACCCGCGCCTGCGGTTGCGGCTTGGCACAGTGCTCACCCTGGCGCTGTTCGTCACCATCGGGATCCGGCTGATCTTCCTACAGGCGGTCGACGCCCCGGCGTACGCCGGGGCGGGCGTCGCCGACCGGACCCGCACCGTGGAGCTGCCAGCGCCGCGCGGGGCGATCTACGACCGCACCGGCGAGCCGCTCGCCCACAGCGTCGAGGCGCGGTACGTCTTCGCCGACCCGGTCGAGATCGAGGACGTGCCCGCCACCGCGAAGGCGCTCTCCCCGCTGCTCGGCATCCCGGTCTCCAAGCTCACCACGCTCATGAAGCCCCGCAAGCTGGAGAACGGCAAGCCGTCCCGGTTCGAGTACCTGGCGCGCGGTGTGGAGATCCCGACAGCCAAGCAGGTGCTGGCGCTGGAACTGCCCGGCATCGGGGTGCACCGCGACGAACGCCGCGAGGTCCCCGGTGGTGACCTGGCGGCCAACCTCATCGGTTTCACAAGCCAGGACATGGTCGGGTTGGAAGGGCTGGAGGCCCGCTACGACGAGCAGCTCGCCGGTCAGGACGGCAAACGGGTGTACGAGGCGGGCCGCAGCGACCTGGCCGCGCCGATCCCCGGCGGCTACAGCCAGACCACTCCGGCCAACCCGGGCAGCTCGTTGTGCCTGACCATCGACCGGGACCTTCAGTTCAAGACGCAACAGATCCTCAGTGCGGGGATGGCGCAGCAGCGCGGCGGCACCGCCGCTGCGGTGATCATCGACGTGCCCACCGGTGAGGTGCTGGCCCAGGCGAGCCACCCCACGTACGACGCGAAGAAGCCGGCGGACAGTGACCCGGTCGCCCGGGAGGACGCCGCGACGAGTTTCGTGGTGGACCCCGGCTCGGTGCACAAGGCGATCACCTTCGGCGCGGCGCTCCAGGAGGGGGTGATCACCCCGGACACCACGCTGCCCATCGCCAACAGCATCAAGAAGGGTGACACCTGGTTCTCCGACACCCACCGCGCCAACGGCCGGAAGATGAGCATTCCGGGGATGCTCGCCTACTCGTCGAACGTCGGCACCATCACCATCGCCGACCGGCTCGGGCCGGACCGGCTGATCGACTACCAGAAGCGGTTCGGGCTGGGCCAGCCCACCCGCGAGGGTCTTCCCGGCGAGGCCAGCGGGCGGCTCCTGCCCGCCGACGAGTGGAGCGAATCGTCGCGCGGGTCGGTGCCGATCGGGCACAGCGTCGACGCCACGCCACTGCAGATGGCCGCCGCGTACGCCGCCATCGCCAACGACGGCACGTACGTGCAGCCGCACCTGGTCAAGGAGACCATCGACCCGGACGGCAAGCGCACTCCCGGGCCGACCCCGGTGACCCGTTCGGTGCTCAGCCCGCAGAACGCGGCGGCCCTGCGCACCATGCTGGAGGCGGTCACCACTGTCGACGGCGCCACCGGTGTCACCGCCGCGGTCCCCGGCTACCGGGTCGCCGGTAAGACAGGCACCGGCTGGCGGCTTGTGGACGGCAAGAAGCAGCCCGGCGAGGTGTCCTCCTTCATCGGCATGGCCCCCGCCGAGAAGCCCCGGTACGTGATCGCCGTCTTCGTGTACGCGCCCTCCGGCGGTGGCGCGGCGATCGCCGGACCGGCCTTCCGGGACATGATGCAGTTCACGCTGCGTCACAACCGGATTCCGCCTTCGGCGAGTGGTTCGGCACCCAAGTTCGTGGTCTATCCGCGCTGAGCAGCAATGGCGGGACATCATCGGTGAGTGCCGACGAACCACCGGGGCGGCTGTGCGGCCGGAACCGGACGACCGGGTAGGGTCTGACGCCGTGCCCGGCAATCCACGTCCACGTACCGTGACCGGCCTACGGCTCGGTGATCTCGCCGCCCGGATCGCTGTCGACCTTCCGGCGGACGCCGCCGACATGGTCGTCACCGGGGCGACCCACGCCAGCCAGGAGGTCCGCCCCGGCGACCTGTACGCGGCGCTGCCCGGCGCCCGCCGGCACGGCGCGGAGTTCGCCGCCGGGGCGGCCGAGGCGGGTGCCGTGGCCCTGCTGACCGATCCGGCCGGCGCGGAGCTGGCGGCGGGGACCGGCCTGCCCGCGCTGGTGGTTGCGGACCCGCGTGCGGTGCTCGGCGAGCTGGCGTCGGCCGTCTACGGCGACCCGACCGCCGCGCTCACAGTCATCGGCGTGACCGGCACGGCGGGCAAGACGTCCACGGCGTACCTGATCGAGTCGGGGTTGCGGGCGGCCGGGCACACCACCGGGCTGATCGGCACCGTGGAGACCCGGCTCGGCGACCTGGTGATCGACAGCGTGCGTACCACGCCCGAGGCGACGGACCTGCACGCGATGCTCGCCACCGCCCGCGAGCGCGGCGTGACAGCCGTCGTCATGGAGGTCTCCAGCCACGCGCTGGCGATGGGCCGGGTGGGCGGGGTCCGGTTCACCGTCGGCGGCTACACCAACTTCGGCTCCGACCACCTGGACTTCCACGCCGACACGGCCGACTACTTCGCGGCAAAGGCGCAGCTCTTCGACGGCCGGTGCGCGGTCGAGGTGCTCAACCACGACGACGCGGCGCTCAAGCCGCTCTACAAGCCGGCGACGGTCAGCTACTCGGCGGCCGGCGACCAGGCTGCGACCTGGTGGGCCGACGGCGTGGGCGGCGAGGGGTACGCGCAGCGGTTCACCGCGCACGGCCCGGACGGCGTGGCGCTTGCCGCCGGAGTGGCGCTGCCCGGCCGGCACAACATCGCCAACGCGCTGCTGGCAATCGCCGCGCTCGTGGGTGCCGGGGTGGACCCGAAGACCGCGGCGACCGGCGTGGCCGCCTGCGGTGGCGTACCCGGTCGCCTGCAACTTGTCGACGTCGCCGGGCCGGTGCGCGGGGTCGTCGACTACGCGCACAAGGCCGACGCGATAGTGGCGGCGCTGACGGCGCTGCGCGAGCTGAGTGCCGGCCGGTTGATCTGTGTGATCGGTGCCGGCGGGGACCGGGACAGGGGCAAGCGGCCGGTGATGGGCGCCGCCGCGGCGGAGGGGGCCGACGTGGTGCTGGTGACCGACGACAATCCGCGTACCGAGGATCCGGCGGAGATCCGCGCCGAGGTGCTCGCCGGGGCGTACGCGGCCGGCACGCCGGCCCGGATCATCGAGGTGGCAGGTCGCCGCGCCGCTGTCGACGAGGCGGTCCGGCTCGCCGAGCCGGGCGACGTCATCGCGCTGCTCGGCAAGGGCCACGAGCGAGGCCAGGAGGTGGCCGGCGAGGTGCTCCCGTTCGACGACAGCGTCGAGTTGGCCGGCGCGCTGCGGGCACGGTTCGGCGACACGGCAGGTCAGCGATGATCGCCCTGAGCCTGGCCGAGGTGGCCGAGGCGGTGCACGGACGGCTCGTGGCCGCCGACCCGGACGCTACCGTCAGCGGCCCTGTCGAGTTCGACTCGCGCAAGGTGGGGGCCGGCTCGCTCTTCGTGGCCTTCCCCGGTGAGAAGGTCGACGGGCACGACTACGCGGAGACGGCGATGGCGGCCGGCGCGGTGGCGGTCCTCGGCACCCGCGAGGTGCCCGGGGTGCCGATGGTGCTCGTCGACGACGCGCTGGCCGCGATGGGCCGGCTGGCCCGCGCCGCCGTCGACCGGTTGCCCGAGCTGACCGTGATCGGCGTGACCGGCTCGTCGGGCAAGACCACCACGAAGGACCTGATCGGTCAGCTCACCACCCGGCTCGGGGCCACTGTGGCGCCGCCCGGCTCGTTCAACAACGAGCTGGGGCACCCGTACACCGCGTTGCAGGCCGACCCGGGCACCCGCTACCTGGTGATGGAGAAGGGCGCCCGCGGGATCGGGCACGTGCGTTACCTGTGCGAGCTGGTGCCGCCCCGCATCTCGGTGGTGCTCAACGTCGGGACGTCGCACATCGGCGAGTTCGGCTCCCAGGACGCCATCGCGCAGGCCAAGGGCGAACTGGTCGAGGCGCTTCCGCCCGACGGGCTGGCCGTCCTCAACGCCGACGACCCACGGGTGTCCGCGATGGCGAGCCGTACCCGGGCGCGGGTGGTGCGTTACGGCGAGGCGGCGGACGCCGACGTACGGGCCGAGGACGTCACGCTCGACGAGCGCGGGCACCCGTCGTACACCCTTGTGACGTCGGAGGGGCGCGCGCCGGTGCGGCTCGGGCTGACAGGCCGCCACCAGGTCGGCAACACCCTCGCCGCCGCAGCGGTCGCCCGGGAGTTGGGCATGCCGCTGGCCGAGCTGGCCACGGCGCTCGGTGAGCTGGTGTTGGTCTCGACCCGGCGGATGGACGTCTTCGACAGGCCCGACGGGGTCACTGTCGTCGACGACTCGTACAACGCCAACCCGGCCTCGATGGCTGTCGCGCTGCGGGCGCTTGCCAGCCTCGGCGAGGGGCGGCGTACCGTCGCGGTGCTCGGTTACATGGCCGAGCTGGGCCCGTTCGAGCGGGACGGCCACCTGGAGGTCGGCCGACTCGCGGCCGAGCTGGGCGTCGACCGGCTGCTCGTGGTGGGTGAGCCGGCCGCGCCGATCCACGAAGGCGCGACAGCGGTAGCGAATTGGGGAGGAGAGTCGGTGCTGCTCACCGATCAGGCGGCGGCCGTCGAGGTGCTGCGGAGCGAGTTACGGCCGGGCGATGTCGTCCTGGTCAAGGGCTCCCGGTATCGGACCTGGGAGGTGGTCGACGCGCTGCGCGCCGACGCCGCCGGGGAATCCACCCGATGAGGGCGGTCATCGTCGCCATCGGGGTGGCCTTCCTCGTCTCTCTCTTCTGCACCCCGATCGCCATCAAGGTGTTCACCCGGCTCAAGGCCGGTCAGCCGATCCGCTCCGACGGCCCGGCCATGCACCAGGGCAAGAAGGGCACGCCCACGATGGGCGGCGTGGTCTTCATCCTGGCCACTGTCATCGCGTACGTGGCCGGGCACCTGGCTCTGACCACGCTTCCCGACGCGCAGATCGCCCAGGTCGAGCCGACGATCACCGCGCTGGTGCTGCTGGGGCTCATGGTGTTCTCCGGGGCGGTCGGTTTCCTCGACGACTTCCTCAAGGTGCGCAAGCGCAACAGCGCCGGGCTGAACAAGCGTGGCAAGTTGCTCGGTCAGATCCTCGTCGGCGCGGTCTTCGGTGTGGTGGCGCTGTACTTCCCGAGCACCATGACCGACGCGTCGGGCGCTGTGACGAACACCGAGACGGTCGGCAGCACCACGCTGAGCTTCATCCGGGACATCGACGCCCTGGAGGTCAGCAAGGTCGGCGCGGTGATCATCTTCATCTTCGTGGTGATGGGCGCGACGAACGGCGTGAACCTCACCGACGGCCTTGACGGTCTGGCCACCGGCGCCTCGGTGATGGTCCTGGCCGCGTACGCGCTCATCGCGTTCTGGCAGTACCGGCACTGGTGCGCCGACCCGAGCTACACCCAGTCGTACTGCTATGCCGTGCGTGACCCGTTGGAGATCGCGCTGATAGCCGGGGCCGCGGCCGGGGCCTGTGTGGGCTTCCTCTGGTGGAACACGTCCCCGGCACGGATCTTCATGGGTGACACCGGGGCGCTGGGCCTGGGCGGCCTGATCGCCGGTATGGCGATGTCCACCCGGACCATCCTGCTGCTGCCGATCATCGGCGGCCTCTTCGTGATCATCACGATGTCCGTGGTGATCCAGATCATCTCGTTCCGGACCACCGGCAAACGTGTCTTCCGGATGTCGCCGCTCCAGCACCACTTCGAGCTGGCCGGCTGGAGCGAGGTCAACATCGTGGTCCGGTTCTGGATCATCGCCGGCATAGGCGTGGCAATAGCCCTGGGCCTGTTCTACAGCGAGTTCCTCGCGAACATGACCTGACCCCCACCCCACCCTCCCCGCGATCTTGCACTTTCGGACCGTGGAATGTATCGTTCTGCGGCTTCTGTCCGGGCCGAAAGTGCAAGATCGCGTGGGGGAGAGGGCCCGACACGCCCGGTGGGGCGTTGTGGGCCTGTCGGGTGCGTCCAGCGGTGATGATGTCGGGGTGGGGGAGGAACTCGGCACTGAGGACAGGACGGGCGGGCGACCGCGACGCTCAACGGGCGGGGCGCGGACCGCTGAGGCCGGCGCGCCGCCACCGGACGACGCGCGTGGCCCGGAACCGGGGGCCGCGCGGCGCGAAGCCGGGCCGGACACGCCGACCGGGGCGCCGCTGCGCGGGCTGGACGCCGCCGGCGGGCTTGCCGCGCTGCGGGGGCTGCTGGACCGGCCGCTGGCCTCCTACTACCTGCTGCTGTCCAGCGCCGGCCTGCTGCTGCTGATCGGGCTGACGATGGTCTTCTCGGCGACCAGCGTGAAGGACTACGCAGTGGGCGGCAACGCCTCGGCGTCGGTGACCAAGCAGGCCATCTTCGCGGTGATCGGCATCGGCGCGTTCTGGGTCTGCCAGCGCCTGCCCGCCAGCACCTACCGTTCGCTGGGCCGGCCACTGCTGATCGTCTCGATCGGGCTGCTGCTGGTGCTCAACCTGCTGCTCGCGTACGCCCGGCTTACCGATCGGGATTCGGCGTTGATCGGCCCGATCGAGGCGCGGCTGCTGTGGCTGTTCATCGGCGGGATCCAGGTGCAGCCCTCCGAGTTCGCCAAGTTCGCGCTCGTGTTGTGGGGCGCGCACGTGGTCGCCCGCAAGGGTGCGGCGCTGGGCTGGTGGCGCGAGCTGGCCACCCCGCTGTTTCCGGTGATGGGCCTGCTCTTCGTGCTTGTCGGCTACAACGACGTGGGCACCATGCTCTGCCTGCTGGCCCTGGTGGTCGGTCTGCTCTGGGCAGCCGGGGTGCGGATGCGGGTCTTCGGCGCGCTGACAGTCGTCGGCCTGCTCGGCGTCGGCCTGCTCGTCGCGGTGGCCTCGCTGGGCGCCGGGTCCGGCGAGCGCGGCGCGGAGAACTACCGGCTGGCGCGGCTCACCCTGTTTCTCAACCCGCCGCCACCGGACCAGTGCGGCGACCCCTGCTACCAGTTCTATCAGGGGCGACTGGCCATCGAGCACGGCGGCTGGTTCGGCGTCGGGCTGGGCAAGAGCAGCCTCAAGTGGGACTGGCTGCCCGAGGCGCACAACGACTTCATTTTCGCGATCATCGCCGAAGAGCTGGGCGTCATCGGCTGCGCTGTGGTGCTGAGCCTGTTCTCGGTGCTCGCGTACACCGGGCTGCGGATCGCCAGGCGCGTCGACGACCCGTTCCGGCGCCTCGCCGCCGCCGCCGTCACCACCTGGCTGGTGAGCCAGGCGGTGATCAATATCGGTGGGGTGGTCGGGCTGCTGCCGATCACCGGGCTGCCGCTGCCGTTCATCTCCGACGGCGGAAGTGCCCTGGTCGTGACGTTGGCCGGCATCGGCATGCTGGCGTCCTTCGCCCGCGCCGAACCCGATGCGGCCAGAGCACTGCATGCCCGTCCGCCGGCCCGGTGGGTCCGACTACTCTGGGCCCCGTTGCCGCCGCTTCCCGGCCGACGTCGCCGACCGGCGACGCCGCCGGCTGGCCGAGGGTCAGTGCCCCGGTCCCGTGAGCGGCGACAGGACGACAAGGCCGCATCGCGCGGCGTCCGGCAGGGCCGGAGCCGTACGGGGTCGGCGAGCGAGAGGAGACGCTGATGGGTCCGCTGCGTTCGGTGGTGCTCGCGGGAGGTGGCACCGGGGGGCACATCTACCCGCTGCTCGCCTTCGCCGACTGCCTGCGCCGACACGACCCCGGCGTCCGGATCACCTGCCTCGGCACACCGAAGGGCATGGAGAACGAGCTGATCCCGCCGCACGGCTACGACCTGCGGCAGATCCCGGCGTACCAGCTGCCCCGGTCGGTGAACATGAACCTGGTCCGTACCCCGGGTCGGATGTGGACCGCGGCGCGCGCGGCGGGCAAGGTCATCGACGAGGTGCGGGCCGACGTGGTCGTCGGCTTCGGCGGGTACGTGTCGGTGCCGGCCTACCTGGCCGCGTGGCGGCGTGAGCTGCCCATGGTGATCCACGAGGTGAACGTGCCGCCGGGGGTTGCCAATCGGCTGGGCATGAAGTTCACAAAGAACATCGCTGTCGGCTTTCCGCACCAGCCGAGCCAGGCCGAGGCGCTCCGGCACGCCACCGTGGTCGGTGTGCCGCTGCGTCGTTCCATCGCCTCGTTGGACCGGCACGCGTTGCGCGACGCCGCCCGCGCCCACTTCGGGCTCCGCCCGGACCTGCCGGTGCTGTTCGTCGCCGGTGGCTCGTCCGGTGCCCGCTCGGTAAACCTGGCCGTCTCCGGCGCCGCCAAGGAGTTGGCCCGCAACGGTGTGCAGGTGCTGCACGTGATGGGCGCCCGCAACGAGCCGGTGCCGATCCCCACGGACCTCCCGGTGCCGTACGTGACGCTGCCGTACCTGTCGGACATGGAGCTGGGTTACGCCGCCGCCGACCTGATGCTGGCCCGGGGCGGGGCGATGACCGTCGCCGAGGTGGCCGCCATCGGCCTGCCGACGATCTTCGTGCCGTACCCGCACAGCAACCAGGAGCAGAAGCGCAACGCCCTGCCCGTGGTCGAGGCCGGTGGCGGACTGCTCGTCGACGACGCGGAACTCACCCCGGACTGGCTGGAGCGGGCCGTCATCCCGCTGATCCGCGATCCGCAGCGGCTGTACACGATGGGCGCCGCGGCGTCGGCGTACGGGCGGCGCGACGGTGACGAGGCGCTGCGCTCCTTCGTTCTCGAGGCGGTGGCCCGATGACCGCGCAGTTCACCCCGGCCGGCACGCTCACCGCCGAGGACCTGGGCACCGTCCACCTGATCGGCGTCGGTGGGGTGGGAATGCTGGGCGTGGCCCGACTGCTGCTCACCCGGGGCATCCGGGTCTCCGGCAGCGACCTGCGGGAGTGGCCGTCACTGGCGGGGCTGCGGGCGCTCGGCGGCACCATCTACCTCAGCCACGAGACGACGAACCTCGACGGTGTGGACACCGTTGTCTACTCCTCGGCCATCCCGCAGGACCACCTGGAGATCGTCGAGGCGCGCCGGCGTGGCCTGCGGGTGCTGCACCGCTCGGAGGCCCTCGCCGCGGCGATGACCGGCCGTCGTGCGATCGCTGTGGCCGGCACCCATGGCAAAACCACCACCACGTCGATGGTGACGATGGTGTTCCAGCAGGCCGGTGTGGACCCGTCGTTCGTGATCGGCGGGGAGATCTCCGAGGTCGGCTCGGGCGCGCACCACGGCACCGGTGAACACTTCGTGGTCGAGGCGGACGAGAGCGACCGCTCGTTCCTCATCTACCGCCCGTACGTCTCGATCATCACGAACGTCGAGCCGGACCACCTCAACACCTACGGCGACTACGCGACGCTCGAGGCGGCGTTCGTCGAGTTCGCCCGGCTCACCGACCCGGACGGGTTCATCATCACCTGTGCCGACGACCCGGGTGGCCGGCGGCTGGCGGCGACGCTGCGCGCCGAGGGGCGGCGGGTCCACACGTACGGCGCGGCGGAGGACGCCGACCTGCGGCTCACCGAGATCGTCTCGTCGGCGCGCGGGGTGCGCTACCTGGCCGCGATCGACGGGCGGTCGCTCGGCGAGTTCCGGCTGCCGGTGCCGGGTCGGCACATGGGGCTCAACAGCGCCTCGGCGGTGCTGACGGCGTACCTGCTGAGGCTGCCTCTGGAGGCCGCGGAGGCGGCGCTTGCGGTGTTTCCCGGCGTGCGGCGGCGCTTCGAGCGCAAGGGCGTCGCGGACGGCGTGCTCGTCTACGACGAGTACGCCTACCACCCGACCTCGATGACGCTGGCGTTGCAGACACTGCGGGAGGTAGCCGGGGACGGGCGGCTGATAGTGGTCTTCCAGCCGTACCGGCTGTACCGGACCCGCGACAACCAGGCGGAGATCGCCGACGCGCTGGCCATCGCCGACGAGGTGGTGCTGCTTGAGGTCTTCGGGCCGGGGGAGCTGCGCCAGCCCGGCGAGGGCTCGGCGGCGCTTATCGAGGCGGTGCCGTTGCCGGCCGAGCGGAAGGTCTTCGTCGACTCGTGGGAGGCGGCGCCTGTCGAGGTGGCTCGTCGGGCCCGCTCCGGGGACGTCGTGGTGACAATGGGCGCCCCGCCGATCTCGTTGATGGGTGACGAGTTGCTGGCCGCCCTCGGCGCGCGTACCCCGGGCTCGGTGTCGACAGCGACAGTCGATCCGGTGGCGACCACCCCGGCGATCGGCCAGCCGGTGCCCGGCGGGTCCACCGCCGGTGGTGACGGTGCGGCCCTCGGCGGCGCCGCCGCACCGGACGGTGCGGCACCCCCGGCCGGATGAGCCCCGGCCCCGCCCGTGGGCGGACCAGCGGCGCCGAGGGCGGCAAACCACGACGCGGCCCGGTACGGCGTTGGCAGCTGGTCCGGGCCAGCAGCGACGCCGTGCCACCGTCGACCCGCAGGTTCATGGCGCGGGCCCGGCAGCGTCGGATGCGCGCGGCGCTGCCGTGGGCGGCCGCCGCCGGGGTACTGGCGCTGCTCGGGCTTGTGGCCTGGACGGTGTTGGGTACCGGGCTGTTCGGGGTCCGTGCGGTGACTGTGGAGGGTGCGCAGCTCGTCACCCCGGTGGAGGTGCGCGACGCGGTGGGGGTGCCCGACGGGGTGCCGCTGGCCCGTGTGGACCTGGCCGCGGCCGAGCGTCGGGTCGGTGCGTTGGCGCCGGTGGAGCGGGCCACTGTGTCCCGGGACTGGCCGGGCGCGCTCGTGGTCCGGGTGACCGAACGGACGCCGGTGGCAGCGGTGCCGCAGGGTGCGGTGTTCGCCCTGATCGACGGCAGCGGCGTGGCGTTCCAGACGGTGGGCCGCCGCCCCGCCGAGCTGCCGCTGGTACGGGTGGTCCGGCCCGCCGCCGACGACCCGGGCACCCGGGCCGGGCTGGAGGTGCTGGCGGCGTTGACTCCGCAGTTGCGCGCCGAGTTGGTGGACGTGAGCGTGGAGAGCCTGGCGCGGATCAACCTGCGGCTGCGTGGCGACCGTACGGTCGTCTGGGGCGACGCGACGCGCGGCGCGGACAAGGCCCGGGTGGCCACCTCGCTGCTCGACGAGGACGCCGACCGCATCGACGTGAGCTCACCGGATGTGGTGACCTTCCGCTGACCGACGCAGGGGTACGGGGACGTGACGAGTCGCGCTCCGGCTGCGACACGCCGGTCAGGTCCTTGGCTCATCGGGCGGCGGCGCTTACGTTGCCCCGAAGAGGATCAGTGGTTGACATAACTGTAAGCCTCTAGTAGAGGGTGAGGGTTCACCTCTGATCCTCGCTGGTGACAGCTGTTGTCGGCCGCTGGGCTGGCCACGCCGTACCGGTCGGCCGAAGCCAATCTCGAAGGGAAAGGACCGGAGATGACACCTCCGCACAACTACCTGGCGGTCATCAAGGTCGTCGGCATCGGGGGTGGCGGCGTCAACGCCGTCAACCGGATGATCGAGGTTGGGCTCAAGGGCGTCGAGTTCATCGCGATCAACACCGACGCCCAGGCGCTGCTGATGAGCGACGCCGACGTCAAGCTCGACGTCGGCCGGGAGCTGACCCGTGGGCTGGGCGCCGGGGCGAACCCGGACGTGGGCAAGAATGCCGCCGAGGACCACCGCGACGAGATCGAGGAGGTGCTCAAGGGCGCCGACATGGTCTTCGTGACCTGCGGCGAGGGCGGCGGCACCGGCACCGGCGGCGCGCCAGTGGTGGCGAACATCGCCCGCAAGCTCGGCGCGCTGACAATCGGCGTGGTGACCCGGCCGTTCTCCTTCGAGGGCAAGCGCCGCCAGGTGCAGGCCGAGTCGGGGATAGACGAACTGCGCAACCAGTGCGACACCCTCATCGTCATCCCGAACGACAGGCTGCTGGCGCTCGGCGACCGCAACATCAGCATGATGGACGCGTTCCGCACCGCCGACCAGGTGCTGCTCTCCGGCGTGCAGGGCATCACCGACCTGATCACCACCCCGGGTCTGATCAACCTGGACTTCGCCGACGTGAAGAGCGTGATGAGCGGCGCGGGCAGCGCGCTGATGGGCATCGGCAGCGCCCGCGGCGAGAACCGCGCGGTCGAGGCGGCCGAGGCGGCCATCTCCAGCCCGCTGCTGGAGCAGAGCATGGACGGCGCGCGCGGCGTGCTGCTCTCCATCGCCGGTGGCTCCGACCTGGGTCTGTTCGAGATCAACGACGCGGCCCAGCTGGTCACCGACGCGGCGCACCCGGACGCCAACATCATCTTCGGCGCGGTGATCGACGACGCGCTCGGCGACGAGGTGCGGGTGACAGTCATCGCGGCGGGCTTCGACGGTGGCACGCCTGCGTACAAGGCGGCCGAGCCGACCCGCAAGACCAACACCAACCAGCCGGCGCCGCAGAGCAACCCGGTGCCCGCGCCGGCAACCCTGCCGGCCCCGGCCCAGTCGCCGCGCCGGGTGCTGTTCGACGACGTGGACGTGCCCGACTTTCTCAAGAACGGGTCCTGAACACCGGCGATGACTGACAGCTCAGCCACGGCACGACCGGACCGGCGCGCCGAACTCGCGGCCGGCCTGGCCCAGGTGCGGGCCCGGATCGCTGACGCCTGCGCGGACGCCGGCCGGGACCGCGCCGACGTCACGATGATCGCGGTGACAAAGACGTACCCGGCCAGCGACGTGCTGGTGTTGGCCGGGCTCGGTGTGACCGACGTGGGGGAGAACCGCGACCAGGAGGCGGCCGGCAAGGCTGCCGAGGTGGCCGCCGCCGGGGTGAACCCGCGCTGGCACTTCATCGGCCAGTTGCAGCGCAACAAGGCCCGCTCGGTGGTCCGGTACGCCGACGTCGTGCACTCGGTGGACAGCGTGCGGCTGGCCCGCGCGCTGGCGTCCGCGGCGGCGGACCGGGAACGGCCGCTGGACGCCCTGGTGCAGGTCAGCATCGACGGCGACCCGGATCGTGGTGGCGCGCTGCCCGGGTCGGTCGATCCAGGCGCCGGGCTGGAGCCGGTGGCCGAGGCGGTGGCCGGGTCGCCGGCGCTGCGGCTGGCCGGCCTGATGGCTGTCGCCCCGCTCGGGTGGGAGCCGGAGCGGGCCTTTGCCCGGCTCGCCGAGGTGGCCGAGGCGTTTCGGGCGCTCCATCCGGGAGCGACGGCGTTGTCCGCCGGAATGAGCGGCGACCTGGAAATCGCGATCCGATATGGCGCGACACATGTCCGCGTCGGCAGCGCGTTGCTCGGAATGCGTCCCACGCTGCGGTAGCCTGACGCGAGACACGCAAATTACATCAGTGTTGTTTCAGGGACGGCGTCCCCTTGTCGGGGGTTGTGGCGCGCGACGCGAATCGCGTGCCAGGGGATTGCCGTGCCGGTCCGATGGGCATGGTTGTCCACTCGCGACAGGCGACATGGCACGGGGGCGAGTGCCGCACGGCGGACGGAAGGGCGCGGGATGGGTGCACTGCGCAAGGCGGGGGTCTGGCTCGGTCTGGTCGAGGAAGACGACGAGCGGGCCTACGACGACGGTGGCTACGACAAGGGTGGCTACCGTGAGTCGCGCTACCGGCAGAGCCGGTACGCCGAGGAGTTCACCGACGAGGACGACGACGACAACGAGGAGCCGCCGGCTCCCCGGCCGAGGGCCAGCGAGCGTGCTCGGTTCTCCGACCGGTCCAACGGGCGGGTCACCGAGTCCGACCGTGGCGACGGTGAGCGTCCCGAGCGCGTCGAGCGGTCCAGCGTACGCTCGATCACCCGGTCGTCGGCAGGTGAGACGTCCGGCGCGCTGACCTACCACACGCGCGACAATCTGGCCCTCGCTCCGCAGGCCACGGCACGTGAGCGTGTCGCCGCGCCCGAGGAGGAGCAGCGCTACCAGATCACCACGCTGCACCCCACCACCTACCGGGAGGCGCGCACCATCGGTGAGCACTTCCGCGACGGCGTGCCGGTGATCATCAACCTCACCGAAATGGACGAGGCCGACGCCCGCCGTCTGGTTGACTTCGCCGCCGGTCTGGCGTTCGGACTGCGCGGTACGATCGAGCGCGTGACCAATCGGGTGTTCCTGCTCTCACCGGCCAATGTCCAGGTCACCGCTGAGGACAAGGCCAAGATCGCTGAGGGCGGTTTTTTCAGCCTGAGTTGACCCCGCCCGACCCGAGGGACGTCGCTGACCGTGTTGTCGATCTTACTGCAAGTGCTGTATCTGGTCCTTTATGTCTTCCTGCTTGTTCTTCTGTCCCGGTTCGTGTTGAGCGCTGTTCTTCAATACGGCCGGCGGTGGCAGCCGGGCCGGGGCGCATCGGCAGGACTGGAATCCGTGTGGAGCGTCACTGATCCCCCTCTCAACGCGTTGAGGCGTGTGATCCCTCCGCTGCGAATTGGTACCGTGAGCATCGACCTGGCCTCCCTTGTGCTCCTGGTTATCCTGTTCGTGCTGATGGAGTTCGTGTTAGGGCCGTCGATCAGGGCATCTGCCTGATGACCGACGCGCTTTCGCGGCCGCAACTGACCCGAGGAGTTTCGATGCCGCTGACCCCGGCCGACGTCCACAACGTCGCCTTCAAAAAGCCGCCGATCGGCAAGCGGGGGTATGACGAGGAGGAGGTCGACGCCTTCCTGGACGAGGTCGAGCGCGAGCTCGCCCGTCTCATCGAGGAGAACAACGAGCTGCGCGCCCAGGTGGAGCGCGGCGGCCGTGGCGGTGCCCCCGCCGGCCCCGGCGGCGACGCCCGACTGGCGGCGGAGCTCAACGACGTCAAGGCCCAGCTGGACCGGGTGCAGCGCGACAAGTCCGCTGCCGAGCAGGCCGCCCGCGCCATGCAGGCCGAGCTGGAGCAGGTCCGCGCGACCGGCGGCCCGGCTGTCACCGGTGACGGTGAGCAGCAGGCCCTGCGCGTGCTGATGATGGCCCAGCGCACCGCCGACGACCACGTGTCCGACGCGCGCCGCGAGGCCGACCAGCTGCTGTCCGAGGCGCGCAGCAAGGCCGAGGAGGTGACCCGCGAGGCTCGTGCGAAGGCCGACGCCCTGGAGCGGGACGCCCGCCAGCGGCACCAGGAGGCCATGGGCGGCCTGGACGCCAAGCGCACGGCCCTGCAGAAGCACATCGAGGAGCTCAAGCAGTTCGAGCGCGAGTACCGCACCCGGCTCAAGGCGTACCTGGAGAGCCAGCTGCGGGACCTCGACGGTCGTGGCCAGGGCCTCGAAGCCGAGATGACCCGCACCGAAGCTGGCCGGGTCACCGGCGGCAACGGGCTGGCCGCGGCAGGTCTCGCCGGTTCGTACGGCGGCGGGCGCTCCGGCGCTCTCGAATCCGGACGCTGAGCACCGGCCGGCGATCGCTGTCCACGGATGGTCACGATCGCCGGCCCTGCCTGCACGGTACGACGCGGCGGGGGTGAGCCGTGATAGTTGCGAGTCTCCTGCTCATCCTCGTCGCTGTGGTGCTGCTGGTGGTCGGTCTGACCGGCGGCTCCAGCATCCTGTTGACCATCTCCATCGGGGCCAGCCTGCTGGCCGCCGTGGCGTTGGTGGTGGGCGCTCGCCAGGCTGCCGCCAACCGCGCGACGGCGGACCTCGGCCGTGCCGGCCCACGGACCTCTGCGGCACCTCGCACGGCCGGCCAGTCCGGGCCGGGTGTCGCGTACGGTCCACCGCTGGCCGGGCAGGACGTTCCGGTCCAGCACGTTCCTTCGACGGTCGGTAACGGCGGCACCGGGTGGCGGCAACCACCCGAGCCGCCGTTCGACCCCGACGCGCCGTTCGTGGCTGAGCCGGCTCCGGCCGCCGGCACGGCGTCCCGCTCCTCGCCGGCCAGCCCGGCGCCTTCCCCGCTGGTCAGCCCGGCCTCGCCGTTCACGGCGCGCGCCGACGAGGTGCCCGGCGTACCGGCTGCGGATCCGCTTGCCGACGAGCCTGCCGAGCAGGCGATCACCGCCGCCGAA
The DNA here is from genome assembly GCF_049847245.1 of Micromonospora sp. DT68. Classification (NCBI taxonomy): domain Bacteria; kingdom Bacillati; phylum Actinomycetota; class Actinomycetes; order Micromonosporales; family Micromonosporaceae; genus Micromonospora; species Micromonospora sp. DT68. The sequence goes on from NZ_JBNCNZ010000008.1 coordinate 134,970, forward strand.
GCGGCCCAGGTGGCCCGGCTGCCCAGCCCTGTCGACGTGGTCGACGGCCGCCCTTGCTACCACCTCGCCAGCTGTCCGCACCTCGCCGGTCGGTTGCCCGAAACCCTCCCGGTCGCCGAGGCCGTCGAGCTCGGCTTCACGCCGTGCGCGACCTGCGCGCCGGCCACCGCCCTGCTCGCCGACGTCCGGCCGATCTAAGCGGTGCCCGTGCCCCCGCAGGACGCGCTCACAGTCGCGGTGCGGGTCAAGCCAGGTGCTTCCCGGGACCGTGTCGGTGGCCGCTTCGACGGCCCGCACGGGCCCGCCCTGGTGATCGCTGTACACGCGCCGGCCGTTGACGGGCGCGCCACCGAGGCGGCCCGCCGAGCCCTCGCCGCCGCCCTGGGTGTCCGTCAGTCCACTGTGTCGCTGCGTACCGGCGCGGCCAGCCGGGACAAGCTCTTCCTCATCGACCGGCCCGCACCGGAGCTGAGTGAGGCGCTGCGCCGACTGCGGGACGGATCCGCGGGGTGAGCGACACCCGGGCGAGGCAAACGTGACGCCCGGGTTGGATATCGCGCTGCTGCTCGGGTCGGCGGTGCTGCTGGTGGCGGTGGGCGCGGTCCGGCTCTCCAGCCGTCTCGGGGTGCCCAGTCTGCTCGTCTACCTGGCGCTGGGCGTGGCGATCGGCGAGGGCGGGCTGGGCATCCGCTTCGACGACGTCGAGCTGACCCGGGCCCTCGGCTTCTGCGCGCTCATCGTCATCATCGCCGAGGGCGGCCTGACCGCACGCTGGAGCACGCTGCGTCCGGTGCTCGGTCTCGCCTCCGCGCTCTCCACCGTCGGCGTGGTCGTCAGCATCGTGGTGGTCGGCCTCGCCCTACACCTGATGTTGGGGTTGGAGTGGCGGCTGGCGATGCTCTACGGCGCGGTGCTCTCCTCCACCGACGCGGCGGCCGTCTTCGCCACCCTGCGTCGGCTGCGGCTGCCGCCCCGGCTGGTGGCCACGTTGGAGGCCGAGTCCGGCATGAACGACGCCCCCGTGGTGCTGCTCGTGGTGCTGCTGTCGCACGAGGGCTGGGCACATCCGTGGTGGTACGAGGTGGGGCTGGTCTGCTACGAGCTGGGTGTCGGCGCAGCGGTGGGTGTGGGTGCGGGTCTCGCCGGCACCTGGGCGCTGCGCCGGGCGGCGCTGCCGTCGGCAGGGCTGTATCCGATCGCCGCTGTGGGCATCACGGTGCTGGCGTACGCCGCCGGGGCGGTGCTGCACGCCTCGGGGTTCCTCGCCGTCTACGTGGCCGGGGTGCTGCTGGGCAACGCCCGGCTCCCGCACCGGCAGGCGATCCTCGGGTTCGCCGACGGGTTGGCGTGGCTGGCCCAGATCGGGCTGTTCGTGCTGCTCGGGCTGCTGGTCTCACCGGGCCGGTTGGACGCGGCGGTGCTGCCGGCGGTGGTCGCCGGACTGGCGCTGGTGCTGCTGGCCCGGCCGCTGTCGGTGGCCGTGTCGGCGCTGCCGTTCCGGGTCGGCCCGCGTGAGCAGGTGTTCCTGTCCTGGGCCGGGTTGCGGGGCGCGGTGCCGATCGTGCTTGCCACCATCCCGCTCTCCGAGCGGGTGCCCGGCGCGGACCGGCTCTTCGACGCGGTATTCGTGCTGGTGGTGATCTTCACCCTGGTGCAGGCCGGCACGCTGGGGCCGGTGGCCCGCGGATTGGGCACCACCGCGCCGGGTGAGGCCACCGAGATCCACGTGGAGACCGCGCCGCTGGAGCGGATGAGGGCGGATCTGCTGCAACTCGAGGTGCCGCCGGGCTCGCGGCTTGCCGGCGTGCACGTCGACGAGCTGCGGCTGCCGGTGGGTGCGTCGGTGACCCTCGTGCTGCGCGACGGGGCGGGTTTCGTGCCCGGCCCGGACACCCGGCTCAAGACCGGCGACAGCCTGCTGATCGTCGCCACCGGTGGGGTGCGTGACGCCGCCGAACAGCGGTTGCGGGCGGTCAGTCGGCGGGGGCGGTTGGCCCGGTGGTTTGGCGAGTACGGAGATGAGGCCGCCCGTTGATCTGCTAGCGTTCCCTTTGCCCCAGTTCAGTAGGGCTCGGGGCACTTGAGCGGTGCGACGGTGCGGCACGTTGTCGGACGCCTGTACGTTCCGTATTCTTGCGAACCTCCGGAGTGCGCGGCCGACGTGGCCGTGCGCCCCTTTTCGTACCCAGGGGACGCCTTTGTCGGTGCCCCTGACCAGGTGCCGCGGTCCACGCGGCGCCGCGGCCGAGGGAGCGACCCATGGCGAAGCCAGCCGACACCAAGACCGCCGGCCGCAAGCCGGTGGCCAAGGTCACCCGCAGCGCGGCGGAGACCGAGAAGATCCGTGCGGCGTTGGCGGCCCGGCGGGACGAGCTTCGCGCCGAGTACGATCAGACGCTGAGCGAGATCACCGAGCTGCAGCGCGATCGGCTGACCGACTCGGCCGGGGACGACCAGGCCGACACGGGCACCAAGACGTTCGAGCGGGAGCAGGAGATCTCTCTCGCCAACAGCATCCTGGAACGGATCACGCAGGTCGAGCGCGCTCTGGAGCGCCTCGACGAAGGTGGTTACGGCTGGTGCGAGCGGTGCGGCAACCCGATCCCGGTCGAGCGCCTCGCCGCCTTCCCGTCGGCGACCCTCTGCGTGACGTGCAAGCAGTTGGAGGAGCGGCGCTGACGCTCGTTCCCCATCTGCGATGAGACGGTGAGCGATCACCGCCGAGACTGTCGATGGGGAGCGCATGACCGCAGCACCGCCCGCCGAATCCGGCCACACCGACCCGGGTGGCGGCAGAGCCCGACGCCGGGCCGTCGCGATCCTGGCCGGGATCGCCCTGGTGTCCCTGGTGACCGACCTGGTCACCAAGCACCTCGCGCTGGCAGCGCTGACCGACCGGGAGCCGGTGCGCATCCTCGGTGGGCTCGTCTACCTGAGCCTGACCCGCAACAGTGGCGCCGCGTGGAGCATCGGCTCGGACTACACCTGGGTGTTCCCGCTGATCACCATCGGTGTGGTCGGTTGGATCGTCTTCATGGCGCTGCGGCTGCGTTCCCTGCCGTGGGCGATCTCCCTGGGCCTGGTGCTCGGCGGCGCGCTGGGCAACCTCGTGGACCGGATCTTCCGCGCGCCCGCCCCGTTCCACGGGCACGTGGTCGACATGGTGAGCGTCTTCGGCCCGTACGGCGAGTATTTCCCGGTGTTCAACGTGGCGGACAGCTCGCTGTTCTGCGGCGTGGTGCTTGCCGTGCTGCTGGAGTTGACCGGCCGTCAGCGCGACGGACGGCGGCTCGGCCGCGACGGTGCTCCCGTCGAAGCCGACGCCACCGAGAACGCCGACCAGAGGGAGCGGGCATGACCTCCGCGTTCGCCGCTGGCGGCGACCACCGTTCCCTGCCCGTGCCCGACGGCCTCGACGGGATGCGCCTCGACCAGGCGGTGTCCCGGCTGTTCGGCCTGTCCCGCACCGCCGCGGCGGCCCTGATCGACGCGGGCGACGCCCTGGTCGACGGCGCCACCCGACCCAACTCCCACAAGGTCAAGGCCGGCTCCTGGCTGGAGGTCACGCTGCCCGCGCCGGTCGCCCCGCCGACCGTGGTGCCGCAGGCGGTGCCCGGCCTGCGCGTGGTGTACGCCGACGACGACATCGTCGTGGTGGACAAGCCGGTCGGAGTGGCCGCGCACCCCAGCCCGGGCTGGACCGGCCCGACGGTGATCGGCGCTCTCGCGGCGATCGGGCACCGCATCTCCACAAGCGGCGCCGCCGAGCGGCAGGGTGTGGTGCACAGGCTCGACGTGGGCACCACGGGCATCATGGTGGTGGCCAAGAGCGAACAGGCGTACACGGCGTTGAAGCGGGCGTTCAAGTACCGCGAGGTGGACAAGGGCTACCACGCTGTGGTGCAGGGCCACCTGGACCCGCTGCGGGGCACCGTCGACGCCCCGATCGACAGACACCCCACCCACGACTACCGGTGGGCCGTGGTGTCCGGCGGCAAGCCGAGCATCACCCACTACGACACGTTGGAGGCGTTCCCGGCCGCCAGCCTCGTCGACGTCCGGTTGGAGACCGGCCGCACCCACCAGATCCGGGTGCACTTCTCCACCCTGCGGCACCCCTGCGTGGGCGATCTCACCTACGGCGCGGATCCCACCCTCTCGGCCCGTCTCGGACTGGCCCGACAGTGGCTGCACGCCCGCGAATTGAGCTTCCTGCACCCCCGAACGGGGGACGAGGTCCGGTTCGTCAGCGACTACCCTGACGACCTGGAACGTGCGCTTGAGATCCTGCGTGACTGAGCGGCGACCGCCCGACACCTACCCGACGAGGGGATCCCGCCCGTGCGCGCCGGCGACCTGCTGCGGCAGTTGGACCAACGGCTGCTGTCGCTGCTGACCCGGACGACGACCCGGCTTGCCGACCGGTCGGCGCGGCCCGGCATGCTCACCTGGGTCGCGCTGCTGTCCGTGGGGGCGGTGCTGGGCACCGCCGTCTGGGCAGCCGACGACCGGCCGGTCGGCGACCGCACCGTCGGCGAGGTGACCCGGGTCGGGGTGTCCGAGGGCGACTCCGTTCCCGGCTACCTGAAATCCGCGGCGGCCGACCTGGCCGCCCTGCCGTCGGCCGCACCGACCACCGGCGACGGGACGTACGCCCTGGTCACCCTCGACGAGTACCTGCCGCCGCAGCGACTGGCGGCGGTGCTCGCCGACGTGGGGGTCTCGGCGGTCTTCGGGCGGGTGCCGCTGCCCGGCCGGCAGACCGAGATCGTGAAGATCCCCGCGCTGCGGGTGCCCGACGACGTGGTCGTCGGGATGGCGGAGGTGGCGACCCGCAAGGACGCCGAGGCTGCCGACTACCGGGCCAAGGCCGCCGCGCTGGGTGGAAACACCGCCGAGCGCGAACTGCGCGAGTGGTACGCCACCAGCGCGCAGGTGGCCAGTGCCGAGGCGTCGGCGTACCGCACCGGCTGCGCCTGTGTGTACGCGGCGGTGGTGCGGGCGGCGCCACAGGCGCTGCGACGGGTGGCGACCCAGCCGGACGTGCGGGCCGTCGACCCGGCCCCCGAGGTGTCCCGGCTGGACCGCACTGTCTTCACCGCGCCGCTGCCGGAGCAGCGCGACGTGGTCCGCCCGCCGGCCGACACCGGTCCGGAGCCCGAGCAGACCCCGGCCGGGAAGGGCGAGTCGGCATCGAGCACGCCGGTGCCGATGGGCGAATCGTCGGAACCCGCACCGGTCGTAACGATTCCGTCACCCGAGCAGCCGCCGGCCCCGCTCACCGAACCGACCCCCACGAGCACCGCCACCTCCCCGGACGTCACCGGAGCCGGGCCGCTGGAGTCGTCCCCGTCGTGATCCGCGCCGGGTGGTGTGCGTGCTCCGGTGTGGTCCGAATAGGGTTTCGTTCGTAGCCTGTCAGACGGAGATCGATGGCGCTGGGAGGGCGGGCCGTGGAGGGCAGTGAGACCGGCTGGGGCCGGCCGGCCGAACCAGCGCCGAGGTGGCGGGCATTGCTGGACCGCGCCCGGCTGGGCGGCCGCGCCGCTGAGCAGCCCGAGCCCGACCGTCCCGACGAACAGCCACCGGACCCCCTGCCGCGACGTGCGGCCCCCAACGGCTACGCCGGGCGAGCGCCCGCCATCGGGCATCCGGCCGAGCTGACGTACGGCCAGGACCCGGGCTACCGGGCCGAGGGGACCTACCGGGTCGACCCCGCCCGCCGCTCCGAGCCGGGGTACCGGTCTGAGCCGGACTACCGTGCCGAGCCGGCGTACCGGTCCGAGCCGGGATACCGGCCGGAGCCGGATCACCGCTCCGAGCCGGCGTACCGGTCCGAGCCGGCCTATCGGTCGGAGCCCGCCTACCGCCCCGAGCCGGGGTACCGCGCTGAGCCGGGATACGGCGCCGAACCCGGTTATCGGGCCGAGCCTGGTTATCGGGCCGAGCCGGACTACCGTGCCGAGCCCGGGTACCGTGCCGAGCCCGGTTACCGCGCCGCGCCGGTCGAGCAGCGCCGCGTCGAGCCGGTCGAGCCGCGGCGAACCGAGCCGGTCGAGCCGCGGCGGGCCGAGCCCGAGTCGCGCCGGGCAGCCGAGCCTGTCGAGTCGCGCTACGCGCTGCTTGACAACGGCTACCGGCAGGGCGGGCCGACGATCGAGTCCCGGTACGCGATGCTGGAGACCGGCTACCAGCAGGGGACCGGCTACGCGCCAGCGCCGGCCGCGCCGGCCCCCGCCGCGCCGCCGATCACCCCGCCGCCGGCCCCGCCGATCACCCCACCACCCGCGCCGCCGGTCAGCTCGGCGCTCGCGGAGCGCGGCTACCCGGCCCGTATCGAGTGGCGTCCGCAGGGCGTCGACCAGGAGGTCGAACGCGCCACCGGTGTGCTCCGCCGCGACCTGGGCACACCCCGGGTGTTCGCGTTCGCCAATCCCAAGGGCGGCGTGCACAAGACCACTGCCACAGTGCTCGCCGCCGCCACCGTCGGCAGCGTACGCGGGCGCGGCGTGCTGGCCTGGGACGACAACGAGCTGCGCGGCACCCTCGGGCTGCGCGCCGGCAGCGCCCGCCACGCCCGCACCATCCGGCACCTGATCAGCGACCTCGCCCAGATCGAGATCCTGGAGGGCTCCACCCTGCTGGAGCGGCTCGACGACTACCTGCGGCACGCCTCCGACGGCTCGTACGACGTGCTGGCCGGCGAGGAGAGCCCCCGCTTCGCCCAGCGGCTGGACCAGTTCACCGTCAAGCGGGTGCTGGAGCTGCTGCGGCGTACCCACGACGTGGTCTGCGTCGACACCGGCAACAACGTGGAGAGCCCCAACTGGCGCACCGTCATGCAGGCCGCCGACCAACTGGTGGTGACCACCGTGCCCCGCGAGGACGCGGCGTTCAGCGCCGACTGGATGCTCGACCTGCTGCACGAGGTCGGCATGGGCGAGCTGGCCGACAACGCCGTCACGCTCATCTCCTGCCCGACGCCGGGCCGGTCGCCGTTGCAGGACGACCTGGAGCGGCACTTCGCCACCCGTACCCGGGCGGTGGCAGTGGTGCCGTACGACCCGGCGCTGGAGACCGGGTCGTCGATCGAATACCACCAGCTCCAGCCGGAGACCCGGCAGGCGTGGCTGCGTGCCGCCGCTGTCATGGCGGAGCCGTTCGCGAGGTGACCGCCGGCGGCGCGGTCACGTCATCGGGCGGGACCGCCGACGACAGTGCACGGTCCGGGCGGCGAGCTGAGAGGATCATCGGGTGAACCCCGACAGTCCCGATTCCGAGCGGCCCACGCCGCCCGGCGGCGAGCCGTCCGTACCTCCGGCGTCCGCGGATCCGTTCGCGCCGGCGCAGAGTCCGGGCGGTACGCCGCCGCCCCATGACTGGCTCGTCGGCCCGCTCCCGGTGGGGCCGCCTCGCCGACCGGGCCGGATCTGGGCGACGGTGCTCGGCACCGCGCTCGCGCTGGCCGTGCTGGGTGCGCCTCTCGGGCTGCTCTGGGCGGCGCTCGCGCCGGACACCCCGGTGCTCAAGACCGCCGAGGGGGCCATCTACGCCGAGCCGCAGCCGGAGCAGCCGATCGCCGCGGACGGCTGGTTCAGCCTCGTCGGGCTCGGCTTCGGGGTGCTGGCGGCGCTCGCCCTGTGGTTTCTGCTGCGACGCTGGCGTGGCCCCGTCGGGCTGCTCGCCGCGGTGCTCGGCGCGCTGGCCGCCGCGCCGGTGGCCTGGCAGGTGGGGCGCCGCATCGGCCTGAGCACCTACGACCGGCTGCTGGACACCGCCCCCGCCGGTCAGGCGTTCACCAAACCCGCCGACCTGCGTGCCGGTGGCGTCGACTGGCTGTTCGGCGTGTTTCCGGTGCCGCACGGCAGCCTGCTGCTGCCGGCGTTCGGCGCCGCCATCACGTACACGCTGCTGGCCGGCTGGTCGCGTTGGCCGTCGCTGCGGCCCGAGCCCGACCCGGCGGCGCTCAGTTGGGCGTCGGCGGGGACGCCAGTTCCGACAGCGGCACCGGAACCGCCCGCACCTGGCGCAGCAGAGCCGCCTCGCGGTTGAGCAGCCGCAGCTCGGCGCGGAGCCGGGCGGCGGTGTCGTCGATCGCCAGCAGCCGTTGCCTGTCATCCACTGTCAGCGCTGCGGTGGCCGCCACCAGGTGGGACAGCACTGTCGGGTCCTCCGGCAGCTGCTCGGAGATCTCCTCCGGGTCGGCGCGGATCAGCCCCAGATATTGCCGGAACACGGCGATCACCCGTGCCGCCAGCAGGTCGGCCACCTCGTCCGGCCCGGCCGGCTCGGGCAGCCACTCGACGTCGGCGGTCAGGTAGGGCGCGGCGGCGTCGTCGACATCGGCGATCCGGAACCGGCGTCGGCCGACCGTGACGATGTCGAAGCCGCCGTCGTCAAGCTCGGTCACCTGGCGCAGCTCGGCGGTGCAACCCACCTCGTGCAGGGTGACATCGCCCACCCCGGGGGTCGGACGGCCGCCCGGCCCGGTGGGCGCGACCTCCCAGCCGGCCTGGATGGCGACCACCCCGAACTCACGCGGCGCGCCCTCGGGCAGGCCGACCAGATGCCGAACCAGGGCGCGGTAGCGCTCCTCGAAGATGTGCAGTGGCAGCACCAACCCGGGAAAGAGCACCGTTGCGAGCGGAAACACCGGCAGCCGTGCGGTCACGTGGTCGAGCCTAACCAATCCGGCGGGCGACGGCGTGGCCCGGCTCACCGTCCCGCCGAGCGGACGGCTCGGGTGGGCGGCGAGCCCGCCGCCTAGACTCGCAAGGGTGCTGAATCGGATCGACCTGCGCGGTGGCCTCGGTGACCCGCGCCGCCTGCTGCCCCGTGCCCAGCTCGACGTCTCCGTGGCCGTCGAGCGGATCAAGCCGCTCGTGGAGGCGGTCCGGGAGCATGGTTACCCGGCGATCCGGGAGGCAAGCGAGCGGTTCGACGGCGTCTCGCCGGAGGTGCTGCGCGTCCCGGTCGAGGTGATCGCCGAGGCCGAGGGGGTGCTCGACCCGGCCGTGCGCGCCGCCCTGCTGGAGTCGATCAGCCGGGCCCGTCGGGTGCACGACGACCAGCGGCGCACCGACCACGTCACGCAGGTGGTGCCGGGCGGCACCGTTACCGAGCGATGGTTGCCTGTCGACCGGGTAGGCCTCTACGTCCCCGGCGGGCTGGCCATGTACCCGTCGACAGTCGTGATGAACGTGGTGCCGGCCCAGGCGGCCGGTGTGCGCTCGCTCGTGGTGGTCAGCCCGCCGCAGAAGGACAACGGCGGTCTGCCAGACCCCCGGGTGCTCGCCGCGTGCGCGCTGCTCGGCGTCGACGAGGTCTACGCGGTCGGCGGCGCCCAGGCGGTGGCGATGCTTGCCTACGGTTCGGCTGTCGACCCGGCCGGCGAACTGCGGTGCGAGCCTGTCGACCTGGTCACCGGCCCGGGCAACATCTGGGTGACCGCCGCCAAGCGGTTGCTGCGCGGCGTTGTCGGCATCGACGCCGAGGCCGGGCCGACCGAGATCGCCATCCTGGCCGACGACACCGCCGACGCGGCGCACGTCGCCGCCGACCTGATCAGCCAGGCCGAGCACGATCCGCTGGCCGCCAGCGTGCTGGTGACCCCGTCGCTGGAGCTTGTCGACGCGGTCGAGCGGGAGTTGGCCCGGCAGGTGCCGGCCACCAAGCACACCGAGCGGGTGACCACGGCGCTGACCGGCGAGCAGAGTGGCGTGGTCCTGGTCGACGATCTTGAGGCGGGGCTGCGGGTGGTCGACGCGTACGCGGCCGAGCACCTGGAGATCCAGACGGCCGACGCCCGGGAGTGGGCGCTGCGGGTACGCAACGCCGGGGCGATCTTCGTGGGCGCCTGGTCGCCGGTGTCGCTCGGCGACTACTGCGCCGGCTCCAACCACGTGCTGCCCACCGGTGGCTGCGCCCGGCACTCCTCCGGTCTGTCGGTGCAGTCGTTCCTGCGGGGTGTGCACCTGATCGAGTACACCGAGGCGGCCCTGCGCGAGGTGGCCCCGCACGTGGTCACCCTCGCGAACGTGGAGGACCTGCCCGCGCACGGCCAGGCCGTCCAGGCCCGCTTCCCGGGAGGGTCGGCGTGACGAGCCTGGAGGATCTGCCTATCCGCGACGACCTGCGCGGGCTGACGCCGTACGGGGCGCCGCAGCTGGACGTGCCGGTGCGGCTCAACACCAACGAGAACTCCTACCCGGTGCCGGAGCCGGTGGTCGACGCCATCGGTAAGGCGCTCGCCGCCGAGTTGCGCGAGTTGAACCGCTATCCGGACCGGGACGCGGTGGCGCTGCGCGCCGACCTGGCCGACTATCTCGGGCACGATCTCACCGTCGAGCAGGTGTGGGCGGCGAACGGGTCCAACGAGATCCAGCAGCAGTTGCTCCAGGCCTTCGGTGGCCCGGGTCGCAGCGCGCTCGGCTTCGTGCCGGCGTACTCGATGCACCCGCTGCTGGCGATGGGCACCGGCACCCGGTGGGTGCCGGCCCAGCGCGGCGTCGACTTCGGGCTGACCGCCGACGAGGCTGTCGCCCAGGTCCGCGAGCACCAGCCCGACGTGGTGTTCCTCTGCTCGCCGAACAACCCCACAGGCACCGCGCTGGACCCGGCGGTGGTCGCCGCGGTCCTCGACGCGGCGCCGGGCATCGTGGTGGTCGACGAGGCGTACGCCGAGTTCGCCAGACCCGGCACTGTCAGCGCCCTCGCGGTGCTGCCGGGGCACCCGCGGCTCGTGGTGACCCGGACGATGAGCAAGGCGTTCGGGTTCGCCGGCGGCCGACTGGGTTACCTGGCGGCCGACGCGGCGGTGGTCCAGGCGGTGCAGTTGGTCCGGTTGCCATACCATCTGTCCGCGTTGACCCAGGCCGCCGCCCGCGCGGCGCTGGCGCACCGCGACGCCCTGCTCGGTACGGTGAGCGCGATCATGGGCCAGCGGGACCGGATCGTGGCGACGTTGCGCGGGCGAGGGCTGCGGGTGGCCGACAGTGACGCCAACTTCGTGCTGTTCGAGACCGGTGGCGACCAGGCCACAGCCTGGCGCGCCCTGCTGGATCAGGGGGTGCTGGTCCGCGACGTCGGCCTGCCGGGCTGGCTTCGGGTGACAGCGGGCACCCCCGCCGAGACCGACGCTTTCCTTACCGCGATGGAGACTGTGAGCTTGCGCGCCCCGCAGTCGCGACCGAAAGGCAAGACATGAGCAGGACCGCCCGGGTGGAGCGGATCACCAAGGAGACCAAGGTCCTCGTCGAGATTGACCTCGACGGCACCGGCGCGGCCGAGATCAGCACCGGCGTGGGTTTCTACGACCACATGCTGAACCAGATCGCCCGGCACGGCGGCTTCGACCTGACCGTGCGCACCGTGGGTGACCTGGAGATCGACGCGCACCACACGATCGAGGACACCGCGCTCGCCCTGGGCGCCGCGTTCGACCAGGCGCTCGGCGACAAGGCGGGCATCCGGCGGTACGGTTCGGCCACGGTGCCGATGGACGAGGTGCTGGTACGGGCCGCGGTGGACCTGTCCGGCCGACCGTACGTGGTGCACGACGAGCCGCTGCTCGTGCCGTACATCGGGCCCGTGTACGCGACGAGCATGACCCGGCACATCTGGGAGTCGTTCGGCCAGGCGGCCCGGGTCACTCTGCACGTCGACGTGTTGCGGGCGGCCCGACCCGGTGGGCACCCGGATGCGCACCACGTGGTGGAGGCGCAGTTCAAGGCGGTGTCGCGGGCGCTGCGCGAGGCCACGGCGATCGATCCGCGGGCGGCGGGCGCGATTCCGAGCACGAAGGGCGCGCTCTGATGAGCGCGAGGAGTGCAGCGCAGCGGAGCCCCGCAGTCGCGAATGAAGGGTGGCTCTGATGGGTGGCGCTTTGCCGACGTTGCTGCTGATCCTGGCGGGGGTGCTGGTGGGTGGCACGTGGTCGCTGTACCGGCAGGGTGCGCCGAAGGTCGCCGTGCTGATCACCGGGGCGCTAGCGGTGCTCGCCACGGCCGCCGGTGTGCTGCGGCTGATCCCGGGGTCGGACACGTGACCGCCGACGTGGTGGTGCTCGACTACGGCTCGGGCAATCTGCGTTCGGCGGAGCGGGCGTTGGCCGCGGCCGGCGCGACCGTGCGGGTGACCGACGACCTCGCGGCGGCGGCTGCCGCCGATGGTCTGGTGGTGCCGGGCGTGGGCGCGTTCGCGGCGTGCATGGCGGGGATCGACGCGCTGGGCGCGGGTCCGGTGATCGCCGAGCGGGTCGCGGCGGGTCGGCCGGTGTTCGGCATCTGCGTGGGGATGCAGGTGCTCTTCGAGTACGGCGAGGAGCACGGGGTGGTGACCAAGGGGCTGGGTCTGCTGCCCGGTGGGGTGACCCGCCTGGCTGCCGCCCGGTTGCCACACATGGGCTGGAACACGGTTCGGGCGGCGCGGGGTTCGGTGCTGTTCGCCGGCCTGCCGGCCGAGAGCCGGTTCTACTTCGTCCACTCGTACGCGATGGGTGATCCGGCTGCGCTGGCGGCTGCCGGTGCCGCCGTGACCACGGCTCACCATGACACCGATTTCGTGGCCGCCGTGGAGCGCGGGCCGCTCGCGGCTGCCCAGTTCCATCCGGAGAAGTCCGCCGACACCGGTGCCGCGCTGCTGCGCAACTGGCTCGCCACGCTGCCCAGCGGTGACTGAGCGTCGGCGCCGCCGGGCGCGGCCGGGCCTGCGCGGCCGTGGCACGGGCGCGGGGGTGGCGCGGTGAGCCGGGAGCGGGCCCGTCGGCGGGCGGAGCGGGAGGCTGTGCTGGCCCGGGAGCGGGCGGTCCGGCAGCGCCGGGTGGCCCGCCGGCAGCGTCGCCGCGCGGTGGTCCGCCGGTTGACGCCGAAGGTGCGGTGGGGTCGCTCGGGTCGGCTGGCCCGGCACTCGCGGGGTGAGCGGGCGGCGATCGTGCTGCTCACCGGGGCGGCCGTGGTCATGATCTGGACGTTCGTCGACGATCTGGCGTTGCGTATCGCGCTGATCGTGTTGTTGCTGCTCGTACTGCCGGCGATCGTGGTGATCGCCTTGGACCGCCGTACCTGATCGAGGAGAAGACGTGAGCCTCACCCTGTTACCTGCCGTGGATGTCGCCGACGGCCGGGCTGTCCGGCTCGTGCAGGGCGCCGCCGACAGCGAGAGCATCTACGGCGAGCCGTTGGACGCGGCCCTGGCGTGGCAGCGCGACGGCGCCGAGTGGATCCACCTCGTCGACCTGGACGCGGCGTTCGGCCGGGGTACGAACGCCCACCTGCTGGCCGAGGTGGTGCGTCAGTTGGACGTGAAGGTGGAGTTGTCCGGTGGTATCCGTGACGACGAGTCGTTGCGCGCGGCGCTGGGCACGGGGGCGGCGCGGGTGAACATCGGCACGGCCGCCCTGGAGGATCCGGTGTGGTGTGACCGGGTGGTCGCGGAGTACGGCGATCGGGTCGCCATCGGGTTGGACGTGCGCGGTCACACCCTGTCGGCGCGGGGCTGGACCCGTGACGGCGGTGACCTGTACGAGGTGCTGGAGCGGTTGGACAAGGCGGGCGCGACCCGCTACGTGGTCACCGACATCACCAAGGACGGCACGATGCGTGGGCCGAACCTGGATCTGCTGCGCGAGGTGTGCGCGCGTACCGACCGGCCGGTGATCGCCTCGGGTGGGGTGTCCACGTTGGATGACCTGCGGGCGCTGGCCGGCCTGGAGTCGATCGGTGTGGAGGGTGTGATCGCCGGTAAGGCGCTCTACGCGGGCGCGTTCACGGTGGCTGAGGCGCTGCGGACGCTGGCCGAGGCGTGACGACCACCAGGCTGGGCTCGGGCGGCCCGTGGGAGCAGCGGTACGGCTACTCGCGGGTGGTCCGGGCCGGGCAGTTCGCCTGGACGGCGGGCTGCACGGCGACGGTGGACGGTCGGGTGGTCCACGTTGGTGACGCCGCCGCGCAGACCGCGCAGGCGTTGCGGATCGGGTTGGCGGCGCTCGCCGAGGTGGGTGCGGAGCCGGGTGACGTGGTCCGTACCCGGATGTACGTGATCGATCGGCTGCACGCCGACGAGGTGGGCCGGGCGCACAATGCGGTGTTCGGAGCGGTCCGGCCGGCCGCCACGCTTGTGGTGGTGGCCGCTCTGCTGGATCCGGAGCACCTGGTCGAGGTGGAGCTGGAGGCGTACCTCGGCGACAGCTGAGGTCGGGCCCCGGCGGTGACCGCCGGGGCCAGCCCAGGGGTGATTGTCGTGGCCCGCCCGCAGGCAGATCGGTTGTGCACAACTTAATTGTGGGCTACGGTGCGGTGGTGACCGATGATCTGCTGTTACGCCGACAGGTGTGCTTCGCGCTCTACGCCGCGTCGCGCGCCCTCACCGACGTCTACCGGCCGATCCTCGACGAGTTCGGGCTCACCTACCCGCAGTACCTGGTGCTGCTGGTGCTCTGGGAACGCCCCGACGACGCACCCACAGTCTCCGAGCTCGGCACCGAGCTGCGGCTCGACTCCGGCACGCTCTCCCCGCTGCTCAAGCGGTTGGAGACGGCGGGCCTGGTGGCACGGCGGCGGTCGGCGCGCGACGAGCGACGGGTCGAGGTGGGCCTCACCGAGCAGGGCAGGGCGCTGCGGGAGCAGCTCTGCGACGTACCGCTGCGGGTCGCGCAGGCCACCGGGCTGAGCCTCGGTGAGCTCGTGGCGTTGCGCGACACCCTCACCCGGGTCACCGACACCATCCACCGACAGAAGGAGCAGTGACTCTCATGCAGGTTCTCTACACCGCGTCGGCAACCGCCAAGGGCGACGGCCGCGACGGCCACGTCGAGACCTCCGACGGCACGCTGGCGCTCGACCTGGCCGTGCCGAAGGAGATGGGTGGCGCCGGTGGCGCCGCCAACCCCGAGCAGCTCTTCGCCGCCGGCTACGCGGCCTGCTTCCACAGCGCCCTGCGGGTGGTGGCCCGCCGGGCCAAGGCCGACGTGAACGGCTCGGTCGTCGACGCCGAGGTCGGCATCGGCCCCAACGGCAGCGGCGGGTTCGGGCTCACCGTGCAGCTCCTCGTCGACCTGCCCGCCGTCGGCCGCGAGACCGCCGAGCAGATCGTCGAGCAGGCCCACCAGGTCTGCCCCTACTCCAACGCCACCCGCGGCAACATCGACGTCACGCTTACCGTCCGCGAGACCCTGGCCGCGTGACGTCCGCAGATCTCCTGGCCCCGATCGCGGACGAGAGGACCCCCACCTGATGACCACCAACCGCGAGGTCCACCTGGCCAGCCGCCCTGCGGGCTGGCCCACCGAGGACACCTTCCGGCTCGTCGAGACCGACGTGCCGACGCCCGGCCCGGGCCAGATCGTGGTCCGCAACCAGTACATGTCCGTCGACCCGTACATGCGGGGACGGATGAACGACGTCAAGTCGTACGTGCCGCCGTTCGCCCTCGACGCGCCACTCGACGGCGGCGCGATCGGCGAGGTGGTGGCCAGCGAGACGCCCGACGTCGCCGTCGGCGACACCGTCCTGCACAACCTGGGCTGGCGGGAGTACGCAGTGCTCGGCGCCAGATCCGCCCGCAAGGTCGACCCGAGCCTCGCACCCGTCAGTGCGTACCTCGGGGTGCTGGGCATGACCGGCCTGACCGCGTACGCCGGTCTGCTGGAGGTCGCGGCGATGAAGCCCGGCGAGACGGTCTTCGTCTCCGCCGCGGCCGGTTCGGTGGGCAGTCTGGTCGGGCAGATCGCCAAGCTCAAGGGCGCCGGCCGGGTGGTCGGCAGTGCCGGTACGGCCGCCAAGGTGCAGCGGCTGAAGGCGCTGGGCTTCGACGCCGCGTTCGACTACCACGACGGGCCGGTCCGCGAATCGCTGCGCGAGGCCGCCCCGGACGGCATCGACGTCTACTTCGACAACGTCGGTGGCGACCACCTGGAGGCGGCGATCTCGGCGATGAACCTGCACGGTCGGGTCGCCATCTGCGGCATGATCGCGCAGTACAACGACACCGAGCCGCCGGCCGCGCCGCGCAACCTGGCGATGGTCATCGGCAAGCGGCTCACCCTGCGCGGCTTTCTGGTGAACGATCACGGCCACCTGCGCGAGGAGTTCGTCCGCGACGTAGCGGGCTGGCTGCGTGAGGGCCAGCTCTCCTACGACGAGACGATCATCGACGGCATCGACAACGCCCCAGCCGCGTTCCTCGGCCTGCTGCGGGGGGAGAACCTCGGCAAGATGCTCGTTCGTCTGTGACAGGGACCTCTTCACGGCGGTCGGCCCGAATGGGCCGGCCGCCGTCGCGCGGGCGGAGGATAGGCTGGCGACATGACGGTGGCGGTACGGGTGATCCCGTGTCTGGACGTGGACGCCGGACGGGTGGTCAAGGGGGTCAACTTCCTCGACCTGCGCGATGCTGGTGACCCTGTGGAGTTGGCTGCCGCCTACGACCGGGCCGGCGCGGACGAGCTGACCTTCCTCGACGTCACGGCGTCCTCCAGCGACCGGGGCACCATGCTCGACGTGGTCCGCCGCACCGCCGAGTCGGTCTTCATCCCGCTGACTGTGGGTGGCGGGGTCCGGCAGGTCGCCGACGTCGACACGCTGCTGCGCGCGGGCGCCGACAAGGTCGGCGTGAACACCGCCGCCATCGCCCGACCGGAGCTGATCGCCGAGATCGCCGACCGGTTCGGCCGGCAGGTGCTCGTGCTCTCCCTTGACGTGCGCCGCGCTCCGGCCGGCGGCACGCCCAGCGGCTTCGAGGTCACCACGCACGGCGGTCGACGCGGCACCGGCGTCGACGCTGTGGACTGGGCGCGGCGGGGCGCCGAGCTGGGCGCGGGGGAGATCCTGCTCAACTCGATGGACGCCGACGGCACCAAGGCGGGCTTCGACCTGGAACTGATCGCCGCGGTGCGGGCCGTTGTGGACGTACCGGTGGTGGCCAGTGGCGGCGCCGGTGAGGTGGCGCACTTCGCGCCGGCGATCGGAGCCGGTGCGGACGCGGTGCTCGCCGCCAGTGTCTTCCACTTCGGTGAGCTGACCGTGGGCGAGGTCAAGGACGCGCTGCGCCGCAGCGGTCACCCGGTGCGCTGAGCCCGGTCAGTGGCCGCCGGTGTGTCCCTCCGGTGACCGGCGGGGCGTGGGGATCGAGCGGACGGCGTACTCCTGCACGGCCGCCGCGTGATCGGCCTCGTCCAGGCTCCAGTCGGCGTGACCGGGCGCGCGCCGGCGGCTCAGCACACCCTGCACGGTGTCCACCATTGTCGCCACCCCGGCGCGCGGCCGGGAACGCCAGAGCTGCTCGCCCTCGGCGGTGATCCGGAACCAGCCGTCGGCGACGGTAACCAGCCCGGAGCCCACAAGCCGCTGGACGGCGGCCTCCACCTCGTGCCGCTCGGGGATCGCCCGGTTGAGGTGATCGGCTGTGGACAGCACGTCGGCCAGCCGGACGCCCTCGGGCCGGCGGCTGGTCGCCGACCGACGGTGCCGCCCGGCCCCGCTCGCGATCACCAGCGACACGAAGATCCAGGCGTCCGACCAACGCCAACCGTTCTCCCCCATGCAGAGATGATGACGGCGAGCGTCGCGGAAGGGAACACCTACCCTCGATAGTGCGCTATTACACCACCGTTGCGTGCCGGCCCGTGACCGTCGGTGAGGCTCAGCCAGCCGGCGCGACTGGTTCGACACCTTCGGTAGCGGTCCGCGTGACACCTGGCCGAACCGGCGCGGGGACCGCGAACAGCGGGATGAACAGTTGCGCCAGCGGCCCGATGGCCAGCGCGTACGCGACGGTGCCCACGCCGACAGTGCCGCCGAGCAGCCACCCCAGCGCGAGCACCGTGACCTCGATGACGGTGCGCACCAGCCGTACCGACCAACCGGGCCGGCGGGCCACCATTCCGGTCATCAGCCCGTCGCGGGGGCCAGGGCCCAGGTGGGCACCGAGGTAGAGGGCGGTCGCGGCGCCGTTGCCGACGATCCCGGTGATCAGCAGCGCGATCCGCAAGGCCAGCGGTCCACCGTCCGGCATCAGGGCCAATGTGGCATCCACGACGAGGCCGATCACCACCACGTTGCTGACCGTGCCCAGGCCGGGTCGCTGCCGCAGCGGGATCCAGAGCAGCAGCACCAGGGCACCGACGATGATTGTGACAGTGCCGAAGGAGAGCCCGGTCAGCTCGGACAGCCCCTGGTGGAACACGTCCCAGGGGTTGAGGCCCAGGCCGGAGCGGATCATCAGGGCCATGCTGACCCCGTACAGGACGAGCCCTGTGTAGAGCTGGGTGAGCCGCCGCACCGGCTGATGCCGCAGATTGCCAATCAGTGCCATGCATGCCACCCTAGGTGCCAATCCCCCCGGCGAAAGAGGCCAATATTCGAGGAGTGGCCATGTCAGGTCAGGTGCGAGGCATCCAATTGGCCCGACTGCTCGGTCAGTGGCACGCCCTGCCGGGCCGCCGCCGCAGCCCCGACTACGCCGCTCTGGCCGGTGCCGTACGTGGTCTGCTCGCCGACGCCCGACTGCCGCTGGGCGTCCGCCTCCCTGCCGAACGGGAGCTTGCCGAGGCGCTGCGGATCAGCCGTACCACTGTCACCGCCGCGTACCGGGAGTTACGCGAGACCGGGCACCTTGCCAGCCGTCGGGGCGCCGGCAGCTGGACGATGCTGCCCGCCAACCACCGCGTCGCGAGCACCGGGCTGTGGACTCCGGTGGACGACCGGGAGATGATCGACCTCGGTGTCGCCGCGCTCGCCGCCCCGCCGCAGCTGCTCGGCGCGGCCCGCGCCGCCACCGAGGACCTGCCCCGCTACCTGGGCGGCGCCGGCTACCACCCCACCGGGATCATCGAGCTGCGCGAGGCGGTGGCCGACGGCTACACCGCCCGGGGCCTGCCCACCTCGGCCGACCAGATCATGGTCACCAGCGGCACCCAGCACGCCCTGGACCTGGTGCTGCGGCTCGCCCTGCCGCCCGGCGGGAGCGTGCTCGTCGAGTCACCGACCTACCCCAACGCGCTCGCCGCCCTGTCCGGCCGGCGAGCCCGGATCACCACCCACGGGCTGTCCCTCGACGCCGGCGGTTGGGAGGCCGACCTGCTGCTGGGCAGCCTGCGGCAGACCCGGCCCAAGCTGGCCTACCTGATCCCGGAGTTCCAGAACCCGACCGGGCATCTGATGCCGTCCGCGCTACGCGAACAGGTGGTGTCCGCCGCCCACGCCGTCGGCACCGACCTGATCGTCGACGAGTCCTTCGTGGATTTGCCGTTGGACGGCACCGAGCTGCCCCCGCCGATGGCAGCGTTCGACAGGCACTCCCGGGTGGTCAGCATCGGCGGGATGAGCAAGCCGTACTGGGGTGGTCTACGGATCGGCTGGGTCCGCGCCTCCGCCCCGCAGGTGCAGCGACTGGCCGCCGTCCGGGTCGGCGTGGACATGTCCAGCCCGGTGCTCGACCAACTGGTCGCCGTACACCTGCTCGCCGACGCGGCGGCAATCGTCGCGGACCGTCGGGTCCAGCTCGCCGCCCAGCGCGACGCGTTGCTCGGCGCGCTGGCGCACCGGCTGCCGGACTGGCGGGTGAACGTTCCGCGCGGCGGCGTGACGTTGTGGGCCGAGCTGGACGGCCCGGTCTCCAGCGCGCTGGCCCGGGCCGCCGAGGAGGTCGGAGTCCGGTTGGCGCCGGGCCCCCGGTTCGGTCTCGACGGCACGTTGGAACGGTTCCTGCGGCTGCCGTTCACACTGCCCGCCGCCGACCTCGTGGAGGCCGTGGGGCGGATCGCCGCGGTCCGCTACGACCTTGACCGCGCTGGCCGGCAACGCTGGCGGGAGCCGGCCGTCATCGCCTGAGCCCGCCTACCGCCCGTGCCGGCCGAGACGCCGGTGATGCCGTGCCGGCTGAGACGCCGATGGCGCCGCACCCGAGTGGGTACGGCGCCACCGACGGTCGACTCACAGCTCGGCGAGGGTGCCGGCGTACATCTTGTCGATCTCGGCGGAGAAGTTGCTCTCCACTCCACGACGCTTGATCTTCAACGACGGGGTGATCTCGCCGTCCTCGATTGTCAGGTCACGCGGCAGGATCGCCACCTTCTTGATCGTCTCCCAGCGGTTGAGCTTCGCGTTGAGCTGGGCGACGTACTCCTCGACCATCGTCTGTGCCTCCTGCGAGGTCACGATCTCGGTGTAGCTGCGGCCCTCCAGCGGGCCGCCGGCGACCCAGCCCTGGATCGCGTCCGGGTCCAGCGTGACGAGCATCGTGCAGAAGTTGCGGGCCTGGCCGACGACGACCGCCTGCGAGGTGTACGGGCAGATCGCCTTGAACATGCCCTCGATGTGCGACGGCGCGATGTACTTGCCGCCCGAGGTCTTGACCAGGTCCTTCTTGCGGTCGGTGATCTGCAGGTAGCCCTGCTCGTCGAGGGTGCCGATGTCGCCGGTACGGAAGAAGCCGTCCTCGGTGAACGCGGCGGCGGTCTCCTCCGGCAGGTTGTGGTAGCCCCGCATCACCGGCCGACCGCGCACCAGGATCTCGCCGTCGGTGTCGATCCGGCACTCCAGGTCGCCCATCGCCCGGCCGACAGTGCCGATCCGCAGCCCCGACGGCGGGTTGACGAAGTTGCCGGCGCTGGTCTCGGTCAGGCCGTAGCCCTCGGAGATCGGCAGGTTTGCGGCGGCGAAGAAGGTGGCGATCTCCGGGCTGAGCGGAGCGGCACCGGAGACGAGCACACGCATCCGGCCGCCCAGGCGGGCCTGGAGCTTGCTGAACACCAGCTTCTCGGCCAGCCCGTAGCGCAGCTTGAGCCCGCCGGGCACCGGCTTGCCGGCCTGCTCCAGGGCCACCTTCTCCTTGCCGACCCGGACGCCCCAGGCGAAGATCTTCGCCTTCGCGCCGCCGGCGCCCTGCGCGGTGGTCACCGCCTTGTTGTAGACCTTCTCGAACACCCGGGGAGCGCCGCACATCAGCGTCGGGCGGATCACCGCCAACAGGTCGACCAGCTTGTCCACCCGCCCGTCGACGTAGGTGGGCAGCCCGACGTGGATGGCGCCGCAGAGCAGGGTCTTGCCGAACGAGTGGGCCAGTGGCAGCCACAGGTACTGGAGGTCGTCGTCGCGCAGCAGCCCGACCTCGGCCTGTGCCACGGCCTCCCAGCACCAGCCGCCGTGCAGCAGCTCGACGCCCTTGGGTTGACCTGTGGTGCCGGAGGTGTAGATCAGGGTGGCCAGGTGGTCCGGGCCGATGCCGGCCACCAGCATGTCGATCAGATCCGGCTCGGCGGCCAACGCGGCTTCGCCGCGCTGCTCCAACTCGGCGAGGGTGAGCTGCGGCACCGCAGCGGCGGGGTCGGCGGCACCGTCGAAGAGCACGACGTGGGTCAGTGCGGGCAGGTCAGCACCCGCGATCTTGGCCGCCTGGGCGGGGTTCTCCGCGAAGAGCACCCGCGAGCCGGAGTCCGCGATGATGAACGTCGCGTCTCCCGGCTCGGTGGTCGGATAGACGGTGGTGGTCGCCCCGCCGGCACACATGATGCCGAGGTCGGCGATCACCCAGTCGAGCCGGGTGTTGGCGAGGATCGCGACCGGATCCTCCTGGCCGACGCCGAGCGCGTGCAGGCCGGCGGCGACCGCCTTGGCGCGCTGACCGACCTGCTCCCAGGTCAGCCAGTTCGGGCCCGAGTCGTCGGGCAGTGGGGACGCGAAGGCGTGGCGGTCGGGGGTCGCTGCCACGCGCTTGAGGAACATGTCCGGGATGGAGCGGTACGGTACATCGAGAGCCATCGCTGTAGCCGCCTTCGGGGGTGGTGGCGTGACGGGCGTCACGTCATAACGGTTACCGAAGAGTATTGCCTCTCACCAGGCATCGGCTAGCCCTGGAGATCATCCGGCTGTCCCCGTCCCACCAACCGGTACCGACGATCAGGCGTACCGGGCAGCCATGACTGACCAGTCGTAGGTGGCACGAACCCAGTTGCGTCGGGAGGCGAGCGGCTCGTGCAGTGCGTCGTCACCGCTGGCCAGCAGCGCCTCCTCCGCGTCCAGGTACGCCGCCAGCCCTCGGTTGAAGCGGTCCGCGGCGGCCCGTAACGCGTCCGCCTCGTCCAGGCCGCCCTCCTGGGCGATCACGGTCACCAGATTGTGCGCGTCCGGGTCTGCCCGGCTCTCCTTGCCGTAGGAGAACAGGTCGTTGCACCAGCAGATCAGGTCCACGGCCAGCAGATCCAGGGCGGTCAGCGCCGGATCGGCACGTCGTGTCGGCCCCGGCGGTCGACCCGACGCCAGGTCGGTCAGGGTGAGGCAGGGGTGGACGCCGCCGATGTGACGCCGCAGCTGGACGTACTCGGTGACCCCCGGGACCCGTTGGCGTTCCCGGTTGGTCGCCTCCCAGAGCAGCGCCAGCAGATACTCCCGCAACTGGCTGACGAACCGCAGCAGCAGCGCCGAGCGGCCCTGCGCCCGGGTCCGGCGGCACAGGTCGTGCAGTGCCGCGCCCAGCGCGCCGGCCTCGGTCGGCGGTCGTGCGGCCGGATCGCCGCACTGGTCCAGCACGTCGAGGAGTGCCCCGATGGCCGGCGCCAAGCGGCCAGGGTCGGTCCCGAGACCGTCCTCGTCGCAGGCGTCATCCATGACGAAGAGCCAGGAGATCAGGTCGGTGAGTAGTCGGACTCCCTCCACTGGTCCGTCTGGGCAGGCCCGGCCGGCTAGGCCGGCGGCATCCGCCTGTTGCAATCGGTTAACCCGATGTCCGGAATCGACCAGCCCGAACGTTCGCGCCCACTTGACGCTCTCGACCGCCACCCGATCTGTGGCCTTATGGCGCCCTCCCACAAAGGAAGGTTCCCGTAGCGCCGAAATCGCGAAACTGCGCATGCTCCGCCCCCACTTCATGCCGCCCCGGCGCGGAACGGCGCGCTGAAGCGTACGGGAGGAGGTATCGTTCCGCATCGCTCCCGCGTGCGCAATTCCGTGGAAGTTTCGTGACCGATTCAGTACAGACGGTCACATGCCCAGGCTGGCGTTGCGCAGTTGCTGCGCCGACGCCGCAGGCCCGTCCAGCTGAACCCGGGCCACCCGCTGCCGGCCGGAGAGGAACAGCGTCAGCTCGCCCGGAGCGCCCACCAACCGCAGCGGCTCGCCACCGCGGCCGGTGGAGATCTCGCCGTAGCCGGGCGCCTGGACGTACAGGTCGGCGGGGAAACGGCGCAGCCTCATGCGGGCAAGTGGGGCGGCCCGCTTCCAGAGCGTTGCCTCCAGGCCGTTGGACAACTCTCGCGGCTGCCATCCCGGCGCCGCCCGCCGGACGTCCTCGTGGTGGATGAAGAACTCCACCGTGTTCACCAGCTCGTCTGTCAACGGGTTGCTGACCGGGCTCCACACCGGCGGTCGGCGCACCTGCGCCACCAGTTCCGGGTAGGGCCGGGCCGCGATCTGGAGGCGGACCCGCTCGGCGTACGCGCGAAGCGGCGGCAGCAGGAGTCCGCCGGCCGCGTCCGGTCGGCGCTCACGCAGCACCAGGTGCGCGGCGAGGTCACGGGTCGCCCAGCCCTCGTTGATCGTCGGCGCGTCCGGCCCGAGGGCCAGTAGGAGATCGGCCAGCGACTGGCGCTCGGCTCGGGCGTATCGCGGCATGGCCCGATCGTAGGCCCGGATGCCGTGCACCGCCCGTCGAGCAGCTCAGCGCCTGGTGCGCCGTCCGGTGCGTGACTGTCGACATATCCGGTCCGGGTCGTCGGTGTCGGTGGCTACCGGTAAGGATGAGGGAGATAATTGTGGCTTACGGCGGGGGAGAGCGTGGCGAGCGGAACAAGTCGGGACGTACTCGGCCGGGGGCTCGGAGTCCTCCGGCAGGCCATCCGGGAACAGCCACGCATTTTCGCGGTGGCCGTGCTCGGCAGCGTGCTGTTCGGCGGGATGGTCATCGCCAGCGCGTTCGTGGTGGGCGCGGTTGTCGGTGACGTGGTGGTGCCGGCCATCGCCCGCGGCGAGGTGGCGGCCGGCACGCTGGCGCTGGCCGCTGTGGCGCTCTTCGGCATCAGCGTGCTGCGGGTGGTGGGGATCTTCGGGCGTCGGCTCGGCGCCGGTTACATGCAGTACCGGCTTCAGGCCGCCTACCGCCGGCGGGTCACCCGCCGGTACCTTGACCTGCCGCTGTCGTGGCACCACCGCAACGCCACAGGCACCCTGCTGTCCAACGCCAACTCCGATGTGGAGGCGGCCTGGTATCCGATCGCGCCACTGCCGTTCGCCGTCGGCACGTTGGTGATGCTTGTCGGCGCGATCGTCTCGCTGTTCGCCACCGACTGGGCGCTCGCCCTGGTCGGCCTCGCGGTCTTTCCCGCGCTGTTCGCGCTCAACGTGGTCTATTCACGCCGGATGGCGCCCCGGCAGGCCCGGGCGCAGCGGCTGCGCGCCGAGGTCAGCGAGATCGCCCACGAGAGCTTCGACGGCGCGCTTGTGGTCAAGACGATGGGCCGCGAGGCGCAGGAGACCACCCGGTTCGCCGGTCGGGCCGGAGAGCTGCGGGACGCGCTGATCGCGGTCGGCCGCCTGCGGGGTGTCTTCGACCCGCTGCTGGAGACACTGCCCAGCCTCGGCACCCTGGCGGTGCTGGTGGTCGGGGCGTTCCGGCTGCGCCAGGGCGCAATCAGTGTGACCGAGTTGGTGAGCGTTGCCTTCCTCTTCACGGTGCTGGCGTTCCCGGTGCGGGCCATCGGCTGGGTGCTTGCCGAACTGCCGCGCAGCGTCGCCGGCTGGGACCGGGTCCGCCGGGTGCTCGACGCCACCGGCGAGATGCCGTACGGGTCCCGCGTGCTCGATCCGGCAACCTCCGGCCCGGCCACGCTCACCTTCACGGACGTGCACTTCTCGTACCCGCCGGCGGAGGCGCACCAGACCGGCGCGAAGGTGCTCGGCGCTGTCGGCTTCACAGTGCCCGCCGGCCGCACTGTGGCCCTGGTGGGGCCCACCGGCTCCGGTAAGTCCACAATCGCCTCGCTTGCGGTGCGCCTTGTCGACCCGGACTCCGGCACGGTGCAGCTGGACGGTGTGGACGTGCGGGACCTGACCGCCGCCTCGCTGGCGAGCACTGTCGCCCTGGTGGCGCAGGTGCCGTTCGTCTTCGACGACACCGTACGGGCCAACATCGCCCTCGACCGGCCGGGCATCGACGACGAGGTGGTCTGGGCGGCGCTGCGGCTGGCCGAGGCGGACGGTTTCGTCGCGGCGCTGCCCGAAGGCCTCGACACAATGGTCGGCGAGCGCGGCACCTCGCTGTCCGGCGGGCAGCGACAGCGGCTCACGCTTGCCCGCGCGCTGGCGGGGAGCCCGCGTCTGCTGGTGCTCGACGACGCGACGAGCGCCGTGGATCCCCGGGTGGAGGCGGCAATCCTGGCGGGTCTGCGCTCGTCGGCGGGTGAGCCGGGAGCGGCGGTGGCGTCGATCCTTGTCGTCGCGTACCGCCGGGCGACCATCGCGCTGGCCGACGAGGTGATCTACGTCGAGCAGGGCCGGGTGGTGGCCCGGGGCACGCACACCGAGTTGCTGGCCACGGTCCCCGGGTACGCGGATCTGGTGACCGCGTACGAGCAGGCGGAGGTCGAACGGGCGCAGGAGCGCACGTACGACGAGGTGGCGCCGCTGCCGTCGGGCTTGGAGATCGAAAACGAGAGGTCGACCCGGTGAGTGCGAGGAGTGCAGCGAAGCGGAGCCCCGCAGTCGCGAACGAAAGGTCGGCCCCGGTGAGCGCGAGGAGTGCAGCGAAGCGGAGCCCCGCAGTCGCGAACGAAAGGTCGGCCCGGTGACTGCGCAGACGGATGAGCGGGCGGCGAAGTCGGAGACGACCTGGCAGACGCTGCGGCGTGGCCTGGCGCTGTCTCCGGAGCTGCGGACGGGGTTGGCTGGCACGCTGGCCCTGGCGTTGGTCTACATGGTGGGTCGGGTGGCTGTGCCGGTCGCCGTGCAGCAGGGCATCGACCGGGGCATCGTCGGTGGTTTGAACCTGACCGTGATCTGGTCGGTGGTGGCGATCACCGCGGCGATCCTCACGGTCACCACGCTCTGCGGTTACCTGATGATGCGGCGGCTGTTCACTGTCAGCGAGACGGCGTTGGCGAACGTGCGGACGCGGGCGTTCCGGCACGTGCACGACCTGTCGATGCTGCACCAGCAGTCGGAGCGGCGCGGTTCGCTGGTGTCCCGGGTGACGAGCGACGTCGACCAGATCACCCAGTTCCTCCAGTGGGGCGGGGTGATCCTGCTCGTCAACCTGGGTCAGCTGGTGGTGACGACGGCCGTCATGCTTGCGTACTCCTGGCAGTTGACGGTTGTGGTGTTGGTGGCGTTCCTGCCTGCGGTGTTCATCATCCGGCAGTTGCAGCGCCGCCTCGGTGCGGCGTACGCGATGGTGCGTCAGCGCACCGGCACGTTGCTGGGCGCGATCGGCGAGAGTGTGGTGGGCGCGCCGGTGATCCGGGCGTACGGCATCGCGGGGCGTACGGCGCGGCGGTTGGACGACGCGATCGACAGTCAGCGTGTGGCGCAGCAGCGGGCGATCCGGATCAGCATCGTGGGCAGCTCGGTGGGTGAGTTGGCGGCCGGTGTGGCGTTGGCCGGCGTTGTGGTGCTCGGGGTGACGCTGGGTGTGGACGGCACGCTGTCGATCGGCCAGTTGACGGCGTTCCTGTTCCTGGTGACGTTGTTCATCCAGCCGGTGCAGATCGCCACCGAGGTGTTGAACGAGGCGCAGAACGCGATCGCTGGTTGGCGGCGGGTGTTGGACGTGCTGGACGTCGCTCCGGACGTGGCCGACCCGGGGGAGCAGGGTCGGGATCTGCCGGGCGGCCCGTTGGACATCCGGTTCGCCGGGGTGCGGTTCGCCTATCCGGGTGGCCCGCCGGTGCTGCACGACATCGATCTGGAGATCGCTGCGAAGAGTCGCGTGGCGGTGGTGGGTGAGACCGGCAGCGGCAAGACGACGTTCGCGAAGCTGCTGACGCGTCTGATGGACCCGTCGGCCGGGGCGGTGCTGCTGTCCGGGGTGCCGCTGTCGGAGGTCCGGTTCGACTCGCTGCGATCCCGGGTGGTGATGGTGCCGCAGGACGGGTTCCTCTTCGACGCGACGGTGGGGGAAAATGTCCGGTTCGCTCGGCCGGAGTTGACCGACGAGCAGCTCGCTGCGGCGTTCACCGAGTTGGGCCTGGCGGACTGGCTGGACGGTCTGCCGGCGGGCCTGGACACTCCGGTCGGTGAGCGTGGTGAGGCGCTCAGCGTGGGGGAGCGGCAGTTGGTGGCGTTGGCGCGGGCGTACGTGGCGGATCCGGATCTGCTGGTGCTCGACGAGGCGACGAGCGCTGTGGACCCGGCGACGGAGGTGCGTCTGCAACGGACGTTGGACGCCGTGACGCGGGGTCGTACGACGCTCGCGATCGCGCACCGGCTCTCCACGGCGCAGGCTGCCGACGAGGTGATCGTGGTGGACCGGGGGCGGATCGTGCAGCGCGGCGCGCATGACGAGTTGGTCCGGGATGCCGAGTCGGTCTACGGCCTGCTGTACGCGTCCTGGCTGGAGCAGACCCGGTAGCGGAGGCGTAGGTGGACGTGGTGGGCTGGGTGCTCTACGCTCCGGGTTAGGTAAGCCTAACCTCCGAAGGGGGTCTCCCTATGCGGCCCAGCCCTGCCGAGACCGTGCGTACTCTCGTCGCCGGTCGGCTGCCCGGTCTCATCCACCTGGCCCACCGACCGGGCCCGCACCACGCCCGGCACGTGACCGACCCGGACGGGCGGGTACTGCTGCTGGTGCCGGTTGCCAGCCACCTCGCCGCCGCGTTGCAGCCTGACGGCGGAAGCGCCGAGGTCGCAGTGGTCCTCGACGTGCTCGACCTGCCACCGGCGGCCGGCGCTCCGGGGTTGGGTCGGGCATGGGTGTCCGGTTGGGCCGGTGAACTGCACGGCGACGAGGCGCGCCGCGCGGCTGTCGACTTCGCCGCTGTCGAGCCGACAGGTGACCTGCTCGACGTGGGGACCCGGTTCCGGCTGTTCCGCTTCGAGGTGGCCGAGGTCCGCTGGGAGCAGGCGGGCGTCGTACGGCGGATCGACCCGGGGGAATACGCCGAGGCGGAACCGGACCCGGTGCACCCGGTGGAGGCCCTGCTCCTGGCCGACCTCGCCGACCGTGACGCCGCCGAGGTGACCGACTACCTGCGTCAGCAGCTCGGATTGACCGAGCAGACACCGGGCGGGCCGCCGCGCGTGGTGCGCATCGACCGGTACGGCCTGGTGGTCGCCCTCGGCCGTCCCGCCGCCCGGCGTCGCATCCGGTTGGCCTTCCCGTGCCCGGTGGACGGCCCGGACGAGCTGGACGGGCTGCTTCCGACGTTGCGCCGTCGGGCCGAGGCGCGTCCGCCCCGCTGACCGGCCGGCCGTACCCGTACTCCTGCTCGGTGTCTACGCCGGCAGCGGGCCCGGGGGCTTCCCATGACCGCCGCCACCTGCCGGGGTCGGCAGCGGCCCGGTCAGGTACCGCTGGATGGTCGGGCCGATGGCCGCGACAAGGGTCTCCGGGTCCGCCGAGGCGACCGGCTCCATCCGGACGACGTGGCGCATCAGGGCCAGGCCGATCATCTGGGTGGCCACCAGGGAACCGCGCAGCGGCAGCTCGTCCCTGTCGACGTCAAGCTGCTCCAGCACCCGCCGCAGCACCTGGGTGGTGACGAATTCGCGCAGCAGGCGGGCGGTCCACTCGTTGCTCACGGCGGAGCGCAGCAGCGCCTGCGCGGCACTGCCGGCCGGGGAGTCCCACACGCCGAGGAAGTTGCGCACCAGCCGCTCGCCGACGCCGTCCTCGTCGCCGGCGAGCACCGTCGGCACCAGTTGACCGGGGTCGACCGGGAAGTTCATCGCGGCGATGAACAGCTGATCCTTGCTGCCGAAGTAGTGATGCACAAGCGCCGGGTCGACCCCCGCCGCGCTGGCGATGGCACGGATCGAGGCGACGTCGAAGCCACGCTCGGCGAACGCCGTGCGCGCCGCGTCGAGGATCGCCTCCCGGGTGCCCGGGTTGCCGGGTCGCCGACCGGTTCGCCGCGTCATCGTCGCCCTTCGTTTGTTTCCACAGGCGCAGCCGCACCACGGCCGCGCAGGTCTCAGCCGGTACGTCGGCGCAGGGTGGCCGCCGCGAGCACCAACGCCAACACCACCGCGCCGAGCACCACCGCCACGTCCCGCCACATCGTGCCGGTCGGTTCGGCGTGCGCGCCGACCTCCTGCAACGCCTCGACGGCGTACGACAGGGGGAAGACGTTACTGAGCGCCTGGAGCCAGCCGGCCATCTGGTCACGGGCCACGAACAGGCCGCACAGCAGCAGTTGGGGGATCACCACGACCGGCAGGAACTGTACTGCCTGGAACTCGGTGCGGGCGAAGGCGCTGCAGAGCAGGCCGAGGGCGACACCGAGCACGGCGTCGACGACCGCGATGCCGATCACCAGACCGCTGCTGCCGGCCGTCTCCAGATCAAAGATCCAGTACGCCACCGCGGCGGCGATCGTGGCCTGCACGGCAGCTGCCAGCCCGAACGCGATGCCGTACCCGAACAGCAGGTCGAGCTTGCCCAGCGGGGTGGTGAGCAGGCGCTCCAGGGTGCCGGAGGCACGTTCCCGGAGCATGGCGATGCTTGTCACCAGGAACATGATCACAAAGGGGAAGATGCCGAGCATCACCAGCGCGACCCGGTCGAACGTGGACGGTTGCCCGGGCGGGGTCGGCTGGTCAACGTACATGAAGTAGACGAGGGTGAGCAGGGCGGTCGGAACCACAAGGAGCAGCGCGATGGTGCGCCGGTCGTGCCGGAGCTGGCGCAGGATGCGACCGGTGGTGGCCGCCAGGATCCGCGGGTTCACGACGCCTCCCGTCCGGTGCCCGAGGTCCGGCCGAGGGTTTCCGCCGGGCCGGAGCGGGCCTCCTCGGCGCGGATCAGCCGCAGGAACGCCTCGTCGAGGTCGTCCACCCCGGCGGACGCGCGGATGGCTGCCGGACTGTCGTCGGCGATCAGCCGTCCCGCGCGGATCAGCAGCAGCCGGTCGCAGCGCGCCGCCTCGTCCATCACGTGGCTGGACACCAGCAGGGTGGTGCCGGCGGCGGCCATCGCGTGGAACCGGGCCCACAGGTCGGCGCGCAGCACCGGGTCCTGGCCGACTGTCGGCTCGTCGAGGATGACAAGCTCCGGGTCGCCGACCAGGGCGCAGGCCAGGGAAGCCCGACTGCGCTGGCCGCCGGAGAGGGTGCCGACGAGTTGGGTGGCCGCGGCGGCCAGCCCGACATCGGTGACCGCCTGGTCCGCCTCGGCGCGACCGCGTCCGTGCAGGGCGGCGAAGTAGCGGGCGTTCTCGCGCACGGTCAGGTCGGCGTAGACGCTCGGCGCCTGGGTGAGGTAGCCGACCTGGTGCCGCAGCGCGGGAGCGCCAGCCGGCTGGCCCAGCACGGTCACCGTCCCGGACGTGACCACCTGCACGCCGACCACCGCGCGCAGGAACGTGGTCTTGCCGCTGCCGCTGGGGCCGAGCAGCCCGGTGACGGCGCCGCGCGGAACGGCGCAGCTGATGCCGTCGAGCACCCGCCGGCCGCCCCGGTCGACCACCAGGTCACGGACCGCTATCGCGTCGGTCATTCCGTACCTCCGATGAAATTCAACACCCGATGAACTCAACGCTAGATGAGATATCGAGCCCACGCAATGCGGCCTACCGCGCCCAACGGAAGAACGGGCAGTACGCTCCGGACCGGACAGCAGGTCCGCCATCGGGCATTGCGCACCGAACGGACGTACGGCACGATGGCGCGGTGGGTCACGCTCCGTTACCGCACAGCGGGTTCCTTGAGGACTGGGCCGCACGGTTGCGGCAGGCCGCCGACCGGCCGGTCGTCGGCATCCTGCTGCGCGGCAGTCACGCCCGCCGGACCGCCACCGCCCACAGCGACGTCGACCTCGACGTGCTCGTCGGCGGCGCCCCCTACGCGGCGCGCCGCGCGTACCTGGCCGAGACTGCCGGCCGCGTCACCCACGTCTCGGTGGCCGCCCGCGATGTCCGCTCCTGGGTGCACCGGCTCGGCGAGCCGGCCGACTGGGCGTTCGGACTTCCGGTCACCACACCGGCCCGGCTGCTCTGGGCCGACCCGCACTGGCGGCCCCGGATCGACCTGCCGGTGCTCTGCCAGCCCGCCGAACCGCCCCGGCTGGAGGAACTGATCGCCGTGCTCGGCAAGGCCGCCGCCGCGCGGGCCGCCGCCGACCGCCTCGGTGTCCGGCTCGCCGTGGCCGACCTGGCGCGGCTGTGCCCGTCGGTGCTGCGCCCGGCGAACCCCTCGGTGCGGGTGGCCTCCCGCCGCGCGGCGTTCGCGGCGGCCCTGGAACTGCCGGTCGCCCCGCCCGGCTACCGGGACGACATGCTGCTCTGCCTCGGGCTGCGCCCGGGCACCACCGGGCAACTCTGGACCGCCGCCGTACGGCTGGTGGCCGGCACCCTGCCGTTGATCCGCCCGTACGCCGAGGAGATTGCCGAAGTGACCGGCACCGACCTGGCGGACGCCCTGGTCGACGGCCGGCTGGACCGCTACGTCGCCCAGCTCGCCCGGCCGGTCGGCCCCGGGCGGGAGCCGTCGCCAGTGTCCGCGCCGCGTGCAGGACAATGGGTCACTGTGCCCGTACCTGACGCGCCGGCGACCGGCGTACCCAGCGATCCGAGCGGCCCGACGGCTGCCGTGCCGGCCCGGCCCACCCAGCTCGACCCGGCCATCGCGGCCCGGCTGCGCCGCAACGCCGACGGCCTCGTCGCCGCGGTGGTCCGCGCCCACGACTCCGGCGATGTGCTGATGGTCGCCTGGATGGACGACGAGGCGCTGCACCGCACCCTCACCACCGGCCGGGCCACCTACTGGTCACGCAGCCGCCGCGAATACTGGGTCAAGGGCGCCACCTCAGGGCACCACCAGTACGTCCGCTCGGTCGCCCTGGACTGCGACGGCGACGCGCTGCTGGTAACCGTGGAGCAGGTGGGCGCCGCCTGCCACACCGGGCAGCGGACCTGCTTCTTCACCGAGCTGCCCGTCACCAGCCCGGAGGAGCTGTGACCACGCGCGTGCGGCGCGGCTGCGCGGTCGCGACCGAAAGGCAGGCTCAGCCATGACCGACGGCGCTGTGAGCCCGGATCTGGTCACCTTCACCGAGCTGGCGGCACGCTGGCGGGTGGTGCCGGTCATCCGCCGGCTGCTGGCCGACGCGGAGACCCCGGTCGGCGTCTACCGCAAGCTGGCAGGTGGGCCCGGCACGTTCCTGCTCGAATCGGCCGAGCAGGGCGTCGGCTCCGCAGGCATGGCCTGGTCGCGGTACTCGTTCATCGGCGTACGCAGCAGCGCCACGCTCGTCGAGCGGGACGGCGTGGCGACCTGGCTCGGCCAGCCGCCGGCCGGGCTGCCCACCGAAGGTGACCCGGTGCGGGTGCTGCGGGAGACCGTCGCGGCGCTAGCCGGTCCGGTCGGTGACGAGGCCAGCGGGATGCCGCCGCTGACCGGGGGCATGGTCGGCTACCTGGGGTACGACCTGGTGCGTCGCTTCGAGCGGCTGCCGGAGCTGACCGAGGACGACCTCGGTGTGCCGGAGCTGGGCATGATGCTCGCCACCGACCTGGTGGTGCTCGACCACTACGACGGCTCGGCGATCCTCGTCGCCAACGCGGTGCTGCCGCCGCTGGACACCCCGGGCCGCGACGAGCAGGTCACCGCCGCGTACCACCACGCGGTGGGACGGCTGGACGCGATGACCACCGCGCTGTCGCGACCCATCCCGCCGATGATCTCCACGGTGGAGCGCCCGCCGGCCGGCGAGGTCCTCTGCCGTACGCCCGACGGTGGCTATCCGAAGGCGGTGGAGGCGGCAAAGGAGGCGATCCGGGCCGGTGAGTGCTTCCAGATCGTGCTGTCGCAGCGCTTCGAGCGGGCGACGCACGCCGATCCGCTGGACGTGTACCGGGTGCTGCGCACCAGCAACCCCAGCCCGTACATGTACCTGCTGCGCTTCGACGGGTTCGACATCGTCGGCTCGTCGCCGGAGGCGCACCTGAAGGTCACCGCAGGCTCGGACGGGCGGCGACGGGCGTTGTTGCACCCGATCGCCGGCACGCGGCCGCGCGGTGGCACGCCGGCCGCCGACGCGGCGCTGGCCGCCGAGCTGCTCGCCGACCCGAAGGAACGGGCCGAGCACGTGATGCTTGTCGACCTGGGCCGCAACGACCTGGGTCGGGTCTGCGAGCCGGGCAGCGTGGAGGTGCCCGAGTTCGCCACCATCGAGCGGTACAGCCACGTGATGCACATCGTCTCGACTGTGATCGGCACGCTGCGTGACGATCGTTCGGCGTTCGACGCGCTCGCCGCGACCTTTCCGGCCGGCACTCTGTCGGGCGCTCCCAAGGTGCGGGCCATGGAGATCATCGAGGAGTTGGAGCCGGTCCGGCGTGGCGTGTACGGCGGCACTGTCGGCTACTTCGGCTTCGGCGGCGACCTGGACATGGCGATCGCCATCCGCACCGCGCTGATCCGTCAGGGCCGCGCGTACGTGCAGGCGGGCGCGGGGGTCGTTGCCGACTCGGATCCGGCCGCTGAGGACCAGGAGACCCGCGCGAAGGCCGCCGCAGTGCTGGCGGCGATCGCCGCGGCCGAAACTCTCAGGCCGGCCCGGTGAGCGCGAGGAGTGCAGCGCAGCGGAGCCCCGCAGTCGCGAACGTAAGGCTGGTTCCGGTGAGCGCGAGGAGTGCAGCGCAGCGGAGCCCCGCAGTCGCGAACGTAAGGTCGGCCCGGTGAGCGGGGTGGGTGTTGGTGAGCGGCCGGAGGGCGGGGTGGCGACGGGTCGGCGTCAGTTGACGTACGCCGTGCTGTTCGGTCTGGCTGGCGCGGCGCTGGCGCTGTGGGCGGCGACCCGGAGTTGGTCGGTGGAGGTGACGGCGCGCCCGGCCCCGTTGCCGCCGGTGCGTGATGTCCGTAGTGGGGCGGCGCTGCTGCCGTGGCTGCCGGCGTTGGCTCTGGTCGCGTTGGCCGGTGGCGGCGCGGTGTTGGCCACCCGGGGCTGGCTGCGCCGGGTGGTGGGCGTGCTGCTGGGGGTGCTCGGCCTGGCGGTGGCGGCCGGCGGTGGGTACGGGCTGGTCGCCGACCTCGGTGGTGTGGTGAACAGGCAGTGGCCGGCGCTCTGTCTGCTCGGCGGTCTGCTGGCCGCGGTGGGCGGTGGGTGGACCGCGTTGCGGGGCGGGGGTTGGCCGGCGATGGGCGCCCGGTACGAACGACCGACGCGAACCGTCACGGAGAGTGAGCCTGAGGTGGCTGGGCCGCCCGGCCCGATGGCCGGGCGGCGGACCACCGAGGCGTGGGACGCGTTGGACCGGGGCGAGGATCCGACGGCCACCTGACGCGCCGCCCGACCGGCGGGTCAGGCGGCGTCGTCACGGGCAGAGGGTGTCGTCGGTCGGTGAGGTGCACACCGACTTCGGGCGCGGGTGTCAGCCGACGGGCTGGTGCTCCCGCTGCTCCTGCTGGCGGCGCGCGGCGGCGCGGGCGGCGGCCAGTTCGGCCACCAACCGCTCCAGTTCGGCGCGTCGGTCGGCGCGGGCCCGGTCGGCGCAGACCGCCTCCCAGGCGTTGCCGCGGGCGGTGCGCATCCGGTCCTCGCCGACGACGGCTCGTTCCAGGGTGTGCACGACGCTCACGGCGAGTGACGCGACGGTCCGCGAGATGGTGGTCAGCCCGATGCTCTGGTTCGGCTCGACAATGCTCATGGTCACCCCGCACGAGAAGTTGGCGACGGTCGGGCAGGTGCGCCATCGAGTCTGCCCGAGGACGATGCTGACCGGCTGACGTTTCGCCGGGGTGACCGCCCGGTCAACTGTCTCGCCCCGGTGCTGACCTGGGACGGGCCATTCGGCCTTGAGTTCGCTCACAGCATCGACGGATGTCGTTGTCGCGCGGCGGACGGTCGCTGTCGATGGCATGATCGATGGGTCGGCCCGGTTCGACCGGGGTCGCCGGGCTCCCGACCCAGGGCGTCGTGGAAGCGGAGGTGGCGTTGCGTGACATCCCGTTCACGGCAAGTCGGCCATTATGCCGCAAGCGTTTTCGTGAGCAGCGCCATACCCCGGCCTCCCGGCGTCGGTCGGCTGCCCCTAGCATCGGCCCATGACACCCGGAGAGGGGAGTCCGATGGTGACTGCTGAGCATGGGCACGCGGAGGGGGACGAGGCCGGTCAGTCGGCGCCCGCTAGCGTGCTCGACGAGATCCTGGCCGGCGTTCGTGAGGATGTCGCCCGCCGCCAGGAGCAGATTCCGTTGGAGCGGATCCGTGAACTGGCCGCGGCGGCACCGCCTCCGCTGGACGCGTACGCGGCGCTGCGTAAGCCCGGTGTGGCCGTCATCGCCGAGGTGAAGCGTTCCTCGCCGTCGAGGGGCCGGCTGGCCGAGATCGCCGATCCGGCCGATCTGGCCGTCGACTACGCGGCGGGCGGGGCGCGGGCGATCAGCGTGCTGACCGAGGGGCGCTGGTTCGGCGGCTCGCTCGACGACCTCGCGGCCGTCCGGGCGGCGGTCACCGTGCCGGTACTCCGCAAGGACTTCGTGGTCTCCAGCTACCAGGTCCACGAGGCGCGCGCCCACGGTGCCGACCTGGTCCTGCTGATCGTCGCGGCGCTCGAACAGAACGCCCTGGTGGGCCTGTTGGAGCGGATCGAGTCGCTGGGCATGACGGCACTCGTCGAGGTTCACGACGAGGAGGAGGCCGACCGTGCCCTGGAGGCCGGCGCGCAGGTGATCGGGGTGAACGCCCGCGACCTGCGTACCCTGGAGGTCGACCGGTCGGTGTTCGAGCGGATCGCGCCCGGCCTGCCCAGCAGCGTCGTCAAGATCGCCGAATCGGGCGTCCGTGGGCCGCACGACCTGATCCGGTACGCCTCCGCGGGCGCCGACGCGGTCCTCGTCGGCGAGGGCCTGGTCACGCAGAAGAGCCCCCGCGAGGCAGTGGCAGAGCTGGTCAACGCCGGTAATCACCCGGCAACGCCCCGACCGGCGCGCTGACCCCGCGCCGGTGTGACGCCCCACCGAGAGGATTTCCGATGAGCGCCGATGCGCTGGCCCCGGTGGCCGGCCCGCAGCCCGACTCCGCCGGTCACTTCGGTCGCTTCGGCGGCCGGTTCGTGCCCGAGGCCCTGGTGGCCGCGCTGGACGAGCTCGACGGGGCGTGGCGCACGGCGATGACCGACGATTCCTTCCGGGCCGAGTTCGGCGCGTTGCTGCGGGACTACGCGGGCACGCCGTCGCTGCTCTACGAGGCCCGGCGGTTCTCCGCGAAGATCGGCGCGCGGGTGCTGCTCAAGCGGGAGGACCTGAACCACACCGGGGCGCACAAGGTGCGCAACGTGCTCGGTCAGGCGCTGCTCACCAGGCGGATGGGCAAGACCCGGGTGATCGCGGAGACCGGGGCGGGTCAGCACGGCGTGGCCACCGCGACCGCCGCCGCCCTG
Source organism: Micromonospora sp. DT68 (assembly GCF_049847245.1). Lineage (NCBI taxonomy): Bacteria > Bacillati > Actinomycetota > Actinomycetes > Micromonosporales > Micromonosporaceae > Micromonospora > Micromonospora sp. DT68. Next base: position 171,490 of record NZ_JBNCNZ010000008.1, read on the forward strand.
TTCGACCTGGAGTGCGTGGTCTACATGGGCGAGGTCGACACCGAGCGGCAGGCCCTCAACGTGGCCCGGATGCGGATGCTCGGCGCCACAGTCGTCCCGGTCACCACCGGCTCGCGCACCCTCAAGGACGCGATGAACGAGGCGATGCGCGACTGGGTGGCAAACGTCGACCAGACGCACTACCTGATCGGCACCGCCGCGGGGCCGCACCCGTTCCCGGCTATGGTCCGCGACTTCGTCCGTGGCATCGGCGACGAGGCCCGTCAGCAGTGCCTCGACCTCACCGGCGCGCTGCCGGACGCGGTCACCGCCTGCGTCGGCGGCGGCTCCAACGCGCTGGGCATCTTCCACGCCTTCGTTCCCGACGAGGACGTGCGGCTGTACGGCTTCGAGGCCGGCGGCGACGGGGTGACCACCACCCGCCACGCGGCCAGCATCACCGGCGGGTCCGCCGGGGTGCTGCACGGCGCCCGCACGTATGTGCTGCAGGACGCCGACGGGCAGACGCTGGAGTCGCACTCGATCTCCGCCGGGCTGGACTACCCCGGCGTCGGGCCCGAGCACGCCTGGCTGCACGACACCGGCCGGGCCAACTACCTGCCGGTCACCGACGACGAGGCGATGGCCGCGTTCCAGTTGCTCTGCCGTACGGAGGGCATCATTCCGGCGATCGAGAGCTCGCACGCGCTGGCCGGCACCGTCGCACTGGCCCCGAAGCTCGCCGCCGAGCTGGGCCGGGAGCCCACAATCGTGGTGAACCTCTCCGGGCGGGGCGACAAGGACGTGCACACCGCCGGGGACTACTTCGGCATCCTCGACAAGGAGAGCTGAGATGAGCCGGATCGGGGTGGCCTTCGACAAGGCCCGGGCCGACGGACGAGCCCTGCTGGTCGGTTGCATGCCGGCGGGGTTTCCGACAGTCGAGGGCAGCATCGCGGCCATGACGGCGATGGTTGAGGCCGGTGTCGACGTCATCGAGGTGGAGATCCCGTACTCCGACCCGGTGATGGACGGCCCGGTCATCCAGAAGGCCAGCGACATCGCGCTGGCCGGCGGGGTCCGCACGGCGGACACGCTGCGCATCATCGAGGCGGTGGCGGCCACTGGTGCCCCGGTGGTCACCATGACCTACTGGAACCCCATCGAGCGGTACGGCGTGGACGTGTTCGCCCGCGACCTCGCCGCCGCCGGTGGCACCGGCCTGATCACCCCGGACCTGATCCCCGACGAGGCGGACGAGTGGCTTGCCGCCTCGGACGCCCACGGGCTTGACCGCACCTTCCTGGTGTCACCGTCGTCGACGGACGCCCGGCTGGCGATGACGGTGCAGCACTGCCGTGGCTTCGTCTACGCCACCGCCGTCATGGGCGTCACCGGCGCCCGCGCGCGTACCTCCGACGCCGCGCCCACCCTGGTCTCCCGGGTCCGGGAGGTCACCGACCTGCCGGTGGGTGTCGGTCTGGGTGTGGGCACCGGCGCGCAGGCCGGCACTGTCGCCGGGTACGCCGACGGAGTGATCGTCGGCAGCGCTCTGGTGCGTTGCGTGCTCGACGCGTCGTCCGAGGCCGAAGGGCTTGCCGCGCTGCGTACCCTCAGTGCCGAACTCGCCGAGGGCGTCCGCAACCCCGTTCGCTGAGCGCCGCACACCGCGACGAACGTGAACGGGCCCGGCGGTCACGTCCTTCCGAGCCTGATTCCTGTGAGTCATTTTGATGACTCACAGGAATCAGGCTCGAAGACGTAGCACCGGCCCGGGGGCGGTCGACAGCGGCGCCGGCACGGTCACGGACGCAGCGACGGGCCTGTCGCTGCTTCGCCGCGTTGCTCCGGCGGCCGCCCGGCTCCCGCCCGCCCGCCACGGCTGGCCGGATCCGCGGAGTCGGTGGCCCAGGTGGTTTCGCGAAGAACGCCGGAGCGGCCGGCGACCGCGTCGGCGACGGCCGCCCGGGTGAGCGGGGTGACCTCAGCGGGCAGCGTGCTGGGGGCGTGCCAGGACAGCCGGCAGCCCGGCGACGGGCCGGCGCTCGGCCCGACCTCCGCCGCGCGGGCGCGGAACACGTGCACAAGGATGTCCGGCAGTGGCCCGGCCCGGCCGGCTGGCGTGTCCGCCGGTGGACCGCTCAGGTGGTAGACGCCGACCAGGTCGACGAGCTCGATCTCCCAGCCGGTCTCGGCGCGGATGTCGCGCAGCGCCGCCCGCACCGGGCTCTCCGCCGGGCGCAGCCGGCCGCCGGGCAGGGCGTACCGGCGCTCGCCCCGGCCCTGCCGGCAGAGCAGCACCCGGCCGGCAGCGTCGGTGACGACTGCGGCGACCGCCCAGGTGAGCGTGCTCATGGACAAAGAGCCTACGGCGGCGCAAACCAGAAGTCATCGGGATGGCCGGGCGGTGGCCCGGGGTGCCGCTGCGGGGGTCGGCAGCGGTAGCGTGTGCACCCGTGACCTACGCCTCGCTGTCCCCCCAGGCGGCTCTTCCCAGTCCCAGCACCGCGGTCTGGCAGCTCGGGCCGGTTCCGATCCGGGCGTACGCGCTGTGCATCATCGTCGGCATCGTGCTGGCCTGCTGGGTCACCGAGCGCCGCCTGCGTCAGCGCGGTGTCGCGCCCGGAGCGGTGCTCGACATCGCGGTGTGGGCAGTTCCCACGGGCATCATCGGCGCCCGGATCTACCACGTGCTCACCTCGCCGGAGAAATACTTCGGCGCCGGTGGAGACCCCATGAAGGCGTTCGCCATCTGGGAGGGCGGTCTCGGCATCTGGGGTGCCGTCGCCGGTGGCGCGATCGGCGCCTGGATCGCGGCCCGTCAGCTCGGCATCCCGTTCTCCGTGGTGGCCGACGCGTTGGCCCCCGGGTTGCCGCTGGCCCAGGCGGTCGGGCGGGTCGGCAACTGGTTCAACAACGAGTTGTACGGCGGCCGGACGACAGTGCCGTGGGGCCTGGAGATCCACCGGATGGACCCGGACAACCCGGGGCACGCGTTGCGCGACGACGCCGGTCAGCCGATCCTCGAACCGGGCCTCTACCAGCCGACGTTCCTCTACGAGGCGCTGTGGAACCTCGGCGTGGTCGCGCTGGTCCTCGTGCTGGACCGCAAGCTGCGGCTCGGCCGGGGCCGGGCGTTCGCCGTCTACGTGATGGGCTACACCGTCGGTCGGTTCTGGATCGAGCTGATGCGCACCGACGAGGCCAACCAGATCTTCGGCGTCCGGCTCAACGTCTGGACGGCCGCCCTGGTCTTCCTCGGCGCGTTGCTCTACTTCGTGCGGGTCCGTGGCCCCCGGGAGTACCTGATCCCGATCGGCGCGGCGGCCACCCCGACTCCGCCAGCGACCTCCGACCTGTCCCAGGTCGACCTCTCCGAGCAGGAGGCCGGGGCGCGCGCTGCCGCCCCGGAGGGTTACCGGGTGGTCAGCGAGGAGCAGTTCCGCACCTGGCAGGACACCGGCGTGGCCCCGCCCGAACCGGCCGACGGCGACAGCGACGACAGCGGCGACGACGACGGCCGCGAGGCGGCACCGGCGACCGGTGACCCCACGCCGGCCGACGACACGCGGGACGCGCACGACGGCGAGCGGGCCGACGCACGCCCCGCCGACCGGGACAGCTGAGCGAGGGCGATACCGATGCGAAGCGCGGTGGTGGTCGGTGCCGGGGTCGGTGGCCTCGCGGTCGCTGGCGCGTTGGCCCGCTCCGGGTGGCAGGTCACCCTGTTGGACCGCGCAGAGCGGGTCCGCCCCGAGCCGACCGCCGTCGTGCTCTGGCCCAACGGGGTACGCGCGTTGCAGGCCCTCGGTCGCGGCGACGGCCTTGCCGCCATCGCCACCCCGCTGCCCGACGGTGGGGTCCGCCGCCCGGACGGGCACTGGCTTGTGCAGCCTCGACCGACGTCGGTCGAGCGGATGCCGGTGGTGGTGCACCGGGAGGACCTGCACGACGCGTTGATCGCCGGGCTCGGTGACCGTGTCGAACTGCGTACTGGTGTCACAGTGCGCCACGTCCGGGTCGAGCCGGGGGAGCGCCCGGGCGTCAACGACGGGCGGCACACCATCGAGGCCGACCTGGTGGTCGCCGCGGACGGCACGGACAGCGTCATCCGCCGCCAGTTGGCACCCGAGTCCGGGGTGGTCAGCTCCGGCTGCGCCGCCTGGCGGGCCGTCATCCCCTGGTACCGCGCACCTCGACTGCCCGCCGACCAGCCGATCGCCGGTGAGTTCCTCGGCGCGGGCTACCGGTTCGTGGCCGCCTCGCTGGGCGAGCGCGGCTCGTCGGGCGGCTCCACCCGGGGCGGCATCTACTGGGTGGCCACCGCGGCCGGCGCTCCCCGCCCGGAGCCGCCGGAGACCCAGCTCGCGCTGCTGCGCCGCTGGTACGCGGGCTGGCCGGCGCCGATCGCCGACCTGCTCGACGCCACCGACCCGGCCGACCTCGTCCAGCAGGAGGTTCGGGAGTTGCGCCCGCTGCCCCGCGCGTACGGCTTTCCGGTCGGGCCGGGCGGTGTGGTGCTGCTCGGCGACGCGGCGCACGCCATGCCGCCGCACCTCGGCCAGGGCGCGTGTCTGGCATTCGAGGACGCCGCCACACTCGCCTCCCTGCTGCGTGAGGCCCGGTTGCCGGACGCCGTGCAGGCGTACGACCGGGTGCGCCGTCCCCGGGCGGCGTCAGTGGTCCGACAGACCCGGCGCATGTCGGCGGTGCTCCAGACCCGGGGCCGGCTGGCGCTGCGCGCCCGGGACGCCGCACTCGGCACGATCAATTCGCGGCTGATCTCCAGCACCGCCGCGTCCGCAGCCCAGTGGCGTCCGCCGGCCTGACCGGTTCAGGGGATCAGGGCGGTGGGTTCGGCGATGCAGGCGGTGCCGATCCGGCGGAAGCCCACCCGCAGGTAGACGCGGGCGATCTCCTCGCTGCCAGCGGACAGGAACACGAGGTCGGTGCCGGCGGCGAGCAGGTCCCGGGCGAGGGCGGCGGTCAGCGCGGCGCCCATCCCGCGCCGACGGGCGGCAGGCAGGGTGGCCACCCCGGCGATCTCCGCCACGTCGTCCACACGCATCGCCATGCCGCTTGCCAGCGCGCCCTCCGTAGGCGTGCCGGCCAACGCGGAGATCCGCCGACCATCGGCGATCCGGGCACGCTCCTCTTCCAGCGCGGCCAGCTCCAACTCGGTGACGGCCGCGTCCCGCTCGGCCGGTCCGGCCTCGCCGGGCGCGGTGCCGGGGGCGCCGAACGCCACGGCGGCCACCGCCCGCCGGGCCGCGACGTCGGCGGCGAAGTCCGGTGAGTCCGCAGCCAGCACCCGCACCGGTACGTCGGACAGCGTCGCCGGGTCCGGCAGCGCGGCCGGATCGAGCACCATCAGTGGTGCCTCAAGCACGTTCAGCCCCGCCGAGCGGGCCACCGCCAGCAGCTCAGGTGTGGTTTCGTGCACCCACTCGAGGGCCTCCGGCAGGCCCAGTTTCCGCTGTCGCTCCCGTACCGAGGTAATGTCGGCCAGGGACGGCGGCTCAGCGGCGTCGATCCGGGGTCGGGCGTAGAACGGCCAACCGGGGCCCTCGCGGACGAACAGCACAAGCGCACCGTGGTCCTCCACAGCGGCGACGTCCCGGGGCACGGCGTCGTAGAAGCGTTCCAACCGGTCGAAGACGTCTTTGTGTAGCGAATCCACCGCGCGAGACTACACGTCCCAGACTCTGGGCGGTGTGATCAATCTTGACTGGCCTTGCGCTGACCGCCCTAACGTAGACTCAATAGACCCCGGGCCGACGTCGTCCCTCACCATGATCAGACCTGAGTGACGACAGGAGGCCCGGTGGCCTTTCCGTACCCGCAGAGCCCGCAGGCTTTGCCGACGCCCGGCCCCCGCCCGTCCGCGCAGGGGCTCTACGACCCGGCGCATGAGCACGACGCCTGCGGGGTGGCCTTCGTAGCGGACCTGCACGGCCGACGCTCACACTCGGTCGTCGCCAACGGGCTCGGAGCGCTCTGCCGGCTGGACCATCGCGGCGCCCGCGGCGCGGAGCCCAACACCGGCGACGGGGCCGGCATCATGATCCAGGTCCCGGACGCGTTCCTGCGCGCGGTGGCCGACATCAAGCTTCCGCCTGCCGGCGAGTACGCCACCGGCCTGGTCTTTCTCCCCGACAACGACGACGACGAGGCTCGCGCCCGCCGGGTCATCGAGAAGTACGCGGTGGTCGAGGGGGCCGACGTCCTCGGCTGGCGGGACGTGCCGGTGGAGCCGTCCGGGCTCGGCGAGACCGCCCTGGCGGCGATGCCCCGGGTTCGGCAGGTCTTCCTGGCCGCACGTCGGCTCACCGACTCGCCCGCCGGCCGGGCCGGCACCCCGCTGCGCGACATCGACCTGGACCGGGTGGCGTTCTGCCTGCGTAAGCAGGCCGAGCGGGAGAGCGCCGAGCGGGGCGTGCCGGCGTACTTCCCGTCGCTGTCCAGCCGGACCATCGTCTACAAGGGCATGCTCACGCCCGATCAGCTGCCGGAGTTCTTCCCGGACCTGCGCGACGAGCGGGTGGACAGCGCGATAGCGCTCGTGCACTCCCGGTTCTCCACGAACACGTTCCCGTCCTGGCCGTTGGCGCACCCGTACCGGTTCATCGCCCACAACGGCGAGATCAACACGATCCGCGGTAACCGCAACTGGATGCAGGCCCGTGAGGCGCTGCTGCGCTCGCCGAACCTACCGGGCAACATCCGGCGGGTCTTCCCGGTCTGCACCCCTGCCGCCTCGGACTCGGCGAACTTCGACGAGGTCCTGGAGCTGCTGCACCTGGCCGGGCGGAGCCTGCAACACGCGGTGCTCATGATGATCCCCGAGGCGTGGGAGAACGATCCCGGCATGCAGCCGGACAAGCGGGCCTTCTACCGCTTCCACGCGAGCCTGATGGAGCCGTGGGACGGGCCGGCGTCGGTGGCGTTCACCGACGGCGAGATCGTCGGCGCGGTGCTGGACCGCAACGGGCTGCGCCCGGGGCGTTGGTGGCAGACGGACGACGGCCTTGTCGTGCTGGGCTCCGAGGCGGGCGTGCTCGACCTCGACCCGGCCCACGTGGTCGCCAAGGGGCGGCTCCAGCCGGGAAAGATGTTCCTCGTCGACACCGCCGCCGGCCGGATCGTGCACGACGACGAGATCAAGTCCGAGTTGGCCGCCGCGCAGCCGTACGGCGAGTGGCTGCACGCCGGGCTGATCGAGCTGGACGACCTGCCGGCTCGCGAGCACACCGTCTACACCCACGACTCGGTCCGCCGCCGCCAGCAGACCTTCGGCTACACGCAGGAGGAGCTGAAGATCCTCCTCGCGCCGATGGCCCGTGCCGGTGCCGAGCCGATCGGCTCGATGGGAACGGACACCCCGATCTCGCCGCTGTCCACCCGGCCGCGGCTGCTCTACGACTACTTCCACCAGCTCTTCGCCCAGGTGACGAATCCGCCGCTGGACGCCATCCGCGAGGAGCTGGTGACCAGCCTGGCGTCGACGATCGGGCCGGAGGGCAACCTGCTCGACCCGAACGCGGCGAGCTGCCGGCAGATCGTGCTGCCGCACCCGATCATCGACAACGACGAGCTGGCGAAGATCCTCTCCATCGACGAGGACGGTGACCTGCCCGGCTTCAAAGCGGTCCGGGTCTCCGGCCTGTACCGGGTCCGGGAGGGCGCCGCAGGCATCAAGGCCCGGCTGACCGAGATCTGCCGGCACGTCTCCGAGGCCATCGAGGACGGCGTGCGCATCCTGGTGCTCTCCGACCGGGACTCCAACGCCGATCTCGCGCCGATCCCGTCGCTGCTGCTGACCGCCGCAGTGCACCAGCACCTGGTGCGTGAGCAGACCCGTACGCAGGTGGCGTTGATCGTGGAGTCCGGCGACTGCCGGGAGGTGCACCACGCGGCTGTCCTGATCGGGTACGGCGCGGCGGCGGTCAACCCGTACCTGGCGTTCGAGTCGGTCGAGGACATGATCGCCACCGGCGCGCTGACCGGCGTCGAGCCGGCCGTCGCGGTGCGCAACTACGCCAAGGGGCTCGGCAAGGGCGTCCTGAAGATCATGTCGAAGATGGGCATCTCGACTGTCTCGTCGTACTGCGGTGCCCAGGTCTTCGAGGCGGTCGGGCTGGACACCCGGCTGATCGAGCGCTACTTCCGGGGCACGCCCAGCCGCATCGGCGGGGTGGGCCTTGCGGGTGTGCACGCCGAGGTGGCCGCCCGGCACGCCCAGGCCTGGCCGCCGGCCGGCACCCCGGTCTCCGACCGGCTGGAGGTCGGCGGCGAATACCAGTGGCGCCGTGAAGGTGAGCTGCACCTGTTCAACCCGGAGACGGTCTTCCTGCTCCAGCACGCCACCCGCAGTCGGCAGTACGACGTCTTCCGGAAGTACACGGCGAAGGTCGACGCTCTCGCCGCGCAGGCCGGCTCGTTGCGCGGGCTGTTCACCCTGCGTACCGGGGTCCGTCCGGCGGTGCCGATCGAGGAGGTCGAGCCGGCCACCGAGATCGTCAAGCGGTTCGCCACCGGCGCCATGTCGTACGGGTCGATCTCGGCGGAGGCGCACGAAACGCTCGCCATCGCGATGAACCGCCTCGGCGGCAAGTCCAACACCGGCGAGGGCGGCGAGGACGTCGACCGGCTGCACGACCCGCTGCGCCGCTCGTCGGTCAAGCAGATCGCCAGCGGCCGGTTCGGCGTGACGAGCGAATACCTTGTCAACGCCGACGACCTCCAGATCAAGATGGCCCAGGGCGCCAAGCCCGGCGAGGGTGGCCAACTGCCCGGCAACAAGGTCTGGCCGTGGATCGCCCGTACCCGGCACGCCACCCCCGGCGTGGGCCTGATCTCGCCGCCGCCGCATCACGACATCTACTCCATCGAGGACCTCGCCCAGCTGGTCCACGACCTCAAGTGCGTCAACCCGGCCGCCCGGGTGCACGTCAAGCTGGTCAGCGAGGTCGGTGTGGGCACCGTCGCCGCGGGCGTGGCCAAGCTCAAGGCCGACGTCATCCTGATCTCCGGTCACGACGGCGGCACCGGTGCGTCCCCGCTGAACTCGCTCAAGCACGCCGGCACCCCGTGGGAGCTGGGGCTCGCCGAGGCGCAGCAGACGTTGCTGCTCAACAAGCTGCGCGACCGGGTCACGGTGCAGGTCGACGGCCAGCTCAAGACCGGCCGGGACGTGCTGATCGCGGCGCTGCTCGGCGCTGAGGAGTTCGGCTTCGCGACCGCGCCGCTCATCGTCTCCGGCTGCGTGATGATGCGGGTCTGCCACCTGGACACCTGCCCGGTGGGCATCGCCACCCAGAACCCGGTGCTGCGGGAGCGGTACACGGGCACCCCTGAGTTCGTGGAGAACTTCTTCCTGTTCCTCGCCGAGGAGGTCCGCGGCTACCTGGCCGAGCTGGGCTTCCGGTCGATCGAGGAGGCGATCGGGCAGACCGAGTTGCTCGACGTGGCCCCGGCGGTGACGCACTGGAAGGCGCACGGGCTCGACCTCGCGCCGGTCCTGCACCTGCCGGAGCTGCCCGCCGGCGCGGCCCGCCGTGGCGTACGCGCCCAGGACCACGGCCTGGACCAGTCCCTGGACAACGAGCTGATCGCGCTCGCGCAGCCAGCCCTGTCCGCGGGTGCGCCGGTGCGGGTCGAGGTGGCGGTGCGCAACGAGCACCGCAGCGTCGGGGCGATGCTCGGCGGTGAGGTGACCCGCCGGTTCGGTGGCGAGGGGCTGCCCGACGACACCATCGAGTTCGTGTTGCACGGCACCGCCGGGCAGTCGTTCGGCGCGTTCCTGCCGCACGGGGTGACCCTGCGGCTGCACGGCGACGCCAACGACTACGTGGCCAAGGGCCTCTCCGGTGGGCGGATCGTCGTCCGCCCGGACGCCGCCGCGCCGTTCCTCGACGCCGACGCCACACCGGGCGAGCGCGCCGAGGACCAGATCATCGCCGGCAACACCATCCTGTACGGGGCCACCGCCGGTGAGGTCTTCCTGCGGGGCCGGGTGGGGGAGCGGTTCGCGGTGCGCAACTCCGGCGCTGTCGCAGTGGTCGAGGGTGTGGGCGACCACGGCTGCGAGTACATGACCGGCGGGACGGTGGTGGTGCTCGGCGCGACCGGCCGTAACTTCGCCGCAGGCATGTCCGGCGGTACGGCGTACGTGCACCGGCTGGACCGGGCCCGGGTCAACGCGGAGCTGGTCGACCTGACGCCGCTGGGTGAGCAGGAGCAGGCGCTGCTGCACGAACTGGTCCAGCGGCACGTGGCCGAGACCGGCTCGTCGGTCGCCGAGGAGTTGCTCAAGCGCTGGCCGGAGGCGGTGGCCGAGTTCACCGCCGTGGTGCCCCGCGAGTACCGCCGGGTGCTGGAGATCATGCGGGCCGCCGAAGCCGCCGGCCGCGATGTCGACGACGCGGTGATGGGCGCGCTCAGCGCACCCTCTGCCGCGCCCGTTCCGCCCGCTTCGCGGGTGGTCGCCCAGGAGGTGGCCCGTGCCTGACCCGAACGGTTTCCTGCGCTACGACCGGCGACTGCCGGCCCGCCGCCCGGTGTCGGTGCGGATCAGCGACTGGCGTGAGGTGTACCCACCGGCCGGCGAGGAACTGGTCCGCGAGCAGGCCACCCGGTGCATGGACTGCGGCATCCCGTTCTGCCACGACGGCTGTCCGCTGGGCAACCGGATCCCGGACTGGAACGACCTGGTCCGCACCGGTAGCTGGGACGCCGCAGTGGAGTCGCTGCACGCCACCAACAACTTCCCGGAGTTCACCGGCCGGCTCTGCCCGGCGCCCTGCGAGGCGGCCTGCGTGCTGGGTATCGCCGGCGGGCAGCCGGTGACCATCAAGCAGGTGGAGGTGGAGATCGCCGACGCCGCCGCGGCGCGTGGCCTGACGCCGCTGCCGGTACCGCCGCCGTCCGGCCGGTCGGTCGCTGTGGTCGGCTCCGGGCCTGCGGGCCTGGCCGCCGCCCAGCAACTGGCCCGCGCCGGTCACGCGGTGACTGTGTACGAGCGCGACGACGCGATCGGTGGTCTGCTCCGGTACGGCATTCCGGACTTCAAGCTGGAGAAGCGGCACATCGACGTCCGGTTGGCGCAGCTCGCCGCCGAGGGGGTGCGCTTCCGCACCGGTGTGAACGTCGGCGTGGACGTCACCGCCGAGCAGTTGCGCGCCGAGCACGACGCGGTGCTGCTGGCCTGCGGCGCGTTGCAGGGCCGGGACACTCCGGAGACCCCGGGGCGGGCGCTGCGGGGCGTACACCAGGCGATGGCGCATCTGGTCGCGGCCAATCGTGCGGTCGCCGCAGCGGGCACCGACAAGCCTGACGGCGCTGTCACCACCGGCGAGGGCCGGACGGCCCGCGCGGTGCTGCCGGACGGCACTCCTATCGACGCGGCCGGCAAGCACGTGGTGATCATCGGCGGCGGTGACACCGCCGCTGACTGCCTCGGTGTCGCGCACCGGCAGGGTGCCGCGGGCGTGCACCAGCTCGACCTGTACCCGCAGCCGCCCGGCGAGCGCGACGAGGCACGGGACCCGTGGCCGACCTGGCCGTGGGTCCTGCGCAGCTACCCGGCGCACGAGGAGGGCGGCGATCGGGTCTTCGCGGTGGCGGTGCAGGAGTTCGTGGACGACGGCACCGGTCAGGTGCGGGCGGTCCGGATCGCCGAGGTGACTGTGGAGAAGCACGACGATCGACGGGTGGTCACAGTGGTGCCCGGCTCCGAGCGGGAGTTGCCGGCGGATCTGGTGCTGTTGGCGATCGGCTTCGAGGGCACCGAGCAGCAGCCGCTGTTGGCCCAGTTCGGGGTGACCCGCAACTCCCGGGGTGCGATCGACGCCCGCGACGACTGGCAGACCGACGTCGACGGCGTGTTCGTGGCCGGCGACATGCACCGGGGAGCCTCGCTGATCGTCTGGGCCATCGCCGAGGGTCGTGCGGTGGCCGCCGCCATCCACGGCTTCCTGGGTGGTGCGGGGGCGCTGCCGGCACCGGTCGGCCCGGCCGCGCAGGCCCTCGCCGCTCGCTGATCCCAGGGCGTAACCAGGTCACGGTCCGGCCGGCGCGGCAGCTTCTGCCCGCTGGCCGGCTGAGACAGCGGTCACCCCCGGCTGCCCTCCTACGGGGCAGGGCACCTGCCGGCGCTGGTCAACTGGATCGAGCGGGTCCACACCGGGCTCGTGACAGCCGGTGAGGACTATCCCTTCCTGCTGTACGGCACCGACTGGCTGGCCTTCGCCCACCTGGTGCTGGCGGTGGCGTTCTGGGGGCCGCTGCGTGACCCGGTGCGCAACGTCTGGGTGGTGCAGGTCGGCATGATCGCCTGCGCGGGGATCGTCCCGCTGGCGCTGATCTGCGGCCCGATCCGCGACATCCCCTGGTTCTGGACGCTTGTCGACCTGTCCTTCGCCGTCGGGGCGTTCCCGCCGCTCTGGTTCGCCTACCGGCACATCCGTGCCGTCGAAGCGAGCATGGCCGAGCCGGCAGGTGCCCCGGCAACTTTGGGACGGTAGGCGCCCGCCCGCCCGCCTCGCCCGCCTGCCCCGCGGTCCCGCCCGCCAACGCCGGGGTTGCCGCTGACGCAAGCCCGGGCCGAGCCGGGCTCACCACCCGTGACGATCCCGCCCGCCCGGGGGCATCTGCGCGCGTCCTTTGCTCTGCTTCAACCCACGCAACAGTCGATCACGATTTTTGTTGCGTCAGTTGAAGCAGAGCAAAGGATGTGTGGGGATGCCACCGAGCCGGCGGCAGCACCGGGCTGGGGACGGCGACGAGCCGGTGCGGGCTGTGGCGTGCTTAAAGGTGCGGCCGTTCCGCTGAAGGTCCAGGTTGGACGTGCGGAAGGCCCGCCGCGTGCGGCGGCGGGCCTTCCGAGTCGACGGTCGAGGTCGACGGTCGAGGTTGAGGGACTAGCTAGTGCGACAGCAGGTCGTGGGCTTCGCGGATCTTGGCCCAGGACTTCGGCTCGGTGGGCGGGCTGGCCTTGCGGGCGACACCTGCCACGTCGGGCCGTCCGGCGGTGAACAGCCAGGTGGTGAAGAGGTCGTCCAGGTCCAGTCCGGAGATCCGCTCGGCGAGGGCCTGGAACTGCGCGATGGTGCCGTTGCCGTAGCGATGCTCGGCGGTCCAGGCCGGCAGGATCGCGAAGAACGCATCGTCGCCGACCGCCAGCCGGAGCTGGTGCAGGGCCATCGCGCCCCGGTTGTAGACGGCGTTGTCGAAGATCCGTGCCGCACCCGGGTCGCCCGGCAGCACCTGCCAGAACTCCGAATCGGCCGGGTAGCTGGCGTAGGTGAAGTCGAAGACCTCCTGCGCGGTGCCCTCGCCCTGCTCCTCCGACCACAGCCACTCGGCGTACGAGGCGAAGCCTTCGTTGAGCCAGATGTCGCGCCACCCGGTCACCGACACCGAGTCACCGAACCACTGGTGGGCGTTCTCGTGGACCACCACGTACGTGTTGGCGCCGCGCCGCCAGAAGCCCGGGCCGTACACCGGTCGGGTCTGCGTTTCCAGGGCGAAGCTGATGCCGTCGACAGGCCCGGCCACGCCACCCTGCGCCTCGAACGGGTACGGGCCGAAGATCCCGCTGCACCAGTCGACGATCTCGCCGGTCCGCTCGATGCTGGCCCGCGCGGCCGGCCCGAGCGCGCCCAACGACGTGCTGTACGCGTTGATCACCGGCTGGCCGCCGGGCGTGGTGTCGGTGACGATGTCGTACTGGCCGATGGCCATGAAGGCCAGGTAGGTGGCGGTGGGGGAGGTGGTCCGCCAGATCCACCGGGTGCGGTTGCCGGGCTCGGCCAGCGGTGGCCGGGGCTGCACGCCGTTGCTGATCACCTCGACGCCGGTGGGCACCGAGACGGAGATGTCGAATGTGGCCTTGTCCAGGGGGTGGTCGTTGCTCGGGAACCACCACCAGGCCGACTCGGGCTCGTTGACAGCGAGCGCCCCGTCGTCGGTGCGCGTCCAGCCGGTGTAGCCGCCGATGAGCGTCTCGGACGGGATTCCGTTGTAGCGCACCACGATCGTCAGCTGCTGGCCCCGGGTGATCGTGCGGGCCGGGGTGACCACCAGCTCGTGCGCGCCCTCGGTGCTGGTGCTGGCCTCCCAGCCGTTCACCCGCACCGACTCGACGTCGAGCAGGAAGTCCAGGTTGAACCGGGAGAGGTCCTGTGTCGCGGTGGCGAGGATCGTTGTGGTGCCGGTGAGCAGGTCGGTGGCAGGCTCGTAGCGCAGCCGGACGTCGTAGTGCGAGACGTCGTAGCCGCCGTTGCCGTAGTCGGGGAAATAGCTGTCGCCCAGGCCGCGCGCGCCGGATTGCGGCGCGACCATGACGCTGGGCCGCCCCCAGGCGGTCGGCGCGGCCTGGCCGGGGGTGCCGGCGAGCATGGTGCCGGCGGTGGTGAGGGTCAGGGCGGCGGTGGCCGCCGTGAGGATTCGTCGCACCGGGTGGACTCCCTCCATCGAGTGTTCGCCAGGCCAACCTAATCGACGACCGTGAACGTCGCTGGCCCGCCGCGCGGTGCTGACGAGCTATTCCATTGATCTGCATGTTTCGCTAGCATTACCGCCTAGTAACAACTGTTCCGTCCCTGGCCACGCGCGCGGTCGCAGGATCCACCACCCCTGTCCTGTGGAGGTCCGTCATGCCCCACCGCCCGCTGGCCCGCGCCCTCGCCGCGCTTGTCGCCCTCTTCGCCGCCGCCCTCGGCGCCGTGCTGGTTCCCGGCACCGCGCAGGCTGCCGCCGTCAACTACGTCGCGCTCGGCGACTCCTACTCCTCAGGTGTCGGCGCCGGCCCGTACGACACGTCCGGTTGCCTGCGCAGCCAGAAGTCGTACGCCCCGCTCTGGGCGGCCGCCCACGGCGTGACCAGCTTCAACTTCCGGGCCTGTGGCGGCGCGGTCACCGCCGACGTCCTCAACGACCAGGTGAGTGCGCTCAGCGCCAGCACCACACTTGTCACGATCACCATCGGTGGCAACGACGCCGGCTTCGTAAACGTCATCACCAGTTGCCGGTTCGGCAGCACGTCGTCCTGCACCAACGCCGTCAACACCGCAAAGACCTTCGCCACCTCGACGCTGCCCGCCCGGCTCGACGCCACGTACGCCGCAATCCGCAACCGGGCGCCCAACGCCCGACTGATCGTCCTCGGCTACCCGCGCCTGTTCGAGACGAACTCCTGCGGTCTGCTGGCGATGAGCACCTACAAGCGCACCATCCTCAACGAGGCGGCCGACGTGCTCGCCTCGGTCACCGCGAGCCGGGCCAGCGCGGCCGGCGCCACCTTCGCCGACACCCGCGGCTACTTCTCCGGGCACGGCGTCTGCGCCGGCGACCCGTGGATCAACGACATCTCGGGGATCATCGAGGCCTACCACCCGGACGCCGACGGCTACCGCTACGGCTACCTGCCGGCGCTGAACGCGGTCACCGGCTGACCCGCACACAGTGCCTGGCGGTCGACGGTCCACCGCGGACCGTCGACCGCCGCGCGCCGACCCGAACCGTGTGCGCCGCGTCGGTACTGTGCCGGTGTCACCGCCGTCCGTTAGGGTTTCGGCGAACCGGACGGCCGTGGCGTGGGAGGCAGAGCGTGGGCAGGCTCGCGTCGGCGTACGGGCAGGCGGTCACCGCCCACCGGGCGGCCCGCGTCCACCTCGACACCGCCCGGGGCGCGCTCGGCGTGGCGCCGCCCCCGACCACACAGTCCGGCGAGTCCGACCTGGTGGCGCGCCTCGCGCGTCTCGGCGGCGCGCTTGCCACTCCCACCCCGGGGGCCACCGGGCTGACCGACGTGCCGGCCCCCGTGCGCGTCGGCGAGGCGTCCACACCGGACGGCGGTTTCCCGGTGCTCGTGCCACTCGGCGGCGGTCACCACCTCGCCCTGGACACCGACGCCCGCGACGGCCGGGTCGCCGCGCTGCTGCGGGCGCTGGTGCTGCGGGTTGTCGCCACCGCGCCGCCCGGCCACGTCCGGGTCGCCGGCATCGACACCACCGCGCTGGGCGCGACCTTCGGCCCGCTGCGCCCGCTGCTCGACGCCGGCGTCCTCGACCCGCCGGCCACCGCCGACGCCGAGGTGAGCGCCCTGCTGGACGCCGCCGAACGGCACGCCCGCGCCGCGCAGCACGCCGAACCGCACACCCGGCGGTTGCTGCTCGTGGTGGCCACCGCCGCCCCACCGCCGCGCGAGCTGGCGCGACTCGCCGCGCTCACCCACGCCGGCCCGGCCGCCGCCGTCTGCGTGCTGCTCGCCGGCCACCCCTCCCGGCTGCCCGGCGAGACCTCGCCGCCGCTGGGCGGCACCACCGCCATCCGGCTCACCGAGGGGTACGCGCACGTCGGCGATCCGCCCGGCACCCCGTTCAGCGCCGACGGGCAGGGCCTCGCCGCACCCGTGCGGCTCGACGGCGATCCGCCTCCCGCCTCGGTACGCGCGCTCGCCGAGCACCTCGGCGCCGCCGCCCGCCGCACCGAAGCGCTGCCCTTCGCCGAGTTGCTGCCCGAGCGGCGCTGGGCCGAATCCGCAGGCAACGGCCTGCGGACCGTCATCGGCCGTGCCGGCTCCGGCCCGCTGACCGCAGCCGTCAGCACCCCGCTGACTGGTGCCTTCGACACTCCGCTGACTGTCGCCTTCGACGACGCCACCCCGCACTGGCTGGTGGGCGGGCGCACCGGTGCCGGCAAGACGGTCTTCCTCCTCGACGTCCTCTACGGGCTGGCCGCCCGCTACTCACCGGCCGAGCTTCAGCTCTACCTGCTGGACTTCAAGGAGGGCGTCAGCTTCACCGAGTTCGTGCCCACCGGGCGTGACCCGTCCTGGCTGCCGCACGCCCGCGCCGTCGGCATCGAATCCGACCGGGAGTACGGCCTCGCCGTCCTTCGTGAACTGCGCCGGGAGGCACAGCGTCGGGCCACCACATTCAAACGGCACGGCGTCACCAAACTCGCCGACCTGCCCCCGGCCAACGCGCTGCCGCGCATCGTGGCCGTCATCGACGAGTTCCATGTACTGCTCGCCGGCAACGACGCGCTTGCCCGCGAATCCGTCGACCTGCTGGAGGAGTTGGCCCGCAAGGGGCGTTCCTACGGCGTGCACCTGGTGTTGGCCAGCCAGAGCATGACCGGCATCGAGGCGCTCTACGGGCGGGCCGAGGCGATCTTCGGGCAGTTCGCGTTGCGGGTGGCGCTGCCCGGCGGGGGTGGGGTGCTCGACCCGCTCAACGACGCGGCGGCGGCCCTGCCGATCGGCTCCGCCGTTGTCAACACCGCAGCCGGCGCGGTAGGCGCCGACACGGTGCTGCGTTTCCCCGACGCGCACGCCGCCGCCGCCGACCTCACCGCGCTGCGCCACGAGCTGTGGCAGGCACGCCCGCAGGGCTCGCGCGCACCGGCGGTCTTCAAGGGGTACGAGGCGGCGCGCGTCGAGGACGATCCCACGTTCACCGGGTTGCGCCCCGGTGGCCGCCGCCCGATGGCCCTTGTCGGCCGGACTGTCGACGTACACGGCACCACAGCGCTCTTCCTCATGGACAGCACCCCGGGCCGGCACCTCGCCGTCGTCGGCACCACACCGGGCGGCGCGGACGTGCTGCGCGCCGCCACACTCAGCCTGGCCCGCCAGCACACCCCCGGCGACGCCCGGTTCCAGCTCGCCTCGCTGGTCAGCGCCGCCGACCCGGTCGCCGACGAGGCCGAAGCCGCCCTGCGGGCCGCCGGTCACCCGGTGCACCGCCTGGACACCGCCGGGTTGCGTGACCGGATCGCCGCCTTGGCCGCCGAGTCGTCCGGGCGCGAATACCTTGTGGTGTTCGGCATGGACGCCGCCGCGCCGGCCCTCACGGCGGCCGACCCGGTGACCTTCCGCTCCGGCCTGGACGACCTGCGTACCCTGCTGCGCCACGGCCCCGCCCAGGGTGTGCACCTGCTCGGCTGGTGGCGTGGGCTGCGCCGGCTCGCCGACGACCTCGGCGGCACGCAGAACCGCGACGACGTCGCCTGCCTCGTCGCGCTCAACGTGCCCGGTCCGGAGCTGGCCCTGCACCTGGGGGTGCACGACCTGGCCTACACGCCGCGCGCCGACCGGGCGCTGCTTGTCGACAGGCACGACCAGCGGACCAGATTGATCGTGCCGTTCGCCCGGGACGGGCACGAGCCGGACGGGGAGCGGTGACGGTGTCCTTCGAGGAGTACGCGGCGTTGGCCCGACAGCTCGCCGAGCAGCGCCGCACCGGCGAGCGGGACGCCGCTGCCGAGTCCGAACGCCGTCGCGACCTGCACGCCACCGCCGACTACCTGCACCAGCGGCTGACCGCCCAGGGGCACCGCCTCGACCAGCTCGGCCGCGCGATCGGCATCGACCAGCCGCCGGCCGGCCCGCCACCCGGGCCGGGCAACGACGCGCCCACGTCGGGTGCGGGCACTCCGTTTGGCCCGCCACCGGCAACCGGGTCCTCCGCCACCTGGCCCGGCCCGCCCACCGCACCCGGATCGGGGAACGGCGGGTCCGCCGGCGCAGCCGGCCCGCCGGGGCGGTCAGGTGTCGAGGCGTACCCCCAGATGCCCGAGGCGCGGCTGGCCCTGCCGACGGCGGCGAGCCCGGCGGGCGGCGGGGTGCCGGCGCAGCGCGCGGCGGCGGTCGACCCGGCGATGGAGCTGGAGCTGGCGCGGCGGATGGCCGACGAGGCGGACCGGCACGGGCAGCAGGCCGAGTTGCTGGCCCAGCGGCCGGCGCTGCTGCCGACGTGGTCGCCGCTGGCGCGGGCGGTCGCCGTCTACGCCGGCTGCGGGGCGGCCGCCGGGGTGCTCATGCTGACGCTTGTGCTCGCCTCCGGGGTCGGCCTTGTCGACGGCTTCACCCTCGGCGCGTGGATCTGTGCCGGGCTGCCGGCGCTGGCGTTCTTCGGCGGATACCTGGTGCTGGGCCGGTGGGGGAGGGCCCAGACGGTGGCCGGAACCCCACCGCGCTACCTGCCGCTGGGGTTTCTGATCTGCTTCCTGCTGGTGCCGCTGGGCTACTGCGCCTACCTGCTGCTGTTCCGCGCGCTGCGCTGAGCGCTCCCGGCCCGCCCCAGCTCGGTCAGCTCCTGATCCAGCAGGTCAGCCAGGCGCTCGAACCGGTCCGGGTGGTTCTCCCTGGTGATTCCCCGGCTGGGCATCTCGACTGTCATCAACAGGTACAGGTGCAGGCGGTAGAGGCTGAGTCGTCGCAGGGCGGCCTCGTCGAAGACCACCGGGTCGGGCGCGGCGGCGCGGTAGCCCCGCAGGAACGGGTGGTCGGGGTCGTCCTCGATCCGCCGGTACAGCACTGGGGACACCAGGTCCATCAGCGGATCGCCGAAGAGGAACCGCTCGCCGTCGACTATTCCGCGCAGGCGCAGGGCGCCAGCGGTGTCGGCGTCGGCTTCGGCGGGTTTGGGTTCGGGTTCGGCGAGCAGGTTGCCGTCCCAACCGTCGAAGTGCAGCAGCGCCGGCCGGCGTACCTCGTCCAGAGCTGACGCGTACCGCTCGGGCAGCTCGCGGATCCGTGCCGGCGAGGTGGGCAGCGGCACGTCCCAGTCCACCGCGTCGGCGAGCAGGCCGTCGAGCATGGCGGCGAAGGCCTCGCGCCACGTTGCGCCGCTGGCCCGGCCGCCGTCGTACCCGTAGCGGTCGCCGCTGACCCGGTGCAGGGCGGCGATCGCGGCACCGAAGTCGTACCGGGCCGGGGAATCGTCGAGGTGCCGCTCCGACGCCGACCACTCCCAGAGCGACCGTCCCGGCAACAGGCCGCTGACCAGCCACTCGCCGAGGTCCGGATCGTTGCCGTGGTACAGCAGCGGTGGCACCGGCACCTGCGGCGCGTACGTGGCCACCAGGTGGAAATACCGGGCTTCGGCCCCGCACAGGCCCTGCTCGTAGCGCAGCAGCGGTGCGTCGGGCGGCGGCGCCACCTTCAACACCACAGCGCGCCCGTCGTCGAGCGCCACCTGCCACACCGTCGCGAAGCCGCCCCCTTCGAGCCGCCCGCAGTCCACCACCCGGCGGTCCGCGCCGAAGGACGCCTCGACGAAACACTGCACCTGATCGCGGTCCAGTGACCGCTGGGTGCGGCTGAGCCCTTCCACCTGTCGTCCCCGCCTCCCCGTCGTGACGCCCGTCAGAGTGCCAGAACCGTCGGAAAATCATCGCCCCGCTCGTGTCGCTGTCGACAGGCGGTGCGATTCGATAGGCTTCCTGGTATGACCGGATCGGTGAGCAAGAAGTCGTTCTCGCTTCCGCAGGATGTGGCTGAGCGCTTGGAGCGTGAGCCCAACGCCAGCGCGTACGTCGTCGACACCATCCGGGCACGGATGCGCGCCGAGGATCTCGACGCCGAGTTGGCCCGTCGGGGCATGACCGTGACGGCGGAGGGACAGGCCCGCGCCAGGGCCCAACGGGCTCACGTCGAACAGGAGTGGTCGCCTGGTCGACGCGCCGCGCTGCGTGACCGTTCCCGCCGCGCCGCGGCAGACCTGCTCGACGGCTCCGGCAGCCAAGCCCCGGCGGCATGACGAGTGCCGACGCGCCGGCGATCCGGCTGATACTGGATCGGTCCGCGCTGCTGGCCTACGTGGCCGGGTCCATGGACGTCGCCGAGCCCCTCCACGAGGTTGCCCACGACGGGGTCCGGTTCGGTGTGCCGGCGGTGGTGGCGGCCGAGGCGTTGGCGCTGGTGGACGATCCGGGCGATCGTGCGGTGTTGCACCGGCTGCTCGAACGTCCCGCCTGCGCGGTGCTGCCGACCTGGGGTGAGGACTGGCAGGAGTTGGCGTACTGGCGCGTGGTCACCGGTCGGGTCGACCTTGCCGCCGCCGTGATGGCTGTCCTGGAGCATGACGCCTCGGTGCTGACCAGCGAGGGTAAGGCGTACGGCGACGGCGGTGACCTGCCGGTCATCCGCTTTCCCGGCTAGAGCGTCCGGCCGGCTCAGCGGGTGATGCGGATCGTCTGTTCGAAGTTCGCGTAGTCACAGCCGTTGTCGCCGCAGACCTCGGCGTTTCCGCCGATCAGCGCCTCGCCGTTGTGCAGGACGCGTCCACCCTCTGCCACCCACGCCCGGCCGGACGCGGTTCGCGGCTCACCGGAGCAGGAGAGGGGTGCCCAACCGGAGGCGTACGCCACGGTGTTGCCCGAGCGCTGCCTGATGATCAGCTCGGTGCCGCCGGACATGCCGGCCGGGCAGGTGACGGTGAGGGTGACGTCCAGGGCGACGCCTTTCGCGACGAGGGTCGCGGACGTGACTTCGAGGGTGCTCGCCGCGCTCGCCGGCGACGGCGTCAGCAGGGCGAACAGTGACAACCCGAGCAGTGCGATGGTGGTGGTGATGCGGCGCACGGCGGTTCTCCTGTCAGGAGTGGCTGCTTACCTGCGGTCACCGTATCCGTCGACGGCGCTCACATCCATCAATCGATCGTGGGTTGTTCCGTGGACGTGCGCTCGATGATGACGACCGGGATCTCGCGGTCGGTCTCCTTCTCGTAGCGGGCGTACGTCGGGAAGACCTCGGTCATCACCGGCCACAGCCGGGCCCGCTCCTCGGCGGTCGCCGTACGGGCCCGAGCGGCGAACCGTTCCGCGCCGACCTGGACCTCCACCGCCGGGTCGGCGCTCAGGTTCAGGTACCAGGCGGGGTGCCTGGCAGCGCCGCCGTTGGATGCGACAAGCACGTGGTCGTCGCCGTCGCGGCCGTACATCAACGCGGTGCGGCGCAGCTTGCCCGACCGACGCCCGCGGGTGGTGAGCAGCAGCGAAGGTACGCCGTGGAAGGTGCCCCCGTCGGCGCCGTCGGTCTCGACGTAGCGTCGGATGTGGCTGGCGACCCAGCCGACCGGGCTGTCCTCGATCGTCTCGTGCTGGTCCTGCGTGGTCACGCCATCGCCTCCGTCATCGAACCGGGGCCTGTCGATCAGCCCTGTCGATCATATGTGGAGGGTCGCGTGGTGTGGCCACGTCGTGCGGGGCGTAGGCCCGTGCAGATCAGGTGCGCGAGCGCGGCAGGCAGCACTTCTTGTACTTCGCGCCCGATCCGCACCAGCAGGCGTCGTTGCGGCCGGGCGGCCAGGACGTCAGGCCCACCTCGTCGAGGCTGTCGGCGTACCCGTCGAGGGTTTCCTCGTCGACGGGGTCGTCGCCGGCGAAGGCAGCCAGGCCCTCGACGGTGCCGGCGACCACGCCCAGGTCCGCGCCGCCCAGCCCGGACGCCTCGGTGAGCGCGCGTTCGATCTGGGCGCGATGCTCGTCCCACGTCTTCGGGTAGCTGTCGACAAGCGCGGGCCAGCGCTTCAGCAACGCGGTGAACTCGGCCTCCGGCCAGAACAGCAGCGTCGCCGGGCCGTCGTCGAGCGCTTCGAGGGCGTGGTTGCTCGCGGCGCGTAGCCGGTCGGCGAGGTTGTCGTACTCGTCGTGGGGGAGACCCATCTCCTCGCGCAGGTCGTGTCGCTGCTGAGCCAGGCCGTAGATCATGGCGGCGGCCTCGTCCTGCGCGTCCTCGGAGGTGTGCTGCTGGGTGCGGGTCCGTTCCAGGATCGCGTCGAGCGCCCCGGTGATCCATTCCAGCGCCGTCTCGGCGTGGCCGGATTCGGACAGCTCGTCGATGAGGTACGTGGCGTCGGGGTTGGTCTCCAGCAGGGGACGCAGCTCGGTCAGCTCGGCAAGGCCCTCGTCCTCGCGGTAGAGGCGCAGCAGCAGGCCGCCGCGCACCGCGCGGGCGTACGCGTTCTCGTCGGGCTGTTCGGCGATGGCGCGGGTGGCCAGTGCGAGCGCGTCGGCGAGGTCGCCGGCCTGCTTCAGGATGTCAACCGCGACAAGCAGCGCGTACCCGGTGTCGTCGGGGTCGGCGACCCGTCCCTCGTCGACGGCGCTTACCAGCTCGGCGGCCAGCGCGGCCGGATCCGGGCTGTCGAGGCCCCGGGCGCCGATCTCTTCGATCCGGTCGGCGGTCAGCAGTTCGGACATGGGCGCATTCCTGACGGCGACGAGCGGTGGGCGGGAAAGCGGCAAGCGTACCCCCGGGCAACGCCGGAGCCCGCGACGGCGGGCCGCCGTGGGCTCCGGTGCGCTCAGCGGGTCGCGTGTACGGGAGTCAACTCGCCGGCTACTTCCGACTCGACGACCGTCGTGGTGGTCGGCCGGCGATCGGCCGACGCCCGCCGGGCGGACGGGACGGCGAGGGCCGCGAGCGCGGCGGCGAGTGCGATCCCCGTGAGGACGAGAAACCCGGTGGTGAAGCCGGCCTCCCGGGGAAGTCCGTTGGCCTGCGGGTTCGCGGTGATCACTCCGCTGACCACGGCCGCGCCGATCGCGCCGCCGATGGTGCGGATGTTGGCGTTCATGCCGGTCGCCGCGCCGGTCTGGTTGGCGGGCACGCTGGCGACGATCAGGTTCGCCATCGAGGCGAAGGCCAGGCCGATACCGAGGCCCATGAGGCCACCGGCGATGCCGATCTGCCAGCGGGCGTCGTGCGCGACGGCCAGCATCGCGGCGGCGACCACGTTGAACATGGCGCCGGTGGCGAGCTGCGCCTTCGCGCTGAACACCGCCTGAAGGCGGCTGGCGGCGAGCCCGGCGACGAACATCGCGACGAGCATCGGCAGCAGGAGCAGCCCTGACTGGCCGATGGTGGCGCCGAAGCCGTAGCCGGCCACTGTCGGGGTCTGCACGAACTGCGGCAGGAACGCGTACACGGAGAACATCGACGCGCCGTAGAGCAGGGCGACCAGGTTCGTGGTCCAGACGCCGGGCAGGCGCATCATCCGCATGTCGATCAGTGGGTTGGGCGAGCGCACCTCGGCGACCAGCCAGCCGACAAGCAGCACCACGGCGAGCGCCAGCAGGCCGAGCACCCAGGCGGAGGTCCAGCCCCATGCCCCGCCCTGGCTGATGGGCAGGAGTAGCGCGACAAGCCAGCCGGAGAGCAGGAGGGTGGCGCGCCAGTCGACGCGGCCGGGGCGGCGTACCGGCGACGGCGGCACGAACAGGTAGGCGACCACGGCTGTCAACCCGACAACGACCATCGGGATCCAGAACAGCCAGCGGTAGTTCAGCGAGTCCACGATCGGGCCGGCGAGCACGACGCCGAGCCCACCGCCGACGGCGACGACCGCCGAGATGGCGGCGACCGCGCTGGAGACCCGGGCGGCGGGGAACTCGTCGCGGATGATGCCGAACGACAGTGGGAAGACACCTCCGCCGATGCCCTGCACGACCCGGGCGACGATCAGCACGCCGATGTTCGGCGCGACGGCGGCCACCAGACAGCCGAGGGCGAGCGCGGCGAGCGAGACGACGAGCATCCGCTCCTTGCCGACCATGTCGCCGATCCGTCCGAGGATGGGCGTGAAGATCGAGGCGGAGAGCAGATACGCGGTGAGGACCCAGGTCACTGTGTTCTGGGAGGTGTGCAGGTCCTGCTGGATGGTCGGCAGCACCGGCGTGATCAGCGACTGGAGCATCGCGAAGAACCCGGCGCCAGCGGCGAGCACGGTGAAGGTGAGCCGACGCGAGCTGCGTCGGGAGGTCACTGCCACGAGAAGGGAACTCCCCTGGTTGCGTACGGAACGAGATTTCTGGGCCTGCGGTCTGGTCGCGGAGGCGGAGGCGGCGGGCCCCCGGGCGGTCGGGTGGCCAGACGGATCGGGTGGGCCCGGGGTAAGCTAAGCGGAGGCAAGCCTCCGGGATTTACGGAGGGGTGCCTCCAATAACTTAGCGGAGGGCTGCCTCCGTTTGCAACGGTGAGGTGACCCACGTCATGTCCAGCGGCGGACCGATGCCCGAGGTCTTCGCACGGCGACCCAAACGGGCCGACGCGCGGCGAAACTACGACGCCCTGATCGCCGCCGCGCGCGACGCGTTCGCCGAGAACGGCGCGACCGCCTCCCTGGAGGACGTGGCCCGGCGTGCCGGGGTGGGCATCGGCACGCTCTACCGCAACTTCCCGACCCGGCAGCACCTCTTCGAGGCCGTCTACGTCGAGGAGGTCCGGGCGCTCAGCCGCTCCGCCGAGGACTTCGCCGAACTGCCCCCGTGGGACGCTTTCGTCGCGTGGCTGCACCGCTTCGTCGCGTACGCCGCCACCAAGCGGGCGCTCGCCGAGCAGTTGCTGCACGACTCGGAGATCTTCCGGACCTGCCGTACGGAGATCTACGCGGCCGGCGAGCCGTTGATGTGCCGCGCGCAGGCTGCCGGCGTGGTGCGCGACGACATCGGATTCGACGACGTGCTGCGGCTGATCAGTGGCCTCACCATGGCCCAGTTCCCCTCACCCGGGCAGCGCGACCGGGTGCTCGGCGTGGCCCTCGACGGGCTGCGGCCCCCGGCCCTGACCCGCTGACCGCTCAACGGTCGACGAGTAGCAGCCACTCGTCGTCGAGCTGGTCGACGACAGTTCCCGCCGGCCAGCGGTGACCGCTGTCGACCACCGCCCGAGCCTGCTCGACCTGCGGTGGCCGGCTGAACTGGGCGTCGCGGAAGCTTGCCATGCTGTGGAACCTGGCGCGGCCGAAGTTCGCCGCGTCGGTGAAGCGGGCACCGTCGAACAGCGCCTCCGCGCCGAACACCGTCCAGCGGAACAGCGCCATGCTCGTGAAACGGGTGGCGTGGAAGCTGGCCGACGCCCCGAACTCGGTGTGCTCCATCGACAGCGCCCCGACAAACGTGGCCTCCCGGAACGAGACGGCGTCCTCGAAGCGTGTCGCGTCGAAGCTTGTCGGCTGGCCGAAGCTCGCCCACCGGAACGAGGCCGGGCCGGCGAAGCTGGCCCGCCGGCAGGACAGCCCGTCGAACGCGGCGCCCTCGAAGTCCGCCGAACCGGCGAACCGGGCACCGTCCAGCACGACCTCCCCGTCGGCGTCGAGGCCGTCGAAGACCACGTTGCCGAAAGTCGCCGCCCCGAACAGCAGCGGCCCCCGCGCCGTCGCGCCCGCGAAGCTCGTCACGCCGGTGAACACCGCACGCGTGAAGTCCGCGTCGACGAAAGTGCAGCCGGCCGCGTCGAAGTCGACGAGCGCGGCACCGGTCAGGTCCAGCACGACGTCCGGCCAGTGGTCCGCGGCGTCGGCGCGCAGGTGCCGGGTCAGAACGCGCTGCGCGGTGCGTCGGACCTCCGTCTCGCGCGGCTCGTCGTCCGGCGGCGGCATCCGCAGGTACGCGCACAGCACCGCTACGATCGTCGCCCGCTGCGCCGGATTGTCCTGCCCGAGGCGTTCCAGGGCGTGCAGCCCGCCGAGGCGTACGGCAGCGCTGTCGTTGCCGAGCAGTTCGACAGCGCGGGTGTACAGCTCGGTGAGCCGGCGTTCGACGGCGTCGTGCTCGGCTGACCGGGACTGCCGGTCCTGGTGGAGCTGCGCGGCCTCGGCAACGGACTCGGCGTGCGCCTGTACCCGGTCGCGGTGGGCCTGGTCGCGGGCGGCCACGCTCTCCTGATGCCGTTGCGCGCGCTCGGCGATCCACTGGCGGCGTGCTGCCAGCAGCAGGGCCAGGCCACCGCCGGTGCCGGCGACCACTGTCAGCCCGGTACGGATCGCGTCGATGCGCAGCGTGGCGCGGGTGTCCGGCTGGCCGGCCCGGTCGGCTTCGGTGAGCAGCAGATCGAGCACCAGCCAGCCCAAGGCGACGGCGGCCAGCAGGCCGACCAGGACCAGCCACCACGGCATCACCCGCAGTTGGCGTTCGGGAGGTTCGTCCGCAGCCACGGCCACAGCATGCCAGCCACCAACTCCGTCCGATATGGAGCTTGGTGGTTATGCCCGTTTGCACCCCCGGCGGCACAACGGGTTACCCGCGCGTAACAAGCCATTGACGTTTCCAAATTGTTGCGGGCATCATCGTCGCACGGTCGACCGGACACCCCACCCACCTGCCCGGCTCGCCGGGTGCCTCCCCCCAGAGGTGCCACCATGCTGCTCCGAAAGACCGCCCTCGCCCTTACCCTCGCCACCGCCGCCGTCCTCGCCACCACCACCCCGGCGGCAGCCGCCCCCGCTCCCGCGCCGGCCGTAGCGGCGGCGGCCAGAACCGTCATCGTGGTGGGCGGGCTCAGTGGCATCGCCGTCGCGTACGAGCCGATCGCCAACCGGCTGCGCGCCGACGGCTACCGGACCTTCATCTACCAACTGCCCGGCCTCGGCCTCGGTGACATCCCGGCCTCCGCCCGCGCGTTCGCAGGCTACGTCGAGCAGGTACGTGCCAGCACCGGAGCCTCCACCGTGGACGTCGTCGCCCACTCCGAAGGTGGCCTGGTCAGCCGCTACTACCTCAAACGACTCGGCGGCACTGCCACCATCGGCAGGTACGTCAGCCTCGGCACACCGCACTACGGCACGTACGTGGCGAACATCGTGGCGTTCCTCGGCCTCGGCAGCTGCGCCGGAGTCGTCGCCTGCCAGCAGATGAGCATCGGCTCGGCGTTCCTCGCCGATCTGAACGCCGGCGACGACACGCCGGGCGCGGTGCGCTACACCACCGTCCGCACCCTCCAGGACGAGCTGGTCCGTCCCACCGGCAACGCCGCCGTCAACGACGGGGCGACGAACGTGCTGATCCAGACGTACTGCCCGCTGCGGGTCGTGGGGCACCTCGGCCTGGTGCTCGACGGTACCGCGTACACAATCGTGCGCGGCGCCCTGGCCGACGGCCCGGTGCGACCCAACTGCCTGGCGGTCTGACCGGCGTGGGGGGGGGGCCCCCCGGGCCACCCCCCCCCCCAGGCGGGGGGCCGCGAGACCAGGGAAAAGCCCACAAAAACAAGAACGGGTGTT
>NZ_JBNCNZ010000008.1:199269-224019 GCF_049847245.1 Micromonospora sp. DT68
CCGGCCGGGCCCCCCCCCTGGCCGGCTGGGGCTCCCGGGGGGGGGGTCCCCCCCCGCCGCCCCCCCCCACGCCGGTGACGGTGCTCAGCTCGCCTTGCTCAGCGCCTCGAACTCGTCGTCGGTGAGTTGCACCTCGGCCGCTGCCACGTTCTCCTCCAGGTGCGCCACCGAGGACGTACCGGGGATCGGCAGCATCACCGGCGAGCGGCGCAACAGCCAGGCCAGCGCGAGCTGCGCGGGCGTCGCGCCGTGCTCGGTGGAGATGGCGTCCAGCGGGCCGCCCGGCCGGGCCAGCTCACCGGTGGCGATCGGGAACCACGGGATGAACGCGAGGTCGTTGCGCTCGCAGTGGTCAAGCACGTCCTCGGCGCTGCGGTTGACGAGGTTGTACAGGTTCTGCACCGAGACGATCTCGGTGATCGCGCGGGCCTGCTCGATCTGCTCCACGCTCACCTCGGACAGCCCGATGTGGCGGATCTTGCCCTCCTCGCGCAGCAACGCCAGCTCGCCCAACTGGTCGGCGAGCGGCACCTGCGCGTCGATCCGGTGCAGCTGGTAGAGCGGAATGCTGTCCAGGCCGAGGTGGCGCAGGCTCAGCTCACACTGCTGGCGCAGGTACTCCGGGCGGCCCAGCGGGCGCCAGTCGCCGGGGCCGGAACGGCTCAGCCCGGCCTTGGTCGCGATGACAAGATCATCGGTGTACGGGTGCAGGGCCTCACGGATCAGCAGCTCGGACACGAAGGGCCCGTACGAGTCGGCGGTGTCGATGAACGTCACGCCCATCTCGACGGCCCGGCGCAGCACCCGTACCGCCTCGGCCGGGTCCTTCGGGTCGCCCCAGACGCCCGGCCCGGTGAGCTGCATCGCCCCGTAGCCGAGCCGGTCAACAGTGACGTCACCCCCGATCCGGTACGTGCCGGACGCCTTCGCGGGCTGGTTGCTCAGGTCGGTCGCCATACGCGGATCCCCAATCGTCTTGGTCGTGACCGGGACGAAACACCCGACCACCCACTGATCGTGCCCCGGGACCGGCTCGCCATGCGTCCGGCGGGTCGATTGTGCGCCGCGCCACGGCAGTTGCGCCGAGCGGCCGGTACCGCCGTCGGTGACGTGCGACGCTGAGCGCGTGCCGGTACGGGAGGCTCGGGCAGCCCGACCGATGCGGGCCGGCGCGACGGCGGAGGGAGCACCATGGCGGGGGAGCCGCAGGTCGACTTCGCGCTCGACACGTACGAGTGCATAGTGATCTATCCCGGCGCGGCCGGCCGTGCCCTGCCCGCCGAGACGGTGCAGCGGTTGCAGGCCGAGCACGCCGAGCACATGCAGGCGTTGCAGCGGCGCGGCATCGTGCTGGTCGCGGGCTCGATCGACGGCACCACGAGCAACCCGGAGCCCCCGATCGGGTTCGGGCTGGCCCGCACCGGCAGCGTCGACGACGTACGCAGCGTGCTGGAGGCCGACCCGGCAGTGCAGGCCGGCCTCTACCGGATCGACGTGCTGACCTTCCTGTGCCCGGCTGGCTCGCTGGAGTTTCCGCTGGTCAAGACCGAGAGCTGACCGGTTGGCCCGGCAGCGGGTGTCGGGCGGACGACCGCGGCGGTGGTCCACCGGTGCTACGGTCGCGCCCACGGGGGGCCGGGTCCGGGGCGTGCGCTGAAGCCGTGGTCCGGGCGTGTGCGCGGGAGCGCCCCCGAGTGGACACGCCGATGGAGGCGTACCATTCCGGGCGCGCGGTCGCCGATGCCCGTCGCCACAACGTTCCCGGTGCGGTTCCGCCCGCCGGCCCGACGCGCACCGCGCGTCGTTGGACAAAAGTTCCGCTGCCTGCAAGGGGTCGGCCCCGAGTCCGACCCGAAGGAGAGACTAGCCTGATGGGCGTGACACGCCGCGCGAAGATCGTCTGCACTCTTGGTCCCGCCACCTCGTCCCCGGAGCGCATCCGGGGTCTCGTCGAGGCCGGCATGAACGTGGCGAGGCTCAACTTCAGCCACGGCAGCCACGCCGACCACGAGGCGGTCTACCGACTGGTCCGGGAGGCGTCCGAGGCGTCCGGCAAGCCGGTGGCCGTCCTTGCCGACCTGCAGGGCCCCAAGATCCGCCTCGGCCGGTTCGCCGACGGCCCCCACGAGTGGCGCACCGGCGACTCCGTCGTGATCACCGGCGACGACATCGTCGGCAGCAAGGACCGGGTCTCCTGCACGTACCGCAAGCTGCCGCAGGAGGTGCGCGCCGGCGACCGCCTGCTTATCGACGACGGCCGCGTGGCCGTCGAGGTCACCGACGTCACCGGCAACGACATCCGCTGCCTCGTCACCGAGGGTGGTCCGGTCTCCAACAACAAGGGCGTCTCGCTGCCCAACGTGGCGGTGAGCGTGCCCGCCATGTCGGAGAAGGACGCCGAGGACCTGCGCTTCTCCCTGGGGCTCGGCGTCGACCTGGTGGCGCTCTCCTTCGTCCGCTCGGCCGAGGACATCAAGCTCGTGCACGGCATCATGGCCGAGGAGGGCGTGTTCCGGCCCGTGCTGGCCAAGGTCGAGAAGCCGGAGGCCGTGGACAACCTCGAAGCCATCGTGCTGGCCTTCGACGGCGTCATGGTCGCCCGCGGTGACCTCGGCGTCGAGATGCCGCTCGACGAGGTTCCGCTGGTGCAGAAGCGGGCCGTGCAGCTGTGCCGGGAGAACGCCAAGCCGGTCATCGTGGCCACCCAGATGCTCGACTCCATGATCGAGAATTCCCGGCCCACCCGGGCGGAGGCCTCCGACGTGGCAAACGCCGTGCTCGACGGCGCGGACGCGGTGATGCTCTCCGGCGAGACGAGCGTCGGCAAGTATCCGGTGCTGACCGTCAGCACCATGGCCAAGATCGTGACGACCACCGAGTCCGGCTCGATCGGGGTGCCCCGGTTGCAGCACGACCCGCGTACCCACGGCGGCGCGCTCACAGTTGCCGCCTCGTCGATCGCCAGGGCCATCAACGCCAAGGCGCTCGTCGCCTTCTCGCAGACCGGCGACACCGTCCGGCGGCTCTCCCGGCTGCACTGCGACCTGCCGCTGCTGGCCTTCACCCCGGTCCCCGAGGTGCGCGACCAGCTCGCCCTGAGCTGGGGCGTCGAGACCTTCCTGATGCCGTTCGTGCAGCACACCGACGACATGTTCCGTCAGGTCGACCAGGCGCTGCTCGGCCTCAATCGGGCCAACCCGGGCGACTACGTGGTGATCGTCGCGGGCAGCCCGCCCGGCACCCCCGGCTCGACAAACACGCTGCGCGTCCACCAGCTCGGCTCGCTTGTCGACGCCGCGTCGGCGCGGGCGTTGCAGTGAGCGACGGCCGCGCCGCGGTCGGCCAGGCCGCCGTGGACCAGCTGCTGGAGGTGCTGGACCTCGACCCGACCGGGGAGATGACCTTCCGGGGGATGAGCCCTCCGGTCGGCCCCCAACGGGTGTACGGCGGCCAGGTGGCCGGTCAGGCGCTCGTCGCCGCCGGCCGCACTGTCGACCCGGAGCGGTTCGTGCACTCGTTGCACGGCTACTTCGTCCGCCCCGGTGATCCCGCCGAGCCGATCGACTACCAGGTGGAGAACATCCGCGACGGTCGGTCCTTCTCGGTCCGCCGCGCGGTAGCGCTCCAGCACGACAAGCCGATCTTCTTCATGTCGGCGTCCTTCCAGCGGGCCGAGGAAGGGCTGGATCACCAGGCCACCTCCCCGCTGGACGTACCGGAGCCGCAGGACGTGCCGACGATGTCCGACCGGCTCGCCCGCTACCCGGAGCGCCTGGGCATCTGGGGTCAGATCCCGCGCCCGATCGACGTGCGGTACGTCGGCGAGCCTGGTTGGGTCCGTCCCGGCGACCGGCCGGCCGACCCGCACCAGCGGGTCTGGATGCGCGTCGACGGCAAACTGCCGGACGATCCGCTGCTGCACGCCTGTCTGCTCACCTACGCCTCGGACCTCACCCTGCTGGACTCGGTGCTGTCCATGCACGGCGAGGTGTGGGGGCCCGGCGGTGTGGTCGGCGCGAGCCTCGACCACGCGCTCTGGTTCCACAGGCCGTTCCGCGCCGACGAGTGGTTCCTCTACGACTGCTGGAGCCCGTCGGCGTCCGGCGCCCGCGGCCTGGCCACCGGCCGGATGTTCACCACCGACGGCCGGCAGATCGCCAGCGCCGTGCAGGAGGGCCTGCTGCGCCGCGTCGGCGCCTGACGTTCGCGGTCATCCCCGCCAGGTACGCCCCTGCACGCAGGTGGCGTCATGGCGGGGACGACCGCCGGGCGGAGTCACGTCTGGTGGATGGCCTCGCCGGCGATCTCGATCTGGACGGTCCGGCCGACCAGAACGCCGCCGCTTTCCAGCGCGACATTCCAGAGCAGGCCGTAGTCCTCCCGGTTGATTTCGGCGCTCGCGCTGAAACCGAAGATGTTCTGCCCGTACGGGTCGCGGCGGGCGCCACCGAAATTCACCTGTAGGTCGACGGCCCGCGTGATTCCCTTCACCGTCAATTCGCCGGTGAGCACGAATCGATCGGGGCCTGCCTGTGGTGGCGGATTGTGACCTCTTCCTCGCCCACCGAAACGGTGGTTCCGCAGTCGCGCCCAGTAGAAAATAGGGTCCTCAGTGGACTTCCACTGGATGCCCGTGCTTCGATATTCGAGCGTCGGATAGCGCTCGACGTCGAGAAAGTCGGCACTTTTGAGGTGGGTGTCCCGGTCCTCGCTGCCGGTGGTGATGCTCGCCGTCTGGATGGTGGCGGTCACGCCCGACAGCAGCGGATCCTCGGCCACGGAGATCTCGGCGGTCGCCTCGGAGAGCTCGCCGCGTACGGGGCTGACCATCATGTGGCGGGCCAGAAAACCGATCCTTTTGTGCGCCTGATCGAGGCGATAGGTGCCGGCGGCCGGGATGGTCATGCCATCCCAGGTGCGTGTGGCGACATCGGTCATTGGTGGTGCCTTCCCCCCGGGCTGAAAGAACCCGGGTGTTTATCAATGTGCTGCCCGAGCCCCCGTAAACGGTCAGACAGTCGTACCTCCCACCCAGCATAGGGACGCGCCGAATCGGCTCCCCAGGCCCCCGAAGGCCGTCGATCATGACGTATCTCACGACCTTGTCGTGAAATCCGGCGCGGCCCAGATATATGTCGATGCCTGACCGATCGGCCGAGGGTCGCCCGGCCGGGCGGACGACCAGCGGGCTAACCTTGCCGGCATGCGTCTCTCCGCCCGGGTCGACTATGCCCTCCGCGCGGCCGCCGAGCTCGCCGCGACGGCCAGTGGCCCCGGGCGCGGCCGGCCGGTCACCGCCGACCAGATCGCCCGCGCCCAGGAGATCCCGCCGAAGTTCCTGGAGAGCATCCTGCTCCAGTTGCGCCGGGGCGGCATCGTGCACGCTCAGCGTGGCCCCGAGGGCGGCTACTGGCTGGCCCGCCCCGCCGAGGAGATCTCTCTCGCGGAGGTGATCCGGGTGATCGACGGGCCGCTCGCGCACGTCCGAGGGCAGCGCCCGGAGCAACTCGGCTACCACGGTCCGGCCCGCGCCCTCCAGGAGGTCTGGATCGCGTTGCGGGCAAGTGAGCGGGAGATCCTGGAGCTGGTGAGCGTCGCCGACGTGGCTGCCGGCACCCTGCCTCCCCGGGTCACCGAACTGGTGGCCGACCCCCGCGCCTGGATCTGATCCCGCTCCGCCGGTCCGGCCCCGCCGTACCGCTCGGCGGCGTCCCATCCACCGATCAGGCACTTGACCCAGGCTTCTCCGTGGCGCATTGTCGACCAAGTTGATAGGAGATACCGAAAAGCTAGGGGGCGCTCGTGCGCAAGCTGCTGGTCCTCGCTCTGGTCGGACTTGCCGCGCAGCTCGTCGATGGTTCGCTCGGCATGGCGTACGGGCTGACCTCGTCCACCCTGCTGCTGCTCGTCGGGGTCGCCCCCGCCGCCGCGTCGGCCTCGGTGCACCTGGCCGAGATCGGCACCACCCTGGCCGCGGGCGTGTCGCACTGGCGGTTCGGCAACGTCGACTGGCGGGTGGTGACCCGCATCGCGCTTCCCGGCGCGATCGGCGCGTTCGCCGGTGCCACAGTGCTCAGCTCGATCTCGACCGAGTCGGCCGCACCGTGGATGGCCGGCATCCTCTTCACGCTCGGCGCGTTCCTCCTGGTCCGCTTCGCCAGGCCCCTGCGTACCGACCGGATCGGCGGGCGACTGCGCGGGCGGTTCCTCGGCCCCCTCGGCCTGGTCGCCGGCTTCGTCGACGCCACCGGCGGCGGAGGCTGGGGTCCGGTGGCCACCCCGGCGCTGCTGGTCTCCGGCCGCATGGAGCCGCGCAAGGTCATCGGCTCGGTGGACACTGCCGAGTTCGTTGTGGCGGGTGCCGCAAGCGTCGGCTTCCTGATCGGGTTGGGCACCGAAGGTTTCCTGCTCCCCATCGTCGGCGCGTTGCTCGTCGGCGGCCTCATCGCCGCCCCGCTGGCCGCCTGGCTGGTGCGTATCGTCCCGGCGCAACTGCTCGGCGCGGCGGTCGGCGGCGTGATCGTCCTGACCAACGCCCGGACGTTGATGCGCTCCGCCGGGCTGGACGGTCCGGTCCCTCCCGTGATCTACGTCCTCCTGGCGGCCGGCTGGGTGGCAGCGCTGGTGCTGGCCGTACGGGCCCTGCGCCGCACCCGCCAAGCCCAGGCCGCAGCCGCAGCCGCAGCCGCAGCCGGGGTCTCCCCGGCCCCCGAGGTCGTTTCGGCCGGTCTCAGCAGCGCCGACACGCCAGCCGCCCACTGACCTTCGGCGGGTGGTCGGCAGTCTGCGGACCCTGGTGGTAGGCCGCCCGTCCGCTGAGCGGCGGTAGGCGCGGCCCTACGGCACGCCACCTCGGCTCCGGCTGAGCCCGGCGCATGTCAGTCGGGGACTGCCGCGCGATCGGTGATACCTGTGAGTCATCTTGATGACTCACAGGTATCACCTGCCTGACGGGCTCGGCCGGTCAGGTGAGCAGGTCGTCGGCCGCCTCGGCCAGCAGCGCCCACGTCTCGTCGACGTGTCGCTCGGCGGTCTGCGGCGAGCCGACCGCCAGCCGCAGGGTGTACCGGCCGTCCACCCGCGTGTGGGTCAGGTGCGCCCGTCCGGTGCCGTTCAGGCGGGCCAGCAGGTCGGCGTTTGTGTCGTCGTCGGCGCGCAGCCGGAAGCAGACAAGCGAGAACGGGTGCGCCGCGGCCAACTCGAAACGATCGTCGGAGCGGACCCGGTCGGCGAACCGGGCGGCCAACGCCACCCCGGACCGGATGTGCGCGCGTAGCCCTTCGACGCCGTACCAGCGCAGCACGAACCACAGCTTCAACGCCCGGAAGCG
The DNA here is from genome assembly GCF_049847245.1 of Micromonospora sp. DT68. Taxonomy (NCBI): domain Bacteria; kingdom Bacillati; phylum Actinomycetota; class Actinomycetes; order Micromonosporales; family Micromonosporaceae; genus Micromonospora; species Micromonospora sp. DT68. The sequence goes on from NZ_JBNCNZ010000008.1 coordinate 206,600, forward strand.
GCGGCCCAGCGGGACCTGCCAGTCCCGGTAGTCGATCACCGCGCCGGAGTCGGACGCCGCGTTGCGCAGGAACTCCGGCAGTACGGTCAGCGCCTCGATCAACTCAGCCCGGTCGGCTACCCAGAACGCGTCGCAGTCGAAGCCGGTGAGCAGCCACTTGTGCGGGTCGAAGCAGTACGAGTCGGCGTACTCCAGGCCGGCGTGCGACCAGCGCAGTTCGGGACAGACGGCGGCGGCCCCCGCGTACGCGGCGTCCACGTGCAGCCAGATCCCGTACTCGGCGCAGATCGCGCCGATCTCCGGCAGTGGGTCGACGGCGGTGGTGGAGGTGGTGCCGATGGTGGCGACCACGATGGCGGGGACGTCCCCGGCGGCCAGGTCGGCCTGGATCGCGGCCCGCAGCGCGTCCGGTAGCAGTGCCTGCGTGGCCGGGTCCACAGCGATCGACCGGACCCCGTCGGTGCCCAGACCGGCGATGCGCACGGCTTTCTCGATCGAGGAGTGCCCGTGTACTGACGTGTACGCGCGGTAGCGCCGGTCGACGCCGACGTCGCGCCACCGACCTCCGCTGGCCCGGTGCAGCGCGGCCAGTGTGGCGACAAGGGTCGCCGAGGAGGCCGAGTCCTGGATGACGCCGCCGCCGGTGCCGGTCGAACGGAACCGCTGGGGAAGGTCAAGCAGTTGGGCCAGCCAGTCCATCATCACCGTCTCCAACTCGGTGCAGGCGGGGCTGGCGGCCCAGAGCATGCCCTGTACGCCGAGCCCGGAGCTGACCAGGTCGCCGAGCACGCTCGGGCCGGAGGTGTTGGCCGGGAAGTAGCCGAAGAAGCCCGGGTGCTGCCAGTGGGTGAGGCCCGGCGCGACGATGCTGTCCAGGTCGGGCAGGACCGCTTCGATCGGCTCGCCGACGGTGGGCGGCCCGGCGGGCAGGGCGCCCGCCACAGTGCCTGGCGGGTCGGCCGGCGCGACCGGTCGCTGCTCCAGTGTGGCCCAGTAGTCGGCGATCCAGTCGACGACGGCGTGGCCGGCGCGGCGGAACTCGTCGGGGTCCATGTGGGGAACGCTCACCACAGGAGTCGATCAGGCATCGGTTGCCGGGGCAAGACCGGTAGGTCGGAGGGGTCGGGGCAGGGTGTGACGGTCGTCGATATTGCGGACCGGAAAGCGCTTGCCCTACGATGCGCCTTGAGCCGGATCCGCGCATTCCCAGGGCGTCTCACCCGATCAGATCGCCGTCCGTCGCCGTCGTGACGGGTCGTCCACCGTGCTTCCCGGGCAGGGCCGGTGGACCTACAGCGGTCACCACCGGATCTCCGGAGGCAGTTCATGCACGCGTCCAAACAACGGCTGATCCTGCTGGCCGCCACAACGGCGACAGCGGTCGTGGCCGGCAGCGTCGGCGCGGTCGTCGCCTCAGCCGCCGCCGTCGGCTGCCAGGTCGACTACCAGGTCACCAACCAGTGGCAGGGCGGCTTCGGCGCCAACGTCACCGTCACCAACCTCGGCGACCCGGTCAACGGCTGGGCCCTGACCTGGTCGTACGCCGCCGGGCAACAGGTCACGCAGGCGTGGAGCGCCGCCGTCACCCAGTCCGGCGCGCAGGTCACCGCGCGCAACGTCGACTACAACGCCGCGATCGCCACGAACGGCACCGCCTCGTTCGGCTTCAACGGCTCGTGGACCGGCAGCAACCCGGCGCCGACGAGCTTCGCGCTCAACGGTGTCACCTGCACCGGCGCGCCGGCCACCGATGGCCCGACGACGCCGCCACCCACCACGCCGCCACCGACGACCCCACCACCGACCACTCCACCACCGACCACACCACCACCGACCACCCCGCCGCCGACCTCCGGCGTACTGCAGATGGAGAACCTGGACCGGGGGCTCGTCAGCGTCCGATCCGGCAGCGGCAACCTGGTCTCCTGGCGGCTGCTCGGCACTGAGACCTCGGGCGTGGCGTTCAACCTGTACCGGGGCTCGACCCGGGTCAACTCCAGCCCGATCACCGGTGCCACCAACTACCTCGACAACGGCGCGGCGGCCGGCTCGACGTACACGGTGCGGGCCGTGGTGGGCGGCGCCGAGCAGGCGGCGTCGGCACCCGCGCTCCAGTTCGGCGACGGCTACCTGGACGTCCCGTTGCAGGTCCCCGCCGGGGGCACCACCCCCAGTGGGGAGAGCTACACCTACAGCGCCAACGACGCCTCCGTCGGTGACCTCAACGGAGACGGCAGCTACGAGATCGTGCTGAAGTGGGATCCGTCGAACGCCAAGGACAACTCCCAGTCCGGCTACACCGGCAACGTCTACGTCGACGCGTACACCCTCACCGGCACCCGGCTGTGGCGCATCGACCTGGGCCGCAACATCCGGGCCGGCGCGCACTACACCCAGTTCCAGGTGTACGACTACGACGGCGACGGCCGCGCCGAGGTGGCAATGAAGACCGCCGACGGCACCCGCTCCGGCACCGGTCAGCTCATCGGCTCGTCGTCTGCGGACTACCGCAACTCCAGCGGTTACGTGCTCTCCGGCCCGGAGTACCTGACCATGTTCAACGGCCAGACCGGCGCGATCCTGTCCACAGTCAACTACGACCCGCCGCGCGGCACCGTGTCGTCGTGGGGCGACTCGTACGGCAACCGCGTCGACCGCTTCCTCGCCGGTACCGCGTACCTGGACGGGCAGCGCCCCTCGCTGATCATGGCGCGGGGCTACTACACCCGGGCAGTCATCGCGGCCTGGGACTTCCGCAACGGCACGCTGACCAAGCGTTGGACGTTCGACTCGAACTCCTCAGGCAACGGCGCAGCCGCCGGTCAGGGCAACCACCAGCTCTCCGTGGCCGACGTCGACGGCGACGGCCGCCAGGAGATCGTGTACGGCGCCGCCACAATCGACGACAACGGCCGGCTGCTCTACTCCACAGGCAACGGGCACGGTGACGCCCTGCACGTCGGCGACCTCGACCCGGGCCGTGCCGGCCTGGAGGTGTTCAAGGTCGACGAGGACGCCAGCAAGCCCAGTTCCTGGTTCGCTGACGCGCGTACAGGTCAGATCCTGTGGTCCACGCCGGCCTCGGGCGACAACGGCCGGGGTGTCTCGGCGGACATCTGGGCGGGCAGCCCCGGTGCCGAGTCGTGGTCGTCGGCGGTCTCCGGGCTGGCCAACACCAGAGGTCAGAACGTCGGCCGCAAGCCGTCGTCGGCGAACTTCCTCGCCTGGTGGGACGGCGACCCGGTGCGGGAGCTGCTCGACGCCACGAAGATCGACAAGTACGGCACGGGCGGGGAGACCCGGCTGCTGACCGGTAATGGCGTGGCGTCGAACAACGGCACCAAGTCCACTCCGGCGCTTTCCGGCGACATCCTGGGCGACTGGCGCGAAGAGGTGATCTGGCGGACCAGCGACAGCCGGGCGCTGCGCATCTACAGCACGCCGACGCCGACCAGCACCCGGATCTACACGCTGATGCACGACCCGCAGTACCGCGTGGCTATCGCCTGGCAGAACACCGCCTACAACCAGCCACCGCACCCGGGGTTCTTCATCGGCGACCAGATGGGCAACCCACCGACACCGAACATCTACCTGCGTTGATCTGGTGGTCCTGATCGGGTTCGCCTAAGGTGGCAGGCACCGGGCCGCAGCCGCGGAATCCGCACAGCTGCAGCCCGGTGCTCCACACCGCGGCACTCCCGACCCGTCCCGACCGGGAATGCCGTACCACCACCGGAACCAACATTAGGCACCGTCCGGGTCGCGGGGGTGACGCTGACGTGAAGATCGTGTTTCACGCGTCCCGGCGCAAACCGCCCGCCACCTGCTCGGCGATCAACTCGTACGAGCGCACCCGGTCCTGTACTTCATAGACGAGCGTTGTCAGCATCAGCTCGTCGGCGCCTGTGCGCTCCAGCAGTTCGGTCAGCTGCTGCCGCACCGTCTCCGGTGAGCCCATGGCCTGACCGTCGCGCCGTTGCAGGACGAACTCCCGCTCGATCTCGGTGTACGGGTACGCCGCTGCCTCGTCGGGCGTGGACAGCGGCTCCGGCCGCCCGGACCGCAGCTTCAGGAACGACAGGGCGCTCGGCCCGGCCAGCCACTCGGCCCGCTCGTCGGTCTCGGCGCACACCGCGTTGACGGCAACCATCGCGTACGGCTTGTCCAGCCACTGCGACGGCCGGAAGTTCTGCCGGTACAGCGCCAGCGCCGGAAGCGTGTTCGCCGAGCTGAAGTGGTGCGCGAAGGAGAACGGCAGACCGAGCAGGCCGGCGAGCTGGGCGCTGAAGCCGCTGGAGCCGAGCAGCCACACCGCCGGCTGCTCACCCTGACCGGGGGTGGCGATGATCTGCCCCGGGCGCTCCCCGCTGAAGTAGTTCATCAGGTCGGCCAGCTCCCGCGGGAAGCCCTCCGCCGAGAGCCCCTCCATCGTGCGGCGCAACGCCAGGGCGGTCACCTGGTCGGTGCCCGGCGCCCGGCCGATGCCCAGGTCGATCCGGCCCGGGTGCAGCGCCTCAAGGGTGCCGAACTGCTCGGCCACCACGAGCGGCGCGTGGTTGGGCAGCATCACCCCACCCGAGCCGAGGCGGATCGTCGAGGTGTTGGCGGCCAGGTGGGCAAGTAGCACCGCCGGAGCCGAGCTGGCGATCGCCGGCATGTTGTGGTGCTCGGCCACCCAGAACCGGCGGTAGCCCAGTTCCTCCGTGCGCCGCGCCAACTCGGTGGTGGCCCGCAACGCCGCGCCGGCGGTGGTTCCCTTGGCGACCGGGGCAAGATCAAGAACAGACATCGGTACGGTGATCACACGCGTGGCCAACCCGCCGCCGGTCGGTTTTGTTCCGGCCTCGGTGTGTTCGTCGGGCAACTCACCCGCTGCTCAGCCCAGCCCACGGGCCTGTTCGAAGATCAAACTCGTCTGCGTGTGCTGCACCGCCGGGTCGACCGCCAGGTGGTCCAACACGAAGTCCCGCAGCGCGTCACCCGAGGCCGCTCGGACGTGCAGCACGTAGTCCTCCGCACCGGCCACGTGGAACACCGACACCACCCCGGGCAGCCGCACCGACCGGGCCCGGAACGCGTCCACCGCCGCCCGCTCGTGCGCGGTCAACCGCACCGACACCAGCGCCTGCAAGGGCAGCCCCAGCGCCGCCGGGTCCACCTCGGCGTGGAACCCGCGGATCGCCCCGCGCTCGCGCAACGCACGGGTACGCGTCAGACACGTCGACGGCGCCACCCCCACCCGCTCGGCGAGGGCGTTGTTCGGCAGTCGGCCGTGCGCGGCCAACTCGGCGAGGATCGCGCGGTCCACTTCGTCCAGGGGTGGATACGACCGCACAACGTTCGGCTCAGGGGGCATCCCGCCATCCTTTGCCGAATTGGCTACCGATGCTAGACCCTCGTGCAGAATTATCTGCCGAACCGTTGCCCGAACGACACCAGATGTTCGACGCTACCGCCATGATGACGGTGGACACCCAAGCCGTACACGCCGGCCGTGACGACCTGCGCGCCCTCGGCGTGCACGTACCGCCTATCGACTTCTCCACCACCAACCCACTGCCCTCGGTCGACGACGGCGGTAACGCCTACGAGCAGCTCGCCACCGGCGGCACCCTCCCCGCCGAAGGCGGCGCCGTCTACCAGCGGCTCTGGAATCCCACCGTCGCCCGCTTCGAAACCGCCCTCGCCGAACTGGAGGGCACCGCCCAGGCCGTCGCTTTCGCCAGCGGCATGGCCGCCCTCACCGCGACGGTGCTAGCCGCCACCCGGGACGGCAAGCGTCACATCGTCGCCGTCCGGCCCCTCTACGGCGGCACCGACCACGTCCTGGCCACCGGCCTGCTCGGCACCACCGTCACCTGGGCGGACCCGGACCAGGTCGCAGCGGCCATCCGCCCGGACACCGCGCTCGTCGTCATCGAGACACCCGCCAACCCGACCCTCGACCTGGTCGACATCGCGGCCCTCGCCGCCGCGGCCGGCGACGTGCCCCTGCTCGTCGACAACACTGTCGCCACCCCCGTCCTGCAACAACCCGCCCGCCACGGCGCGGCCCTCGTCCTGCACAGCGCCACCAAGAGCATCGGCGGCCACGGCGACGTCCTGGCCGGTGTCGTGGCCTGCGACGCCGACTGGGCCAGCCGACTGCGCCAGGTCCGCGCCGTCACCGGCGCGATCCTGCACCCCCTCGGCGGCTACCTCCTGCACCGTGGCCTCCAGACCCTGCCGCTGCGGGTCCGCGCCCAGCAGGCCAGCGCCGAGAAGCTCGCCGGCTGGCTCGCCGACCACCCCGCCGTACACCGGGTGCACCACCCCTCGGTGTACGACCCGGCGGCGCTCGTCGGCCGGCAGATGGCCGGCCCCGGCAGCCTCCTCGCCTTCGAGGTACGCGGCGGCGCACCCGCCGCTGCCACCGTCGCCGGTGCCTGTCAGCTCATCACCCACGCCGTCTCGCTCGGTGGCGTCGACACCCTCATCCAGCACCCCGCCTCGTTGACCCACCGGCCCGTCGAAGGCGACGCGAAGCCGGCAGGCGGCCTGCTGCGCCTCTCGGTCGGTCTGGAAGACCCCGAGGATCTGCGTGCCGACCTCGCCCGGGCGCTGGACACGATCGCCTGACGGCCCGCGGCCCGCGGATCCGTCCAGCTGCGCGGGCTGCGTATCGCCACGTCGCTGGCGGCGCTGAGGCGTTGGCGGAGCAGTAGCCGCGCAGCACCGACCCGGCCGGTCGTCACGAGGCGCTGTCGCCAAAAGAAGGGACCGGGTGGCCGGCGGGTCGGTCGGATTGTCGACATCCGGCGGGCGACGACAGCACCCCGGCCTGGTGCCGGACATCGCTGGTGCGGGTCGGCCGAAGCGCCATTGCCGGAGCCTGGTGCGGGGCTTGCCGGAGCACGGCGCGGGCGCTCACTGTCGAGCGGATGGTGTGCCCGCGAGCGCAGAGAGTGCGGGCTCGCGCCCGCATCTGCGGTGTGCGCACACCTGCCTGGTCGAACAGGTGTGCGTCAGGGGTGCCGGGAGCGGGATTCGAACCCGCAAGCCCTTTCGGGCAGAAGTGTTTGAGACTTCCGTGTATGCCGTTCCACCATCCCGGCGGGTGCCGCTTACTGTACCCGACTACGCTTCTGCGGGAGCATGGGTGGTAGCCGTGCAGAAGCGATGGTGGGGGTAGGGCTGGTGGCTGAGATGCCGACGGATGCCGAGCGCAGGCGCGTACTGATCGCCGAGGACGAGGCGCTGATCCGGCTGGACCTCGCCGAGATGCTTGTCGAAGAGGGCTACGAGGTGGTGGGGGAGGCCGGCGACGGCGAGACCGCCGTCCGTCTCGCCGAGGAGTTGAAGCCCGACCTCGTCATCCTCGACATCAAAATGCCGATCATGGACGGGCTGGCCGCCGCCGAGCGGATCGCCGGCGCCCGGATCGCTCCGGTGATCATCCTGACCGCGTTCAGCCAGCGCGACCTGGTGGAGCGGGCGCGGGCGGCGGGCGCGATGGCGTACCTCGTGAAGCCCTTCCAGAAGAGCGACCTGGTCCCGGCGGTGGAGATCGCGCTGTCGCGTTACTCGGAGGTCGCGGCCCTGGAGGCCGAGGTCGCGAGCCTCACCGACCGCCTGGAGATCCGCAAGACGGTGGAGCGCGCCAAGGGTGCGCTGATGACCACCTACGGGATGACCGAGCCGCAGGCGTTCAAGTGGATCCAGCGCACCGCCATGGACCACCGGATGACAATGAAAGAGGTCGCCGAGCGGATCCTCATGGAGACCGCCGGCGGCGAGGCGGCTCAGCCGACCGTCTGAGCGCCCGGCCGCGCGGGGCGCCGCGTGCGCCCGCCGGTGGCTAGCATCGACGGGTGTCCGTCCGACGGGTTGTCGCGGTGTCCGGTCTCTTCGCGCTGCTGCTCGTGGGTTGTGACGGGCCGCCGACGGGTGACGGGTCGGCCGGGCCGACGACGGCTGCCGCGCCGGCGCTGCGGCCGGGTTGGCAGGCGCTGACGCTTCCGGCGCCGCCGGGCGACGCCGGGCGGTTGTTGGTCCGCGACCTGGCGGCCTGTGCGGGTCGGTGGTTCCTGGCAGGCGGCGTCGCGGACGCTGCCGGCGGCACCCGTCCAGCCGTGTGGACCAGCGTGGACGGTACGACCTGGACGTCGCTGCCGGTACGCGCGGATTCCTTCTACGGCAGGCAGAACGTGCTGTCCTCAGTGGCCTGCCGCGACGGCGCGGCGGCGGTGATCGGTGCGAAGGTCGGTGGGGCACACGGTTATCCGCGGATCAGCACCTGGCGGCAGCGGGCCGACGGCGCCCTCGTCGAGGTGCAGGCGCCGTTCGAGACGTACGGCGGGCCGAAGGCGGTGAACGTGTCCCGGCTGGCGGCGGGTCCGTCGGGCTGGCTGATCGTCGGCAACCGCTCGGCGGGCGCGGCCTCCTGGGTGTCGGCGCCGGCCGCGGCGGAGTTCGCGCTTATCGAGGGCGCACCGGAGCTGGCGAGTGACGCCACAGGCGTGACCTGGGCGTTCGACGCGGTGGCCGTACCGTCGGGTTGGCTGGCGGTGGGCGGTCTGCTACCGGCTGGCCGGATCGACAGGGACCCAGCGGTGTGGTCGTCGCCGGACGGGCGGTCGTGGCGGCGCACGGTGCTGCCGGGCGGCCCGGAGTACGAGGAGTTGCAGCGGGTGGCAGTGGTCGGCGGGGTGCCGGTGGCTGTCGGGTTGCGCGGGTCGACGTTCGGGGCGTGGCGGCAGGAGCCGTCGGGCTGGGTGGCCGCGGGTTCGTTCGGGCGGCGGTCGTCGACGGGCGTGCCGATGGTGGCGTCGCTGGCGTCGGCGGGAGATCGCCTGGTCGCGGCGGTGACCGACGGTGCCCGTCACTCGCTGTGGATCTCGATGGACCGGGGTGGGTCGTGGCGGGAGGCCGTGCTGCCCCTGGAGGTAGCGGCGGGTGCCGATCGGGACGTTGCGCTGGTGGCGGTGGGTGACCGCTGGTGGTTGGCGGCGGACGACGGTTCGCGGGCCGGTCTGTGGTGGGCGAGCGGGTCGGGCACCTGACGGGCGGCGAATGGGCGGCGCCGCGGCGCAGTCGTGCCGACGATCGGGAATTTTCCCAGCTCAGACAGTGTTTTGGCGCCTTCTGGCGGGCCCGGCAGGGGTGGTGCGGTCCCCTCCGGACGCAGACTTAAGGACCGATCGACGGATTCGCCTGTTACGGGCAACTGCACGATGGTGCTCGTCTTCGTAACGGTTTCGCAGACCCCCCGTTCAGGCCTTCCACGACGGTGCGCGATGTCGGTACGCTCCGCCATCACGAGCCGTAACGCAGGGGAAGTCCCTGCGGGGTGGGTGGAATTGCGGGTCAGCTGCTGTCGCCGTCACTAGCGGGTCAGTCGCGTCCGCATCTGGAGGAGGTCAGGAAGCCGTGAGGCGAAGCTATGTACGGGCGCTGGGAACTGTCGCGCTCGCCGCGTCCCTGGTGGTCGCGGCCGGTTGCCAGGATTCCGGTGGCAGCGAGGGTGGAACCGCGTCCGGTGACTGCGGTGGCAAGATTGCTATCTTCGGCGCGTTCACCGGTGACAACGCGGGCCTGGTGATCCCGTCGCTGAACGGCGCGAAGCTCGCCGTGAAGCAGTTCAACGAGGCGAACCCGGACTGCAAGGTCACCATGCAGGAGTTCGACACCCAGGGTGACCCGGCTGTCGCGACCCCGTTCGCGAACCAGATCGCGGGGGACAACTCGTTCCTCGGTGTCATCGGTGGTCACTTCTCCGGTGAGTCGGACGCGACGATGCCGATCTACCAGGCCGCGGGCCTGGCGATGGTCAGCCCGTCGGCGACCCGGACCGACCTGACCCAGAAGGGCAACACGTCCTTCTTCCGGGTCGTCGGCAACGACGGCACGCAGGCCGGCGCGGTGGCGAGCTACATGAAGTCGCAGAACGCGCAGAAGGTCTTCATGGTCGACGACGCCAGCGCGTACGGCGCGGGCATCACCGACGAGCTGGGCAAGCAGCTCGGCCCGCTGGTGGTCAACAAGGACAAGATCCAGGAGCGGCAGTCGCAGTTCGACGCCACCATCTCCAAGATCAAGTCGTCGCAGGCGGACTTCGTCTTCTACGGCGGTTACACCCGTGAGGCCGCTCCGCTGGTGAAGCAGATGCGTGCCGCCGGTGTCCAGGCCAAGTTCGTCGGCCCGGACGGTCTGTACGACACCGCGTTCCCGAAGGGTGCCTCCGGCGGTGCCGAGGGCGCGATCATCACCTGCCCGTGCCTCCCGGCCGACAAGGCCGGCGGCACCTTCTCCGCCGACTACCAGAAGGAGTACGGCATCCCGCCGGGCTCCTACGGCGCTGAGGGCTTCGACGGCGCGAAGGTCTACCTGGACGCCTTCAAGGACGGCAAGAAGACCCGGGCCGACATCCTGGCGTACGTGAAGTCGTACGACAAGCAGGGCGTGTCGAAGTACATCAAGTTCGATGACAAGGGCGACGTCGACCCGTCGAAGGTCGTCATCTGGGCCTACCAGATCAAGGGCGAGGCCATCGAGGCGCTGCAGGAGCTCAAGCTCAGCTGACGCCCAGGCGCTGGAGTGCGGCCGGGGTCTATCCACCCCGGCCGCACTCGATTCAAGGAGACCCCCGGTGCATTTCGATGAACTGATCGGCCATCTCGGCCAGCACACGGTCGACGGCCTTTCCAAGGGCGCCATCTACGCCCTGATCGCCCTCGGCTACACCCTCGTCTACGGCGTCCTTCGCCTCATCAACTTCGCGCACTCCGAGGTCTTCATGGTCGGCACCTTCGCGGTGCTGATCGTCTGGAACCAGCTCGGGGTGGAAAATAACCCGCCTATCGGCCAGGCGATCCTGCTCCTGGTGCTCGGTCTGATCGTCGCGGCGGTCGCGTCCGGTGGTACGGCTCTGGCGCTGGAACGGATCGCGTACCGGCCGTTGCGGCGTAAGAACGCGCCGCCGCTGATCTTCCTGATCACCGCGATCGGCCTGTCGTTGGTCTTCGTGGAACTCTTCGGGCAGGTGCTGCCCAAGCTGTTCGGCACCCTGTTGCCGGATGTGTTCGGCCGGCCCCGGCAGATCGTCGGTATGCCGACGATCATCCAGCAGGAGACCCTGTTCACCATCGGCAACACGGCGATCACGAACATCCAGCTGATCGTCTTCGTGTCGGCTGTCGTGATGATGGCGCTGCTGGACTGGTTCATCAACCGCACCCGGTACGGCCGGGGTGTGCGGGCGGTGGCACAGAACCCGGAGACCGCCGCGCTGATGGGCGTCAACCAGGAGCGCGTGATCATGCTGATCTTCGTGCTCGGCGGAATCATGGCCGGCGCCGCCGCCCTGTTGTGGAGCATGCGGTTCGGCTTCACGCAGAACAGCATCGGCTTCGTGCTCGGCCTCAAGGCGTTCACGGCCGCGGTCCTGGGTGGCATCGGTAACCTGCGCGGCGCGCTGCTGGGTGGCCTCTTCCTCGGCATCGTCGAGGTCTATGGCGCCACGCTCTTCGCGTCCAACTGGGAGGACGTCATCGCCTTCGTGGTGCTGATCGTGGTGCTGATGTTCCGGCCCACCGGCCTGTTGGGTGAGTCGCTCGGGAGGGCCCGCGCATGATCGACAAGCTTCGCACCGCAGACCGCCGCCGGGTCGGCATTCTGAACTCGGTCGGCGACCGTTGGCAGGCACTGCCGAGGTGGCAGAAGGCCGTGGGCGTCGTCGCTCTGCTGGTCTTCCTCTACCACCTGCCGTACCTGGGCAAGCTGCCCGGTGGTCTGATGATCCCCGGTCTGAACAACCTGCGTACCGACTCGATCGAGGGCGGCAACAACTGGGCGGGCGTGCTCTTCGTCTGCGCCATCTACGTGCTCGTCGCGATCGGCCTGAACGTGGTGGTCGGCCTCGCCGGCCTCCTCGACCTGGGCTACATCGGCTTCTTCGCCATCGGCGCGTACAGCGTGGCGCTGTTCGGTTCGGTGAACTCGCCGGTGGTCAAGTGGATCCAGCAGGAGTTCGACCTGCCGCCGACCTGGGCGGTGACCTGGGGCATCTGTCTCCTGCTCGCGATCGTGTTGACGATGATCTCCGGGGTGATCCTGGGCTGGCCGACGCTTCGGCTGCGCGGTGACTACCTCGCCATCGTGACGCTCGGCTTCGGTGAGATCATCCGGATCGTGGCCCGCAACGCCACTGGGGTCACCAACGGCCCGGTCGGTATCTCGGCCATTCCCGGTCCGGAGGGTCCGCCCTCGGCGGACAACAAGGTCTTCGGTCTGATCGACGCGAAGCCCTGGTACTGGCTGGCGATCACGTTCGTGCTGCTGATGGTGGTCCTGGTCCGCCGGTTGGAGCACAGCCGGGTCGGCCGGGCGTGGCTGGCGGTCCGTGAGGACGAGGACGCCGCCGCGGTGATGGGCGTGTACCCGTTCAAGTTCAAGCTCTGGGCGTTCGCAATGGGTGCGGCGCTCGGTGGCCTGTCGGGCTTCCTCTTCGGCAGCCGGAACGCGTTCATCGACCCGACACAGTTCAACGCGAACCTGTCCATCCTCTTCGTCGCCATGGTCGTGGTCGGCGGTTCCGGCAACATGATCGGCGTCTCGCTCGGCGCCGTGCTGTTGGCGTACCTGCCGGAGCGGTTCCGCGACTTCGCCGACTACCGGTGGCTGGTCTTCGGCCTGGCCATGGTGCTGGTGATGATCCTGCGTCCACAGGGTCTGATCCCCAGCCGGCGGCGAGCCCGCGAGTTGAAGGACCGCGCGGCGGAGGCAGAGGAGGCGCCCGCTCATGTCTGACCAGCCCACCAGCACTGCGACGCCGAAGATCCCGACTCAACCGGGGCCCCGGCAGGTGCTTCTCGAAGTTGACGACGTCACGCTCCGCTTCGGCGGCGTGGTCGCCCTCGACAAGATCAATTTCCAGATCTACGAGGGTGAGATCCTCGGTCTCATCGGGCCGAACGGCGCCGGCAAGACCACAAGCTTCAACGTGATGACGGGGGTCTACAAGCCGACCTCCGGTGCGGTTCGGTTCCGTGGCCAGAAGGTGACCGGCCGCAAGCCGCACCAGATCAGCCAGCTCGGCATCTCCCGGACGTTCCAGAACATCCGTCTCTTCCCGGAGATGACGGCGTTGGAGAACGTCATGGTCGGCACGGACTCCCGGCACAAGACAAGCGTGCCGGGGGCGCTCTTCCGGTTCCCCCGGAAGAAGGCTAAGCCGCACGAGTTGCCGCAGGTGACCGCCGAGTCGGGCATCCAGCGGACGTGGCAGGAGACGCGCCGGGCGTTCGCCAAGACGTTCGGTCTGTCCCGGCACATCCTGGAGGAGCGGGCAGCCGAGGCCAAGGCGCTGGAGCTGCTGCGCTTCGTCGGGATCGCCGACCGGGCCAACGACGAGGCACGCAACCTCCCGTACGGCTACCAGCGTCGGTTGGAGATCGCCCGTGCGATGGCCACCGAGCCGAAGCTGATCTGCCTGGACGAGCCGGCCGCCGGCTTCAACCCGGCGGAGAAGGAGGAGCTTCTCACCCTGATCCGGAAGATCCGCGACATGGGCCTGACCGTGCTGCTCATCGAGCACGACATGCGGCTGGTCATGGGGGTCACCGACCGGATCGTGGTGCTGGAGTTCGGCCGCAAGATCGCCGAGGGTGCGCCCGCGGAGGTCAGCCGCGATCCGAAGGTGATCGCCGCGTACCTGGGGGAGTCCGCCGATGACGCTGCTTGATCTCGAGAACGTCTCCGTCGCCTACGGCCGGATCGAGGCGCTGCACGGCATCAGCCTGACCGTCAACGAGGGCGAGGTGGTGGCCCTGATCGGCGCTAACGGCGCCGGTAAGACCACCACCATGCGGGCCATCTCCGGGACCCGGGCGCTCGCCGGCGGCAAGATCACGTTCAACGGCGAGGACATCAGCAAGCTCCGGGCCGACCTGCGGGTCGTCCGGGGGTTGTGCCAGTCCCCGGAGGGCCGGCAGATCTTCCCGGGTATGACGGTCATGGAGAACCTGGACATGGGGGCGTACACCCGGCGGGACTCCGCCGGCATCGCCGCCGACCTGGAACGGGTGATGACCCTCTTCCCGCGGCTGCGCGAGCGGCGCAAGCAGGCCGGCGGCACCCTGTCCGGCGGTGAGCAGCAGATGCTCGCTGTCGGTCGGGCGCTGATGAGCCGGCCGAAGCTGCTGCTGCTCGACGAGCCGTCGATGGGTCTGGCTCCGCTGGTGATCCGGCAGATCTTCGACATCATCACGGAGATCAACCAGCAGGGCACCACCATCCTGCTGGTGGAGCAGAACGCCCAGCAGGCGCTCTCCCGGGCGCACCGCGGGTACGTGTTGGAGACCGGCCGGATCGTGAAGGAGGGGTCCGGGCAGGACCTGCTGCACGACCCGTCGATCAAGGAGGCGTACCTCGGCGTGGCCTGAGCCATCCCGTCCGGCGGCCGGCTGTCCCCACGCGGGGGCGGCCGGCCGTCGGCGTTGGGTGCCCGGCTGTCCGTTTTCGCGGCAGTGGCACGGTGTCGCCACTCGGGTATGCCGCTGCGACTTTCGCGACGGTGGCGCGGTGCCGCCACCCGGGGTTGTCGGTGCGACGGACTAGAGTCGCTGCCGTGACAGCTACGACGCCGCGCCTGCTCCTCGTCGACGGACATTCCCTGGCATACCGGGCTTTCTTCGCCCTGCCGGTCGAAAACTTCTCGACCACGACGGGTCAGCCGACCAACGCGGTCTACGGCTTCACCTCGATGCTGATCAACGTGCTGCGTGACGAGCAGCCCACCCACATCGTCGTCGCCTTCGACGTCTCCCGCCGTTCCTTCCGCACCGAGAAGTACGCGGAGTACAAGGCCGGCCGCAGCGAGACCCCTACCGACTTCAAGGGCCAGGTCAGCCTCGTCAAGGAGGTGCTGGCAGCCCTTAAGATCCCCGTGGTCGAGATGGAGGGCTACGAGGCCGACGACGTCATCGCGACGCTCGCCTGCCAGGCGCGTGACCAGGGCATGACCGTGCTGATCAGCACCGGCGACCGGGACGCGTTCCAGCTCGTCGGCGACCAGGTCACGGTGCTCTACCCGCGCAAGGGCGTCTCCGACCTGGCCCGGATGGACCCGGCGGCCATCGAGGCGAAGTACGGCGTCGGCCCGGAGCGCTACCGCGACCTCGCCGCTCTAGTGGGCGAGACCAGCGACAACCTGCCCGGCGTCCCGGGCGTCGGCCCGAAGACCGCCGCCAAGTGGATCACCACGTACGGCGGGGTGGAAGGCGTGATCGCCCGCGCCGACGAGATCAAGGGCAAGGCCGGTGACAGCCTGCGCGAGCGACTCGCCGACGTCATCCGCAACTACGAGATCAACTGCCTGGTGTCCGATCTGGAGCTGCCGCTGCGCCCGGAGGACGCGCGCTGGTCCGGCTGGGACCGGGAGGCGGTGCACCAGGTCTTCGACACCCTTGAGTTCCGCATCCTGCGCGACCGGCTATACCAGTACCTGGAGGCCGTCGAGCCGGAGGCCGAATCCGGCTTCGACCTCACCGGCGAGGTGCTCACGGTGCCCGGAGCACTTAGCGCCTGGCTGGGCACCCACGCCCCGGCCGGCACCTCGGTCGGGCTTGCCGTCAAGCTCGACACCGGCCCCAACCGCAGGCACACCGCCTCGATCACCGGCCTGGCGTTGGCCACCGCCGGTGGCGCCGCAGCCTGGGTCGACCCGGCGCAGCTCGACCCGGCCGACGAGAGCGCACTGGCCGCCTGGCTGGCCGACCCGCAGCGACCCAAGGTGCTGCACGACAGCAAGCCGGCAGTGTTGGCCTGCTCCGCGCACGGCTGGGAGTTGGCCGGCGTCGTCCGCGACACCCAGATCGCTGCATACCTGGCCCGCCCCGACCAGCGGTCCTACGACCTGACCGACCTGGCGCTGCGCTACCTGCACCGTGAGCTGCGCGTGGACGTGCCGGAGACCGGCCAGCTCACCCTCGACGGGCTTGGCGACGAGGGTGTGGCCGAGCAGAACCTCATGCTCCAGGCCCGGGCCACCCTCGACCTTGCCGACGCGATCGACGCCGAGCTGTCCCGTGACGGCGAGCAGTCCGCCCGCCTGATGGCCGGTGTGGAGCTGCCTCTGATGCGGGTCCTCGCCGGCATGGAGCGCACCGGCATCGCCGCCGACACCGACTATCTGTCCGAATTGGAGGCGCACTTCGCCGCAGAGGTGAAGGCCGCCGCCCAGGGCGCGTACGAGGCGGTGGGCAGGGAGTTCAACCTCGGCTCGCCCAAGCAGTTGCAGGAGATCCTCTTCACCGAGCTGGGCCTGCCCAAGACCAAGAAGATCAAGACGGGCTACACCACCGACGCCGACGCGCTCCAGTGGCTCTACGCCCAGCAGCCGCACCCGGTGCTTGCCCACCTGCTGCGCCACCGCGACGTCGCCAAGCTCAAGTCGACAGTGGACGGTCTGCTCAAGTCCGTTTCCGACGACGGCCGGATCCACACCACCTTCAACCAGACGGTGGCGGCCACCGGGCGGCTCTCGTCCACCGAGCCCAACCTTCAGAACATCCCCATCCGCACCGAGGAGGGCCGGCGCATCCGTCGCGCCTTCATCGTGGGGGAGGGGTTCGAGTGCCTGCTCACCGCCGACTACAGCCAGATCGAAATGCGGATCATGGCGCACCTCTCGTCGGACGACGCGCTCATCGACGCGTTCAACTCCGGCGCCGACTTCCACGCGGCCACCGCCTCGTCGGTCTTCGGAGTGCCTGTCGACGAGGTCACACCCGACCAGCGCCGCAAGATCAAGGCAATGAACTACGGCCTGGCGTACGGGCTCAGCGCGTTCGGGCTGTCCCAGCAGCTCAACATCGGCACCGAAGAGGCACGCGGGCTAATGGAAAACTACTTCGCCGGCTTCGGCGGAGTGCGCGACTACCTGCAGCAGGTCGTCGCCCGAGCCCGCCAGGACGGCTACACCTCGACAATCCTCGGTCGCCGCCGCTACCTGCCCGACCTGGTCAGCGACAACCGGCAACGCCGCGACATCGCCGAACGGATGGCCCTCAACGCCCCGATCCAGGGCTCCGCGGCCGACATCATCAAGGTGGCGATGCTGCACGTCGACACCGCGCTGAACGACGCCGGCCTGCGCTCCCGCATGCTGTTGCAGGTGCACGACGAGCTGGTCTTCGAGGTCGCCCCCGGCGAGCGCGAGGCGTTGGAGGCGCTGGTCCGGCGTGAGATGGGCGAGGCGTACCCGCTGTCGGTGCCGCTGGAGGTGTCGGTGGGCGAGGGTCGGGACTGGAACAGCGCTGATCACTGATGTTTTGTGGTTGCGGTTGAGGGGGTTCCGGGGCAGCCCGACCCGCGCAGGGATCAAGCCTGACCGCCCCGTGCGGGGGGGGGGTCCCCCGGAACCCAGCCCAGGGGGCCCA
>NZ_JBNCNZ010000008.1:224029-275481 GCF_049847245.1 Micromonospora sp. DT68
CTCGTGTGTTTGGTGGTGGGGGTGGGGGGGTGCGGGGCGCCCCCCCCCCGGCGCTGGTAACACCCCTCCCCGCCCGGAGCGGGTCGGGCTGCCCCGGAACCCCTGACCTGGTCGCCCTGGTGCCGGCCGTAGGCGTGGTGGGCGTCGGCCAGGCCAAGCGGAGCCCTCGCGCCGCCCGTCCCCGGCCGGCACCACCGTCCGTCCCCGGGCGGCACCCCGTCCGTGCCCGGGCGGCACCCCGTCCGTGCCCGCGCGGCATCCCCGTGCCCGCGCTCCGCTGCCCGTCCCGCGCCGCCCGTCCCCTGGCCGTCCGCCCCCACAGCGCCCGGCGTGCACCGGCGGCCGGGCACTGGATCAAGGCGCACCCGTTTCATGATCTGGGCAACTTCGGGGAAAGTGCTGGGTCGTGGCGTTTTGAGGCACCAACTTCGCCGAAGTTGTGCGGATCTTGCGGCGGGAGCCTGCGTGAGCGGGCCGGTTCCTATTTCAGGGGGTCGTGGCCCCAGTTCATCAGGGACCAGCGCCACTTGGTGTCGCGGACGTTGCCGGAGGGACGCTGCGCCATGTGCCGGCGTACGTAGCCGACCACCTTGCGCATGTGCTTGTAGTCGCCCTCGGACAGGTCGCCGCGTTTGCGGCGGAGCAGGTTGATGATCTTCCGGCCGGATTCGTGCCCGACGGACTCGCCACCACCAGCGCGACCGCCCTTGTGCCAGCCGACCTGCTTCGACTCGTCGGTCTCCAGCCACGTGGACAGCTCGCCGGGCTTCATGTTCACCGCCTCGGTGAACTCCCGGTAGGTGTCCCGGCCATCGTTACGTTCGGCCATGGTCCCGGGCTACCCGACGCGGCCGGGGCGAAACGACTACGGGGTGATCTCGCTGATCGGAAGTTTGATCTCGAACGGTTCGGTCAGCTCGATCACGTCGGCGCCGTCGGCCGCCAGCTCGTACTGCCGCTCGCCGCCCGGCCCGACCCGGTCACCGATCCGGTACGCGTAGACGTGCAGAGGGTCCTGCTCGATCCGCCAGTAGAAGGGGATGCCGGCGGCCGCGTACTCGCCGGGTTTGGCGAACCGGTCGATCCGGCGGGTGCCCGGCGAGACGATCTCCACCGCGAGGACGACGTCCTCCGCCCGCAGAATGGACTGGACGGACGTCACGCCTGCGCGGTGCAAGAGGACATCGGGCTGTCGACTGGTGTTGTGGCTGAGCTTGACTCCGACGGACTGCGCGGCGCCGAGGTGGGTCGGCGCATGGTTGTGCAGCCAGAGCCAGAGCAGGCTGGAGATGTTCTGCTGGCCCAGGGTGGGGGAGGGTGTCACCCGGATGATTCCGTCGACGAGTTCGACGCGGGGGGCGTCATCCGGCAGTTCGAGCAGATCCTCGACCGTGTAATCGGCGAGCTGCTGCCGCATCAGGTCCGGACACCAGGGGCCAGGTGATGTCGGGACGGGCTCGGCCCTCATGCGACGAGGCTACCGACCGTCGATGGGGTGGGGGTCGCACCGCGCGTGCGACGCCGTCACTCCGGCTTCTCGGTGACGAAGATGGCGGTGCCCGGGAAGAGCTTGCCGCGCAGCGGGCTCCACTGCCCCCAGATCCCCTCGTGTCCCTCCGGCCACTCCGGCTCCACCAGATCCAGTAGACGGAATCCGGCGCCGACCAGTTCGCGGATCCGGTCGCCGAGAGTGCGGTGCTGTTCGACGTAGGTCGCCACGCCGGACTCGTCCTGCTCCACGTATGGGGAGCGGTCGAAATACGAGTGCACGGCCCGCAGCCCGCCCTCGCCCGGGTCGTCCAGGAAAATCCACCGCATCGGGTGGGTCACCGAGAACACCCACCGGCCACCCGGGCGCAGCACCCGGTGCACCTCGGCGAGCAGGGCCGCCGAGTCGTCCACGAACGGGATCGCGCCGAACGCGGTACAGGCGGTGTCGAACGACTCGTCGGCGAACGGCAGGGCGAGCGCGTCGGCCTGCACCAGCGGCACGCGTACCCCGCTGCGGTCGGCTGCCTGCGCGGCGTGCCGCAACATGCCGGCGGACAGGTCGAAGGCGACTGGCCGGGCACCCTGGGTGGCCAGCCAGCGGGCGGCGGCCGCCGCTCCGCAGCCCACCTCCAGAATCCGACGCCCGACCACGTCGCCGAGCAGCCGGGCGTCGGCCTCGCGCAGCCCTTCGGGGCACCAGACGAAGTCCACGTCGCCGAGGAACGCGCCGTGCTCGGCCTGGTAGTCGTCGGCGTCGGTGTCCCACCAGCCGCGGTTGGCCCGCCGGACCTCGGCGTCACCGACCCGGCGCCGGGTAACCCGGCTGTCGTCATCCACGCGCTCACGCTAGGCCCCACCCACCCCATTGGGTACGGCGGCGCGTCCATGATCTGCGCGAATCCTCAAGCCGCCGGGACGGCCGGGCGGCGTGGCCCGTGAGGCTCCTGTGACGTACGAGACAGCAGTGGTGGTTTCCGGGCGATTGTTCGGCTTTCGCAGGTAACCACACGGCGAGGAGGCGGGAGGGCTTGCACGCTGTGGTAATGCGCACGGTAGGCTAGACGATGCGCTCGCGGATCGTGTGTCTCGGCAGGGAGCAGGTGCGCGGTCGACGGAGCCACACCATGATCTCACTAGACGATCGTTCGGTGTGTCCGGCGACGGATCCGCTGGCGCGAACAGGTCACTGCGACACCAGCCTGCTGTGACAACCCACCGACCGGAGCAACCGCCCACATGACGAGCAGCATCGAGGCCCCCTCGAGCGCCACCCGGGTCACCCACGACGATCTCGGTTCCGAGGAGGCTTTCCTCGCCGCGATCGACGAGACCATCAAGTACTTCAACGACGGCGACATTGTCGAAGGCACCGTCGTCAAGGTCGATCGGGACGAGGTCCTGCTCGACATCGGCTACAAGACCGAGGGTGTCATCCCCTCTCGTGAGTTGTCGATCAAGCACGACGTGGACCCCGCCGAAGTTGTGACGGTTGGCGACCACATCGAGGCCCTGGTCCTCCAGAAGGAGGACAAGGAGGGTCGTCTGATCCTCTCCAAGAAGCGGGCGCAGTACGAGCGGGCCTGGGGCACGATCGAGAAGATCAAGGACGAGGACGGTGTCGTCCGCGGCTCGGTCATCGAGGTGGTCAAGGGTGGTCTCATCCTCGACATCGGGCTGCGTGGCTTCCTGCCCGCCTCCCTGGTCGAGATGCGGCGCGTGCGTGACCTGCAGCCGTACGTCGGGCGCGAGCTCGAAGCCAAGATCATCGAGCTGGACAAGAACCGCAACAACGTGGTCCTGTCCCGCCGTGCCTGGCTGGAGCAGACGCAGTCCGAGGTGCGCACCGAGTTCCTCAACAAGCTGCAGAAGGGCCAGGTCCGCAAGGGCGTCGTGTCCTCGATCGTCAACTTCGGCGCCTTCGTGGACCTCGGCGGCGTCGACGGTCTGGTGCACGTCTCCGAGCTGTCCTGGAAGCACATCGACCACCCGTCCGAGGTCGTCGAGGTGGGCCAGGAGGTCGAGGTCGAGGTCCTGGACGTCGACCTGGACCGCGAGCGTGTCTCCCTGTCGCTGAAGGCGACGCAGGAGGACCCGTGGCGGCAGTTCGCCCGCACCCACGCGATCCAGCAGATCGTGCCGGGTAAGGTCACCAAGCTGGTGCCGTTCGGTGCGTTCGTCCGGGTGGACGACGGCATCGAGGGCCTCGTCCACATCTCCGAGCTGGCCGAGCGCCACGTGGAGATCCCGGAGCAGGTCGTGCAGGTCGGCTCCGAGGTCATGGTCAAGGTCATCGACATCGACCTGGAGCGCCGCCGGATCTCGCTGTCGCTCAAGCAGGCCAACGAGGGCTTCGTCGAGGGCGAGGAGCACTTCGACCCGACCCTCTACGGCATGGCCGCGACGTACGACACCGAGGGCAACTACATCTACCCGGAGGGCTTCGACCCGGAGACGGGCGAGTGGCTCGAGGGGTACGACAAGCAGCGCGAGACCTGGGAGAACCAGTACGCGGAGGCTCGTCAGCGCTGGGAGGCCCACACCAAGCAGGTGCAGACCTCCCGGGCCGCCGACGCCGAGGCTGCTGCCAACCCGGCCCCGGCCGTTCCGGCCGCTGCTGGCGGTGGCGGCACCACCTCCTCGTCCAGCCCGGCCCCGAGCCGGCAGGCCGAGGAGCCGGCCGGCACCCTGGCCACCGACGAGGCGCTCGCCGCACTGCGGGAGAAGCTCGCCGGCGGTAAGTGACCCGCTGAACGACGAAGGGCCCCGTCCCCGCGATCTTTCGATCGCCGGGGGCGGGGCCTTCGCCATACCCCGCGGCACGCCCGCCGCCCGCGGCGTCCCGGCCTGAGCGCGCCCGATCCTTGATTCAGGGGCTTCGGGTGGGCTGGGATGCCACTGCATCCTGGATCGAGCGTGATCAAGGTCGGGCCCGTCCCACCGCATCGCCGCGAACCCGCCAGGCGGGAGGTGGTTTGGTGGAGGGGCCTGTGATCCGGTTGACTGGTCGGGTGCTGAGGGTGGGGTTGACCGGCGGTATCGGGTCGGGCAAGAGCGCGGTGGCCGCGCGGCTTGTCGAGTTGGGTGCGGTGCTCATCGACGCGGATCGCGTCGCGCGGGAGGTCGTCGCGCCGGGCTCCGAAGGGCTCGCCGAGATCGTCGCGGCCTTCTCCGACCGGGTGCTGGACGCCGACGGCGCGCTCGACCGTGCCGCGCTGGGCGCTGTGGTGTTCGCCGACGAGGCGGCCCGCCGGCGGCTGGAAGCGATCACCCATCCTCGGGTCCGCGCCCGTACCGCCGAGCTGATGGCCGCGGCGGCGCCGGACGCGATAGTCGTCAACGACGTACCGCTGCTGGTGGAGGTGGGGCTCGCGCCGACGTACCACCTTGTGGTCGTGGTGCAGACGGCAGTGGCGACCCGACTGGACCGACTGACGCGTCTCCGGGGGATGGACCGGGCGGAGGCCGAGCGGCGGATCGCCGCGCAGGCCGACGACGCGCGCCGCCGCGCGGCGGCGGACGTGGTGCTTACCAACGACGCAAGCCTCGGGGAACTGCACGCCGCGGTCGACGCGCTGTGGCGGCGGAGGTTGCAGCCCTACGAGCACAACCTGCGGGAGCGGCGGGTGGCCCCGCCGGGCCAGGGTGAGGTGGCGAGGAGCGACCCGAGTTGGCCTGAGCAGTACGCGCGGTTGGCGGCCCGGATCCGCCACGCGCTCGCCCCGGCCGACCTGCGGATCGACCACATCGGCGCCACTGCGGTGTCCGGCTCCGCCGCCGCCGACGTCATCGACGTGCAGGTGGCTGTGCCCACGCTCGCCGACGCCGACGGGGCACTTGCCGACCGGCTGGCGAACGCCGGGTTCCCCCGGGTGCCTGGGCACTGGTGGGACGACCCGCGTCCGGCCGGGCAGGGGCGGTGGGAGAAGCGGCTGCACGGCAGCGCCGATCCGGGCCGGCCGGTGCGCCTGCATGTGCGGGCCGCCGACTCCCCGGGCTGGCGGTATGCGCTGCTGATGCGCGACCATCTGCGCGCCGACCCGGACCAGCGGGCCGCGTACCTGATGCTCAAGCGGGATCTGGTCGAGGCCGCGCCGCACGTCGACGGCTCCGGGACGGCACGCGACCCCTGGTTCGACGAGGAGTACCTGCGGGCCGAGCAGTGGGCCGAGCAGACCGGCTGGCGACCCTGAGCACTGCCGACCAGCGCTGTCGGCCAGCGCTGGGTCAGCGGGCGCCGGGACGTGGCGCGGTGGTCGCCGGGCGGGGTGGTGGGCCGAGGCGTGGCACCACGGCGGGGTTGAGGTCCAGCTGTGCCCACGCGCCGCTGCCGGTGAGCAGCTCCACCCGGCGCAGCGACCCGTCCCGCTCCATCCAGTAGCGCAACCGCCCGGCGGTCGTGCGCAGCTCCACGACGTCCACGATCCGGCCGTCGGCGACGTCCTCACGGATCCGCACGGCCGCGCCCCGCTGTCGTACCGGGCCGGCGGCAGCGACCGCCGCGTCGACGAGCAGGTCGAGTTCGTCCTTGGCCGACCGGGAGTGCCGCCACGCACCGGCGGGCGCCGGCAGGGGAGGCCGGCCGGGTGCCTCCGCGGTACCGCCGCCACCGGCGGTGGCCGGCACGTCCGTCCGGAACAGGCCGGCGGCGTCCCGGCGCAGCAGGGTCCGGCGATCCGGTACGCCCAGGTCGGCGACCGCGAGGTACGCGGTGCCTGTGGTCCAGCTCAACCAGCCGGCGCCCCGCAGGTTGGTGTCCGTGCCCATCGGCGCGCTGACCGTCACCGTGGCGCCGCCCAGGGCGCGTAGTCGGGTCGGTAGCCGGTTCATCCGGCGCTGCTCCGCGTCGGTCAGGGCGCGGGGCAGACCGGGTCGGCCACCGAGCGCCTCCACCGGCCGCAGCGTGGGCCGGTCTGCCCGGTTGAGGAGCACCGTGACAGGGCCGACGCCGGGCAGTCGTGTCGTGACCTTGTGCAGCCGCGCGTCCTGGTCGAGCCAGTAGCGGGTGGACCCGTCCGGCGCGGCCTCGGCGGCGGACGACGCACCTGCGGCGGACGGCGTGCCTGCCGTGGCAGTGCTGCCTGCCGGAGTGCCGCTGGAAAGGGGTGGGGTCGCGGGAGGCGGCGATGCCGCCACGACGTCCACCGGCCCGGCCGCGAGCACGTCCCGGGCGATCCAGCGGGCGTCGCCGTCGCCGGGGTCGGGGCGGTCGGCGGCCAGGCCGCGGAGCAGGTCGAGGACCGGCGCCAACGCCGTGCCGGGCGTCAGCCGGTGCAGCCGCCACCGGTCCGGCGGCGGCACCAGTGGCGGCGCGGCGGGGGTGGGCACAGCCGTCGGGTCCGGCCGGATCACCAGCACCGAACCGGTGCTCTGCAACAGGCCCCGTTCGGCGCCCGCCCCCGGCCCGCCCACGTCCAGGTAGAGCAGTGGCCGGGACCAGTCCACCCACCCCACCAGTTCGGTACGGGCGGCGCCGGTGCCGGCCGTGACGTGGATCCCGGAGCGGAGGTCGCGCAGGTTGGTGACCCGCATCGCCGCCAGCCGCTCGGCTTCGGCGACGGTCAGCGGCCGGGCCGGCTCGGGCGGCTCGGGTGCCCAGCTCAGCAGCCCGAGCACAAGCGCCGTCGCGGAGGTCACAGCGGTCAGGCCGAGCGCCAGCAGCACCGTACGTCGGCGGCGGCTCGCCCGGGGCGGCGCGCCGGTGTCCGTGTCGATGGCGTCGGTGGTGTGGTCGGGCCGGGACGCGTCCCCGGGGTCGGGCTCGTTTGTCGGGGGCGCTGAGGTGTCCACGGATGTGAAACGGGTGGGACGGCGTGGGGTGACGTGCAGGGGCGCTCGCGGCGGCCGGTCTGCGCCGTGAGCGCGACCACACGGGTGCGCACGCCAGACGAGCCGGGTGCTGCGACCGCTGTGCCGGGGCGGGCCAGCCGTGATGACGGCCTGGCCACCGGCCCGGTCGGCCGCCGCGAGCGGCCTACATGAAGAGGGTAGTCCCGGTGACATGTGACACACAATGGGAATATCGAAGCCGATCAAGTACCCTGCGCGATGGCGCAAACCTGTCGGACCTCCGGCGTACCGTTGAGGTCATGGCGCTCGACATTCCCCGGCTCGACGGCCGTTTCCAGGTCGTCAGCGACTTCCAGCCGGCCGGTGACCAGCCGGCCGCCATCGATGACCTTGAGCGTCGGGTTCGACGCGGCGACCGCAACACGGTGCTGCTCGGCGCGACCGGCACCGGCAAGAGCGCCACCACCGCGTGGCTTGTCGAGCGGTTGCAGCGCCCGACCCTGGTGCTCGCCCCCAACAAGACGCTCTGCGCGCAGCTGGCCAAGGAGTTCAGCGAGCTGCTGCCGCACAACGCTGTCGAATACTTCGTGTCGTACTACGACTACTACCAGCCCGAGGCGTACATCCCGCAGACCGACACCTACATCGAGAAGGACTCCTCGATCAACGAGGAGGTCGAGCGGCTGCGGCACTCGGCGACGATGTCCCTGCTCACCCGGCGCGACGTGGTAGTGGTGGCGACCGTCTCGGCGATCTACGGCCTGGGCACCCCTGAGGAATACCTCGACCGGGCGATCCGTGTCGAGGTCGGCCAGGAGGTCGACCGCGACCAGTTGCTGCGGCGGCTTGTCGACATCCGCTACACCCGCAACGACATGGCGTTCCAGCGGGGCACCTTCCGGGTCCGCGGCGACACGCTGGAGATCATCCCGGCGTACGAGGAGCTGGCGGTCCGCATCGAGTTGTTCGGCGACGAGGTGGAGAAGCTCTACTACCTCAACCCGTTGACAGGTGACGTGGTCCGCGAGGTCAACCAGTTGGTGATCTTCCCGGCGACGCACTACGCGGCCGGCCCGGAGCGGATGGAGCGGGCCATCCGCGACATCGAGGCCGAGCTGGCCGAGCGGCTCGCCGAGCTGGAGCGGCAGGGCAAGCTGCTGGAGGCGCAGCGCCTGCGGATGCGCACCACCTACGACATCGAGATGATGCGGCAGGTGGGCTTCTGCTCCGGCATCGAGAACTACTCGATGCACATGGACGGGCGGCTGCCCGGCAGCCCACCGCACTGCCTGCTCGACTACTTCCCCGACGACTTCCTCACCGTTGTCGACGAGTCGCACGTGACGATCCCGCAGATCGGCGGCATGTACGAGGGCGACGCGTCGCGTAAGCGGATGCTCATCGACCACGGCTTCCGGCTGCCCAGCGCCGCCGACAACCGGCCGTTGCGCTTCGACGAGTTCCTGGAGCGGGTCGGCCAGATGGTCTACCTCTCCGCGACGCCCGGCACATGGGAGATGGAGCAGGCCCAGGGCGAGTTCGTGGAGCAGGTCATCCGCCCCACCGGTCTGGTCGACCCGCAGGTCGTGATCAAGCCGACCAAGGGCCAGATCGACGACCTCATGCACGAGATCAAGCTGCGCACCGACAACGACGAGCGGGTGCTCGTGACGACCCTTACCAAGAAGATGGCCGAGGATCTGTCGGACTACCTGCTGGAGAACGGCGTCCGGGTGCGTTACCTGCACTCCGAGGTGGACACGCTGCGCCGGGTGGAGTTGCTGCGCGAGCTGCGCCAGGGCGAGTACGACGTGCTGGTGGGCATCAACCTGCTCCGTGAAGGTCTGGACCTGCCCGAGGTGTCGCTGGTGGCGATTCTCGACGCCGACAAGGAGGGCTTCCTGCGCAGCGGTCGTTCGCTGATCCAGACCATCGGTCGGGCCGCCCGTAACGTCTCCGGCCAGGTGCACATGTACGCCGACAAGATCACTCCGTCGATGGCGGCGGCGATCGACGAGACCGACCGACGTCGCGCCAAGCAGATCGCGCACAACGAGGCACACGGGATCAGCCCTGAGCCGCTGCGTAAGAAGATCCACGACATCCTTGACGACATCTACCGCGAGGCGGAGGACACCGAGAACTCGCGGGTGGGCGGTGCGGCGCGGCAGCTCTCCCGGGGCAAGGCGCCGGTCAAGGAGACCCGCAGTCGAGGTCGGTCCGCTGTCGCCACCACCTCGCGGGAGGGGATGGCGCGCGCCGACCTCGCCCAGCTCATCCAGGAGCTCAACGACCAGATGCTGGCCGCCGCCCGCGAGTTGCAGTTCGAGCTGGCGGCGCGGATCCGTGACGAGGTCGCCGACCTGAAGAAGGAACTGCGCGGGATGGACGTCGCCGGCGTGAAGTGACCGGCCGGGCGCGGTCCGGCGGGTGCGACAGTGGCGGCCGTGGTCGGGAGCGGTCGAACGGCAGGTAAGAGGCTGTTCGACCGCTCGCCGCGTCGCCGGCCTGGTTGCGGTGTGCAAGCAAGCTATTGCACTGGGTGACTGCCCTGCGTACGCTCCCACGGTGGGAGGCCGGATGCCGTTGCCAACAAGTCCTGTCATTCGACGTGCGCGCCTCGGCGCTGAGCTGCGCCAGCTACGCCGGCGTGAGGGCCTGACCCTGGAGCAGGTCTGCGACCGGCTGGGGTGGGCCTCGACGTCGAAGCTGTCCCGCATCGAGCTGGGCCAGAGCCGCCCGGACCTCGCCGACGTGCTGGACCTGCTCGACGTCTACAAGGTGCCGGCGCCGATCCGGGACACGCTGATCGTGATCGCCCGGGACGCCGCCACCAGCCGTGGCTGGTGGAAGACGCTTGGCGAGATGAGCGAGCGCCAGCGGGTCTACGCCGAACTGGAGGCGGGTGCCGCCCGCATCGTCGAATACCAGCCGGTGATCGTGCCAGGGCTGTTGCAGACACCGGCGTACGCGCGGGCGCGGGTCGCGGCGGGCGCCATCCTCACACCGAAGGTCGACATCGAGGCGGAGGTGCGCGCCAGGGCGCTGCGGCAGGAGGTCCTGCACAGGGCCAACCCTCCGGACTACACGGCGGTACTCACCGAGGCGGTGTGCGAGCAGGGTGACCTGTCTGTCGACGTGTGGCGGGAGCAGCTGCGTCACCTGGTGGCCGTGACAGGGCTGGAGCACGTGACTGTTCGCCTGCTGCCACGGGGGGCGTCCGGCGACGGGCTGCACCCGCTCACGCCGTACTCCTGGTATTCCTTTCCCGACCTGGCGGACCCGCGGACGGTGATGCTCGAGGCGTTGACCACCGACGTCCGGCTGGCGACGGTGCTCGACGTCGACAGGTACGAGCTGATGACCGAGGCGCTGTTGGCGGCTGCCCTGTCACCGGAGGAGACGGTCACGGCGTTGGCGCGATGCGTCGGCCAGTGAGGGGCGCGGTGGCGCGCCACGCGGCCACCGGGCCCGGCGCCCCCGAGACCGTCGGGACCGGTGACCGACGCGTGCGGTGGGCACGATAAACCGGGGGTACGACAGCTTCGCTCAGGCGGGAACGTCGATGAAGTGTTCGACGAGCGGCGGGCCGGCGAAGTGCGGCCCGATCAGGTCGCGCCACGTGGTGAACCGCTCGGTGGCCCGGAAGTTGTCCTCGTGCGCCTCGACCGAGTCCCACTCGACAAGCAGCACGAACCGGGTCGGGGACTCGACGCCCCGCGTCATCCGCACTGACCGGCAGCCGGGTGCTCCGGCGAGAACGGGGTGACCCTGGGCGTACGCGGCGGCGAACGCGTCTTCGTGTCCGGGCAGTACGTCGATCAGCGCGACCTCAAGCACCATGGTGGAAGCCTCCCACGGCTGGGGGAGTCCCTGTGTCACGGGGTCTGTGCGGCCCGGGTCGATGCCCCTAGGGTGGGTGCCCGGGAGGGGCATCGTGATCATCGACTGGCTCACCGGCACCGCGTTCGAGGTGGCCGGGACCACCTGGGCGGAGTTGCTGGGGTTCGACACTGATCGTCGCACTCGATTCACACTAGCTACCTAGGAAGCTGGAGGCGGCGTGACGCCGACCCCCGTAGATACCACCCGGCTGCCCGGAGTGTGATCACGGCGAGTGGTGGGCAACAATGGTCGGCGAGGAGGGGAGTATTCCCCCGCGACGAAGTCGTCAGCACGGTCGATCGCCGGATCTTCGGCGCCCGACCCGGTTTCGTCGGTCGCCGTCCGTTCGCGGTCGGCGGCGGAAGAGACCTCCGACAGTCACCAGAGTGAGCGACAGAGGCACACCGGCACGCGTTGAGGCGTACGGTGTGCCCGACGCCGCGTGTCTGCCGGAGGAATGAAACGTTGGACGTGTCCGGGCTCGTGTGGGCGGGAACTCTCGTCGCACTGATCGCGGTGCTACTCGTCGATCTGCTGATCATCGGTCGACGCCCGCATGAGCCGAGCGTGCGGGAGTCGAGCCTCTGGGTCGCCTTCTACGTCGGCCTGGCACTGCTCTTCGGCGTCGGCGTCTGGCTGACCTCGGGAGCGAGTGCGGCGGGGCAGTTCTACACCGGCTGGCTCACCGAATACAGCCTCTCGGTGGACAACCTCTTCGTCTTCGTGATCATCATGGCCCGCTTCGGGGTGCCCCGGCAGTACCAGCAGAAGGTGCTGCTCGTCGGCATCGTGCTGGCGTTGCTGATGCGAGGCGCCTTCATCGCCGCGGGCGCGGCCCTGATCAGCCAGTTCTCCTGGGTGTTCTACATCTTCGGTGCGTTCCTCATCTATACGGCTGTCAACCTGGCCCGGCAGGGCGAGCCGGACGAGGACGAGTTCTCCGAGAACATGCTGATCCGGTGGAGCCGCAAGGCGCTGCCGATCTCCAAGACGTACGACGGCGCGAAGCTGATGACGCACGAGGGCGGTCGCCGGCTCTTCACCCCGCTGCTCATCGTGATGATCGCCATCGGCACCACCGACCTGATCTTCGCTCTGGACTCGATCCCGGCGATCTTCGGCATCACCCAGGAGCCGTACCTGGTCTTCACCGCAAACGTCTTCGCGTTGATGGGCCTGCGGCAGCTCTACTTCCTGCTCGGCGGCCTGCTCAACCGACTGATCTACCTGAGCTACGGGCTGGCCGTGGTGCTGGGCTTCATCGGGGTCAAGCTGGTGCTGGAGGCGTTGGCCGACAACAACCTGCCGTTCATCAACGGTGGCGAGCACGTCGGTTGGGCACCGCACATCCCGATCTGGCTTTCGCTGCTGGTCATCGTCGGCACGTTGGGCGTGGCCACCGTCGCCAGCCTGATCAAGTCGGCCCGGGACCGGCGCCGCGAACTGGCCGACGCCCGACGCTGAACCGCCCGCCCCGGGCCGGGGCCTGAGGATTGACCGTCGCCGGCCGGTAGCCCCTGGGCTTCCGGCCGGTCAGACCCGGTGCACGCCGACAAGTGTGGCGGAGCGGTCGGCAGGCATCGGCTCCTCCACCACACGTCGCCGCCGGTAGCAGGCGTGCAGCATCCGCCGGCTGCCGCGACCTCCGGCGACGGCGGTGACGATCCCGATGTGGTGGATCTTGCGGCCGGGACGGGCGAAGAAGTAGAGGTCGCCGGGGCGTTCCGCGCCGAGCGGCAGCGGGTTCGTCGCCACCGCCTGGTCGTCGGCGTCGCGCGGCAGCAGGACACCGAACCGGCGCCAGGCAAGGTGGACCAGACCCGAGCAGTCGATGCCGTACGCGGAGAGCCCACCCCAGATGTACGCGACGTGCAGCAGCCGCTGCGCCACGGCCAACACGTCGGCGGCCTCGGGTGGCCCCACCGGTATCGGCACGAGCTGGCCGTCGGGCAGCCAGAGCGGGGCGGGCTGACCGGGGACGTGCACCGGCCGCCAGCCGTTGCGCGCCGGGCCGGCCGGGACGAGGCGGGTGCCGACGATGACACCGGGCAGCACCACAGGGCCGTCCGGGTCGGCGCGCAGCTCGGTGATCGTGGCGTCCACGACAAGCGGGTCGCCGGTGCGGGCCGGGTCGACAGCGACCAGTTGGTCGGCGGGAAGCCATCCCGGGTAGCCGTGCGGGTCGAGTTTGGCCGCCGGTTGTTCGACGGCGACCACGCGCGCCCAGCCGTCCGTGCGTAGCTCGGTGACGAGCACCCGCTCGCCGAGCAGGAGCTGGCTCAGCACGCAGTCGCCCACCTGCTGCTCGGTGTCCATGCCGGAGACCCAGGTCGGAATGTCCGCGCCGGTGGTGAGCGCTGGTCCGTCGATCGGCCGGATCGCCTCGGGGGATGACCACAGCGTCGCCACGGCGACCCGGACGAGGGCCTCGCGGCCCGGTTGGAGCTCCACGTCAACCCCCAGCTCGTGTCGGCTGTTCACTGGAACTCTATGAAAATAATCAACGACCATCAACCACGGGTCTGCATCTTTACTTCAGCCAGACCGGGAATGCCCAGGCCAGGGACGTCGGGAAGCACCACCGTCGGCCCCTCGTACCGGATGCCGCCTCGCACCGGCGACCAGGCCAGCCACCAGGCGGCGTCCAGATCGGCGACCGCGGTCGTGCCGTACGCGCCGACCAGGCTCGCCGCCGCCCCGATGCCGACCTGGGTCTCCATCATCGACCCGACCACAGTGCCGAGCCCGTGCGCGGCGGCCAGCTCCAGCAGCGTGCGCGCCGGGAGCAGCCCACCGCACTTGGCAAGCTTGACGTTCACCAGATCGGCGGCCCGGCGGCGGATCACCTCCACGAGATCGCGGACCCCGAAGACCGCCTCGTCGGCAAGGATCGGCACCGACACCCGGTCGCTGACCCAGGCCAGCCCGTCCAAGTCCCAGCGGACCACCGGCTGCTCGACCAGTTCCACGTCCAGCCCCGCGTCCTCCATGCCGCGGATCACCCGGACCGCCTCGCGGGGCGTCCAGCCCTGGTTGGCGTCCACCCGGATCCGAACCTGGGGGCCGACCGCCGCACGGACCGCGCGTACCCGGTCCAGGTCACCTGCCGCGTCCGTGCCGATCTTGAGCTTCAGCACGCCGAAACCGTCGGCCTGCCGCTGCCGCGCGGCCGCCGCCAGGTCCACAGCGTCACCCGCCGCCAACGTGACGTCCGTCGGCACCCGCAGGGTGGTGCCGCCGAGCAACCGCACGAGGGGTACGCCCAGTCGCCGCGCGGCCAGGTCGTGCAGCGCCACGTCCACCGCGGCCTTCGCGGCCTCGTTGCCGACCACCGACCGCTGCACCTCGGAGCAGCGGGTCACCAGGTCGTCCGGGTCGCGGCCGGAGAGCAGTGGCCCGATCAACTCCTGCACGCAGGCCTGCGACCCGGCGACCGACGCGCCGGTGACCTGCCAGACCTGGGGGGCCTCGCCGAAGCCGGACCGGCCATCGGCGTCGATCACCTCGACCACCAGAGTCTCCACAGTGGTCGTACGGCGCAGCGCGGTGATGAACGGCGTGTGTAAGGGGGCGGAAACCCGGTGGGTACGTACCGCCGAGATCGTCATGTGGGGCACCCTATACGTAGGTACGCGGCGGAAGGGGACACCGAATGGGCGGGCGGGAATGGGAGCTGATCGGTGCGCCGAACGCGCGTGACCTGGGCGGTCTCGTCACCGTCGATGGCCGCCGGGTACGCCCCGGACGGCTGATCCGCACCCCGGCTCTGGGCCGGCTCACCGACGAGG
Organism: Micromonospora sp. DT68; assembly: GCF_049847245.1. Taxonomy (NCBI): domain Bacteria; kingdom Bacillati; phylum Actinomycetota; class Actinomycetes; order Micromonosporales; family Micromonosporaceae; genus Micromonospora; species Micromonospora sp. DT68. Next base: position 238,981 of record NZ_JBNCNZ010000008.1, read on the forward strand.
ACCTGCCGGTGCTCGCGAAGCTCGGGCCGACCTGCGTGCTCGACCTGCGCGACCACACCGAGATCGCTGTCGCCCCGGCGGACCGGTTGGCCGGTGAGCCGCGCGTCGTGCACCTACCGGTCCACGACCCGGACCACCCGGTCTTCACGTACGTCTCCGCGGTGCTGCTCGGTCACGACCTCGACGCGTACGCGGAGCTGGCCCGGCAGGGCACGGCGGGGGCGATGGCCGAGATCTACCGGTGGTTCGTGGCCGGGGAGGCGGCCCGCGCCAACTTCGGCGCTGCGGTACGGCTGGCCGCCCAGCCGGAGAACCTGCCGCTCGTCTACCACTGCTCGGCGGGCAAGGACCGCACCGGTTGGCTCACCGTCATCCTGCTCAGCGCGCTCGGCGTGGACGAGGCCGCCATCCGCGCCGAGTACCTGCGCAACAACGAGCTGACCGACAGCCTCCGCGCGGTGATCGTCGAGGCGATGCGGCGGCGACAACCCACACTGGACGCCGACGCGGTGCTGCCGGTGCTTGAGGTCCGGCCCGAATACCTCGACGCCGGCTACCAGGAGGTGCACCGGCGGCACGGCTCGTTCGACGGCTACCTGCGCAACGGGCTGGGGCTCACCGACGACGTCCTCACGGCGCTGCGGGCGCAACTGCTGGAGTGACCGCAGCACCGGGCGGCGCGGTCGCGCGGGCGACCAGTCCGATGACGATCAGCGCCTGGCCGGCCGCGTACGTGGCCATCACCAGCACCGGCGCGCCGGGCGGCTGGGCCACTCCGGCCACCCCGGTGGCGATCAACAGGTCGGAGCCGAGGAACAGCGCGGCGCCCAGGCCGACCCGCCAGCCCTGGGTGACGGCGGTGGCGGCCATCGCGGCCAGCGCGAACGCGTACCCGGCGACGGGCACGGCCAGCCCTGCGTCGGTGAGCCCCGCCCACATCCAGGCGAGCGCGACGACGGTCAGCACCGCGTACCCCAGTGGGACCGCGACCAGCGGCGGACGGCGCAGCGGGGCCGCGGCGCCGTGTCGGGTGAAGGCCACGAGGTAGCAGACGTGGGCGGCCAGGAAGAAGACCATGCCGGCGATGAACCAGCCGGTGCCGTCGCCCAGCAGCGCCACGTCGCCGGCGGTGGAGCAGGCCAACGTGGCGAGCACCAGCCGGTCCGGGCGGACGCCGCGTTCCGCGCTGGCCCGCCAGAGGTACGCGGCCAGCAGCGGCATCAACAGCGGCTTGGTGAGCAACTCGGCAACACCATTGTCGGTGGCGTTGGCCAGCAGGTTCGCCGCCGTCACGACGAGGAAGACGACGAGCAGGGTGCGACTGCGGGGCATCAGCGGCTCCGGGGTGGGGGTGGGAGCAGCAGCCTAGCCGGATCGGCTGATGGCCGGTCAGAGCCGGTGACGCGCGGCCCAGACCTGGGCGGAGATGTGGGCGATCAGCAGGCATGCGTCGTCCTCGACGTCGTCGCCGCTGCTGCCGCCGTCGGCCAGGTCGGTGGTGGTGCACACGGCGATCACGTACGGCGGCGCGTCGTCGGGCAGCACCACGCCGGCACCGTGGCGCACCCCGCGTACCCAGCCGCTCTTGTGGGCGATCCGGGTGCCATCCGGCAGGCCTGCGGCCAGGTCCTCGCGGTGCTCCTGGGCGAGCAGCACGTCCAGCATGGCGGCGCAGCTGGCCGGCGAGGCGAGCCGGCCGGGCGTCGCGGCCCCGGTGGCCAGCGCGCCCAGCAGGGCGGCCAGGTCGGCGGCGGTGACCGCGTTGGTGATGCCGGCCCCGCGGGCCGCGAAGTCCTCGATGCCCCGGCCGGTGACGCTGTGCCGGGCGCCGACAAGCGACCACACCTGCGCGACAGCGTCCAGGCCGACGTGCGCGATGACCAGGTTGGTGGCCAGGTTGCTGGACCGCACGATCATCCGTTCGGCGAGCCACCGCAGCGACACGTCGCCGCCGAGCCGGTCCCACACCGCGTCGTCGTTGTCGTAGTGCGGGGCGCAGGAGAACCGTGGTGTGCCGGGTTGGGCCGAGTCGAACTCGTTCACCACCGGTACCTCGGCGTCCAGCTCAAGCGTGCCGGCCTCGGCGGCGCGGTACAGCGCGGCGAGCACACCCACCTTCATGGTGCTGGCCGCGTAGTGGCTGGCGTCCGCGTGCCGGGTCCACGTCGGCGGCGCGTCGAGCCGGCCCACGTACGCCGAGACGGTGCCCGGTACCCGGGCCAGATGGGCGTCGAGATCATCCCAGGTCATGTCGGTGACCGTAGCCGACCACCGGCGGGTCGGGTCGGCGTACCAGCGTCGGAAAGCGGACGGGCGCGCCCCCCCGAAACGGGAGGCGCCCCCCGGGCCGGGGGGCCCCGGGGGGGGAGGCCGGGGGGGTTGGGCGGGCGGGGGCCCCCCCCCCCCGCCACGCGGACGGGGGCCCCGACCGTAAGCGGTCGGCGCGCCCGGTGCCGGGTGCTCCGGTGGGGTCAGCCGGCGTGCTTGCGGCGGGCGGCGGCCCGACCGCGCAGCTGCTGGTCGAGGACCACCTTGCGGATGCGCACAGCGGTCGGAGTGACCTCGACGCACTCGTCCTCGCGGCAGAACTCCAGCGCCTGCTCCAGCGAGAGCTTGCGTGGCGGGATCAGCTTCTCGGTCTCGTCGGAGGTCGAGGCCCGCATGTTCGTGAGCTTCTTCTCCTTGGTGATGTTGACGTCCATGTCGTCGGAGCGCGAGTTCTCGCCGACGATCATGCCCTCGTACACCTCGGTGGTCGGCTCGACGAAGAGCTGACCGCGCTCCTGAAGGTTGATCATCGCGAAGGCGGTGACCGCGCCGGCCCGGTCGGCGACGAGCGAGCCGTTGTTACGGGTCCGCAGCTCACCGAACCACGGCTCGTAGGACTCGAAGACGTGGTGCAGGATGCCGGTGCCCCGGGTGTCGGTGAGGAACTCGGTGCGGAAGCCGATCAGGCCACGCGCCGGGACCAGCCACTCCATCCGGATCCAGCCGGTGCCGTGGTTGACCAGCTGCTCCATCCGGCCTTTGCGGGTGGCCAGCAGCTGGGTGATCGCGCCCAGGTACTCCTCGGGCGCGTCGATGGTCAGCCGCTCGACCGGCTCGCAGGTCTTGCCGTCGATGACGCGGGTGACCACCTGCGGCTTGCCGACGGTCAGCTCGTAGCTCTCCCGGCGCATCTGCTCGACGAGGATGGCAAGCGCCAGCTCGCCGCGGCCCTGCACCTCCCAGGCGTCCGGCCGCTCGGTGGGCAGCACCCGCAGCGACACGTTGCCGATCAGCTCTTTGTCGAGCCGGTCCTTAACCATCCGAGCGGTGACCTTGGAGCCCTTGACCCGGCCGACAAGCGGCGAGGTGTTGGTGCCGATTGTCATCGAGATGGCCGGCTCATCGACGGTGATCAGCGGCAGCGGAACCGGGTTGTCCACGTCGGCGAGGGTCTCACCGATCATGATCTCGGGGATGCCGGCCACAGCGATGATGTCGCCCGGCCCTGCGGTCTCGGCCGGCTTGCGCTCCAGACCCTCGGTCATCAGCATCTCGGAGATGCGGACCCGCTGGGTGCTGCCGTCGGTGCGGCACCAGGCCACCGTCTGACCCTTGCTGATCGTGCCCTGGCGGACCCGGCACAGCGCCAGACGGCCGAGGAACGGCGAGGCGTCGAGGTTGGTGACGTGGGCCTGCAACGATGCGCCGTCCTCGTACGCGGGCGGCGGGATCGTGTCCAGCAGGGTGCGGAACAGCGGCTCCAGGGAGTCACTGTCGTCGGGCACCGAACCGTCGGCGGGCTGGGTCAGCGAGGCGATGCCGTCGCGGGCGCACGCGTAGACGATCGGGAAGTCGATCTGCTCCTCGTCGGCGTCCAGGTCGAGGAAGAGCTCGTAGGTGTCGTCCACGACCTCCTTGATCCGGGCGTCGGGACGGTCCACCTTGTTGATCACCAGGATGATCGGCATCCGTGCCCGCAGGGCCTTGCGCAGCACGAACCGGGTCTGCGGCAGAGGACCCTCGCTGGCGTCGACGAGCAGCACCACGCCGTCGACCATGGTCAGGCCGCGCTCGACCTCGCCACCGAAGTCGGCGTGGCCGGGGGTGTCGATGATGTTGATGGTGACCGGGTCGGAGCCATCGGCCGGCAGGTAGCGCACGCCGGTGTTCTTGGCCAGGATCGTGATGCCCTTCTCCCGTTCCAGGTCACCGGAGTCCATCACCCGCTCGGTCGTCTCGCCGCGTGCGCCGTACGCGCCGGCCTGCCGCAACATGGCGTCGACCAGGGTGGTCTTGCCGTGGTCGACGTGAGCGATGATGGCGACGTTGCGGAGGTCGGTGCGAAGCTGCATACCCTCTATCCTTCCGCCTGCGCTCGCGCAGGCTGCGTCGGGGTCACCCCCAGGTGCCCCTGATCTATGGTGAAACTGCTGTGCCGGTGGTTCCCCCGGCTGGCATGCTGGCTCCCGTGTCCCGGGGGCCTGAGTGCACGACCTGCTGACCGTGGTGCAGGGTCTGCCCACCCTGTGGATCTACCTGGTCGCCGCGCTCATCGTGGCGGGCGAAACCGCGGTGATCTTCGGCCTGCTGGTGCCGGGCGAGGCTACCCTGCTGCTCGTCGGCTTCCTCACCTACAACGGTACCTTGCGGCTCGGTCCGGCGTTGCTTGCGATGATCGCCGCCGCAGTGGCCGGTGACACGCTGGCGTTCCGCGCCGGTCGGCGGTACGGCCCGAAACTGCGCGCCGGGCTCGGCCACCGGGTAGGGCCCGAGCGGTGGCGCCGGGCCGACGCCATGCTCGCCCGGCTGGGCGGACGGGGCGTGTTCGCGGCCCGCTGGGTGGCCTTCGCCCGCACCCTGGTGCCCCGGCTGGCCGGCTCCGCAGGCATGTCGTACCGGCGGTTCGCCCCGTGGAACCTGGCAGGCGTCATCACCTGGGTGGGCGGCTCGGTGCTGCTCGGTCACCTCGCCGGTGAGTCGTACGACACGGTCTCCCGACTGCTCGGCCGGGCCACCGGTGCGGTGCTCCTGTTGCTGGCGGGGCTGCTGGGGGTGGTGCTCGCCGGCCGGTGGCTCGGCCGCAACCCCGACCCGGTACGCGCCCTGCTGTCCCGGGCCGGTGCGTTGCCGCCCGTGCGCTGGCTCAGCGCCCGCTACGGGATCCTGTTCTTCCTGCTGGCCATGCGGATCGGACCGGCCTGGACGCTGCTGCTCAACCTCGCCGCCGGTCTGGTGCTGCTCTTCGCCACCGGGTTCGCCATCGCCGGCCTGCTGGCCGTCGCCGTGAACAACAGCGGTCTGGCCGCGCTGGACGGGGCGATCGGGAACTGGTTCGCCGCTCGGCGTACGCCGGACGCGGCCGACGCCACGCTGGTCGTGGTGTCTGTGGTTCGCGGGTGGGTGTTGATCGTCCTGGTGGCGGTGGTGGCTGCGGTGCTCGCGTGGCGTAGCAGGCCCTGGCGGGCGGACCTGCTCAGCGTGGTCGGCTCGGTGGGCGCGTTCGTGCCGCTTGTGGTGCTGGCCGTGGTGGCCGAGTCGACAGGCCCGGACGGCAACGAGGCAGCCCGGTTCCCGACCCAGAACGCGGTGGTCGCGGCGAGCTTCTGCACCCTTGCCTGGCTGGTGTCGCGCAGTGCCCGCTGGCCGGTGGCGGTGGCCGCGTGGACGGCCGCCGCCGCGGGCGTGCTGGGCATCGGCGGCGCGCGGCTCTACCTCGGACTGGACACAACGAGCGGTACGGCGGCGGCGGTGCTGCTCGGTGTGCTGTGGACTGTGGTGTTCATGGTCGCCTGGGCCACCCGCGACCGGGCGGTACGGGAGCGGGACCAGCCGGTCGACGCGGCAGTGCCGCCGCAGGGGCCCCGGAGCCCGGCGGAACCTTGCTAACCTGCGTCGATGGTCACACGGGGGAGAAACGCGGTGCGTGGACGGATCACTCAGGTGGGTGCCGTGGCGCTCGTCGGGCTGCTGCTCGCCGGCACGACGGCCGGATGCGCTGACCGGGGGGAACGCCCGCCGGGCCAGGCCGCCCCCGCGTCGGTCACCGGGGAGCCGACCGACGGCACGACCACCGAGCCGGTCGACGAGTCGAGCGCCGAGCCGAGCCCCAGCGGGGTGGCGGAGATGGGCGCGGCACCGAGCCGCAGCGCGTCGGCGTCGCCCACGCCGTCGAAGAAGCCGAGCCGGCCGGCGTCCACGGCGCCGAAACCACGCGCCGTGGCCAAGCCGCCCACCGAAACCAAGGTCCCGCCGGCGCCCCCGAAGCCCGCCCCCGCCTCCTGCAAGCCCTCGTACAAGGGCACCCAGGCCAGCCGGGCGGCGGCTAAGGCCGCGCTCACCGATGCCGCGGCCCGCACCTACTGGCCGACCTCCGCGCCGGACATCAAGATCCCGCTCGACCTGGTCAAGGCCACCGCCTGGCAGGAGAGCGGCTGGCAGTCGAACATCTACGCCTGCGACGGCGGCGTCGGGCTGATGCAGGTCATGCCGGGCACCGCGACCTGGATGAACCAGCGGTTCGAGCAGAGCTACGACATCGCCGACTACCGCGACAACGCGTACCTCGGCGCCAACTACCTGGCCTGGCTGACCAAGTACATCGGTGACATGTACTTCGAGTCGGACTTCCGTCTCGACGCCGACCTGTGCACCACCGAGCTGAATTCCTGCCTGCTCAACGCGGTGATCGCCGCGTACAACTACGGGCACGGGGCAGTGGCGCGGGAGGGCGAGCCGCTGACCATCCCCAACCCGTCCTACGTGCGCAACGTCCGGGCGTTGATGACCGAGTGCGTCTGCCTCACCTACTGAACGCGCCGACGGGGCGGGGCCGGGTGACGAACCCGACCCCGCCCCGTCGTGTGTGCGGTCAGTCCTGCGCGGTCGCCGGAGCCGCCGGGGCTTCGTCCCCTTCCTTGCGGGCGTCGATGCTTCCCGGCCACCAGAAGCGGTCGCCGAGCATGAACGCCAGCGCCGGCACCAGCACCGTGCGGACCAGCAGGGTGTCCAGGAGTACGCCGATGCAGACGATGATGCCGATCTGGGTCAGCGTGATCAGCGGCAGTACGCCGAGCACGGCGAACACCGCGGCGAGCAGCACGCCGGCGCTGGTGATGACGCCGCCGGTGACCCGCAGCGCGGAGAGCATCCCGGCGCGGGTGCCGGCAGTGCGGGCGTCCTCCCGGGCTCGGGTGACGAGGAAGATGTTGTAGTCCACGCCGAGCGCCACGAGGAACACGAAGGCGAGCAGCAGGACCCCGCTGTCCAGGGCGGGGAAGTCCAGCACGTGGTCGAAGAGCAGCCACGCCGCGCCGAGGCTGGCGAAGAACGACGCGATCACGGTGAGGACCAGCAGCACCGGTGCGAGCAGGCCCCGCAGCAGCAGCACGAGCACGGCGGCGACCAGCAGCAGGATGATCGGCAGGATCAGCTTCAGGTCGCGGCTGTTGGCCTCGTCGGAGTCGTACGTGGCGGCCACCGAGCCACCGACGATCGCCCCGGACGGCGCGTCCGCGCCCGGAGCGGCCGGCGGCGCGGAGTCGGGCACTGCGGCCACTGCCTCGCGCAGCGCCTCGACGGCCCGGTCGGAGGCGGCGGTGCCCGGTTCGGCCTCCAGCACCACGTCGACCTGGGCGACAGCGTCACCGGCGTCGCCGGGGCGGGCCGAGGCCACACCGGGCACGCCGGCGGCGACGTCAGTGACCGCCCGTACCGCCGCCGGGGTGGTGACCACGGCCACCGGCTGGGTGCTGCCGGCGGGGAAGGCCCGGGCCAGGGTCTGCGCGCCGGTCACCGCCTCGGGCTGGGCCCGGAACTGCTCGGTCTCCGACAGGCCGGTGCGGATTCCCAGCCCACCCAGCGCCAGGCCGCCGAGCAGCACGACGGCGAGCACCGCGACGACCGCCGGGCGGCGTTCCACTGCGCTGCCGAGCCGGCCCCAGATCTTGCCTTCACGGGCCGGGCCGCCGACCCGGGGGACGAACGGCCAGAAGAGGCCCCGGCCGAAGAGCACGAGCACGGCGGGGAGCACGAACAGGGCCGAGAGCATGGCGAGGATCACACCGGTGGCGCAGGCGACCGCCAGCGCCCTGTTGGTCTCCTGCTCGCTGAGCAGCAGGGTGAGTACGCCGAGCACCACTGTCGAGCCGCTGGCCAGGATCGGCTCGGCGGTACGCCGCAGTGCGGCACGCATCGCGGCGAACCTGTCCTCCTCGCGGCGCAACTCCTCCCGGTAGCGGGCGATGAGCAGCAGCGCGTAGTTGGTGGCGGCGCCGAAGACCAGCACGCTGGCGATGCCGGTGACCTGGCCGGACTGGAGGTTGATGCCGACGGCCGGGACGATCGTGTCGACCGCCCGCAGGGTGATCTGCTCGGTGGCGGCGACCACCACGAGCGGCACGATCCACAGGAACGGGCTGCGGTACGTGATCAGCAGCAGCACCGCGACCACTGCCGCTGTCACCGCGAGCAGTGTGATGTCGGCGCCGTCGAAGACCGAGGACAGGTCGGCGGTGAACGCGGGGGAGCCGGTGACCTCGGCTTTCAGCCCGTCCGGCAGGCCGGAGAGCGTGGCGCGCAGGTCGTCGACCTTCGCGGTGACCGCCTCCTGACCACCGTCGGTGGTGACGGGCACGGCGAGCAGCGCGACGGTGCCGTCCGGGGAGATCTGCGGCGGGCTGACCTGTCCGCCCACGGCGAAGCGGGCCAGGTCGTCGGATCGGGCGGTGAGGGCGGCCCGGTCGGCCTCGCTCAGCGCGCCGCCGTCGTCCCGGCTCACCACCACGATGGCGGGCTGGACCTCGCTGGAGGGCAGTTGCTCCTGTAGGCGCTCCACCTGGGTCGACTGCCACTGCACCGAGAGGCCGGTCGCCGAGACCGGTTTGGGGTTGTCCGGCTGGGGCACGGCGAAGACGACCACGCCGACGACGACGGCGACGGCCACGGTGATCCAGGCGGCCAACCGCCCGCGGGCGACCCTGGTGAACACAGACATCAGTGACCTCTAGGTCTTTCGAAAGTCGAGTATCTTGATTCGCGAGATTATCTAGGGCTACTCTAAGCTGCAACTCGGGAAACGAGATGGGGGAAGCGGCGCGACGTGGCAACTCACGGCATGTACCGGCGGCGGGACACACCCCGAGAGCGGCTCGTTGCCGAGATCACCACCGACCTCCGGCGGTACGCGGTGGACGCCCAGCAGGTAGGCCACGCCTTCGCCAACCTGCACGGCCTGAACCCCACCGACCTCAACGCCCTGATCGCGGTCATGGACGCCGAACTGCGCGGTGACCCGATCACCCCCGGCCGCCTCGGCGAACATCTCAACCTCTCCTCCGGCTCCATCACCGCCCTGATCGACCGGCTGGAACGGGCCGGGCACATCCGCCGCGACCGGGACACCGCCGACCGGCGCAAGGTGCTGCTGCACTACGCCGACCAGGGCGCCGCGCTGGCCATGGAGTTCTTCCGCCCCCTGGGCGCCCGCACCGACACCGTGATGGACCGGTTCACCGACGACGAGTTGCAGGTCGTGCACCGGTTCATGGTGGAGATGAGCGAATCGGTGCGGGCACACCGCGACATGTTCCGCGCCGCCCGACCCGAGCAGTCCCGCCGCCCGACGGGCTGACCGGTGCCGGGCCGGCTCGTCGCACGTCTCGCCGCCGCCGCGCTGCGGCTGCCCGTGACCCGCCCCGGCCCGGTGCGCGTCACCCGCGACATCCCCGTCCGGGTCCGCGACGGCGTGGTGCTGCGCACCGACCACTACGCGCCTGCCGACGAGAACGCGCCAACAGTGCTGATCCGCACCCCGTACGGGCGGGGTGGACCGTTGCGGCTGCTCGGCCGGCTGCTCGCCGCGCGCGGCCAGCACGCGGTGATCCAGTCCTGCCGGGGCACGGGTGGCTCGGGCGGGACGTTCGCGCCGCTTGTGCACGAGCGCGACGACGGGGTGGACACCCTCGACTGGCTGCGCCGCCAGCAGTGGTGGTCGGGAGCGCTCGGCATGTTCGGCGTCAGCTACCAGGGCTTCGCCCAGTGGGCGCTTGCCGACGACGCGGGCGACGACCTGCGCGCGATGGTCGCCGTGGTGACCGCCTCGGCCACCAGGGACTCGACGTACGCGGGGGAGTCCTTCGCCCTGGACACAGTGCTGACCTGGGCGGAGCTGCTGCACGCGCAGACAGTGCCGTGGCTGGCCCGGCAGTGGGAGCTCAAGCGCGGGCAGCCCCGACTGGCCGCCGCGCTGGAGCACCTGCCCCTGGCCGGCGCGGACCGGGTCGCCACCGGCGCCACCATCGGGTTCTTCCAGGAGTGGCTGCGCCACCACACGCCGGACGCCGCGTACTGGCGGACCCGGGTGTTCACCGACCGGGTGGCCCGGGTGCGGGCGCCGGTGCTCATGGTCACCGGCTGGCACGACATCTTCCTGCCCGCCCAACTCGACGACCACGCCACCCTGCGCGCCGCAGGCGCCCGGCCGCGCCTGGTGATCGGCCCGTGGACGCACGGCAGCCCCGGCCTGTTCGTGGCCGCGATACGGGAGGGGCTGACCTGGCTCGACGAGCACCTGCGTACACCGCCGGGCGGCCCGTCGCGCCGCGTCGGAGAGGCGCCGGTCCGGCTGTACGTGAGCGGCGCCGACGGCGGCTGGCGGGACCTGCCGGACTGGCCGCCACCGGCCGTCGACACGGCATGGCACCTGCACCCGCACGGTGAGCTGGCCGTACGCCCACCTGTCCCGTCGCCGCCGGACGAGTTCCGCTACGACCCGGCCGATCCCACCCCGTCACTCGGTGGGCCGCTGCTGGTCGCGCAGCGGGCCGGCCCGGTGGACAACAGGCGCGTCGAGGCCCGGACCGACGTGTTGACCTACACCAGCGCCCCGCTGGCCCGGCCGGTCGAGGTGATCGGCCCGGTGCGCGCCGAGATCCACGTCCGCTGTGAGCTGCCGTACCTGGATGTCTTCGTTCGACTGTGTGATGTGGACCGTCGGGGGCGGTCCTGGAACGTGTGCGACGGGTTGGTGCGGGTCGCGCCAGGGCGGTTCCCGGCGGATCCGTCCGGCGCGGTGCGGGTTCCGGTGCCCCTCTGGCCTACCGCGTACCGGTTCGCGGCCGGCCACCGGTTGCGCGTGCAGGTCTCCGGTGGCGCGCACCCGCGGTGGGCGCGTAACCCGGGCACCGGCGAACCCCTCGGCGCGGCGGTTACGCTGCGTGCCGGCCAGCGGCAGATCCTGCATGATCCCGAGCATCCCTCGGCGGTGCTGTTGCCGACCGTCCACACTGGTGCGCGTGCGTCACGAATCTGACTGTAACCCCTGTGAGCTGTGCGTTTGTCCAAAGTGCGAGCTAGGTTTGGCCCAACGCCCGGCGCCGTGCACCAGTAGGTCGGGCTCGCCAAAGCCCCGCACCGTGTACGCGGTGTGACGTCGTGCCCGGCCCCCGTTCACTGAAAGGGGGACCCCATGACCCGGGCCCCGGCTAACCTGTTGGCCGTTCGAAGCCTGCTCCTCACCCATCTGGACGTCGACCCGAAGACCTCCCGCGCCGCCGACCTGGAGCCGGCCGAGGTCGGGATCGTCGGTGACTCGGCCCATCGCGGCGGCTACCACTGCGGATCGGACCGGGTGGTCACCAACGACTACTCGGTGGTGGAGTCGTCCCGGGACCGGACCGGCCTGACCCTCGACGCGGCGGCGCTCGACGTCGGCGGCTTCGAGGTCCGCTCCGGCGGCCGTACGCACACACTGGCCAGCTTCTCGGCCTGGTGTGTGGGGCAGTGTGCCGCGAACGCGGCAGACACCCGGGACATCCGCGAAATCATCTACAGCCCCGACGGAAAGACCGTGAAGCGGTGGGACCGGCTCGGCAAGCGCACCACGGGGGACGACTCGCATCGCTGGCACACCCACTTCAGCTTCTTCCGTGACGCGATCAAGGCGGGTCGCGACCAGCGGCCCCTGTTCCGCCGCTACCTCAGCTCCATCGGACTCCTGGAGGACGACATGACCCCCGAAGAGCACAACTGGCTGGCCACCATCCACAAGAACCTCACGGTCCTCGACGGCCGCAACCCGATCGGGCAGGTCTACCTGCGGCTGGCGGAGGGGCGGGACGACACCGGCGCTCCGGTGACCGGCCACCCGAACCTCAAGAGCCTCGGCGTGCAGTTGACCGCGCTGCAGACCGCGCTCAGCTCGTTGTCGGGGCGTGACTTCGCCGACGAGCCGGCGATCGTCAGGGGGGTGCTGGCCGGGCTGACGCCGGAGAAGATCGCCGCGGCCATCCCGCCCACGATGGCCAAGCAGGTCGTCGACGAGTTGGCACGGCGCCTCGCCGCCTGAGGCTGGCACCTCTTCACGAGATCCGCAACGACCATTGAGCAAGAAGTCTTGCGCAATGGTTGTTGCGGATGTGATGCTGGCCGCATGCAGAGCCCCGACGTACGCCACGTCACCGACTCGCGGGTGCTGGCCGCCATGTCCCACCCGCTGCGCCGCCGACTGATGGACGTGCTCAAGGTGCACGGGCCGTCCACCGTCGGCATGCTCGCCGACCGCACCGACCAGGCGCCCGCGAACGTCAGCCATCACCTCAAGGTGCTCGCCGCCGCCGATCTCGTCACCGAGGCCCCCGAGCTGGCACGGGACCGCCGCGAGCGGTGGTGGCAACTGGTCACACGGGGGGTGCGCTGGTCCAACACCGACTTCGACGCCGACCCGGCAGCCCGGGCGGTCGCCGACGCCGCCACCTCGCTCAACCTGGACCGGCACGTCGCCCTGGCCCGGGCGTGGCACGCCGCCGACGAGTCCGCGCAGGCCGCCTGGGCCGACGCGCCGTTCTCCACTGACCGCTGGCTGCACCTCACGCCTGACGAGCTGGCCGCGTTGAGCCGCGAGATGATCGAGCTGCTGGCGCGCTGGGGCGACCGTGACATCCCCGACGACGGGGTCGAACGGCAGCCGGTGTTCGTGTTCGCCTACGGCGTGCCGGCCCGGCCGTGACCACCGCCACCCGCACCGATCGCGAGCCGCCCGGCGGGCTGCTGCGGCACCGGGACTTCCGGCTGCTCTGGGCCGGCCAGGCGGTCAGCAGCATCGGCAGCAACGTCACCACTGTCGCCCTGCCGCTGGTCGCCGTGGCAGTGCTCGACGCCGGCACCTTCCAGGTGGCGGTGCTCACCGCCGCCGCCTGGGCGCCCTGGCTGTTGATCGGGCTGCCGGCCGGCGCGTGGGTGGACCGACTGTCACGTCGACCGGTGCTTGTTGCCTGCGACGTGTTCTGCGCACTGGCGTTTCTCAGCGTGCCGCTGGCCGCCGTGGCCGACCTGCTCACGATCGGGCACCTGCTGCTCGTGGCGGCCACCGCGGGCACCGCCCGGGTGTTCTTCGAGACCGCCCACCAGGTCTACCTGCCGGTGTTGCTGCGCCCCGACCAACTGCCCGAGGGCAACGCGAAGCTGCACGGCACCCAGACCGTGAGCAACGTCGCCGGTCCCGGTCTCGCCGGCCTGATCGCCCAGGTCGTCGGTGCCGTCGCCGCGCTGCTGCTGGACGCGCTCACGTTCCTGCTCTCCGCAGCCTTCCTGCTGCGCATCCGCACCGTCGAGACGCGCCCGGACAGGCCGAAGGCATCCCCGTCGCTGTGGCGGGACGTCGCCGAAGGGTTGCGCTTCGTCGCCCGCGACCCGTACCTGCGGGTGCTGACGGTCTTCGGCGCGGCCAGCAACATCGGGCTGACCGGCTACCAGGCGGTCCTCGTGGTGTTCCTGGTACGCGACCTGCGGCTCGCGCCGGGCGTGGTGGGCCTGCTGGTCGCCGTGATGAGCGCCGGCGGAATCATCGGTGCGTTGCTGGCCACCATGGTGGGTCGGCGCTTCGGCACCGCGCGGGCCCTGCTGATCGGGGCGGTGCTCACCGGCCCGCCCGCGCTGCTCATCCCGCTCGCCGGGCCCGGCCCCGGGTTGGCCTGGCCAGCCCTCGGCGGCCTGCTGATCGGGCTCGGTGTGACAATCGGCAACGTTGTCAAGGGCAGCTTCCGGCAGACGTACACGCCGCACCACCTGCTCGGCCGCGTGACGGCGAGCATGCACCTGCTCAACTACGGCGCGATCCCGCTGGCGGCCGTGCTTGCAGGCGCCCTCGGGGCTCGGTACGGCGCCGGGACAGCAATCAGCGCGATGACCGCCTGGTTGGCGCTCACCCCGCTGATCCTGCTGATCGGGCCAATCCGGAGGCGGCGGGACCTGCCCGCCGCCCCGGCGTCTTGAGTGCGCTGCGACGGCGGCCGGAGACCGGCCACCGTCACCGGCACGGAGCTACATCGGGCGGACGTTGTCCGCCTGCGGGCCCTTCTGCCCCTGGGTCACCTCGAACTCGACCTTCTGGCCCTCGTTGAGCTCCCGGTAGCCGCTCGAAGCGATGGCGGAGTAGTGGACGAACACGTCCGGCCCTCCACCGTCCTGCTCGATGAAGCCGAAGCCCTTTTCCGAGTTGAACCACTTAACCGTGCCGGTTGCCATGCATCTCTCCCTGTTCAAAGCGGCTGACCACCGACCTGTGGCCGATGGTCGCCCGTACCTGTTCGACAGTAACGGGCGAAACCCGGTTCTGCCGGCCGAAGTGCCGTAGGTGTTTCGGTGAACTCGGGTGAACTCTGCGCGGCGGCATGTGAAACCCGCCCCCGCCATCCTCCACTGGGGCATGCTTGCGCCGATGAAAGGTGCCGCAGCCGCCGCGCTGTCCGAGCTGGAGCGCGAGATCGACGCGCCCGGCGACGGCCTGGACCGGCTCCGGTTGATGCCCACTCCGTTCGTCCCCGAGGTGCGCCTGCACCTGGCCGAGGACGCCATCGTGTGGTGGGCCCGGATGGAGGCAGCGGTCGGTCACGCACTGCCCCCGCCCTACTGGGCCTCCGCCTGGGCCGGTGGCCAGGCCCTGGCCCGGCACCTGCTGGACCATCCCGAACTCGCCGCCGGCCGCAGGGTCCTCGACCTGGCCGCCGGCTCGGGGCTGGTGGCAATCGCCGCCGCGCTCGCCGGCGCGGTCCGGGTCGTCGCCAACGACATCGACCCGTACGCCGTGGCGGCCGTCACGATCAACGCCCGAGCCAACCGGGTCGACGTCGACGCCAGCGGCGACGACCTGCTCGACGACGCCGACACCGAGGCGGACCTGGTGGTCGCCGGGGACGCCTTCTACAGCCGCGCCATGACGGCCCGGGTGCTGCCGTTCCTGCAACGGGCCGCCGCCGCCGGCGCCGACGTGCTCGTCGGCGACCCCGGCCGGGGGCACCTGCCGGCGGACGGGTTGACGGTGCTTGCCGACTACCCGGTGCCCACCACCGAACCGTCGGTGGACTCGTCGCTGCGCCACGTACAGGTGCTGCGCCCCACCTGAGGCCGCCTCAGGGGTGACCCCTAGGCCGATACCAGGGCGCCGTGGGGGCTGCGACCGGATGTCCATCGTGGTCTGGCGGCCATAGCGTACGCAGCATGACGCAATGGCTGGCTGAGGTCGGGGAACTGCCCATCGGCGTGCTGATGGGTGCCCTCGGGCTGGTCATGGTCTTCGACGCCGTACCGCTGCTGGGCGTCGTCGTCCCCGGTGACGTGGCGATCCTGGCAGCCGTCGGGGTGGGCCGACCGGCCACCGGGCTGGCCACCTTCGCGGCAGTCCTGACCGGCTGCCTGGCCGGCTGGTCGCTGAGCTTCCTCGCCGGCCGCCGGTACGCCGGACACCTGCGCCGCAGCCGGGTCGGCACCTGGATCGGCGAGTCACGCTGGAGCGCGGCGGAGGGCATCCTGCACCGCGGCGGCGGCGCGATGTTGATGGTCGCGCCGTTCCTGCCGGTGTTCAACGCGCTGCTGCCCCTGGCCGCGGGCGGGCTGCGGATGTCGTACCGGCGGTTCCTCGGCTGCGCGACCGTCGGCGGGGCGGCCTGGGCCGGGCTCTACCTGGCGCTTGGCACCGCCTCCCGGTCGCTGGCCGGGCTGCTGCCGGGGTCGCCCAGCCCGCTGCTTGTCACAATGGCGGTCGGGCTGGTGCTGGCCGCCGTCGTGCTGCTGGGCGCACGGCGGCGGCTGCGCGTGGTCTGAGTCGTCCCGCCGGCCCGTCCGGGGTCACCAGCCCCGGGCGCGCCACTGTGGCAGGGCCGGACGCTCCGCCGCGAGGGTGCTGTCGTTGCCGTGGCCCGGGTAGAACCACGTCTCGTCGGGGAGCCTGTCGAACAGCTTGTGCTCGACGTCGTCGATCAGCGCGGCGAAACGCTCCGGGTCCTTGTCCGTGTTACCAACGCCACCTGGGAAAAGACTGTCGCCAGTCCAAAGGTGCGGTGTGCCGTTCGGGTCGCGGTAGAGCAGCGCGATCGAACCCGGCGTGTGCCCCTTGATGTGGATGACCTCCAGCGCGCAGTCACCCACAGCGACGGTGTCGCCGTCGGCGAGATGGTCGGCCTCGATCGGCAGCCCGGCGGCGTCGTTGGCGTGCACCAGAGCCCGCGCACCGGTCTTGGCCACTACCTCCTCCAGCGCCACCCAGTGGTCCATGTGTTGGTGGGTGGTCACCACGGTGGTCAGCCCGCCGTCGCCGATCAGCTCCAGCAACCGCGGCGCCTCGTTGGCGGCGTCGATGAGCACCTGGTCGCCGGTGCGGGTGCACCGCAGCAGGTAGGCGTTGTTGTCCATCGGGCCCACCGACAGCTTGCTGATGGTGAGTCCGTCGAGCTCTCGTACCGCTGGCGCGCCGCCCGAGGTGACGTCTCCGGTGTAGGTCATGAGGTGTCTATATCCATTCCGGTGGAGTTGGCAGTGGGCCGTCCGGTGCGACGGTGAGTGTGTGGCCGAAGTCCCGGCCGGTCAGCCAGGCGGCCAGGTCGGAGGCCGGCCCGCTTACTGTCGGCGCGCCGGCCCGGTCCCCGATGACGAGATCGTGCTGGCTGCCGTCGAAGCGCAGCACCATCGACGGCGGGGTCGGCCCGTCGGCGTGATGGCTGGCCGCCTCGCGCAGCAGCCGGTGGGCGAACGCCTCCGACCAGTCTGCGGGTCGGTAGTCGGCGGCCAGGTCGAGGTGGTGCACCTCGATTTCGCGCAGGCGGCCCCAGACGAGCAGGGCAGCCGGCCACGGGCCCCGACGCGCGCGTACCGTCGCACCCCACGCCGCCGCCGGCATCGCGTCGACCGCCTCGGCGAACCGGTCCGCGCTGCGCCGCAGGTCGTCCAGGTGCTCGGCGGGCGGGCGGTCGGCCCCGGCCTCGATGTCCGCCGTACGGGCGGCCAGCGAGGCGTACATCGGCAGCGGCTCCCCGGTGCGGGCCGCCGTGAGCAGGTTGACGAAGCCGTCCGCGTTGCGGGCCAGATGTGCCAGCACATGGCCGCGCGACCAGCCCGGCAGCAGGGACGCCGCCGCCAGGTCGGTGGCGTCGAACGAGGCGGCGGTACGCATCAGCCGTGTGGTGGCCGCGTCCACCTCGCCCATCAGCAGCAGCGGATCCGTGGTCACGCGTCGACCCTAGCGGTCCGTCGGCGCGCCGTCGCCGGGGAAATCGCTTTCGGCGCGTCGGCCAGCGCCCTACCGTCGGCGCCATACGCGGCACCGGACGTCGAACGGAGGTGGTGTTCATGCCGGACGTGGCACGCGTGTTCCGCCATCACCAGCTTCGACACCGATGAGGATGACATGACGATCGATCTGACCGCCCTCGGCTGGGACGCCGACCGGGCGGAGTACGCCGCACGACGTGGCGAGCACCACCCGGGCCGGGTCGCCCGGGTGGACCGGGGGGTCTGCACGGTGCTCACCGCCGCCGGCCCGGTCCGGGCCAGCCTCGGCCCGGCGGTGCTCACCGCCGCCGCCCAGGATCCCTCCGCGCTGCCCTGCGCGGGCGACTGGGTGCTGCTCACGCACTGGCCGGACCGCCGGATCACGGTGGCCGCCGTGCTGCCCCGGCGGGCCGCGCTGATCCGCCGTACCGCCGGCAAGGACGCCAGCGGCCAGGTGCTGGCCGCGAACCTCGACGCCGCCGCGGTGGTCGAGCCCGTACACCCGGAGCCGGACGTCGGCCGCATCGAGCGGCTGCTCTCGCTGGCCCACGAGTCCGGCGCGCGACCGCTCGTGGTGCTGACGAAGGTCGACCTCGCGGGCGACCCCGGCGCACTGGCCCGCCAGATCGCCACTGTGGCGCCCGGGGTGCCGGTGCTTCCGGTAAGCGCCGAGCGCGGCGTCGGGCTGGAACCGCTGCGCGCCGAGGTGGCGCCCGGCCGCACGCTGGGCCTGCTCGGCCCGTCCGGTGCCGGCAAGTCGAGCCTGGTCAACGCCCTCGCGGGGACCGTGATGATGCCGACACAGGCGATCCGGCGGGTCGACGGCAAGGGCCGGCACACCACTACCTGGCGGGCCCTGGTGCCGATCCCGGGCGGCGGGGCGGTGATCGACACGCCCGGCGTGCGGGCGGTCGGCCTGCTCGACGGCGTGGCCGGGCTGGACCGGGCGTTCGCCGACATCGCCGGGCTGGCGCAGGGCTGCCGGTACGCCGACTGCGGGCACGACGGTGAGCCGGCGTGCGCGGTCCGGGACGCGCTGCGTACCGGGGAACTGTCCACGCGGCGGTGGGAGAGCTGGCGGCGGTTGCAGGGGGAGGTGGCCCACGAGAGCCGTCGCCGGGAGTCGCGGCTGGCCGCCGAACGGCGCGGCGGTTGGCGCGCGGCCCGGCGCAGGGCCGTCCGCCCGCCGTCGCCCGGCGGCTACTGACGGGTGGCCGGCGCCGTCGCGGGTCGGCGCGGGATGGTGGCCGACGTGGCTGTGGGTCGATGCGGCCGACCGCGCTGAGCTGGGGGAATGTGCGGGCGAGGGAAACTGTCGTACCTCGGGGCTAGAGTTGCCGAGGCGCGTTTTCCGCGCCCGCACGACCGCTCGGAATCATCGCAGAGCGGGACAGAACCCTCCGCTTCACCTTCATCCGGGAGTACACGCACTGTGGCCGACCGACTCATCATCCGTGGCGCGCGCGAGCACAACCTGCGTGACGTCAGTCTCGACCTGCCCCGGGACGCACTCATCGTGTTCACCGGGTTGTCCGGGTCGGGCAAGTCGAGCCTGGCCTTTGACACGATCTTCGCCGAGGGCCAGCGGCGCTACGTGGAGTCGCTGTCGTCGTACGCCCGGCAGTTCCTCGGCCAGATGGACAAGCCCGACGTCGACTTCATCGAAGGGCTGAGCCCTGCCGTCTCGATCGACCAGAAGTCGACGTCGCGCAACCCGCGCTCGACCGTCGGCACCATCACCGAGGTCTACGACTACCTGCGTCTTCTCTACGCCCGCATCGGCGAGCCGCACTGCCCGGTCTGCGGCGAGCGGATCTCCCGGCAGAGCCCACAGCAGATCGTCGACCGGGTCCTCGCCATGGCCGAGGGCACCAAGTTCATGGTGCTCGCCCCGGTGGTACGCGGCCGTAAGGGCGAGTACGTCGACCTCTTCGCCGAGCTCCAGGCCAAGGGCTACGCCCGGGCCCGGGTCGACGGCGTGGTGCACCCGCTGACCGAGCCGCCGAAGCTCAAGAAGCAGGAGAAGCACACCATCGAGGTGGTGATCGACAGGCTCACCGTCAAGCCGAGCGCCAAGCAGCGGCTGACCGACTCGGTCGAGGCCGCCCTGGGCCTGTCCAGCGGCCTGGTGCTGCTCGACTTCGTCGACCTGCCCGAGGACGACCCGGAGCGGGAGCGCCGCTACTCCGAGCACCTGGCCTGCCCCAACGACCACCCGCTGGCCATCGAGGATCTCGAGCCTCGGGTCTTCTCCTTCAACGCGCCCTACGGCGCCTGCCCGGAGTGCACGGGCCTGGGCACCAAGAAGGAGGTCGACCCGGAGCTGCTGGTGCCCGACCCGGAGCGCAGCCTGCGCGAGGGCGCGATCCAGCCCTGGTCCACGGGGCACAACCTGGAATACTTCCTGCGCCTGCTGGAGGCGCTCGGCGAGGCCCAGCACTTCGACGTCGACACGCCCTGGCGGGCGTTGCCGGCCCGCGCGCAGAAGACGATCCTGCACGGCTCCGACGACCAGGTGCACGTGCGCTACCGCAACAAGTACGGCCGCGAGCGCTCCTACTACACCGGCTTCGAGGGTGTGGTGCAGTGGATCGAGCGCCGGCACTCCGACACCGAGTCCGAGTGGTCCCGCGACAAGTACGAGGGCTACATGCGCGACGTGCCGTGTGCGGCCTGCGGCGGCGCGCGGCTCAAGCCCGAGGTGCTGGCGGTCACACTTGCCGGCAAGAGCATCGCCGAGGTCTGCAACCTGTCCGTGGGGGAGTGCGCCGACCTGCTCGCGGGCATCGAACTGACCGACCGGCAGAAGATGATCGCCGAGCGGGTCCTCAAGGAGATCAACGCCCGGCTGCGGTTCCTGCTCGACGTCGGCCTTGACTACCTCTCCCTGGACCGGCCGGCGGGCACCCTGTCCGGCGGCGAGGCGCAGCGCATCCGGCTGGCCACCCAGATCGGCTCCGGCCTCGTGGGTGTGCTCTACGTGCTGGACGAGCCGTCGATCGGGCTGCACCAGCGCGACAACCACAGGCTGATCGAGACCCTGATCCGGCTGCGCGGGCTGGGCAACACGCTGATCGTGGTGGAGCACGACGAGGACACGATCCGCACCGCCGACTGGATCGTCGACATCGGCCCGGGTGCGGGCGAGCACGGCGGCAAGATCGTGCACAGCGGCTCGGTTCCGGCGCTGCTGAAGAACAAGGAGTCGATCACCGGGGCGTACCTGTCCGGGAAGCGGTCGATCCCGACGCCGAAGTCGCGCCGCCCGCAGGACGCGGCCCGCGAGCTGGTGGTGCACGGGGCGCGGGAGCACAACCTGCGCAACCTGACTGTGGGCTTCCCGCTGGGTCAGTTGATCGCTGTCACCGGGGTCAGCGGTTCGGGCAAGTCGACGCTTGTCAACGACATCCTCTACGCGGTCCTGGCCAACCAGATCAACGGCGCCCGGCTGGTGCCCGGCCGGCACACCCGGGTCTCCGGTCTGGAGCACGTGGACAAGGTCGTCGGCGTGGACCAGTCGCCGATCGGCCGCACACCGCGCTCCAACCCGGCCACCTACACCGGGGTCTGGGACCACGTCCGCAAGCTCTTCGCCGAGACCACCGAGGCCAAGGTGCGGGGGTACGGGCCGGGCCGGTTCTCGTTCAACGTCAAGGGTGGCCGCTGCGAGGCGTGCTCCGGCGACGGCACCATCAAGATCGAGATGAACTTCCTTCCCGACGTGTACGTCCCCTGCGAGGTCTGCAAGGGCGCCCGGTACAACCGGGAGACCCTCGAGGTGCACTACAAGGGCAAGACCGTCTCGGACGTGTTGGAGATGCCGATCGAGGAGGCCGCCGAGTTCTTCTCCGCCATCCCGGCCATCCACCGGCACCTCAAGACGCTTGTCGACGTCGGTCTGGGCTACGTACGCCTCGGTCAGCCCGCGCCGACTCTCTCCGGCGGTGAGGCGCAGCGGGTCAAGCTGGCCTCCGAGCTGCAGAAGCGCTCCACCGGGCGGACGGTCTACGTGCTCGACGAGCCGACCACCGGCCTGCACTTCGAGGACATCCGCAAGCTGCTGATGGTGCTCGAAGGGCTCGTCGACAAGGGCAACACGGTGATCACCATCGAGCACAACCTCGACGTGATCAAGACGGCCGACTGGCTGATCGACATGGGCCCCGAGGGCGGGCACCGGGGCGGCACAGTGCTCGCCACCGGCACCCCGGAGGAGGTCGCCGAGGTGCCTGAGAGTCACACCGGTCAGTTCCTGCGCGGCGTGCTCAAGCTCGACGGCGAGGCCAAGGGCGCGGCGGCGGCCACCACCCGCGCCGCCAAGGCCAACGGCACCACCAAGGCGCGGGCCAGCCGTAAGGTGGCGGCCGCCGCGCGCTGAGCGCACCTGTCGGGGGCGGGTTCCGGCGCTGGCTCACACACGCCGATCGTGGCGTGCCGTGAACCGGCCCGGTCCGCCCCCGTTCCATTCCCGAGTCGGCCGATGCGGCGATGAACCATCCGGCACAGTTGCCCGTGTGGAGAAGTATGGCCGGCTCTTCGGCCGGCCGGCGGGCTACAGAGAGGCGAGGCATGAGTGACGATCAGGCGCTGACCGGTCCAGGTACGCAGACCCGACGGGCTCTGCTCACCGGCGTCGGGGCGGCCGGCGCAGCCGTCGTCCTGGCTGCCTGCGGCAGCGACGACACCGGCGACGGCGCCACCCCCGCCCCCACCAGCGGCGGCCCGGCAGTGCCGAGCACCGGCGACGCCGGCGGCGGCAACCGGCAGGACGCCCAGTCGCTGGCCACCACCGCCGACATCCCGGTCGGTGGCGGCAAGATCCTCGCCGCCGAGGGCGTGGTGATCACCCAGCCGACCGCCGGGCAGTTCAAGGGCTTCAGCCCGATCTGTACGCACCAGAACTGCCCGGTGTCGAACATCGACGGCGGCACCATCAACTGCACCTGCCACGGCAGCAGGTTCTCGATCGAGGACGGCTCGGTGAAGGCCGGCCCGGCCACCAAGCCGCTGCCGCCTAAGAACATCAAGGTCACCGGGGACCAGATCTCGCTGGCCTGATCGCCGGGCTTCGCCCCGTTGGCGCGTACCCCATGGGGTTGGGTTTGATCGACTCGCGGCCTGGGGCGTCGGGGTGTCCGGTGACCTGCGGACATCCCGACGCACCCGGACACGAGTGGATCTAGTGCCGGCGGTGGGTGTCGGTGGTGCGGACTAGGCTTGTCGGCGTGGCTGACCCCTCGACCTACCGTCCCGCACCCGGCACCATCCCGGAGTCGCCGGGGGTCTACCGATTCCGCGACGGCACCGGCCGAGTGATCTACGTCGGCAAGGCGAGAAACCTGCGCAGTCGGCTCAATTCCTACTTCGGCGACATCTGGAACCTGCACGAGCGCACCCGGCAGATGGTCACCACAGCCGAATCGGTGGACTGGATCACCGTCGGCACCGAGGTCGAGGCGCTCCAACAGGAGTTCACCGAGATCAAGCAGTACGACCCCCGCTTCAACGTCCGCTACCGCGACGACAAGTCGTACCCCTACCTGGCCGTGACCCTCGACGAGGAGTACCCCCGGCTACAGGTGATGCGCGGCGCCAAGCGCAAGGGCGTGCGCTACTTCGGCCCGTACTCGCACGCCTGGGCCATCCGGGAGACCCTCGATCTGCTGCTGCGTGTGTTCCCCGCCCGGACTTGCTCCGCGGGGGTGTTCAAGCGCGCCGGTCAGGTCGGCCGCCCCTGCCTGCTCGGCTACATCGGCAAGTGCTCGGCGCCCTGCGTCGGCAGCGTCTCCGCCGACGAGCACCGAGCGATAGTCGACGGTTTCTGCGACTTCATGGCCGGGCGCACCGACACCATGGTCCGCAAGATCGAACGTGAGATGACCGAGGCGAGCGAGAAGCTTGAGTTCGAGCGGGCCGCCCGCCTGCGCGACGACGTGGCAGCGCTGCGCCGGGCCATGGAGAAGCAGACAGTGGTGCTCGGTGACGGCACCGACGCCGACGTGGTCGCGTTCGCCGACGACCCCCTGGAAGCCGCCGTGCAGGTCTTCCACGTCCGCGACGGCCGCGTCCGTGGCCAGCGCGGCTGGGTCGTGGAGAAGACCGAGGACCTGACCACCGGCGACCTCGTCCACCACTTCTGCACCCAGGTGTACGGCGGCGAGCAGGGCGAAACCGACGTACCTCGCGAGTTGCTGGTGCCCGAGCTGCCAGCGGACGCCGAGGCGCTTGCCGAATGGCTCAGCAGCCACCGGGGCAGCCGTGTGTCGCTGCGGGTGCCGCAGCGCGGCGACAAGCGGGCACTGATGGAGACGGTCGAGCGCAACGCCAAGGACGCGCTGGCCCGGCACAAGCTCAAGCGGGCCGGCGACCTCACCACCCGGGGCAAGGCACTGGACGAGATCAGCGAGGCGCTCGACATGCGCACCTCGCCGCTGCGCATCGAGTGCTTCGACATCTCGCAGATCCAGGGCACCGACGTCGTCGCCAGCATGGTGGTCTTCGAAGACGGGTTGCCCCGCAAGAGCGAATACCGACGGTTCATCGTCCGCGGCGCGACCGACGACCTCTCCGCGATGTCCGAGGTGCTGCGCCGCCGCTTCGCCCGGTACCTCGACGCGCGGGCCGAGACCGGAGAGGTGGGCGTGGAGTCCGCTGACGACCCCGCTGCCCCCGACGGCGAGGCCGATCCGCAGGTCGGCACCCTTGTCGACCCGACCACCGGCCGGCTTCGGAAATTCGCGTACCCGCCACAACTGGTGGTCGTCGACGGCGGTGCGCCGCAGGTCGCGGCCGCAGCGCAGGCGCTTGCCGACCTGGGCATCGACGATGTCGCACTGTGCGGCCTCGCCAAGCGGCTGGAGGAGGTCTGGCTCCCCGACGACGAGTTCCCCGTCATCCTGCCGCGCACCTCGGAGGGGCTCTACCTGCTGCAACGGGTCCGAGACGAGGCGCACCGCTTCGCCATCACGTTCCACCGTCAGCGTCGCTCGAAGCGGATGACCGAGTCGGCGCTGGACAATGTTCCCGGCCTCGGAGACGTACGCCGCAAGGCGCTGCTGCGGCACTTCGGTTCCCTTAAGCGGCTGTCCACCGCGAGCGTCGACGAGATCACCGAGGTGCCCGGGGTAGGCCGACGTACCGCCGAGGCGATCCTTGCCGCCCTCGACACGGGCAAGGGGTCCGCCAACGGCGCTGCTCCGGCAGACGACGCTGCTCGGGCAGACGACGCTGCTCGGGCAGACGGTGCTGCTCCGGCAGACGGTGCTGCTCCGGCAGACGGTGCTGCTCCGGCAGACGGTGCTGCCTCGACAAACGGCGCTGCTCGGGCAGACGGCGCTGCTCGGGCAGACGGCGCTGCTCGGGCAGACGGCGCCGTTCCGACAAACGGCGATGCTGCTCGGGCAGGAGGCGCTGCCTCGACAGGCGGCGCTGCTCCGGTGCCCGGAGGCGGGGCGGCGTCTGGTGTGGGGTGGCCCCTGCGGTGAGGTGACGCCTAGCGACGGGTGGCTCTCCTGGGGTGGCTTCTGCTGGCCAAGTGACGCCTGGCGGCGGTGGGCCTCCCGTTGTGAGCGTGCGGGTAGCGACGGACCTGCAAGACGCCCCCGTGCGCGCATCCGTGCCTGACAGTAGTCCGGGCGGATACCTCGCAAGGGGTGCATATCGGGCACTGGCGCAGGTGATCGACTCGCTTTCCTGGAAATCGCGGTGTCCCGGGCCGTCGGATGCCCCGATTTCCAGGAAGCCGAGTCGATCGTGGCCGGGCTTCGCCACGTATCAGCGTGCGGTGGCCGTTTTGTCCGGGTCGGGTTCGGGATTGGCCCTTGAATCTGTGTCGGTTGGGTCGCGTGGTTCGGATTGGGGTCGTTTGGGGTTGGGGTGGGGTGGTCGGCGGCACTGTGGCGGCGGAATGTTGGGCCGGGCCAGGCTGTTGTACAGGGGGTAACCGCGACAGGTCGCGGCCCCCGGCCGACGGCCCCCGGCGTCCGGGAACACCCACTCGGCCGGCACGGTTGCATCCCCTGGACCCCCGAGCAGCGCCTCCTCGAGGCCGTCGGACAAGGTCTGCCGGAGCGCGGTGGAATGACTCGCCGGCCCGGACGGTTACATCCCCCTGAACCACCGAGCAGCCCTAGCGGCCGCTCCCCGGTGGGTAGCCGGTGGGAATGATCCGCTGGCCGCCCCGGTTACATCTGGACCACCCCCCCGTGCAGGCCCCCGTCGTGTGGGTCGCCGGGTGAGATCCCCCTCGAACTTCTTCCCCCCTTGTCTCGTGCGTGCACCGTCCCCCTATTGGTGTGTCGCCGGGATGTCCCCCGAATGCAGAGGAGCACGCCATCATGCGTACCGATCTGATTCGTAAGACCGCTCTGACCGCTGCCGGCCTGGCCTTCACCGGAGGCGCTATCGCCGGCCCCATCACCACCGCCTACGCCGCCGACGCCAAGCCGGCCAGCCAGACGAAGACGCAGGGTAAGGGTGAGCGTCACCTCGACGTGCGCTACGAGGCCCAGCCGAACTTCTACTACTGCGGCCCCGCCGCGGCCCGCAACGCCCTGTCCGTGCAGGGCAAGGACATCAGCGTCGACGCCATGGCCAAGGAAATGGGCACCACCGAAGCCGGCACCGACAGCATCAACGACATCACCCCGGTTCTGAACAAGGAAACCGGTAAGAACGACGCCTACCGCTCGGTGGAGATCAGCACCCCCACCGCCGACGACAAGCAGACCGACAAGCTCCGCCACGACATCGTCAAGACCGTCGACGACGGCCGCGCCGTCGTCGCCAACATCGCCGGCACCACCACCGACACCAACGGTGGCGTGCACTCCTTCGAAGGCGGGCACTACATCAGCGTCGTCGGCTACCGCGACAACGGCACCACCGTCACCATCGCCGACTCCGCCAACCCCAACACCGCCTCCTACGACATCACCATCGACCACCTCGCCGACTGGATCGCCACCCGCGGCTACGCCACCAGCTGACACCACAACGCACGCACGACCGAAGGGCCGGACCCCCACACAGGGGACCGGCCCTTCGCCATGCCACCGCACCCAAGCAAGTACACCGCAACCCCAGGGCGGTGGCGGGCCAGCCGGCGGCGGACGGCTGCTCCACCAGCACCACGCAGGCCCGTCCTGGCGACGGGCCAGGTGGTGGCCGCTGGGCGCGAGGCACTGCCAGATGCCGGCGCGGGGGCAATGCCAACCGCCTGCGCGGGCGCCACGTCGTGGCCGCCGGACGTGGGCGGGCCGGTGGCGCGCGGTCGGACACGAGCGCCCGGGCGTGATCAGGCCGGGCTGGTTTCGGCGGCGAGGACGGTAAGGATCTGGTCGCCGTACTTGGCGAGCTTGTTCTCACCCACCCCGCTGACCCGTGACAGCTCGGCCAGTGAGGTGGGCGCGTCACTGGCGATCTGTCGCAGTGTGGCGTCGTGGAAGACCACGTACGCGGGCACGCCCTGCTCCTTGGCGGTCGCCGCACGCCAGGCGCGCAGTCGTTCGAAGAGCGTCGCGGCGGCCGGCGTCAGGTCGGCGACCACGGTGGCCGCGCCGCGCGGCTTCGACGAGCGACTCGACGTCGGCCGTTCCGGCTCGCGGCGCATCGTCACGACCCGTCGGCGGCCGAGTACGTCGGCGCTGGCCTCGGTGAGGGCCAGTGTGCCGTAGTCGCCCTCCACGGCGAGCAGCCCTTCGGCGAGCAGTTGCCGGACGACGCCGCGCCACTCGGCCTCGCTCAGTTCGGTGCCGATGCCGAACACGGTTAGGGAGTCGTGGCCGTACTGGCTGATCTTGTCGGTCTGTTTGCCGAGCAGGATGTCGATGCAGTGCCCGGCGCCGAACCGCTGGTTGCGTTCGCGGTCGAGGCGAAAGACTGTGGAGAGCAGCTTCTGTGCGGCGACGGTGCCGTCCCAGGACTCCGGTGGGTTGAGGCAGGTGTCGCAGTTGCCGCAGGCGGCCGTCGTGGTCTCGCCGAAGTATTCGAGCAGTTGGACGCGCCGGCAGCGCACCGTCTCGCAGAGCGCGAGCATCGCGTCCAGGTGTGCGGCGAGATTGCGGCGATGGGCGAGGTCGCCGTCGGACGTCTCGATCATTTTGCGTTGCTGGACGACGTCCTGGAGCCCGTACGCCAGCCAGGCGGTGGACGGCAGCCCGTCGCGGCCGGCGCGGCCGGTCTCCTGGTAGTAGCCCTCGACCGACTTGGGCAGGTCGAGGTGGGCGACGAAGCGGACGTCGGGCTTGTCGATGCCCATGCCGAAGGCGATGGTGGCCACCATTACCAGGCCGTCCTCGCGCAGGAAGCGCTGCTGGTTGGCGGCGCGGGTGGCCGCGTCCAGCCCAGCGTGGTAGGGCAGGGCGGCGATGCCGTTGGCGGTGAGGAACTCCGCCGTCTTGTCCACCGAGGCGCGGGACAGGCAGTAGACGATGCCGGCGTCGCCGGGGTGCTCGTCGCGCAGCAGAGCCAGGATCTGCTTGCGGGGCTCCCGTTTCGGCACGATCCGGTACTGGATGTTGGGCCGGTCGAAGCTGGCCACGAAGTGCCGGGCGTCGTCGAGCTTGAGCCGGGTGGCGATCTCGGTGCGGGTGGCGCTCGTCGCGGTGGCGGTCAGCGCGATCCGGGGGACCTGCGGCCAACGCTCGTGCAGCATCGACAGCGCCAGGTAGTCGGGGCGGAAGTCGTGCCCCCACTGGGACACGCAGTGCGCCTCGTCGATCGCGAACAGGGAGATGCGGCCCCGGTCCAGCAGGGCGAGGGTGGAGCGGACGCCGAGCGCCTCCGGTGCCAGGTAGAGCAGGTCCAACTCGCCGTTGACGAAGGCGGCCTCGACCCGACGTCGGGCGTCGAGGGTCTGGGTCGAGTTGAGGAACCCGGCCCGGACGCCGACGGCGGTGAGCGCGTCCACCTGGTCCTGCATGAGCGCGATAAGCGGGGAGACCACGACGGCGACACCGTCGCGGACCAGGGCCGGGATCTGGTAGCACAGTGACTTGCCGCCACCGGTGGGCATGAGCACCAGCGCGTCGCCGCCAGCGACGACATGGTCGATGACCTCCTGCTGGAAGCCGCGGAAGGCGTCGTAGCCGAACACCCGGCGCAGCGCGTCCAGCGCGGCCTCGGCTCGCACGTCGGTGGGGGAAGCCATCCGCGGAGTCTACGAGCCCACTCCGACACCGCCCGTCCGGCGCACCCGGGGGAGCGTCGGGCGGGCGGGTTCCGCGGTCAGCCGGTTTGGCTGGACCGGTTGGCCAGCCCGCGCGGCGGGGCTTTCATCCCCACCACGATGTCGACGATCTCGATGTAGCGGGCTTTGCTGCCCATCCGGAACGCGGTGGCGGCCGCGTTGATCTCTTCGAGGGTGTCGCCCTCGACGATGGTGACCTGGTCGTAGCTGCCGTTCACCCCGGTGCAGACGACGTGGGTGAGTTGTTTGGCGAAGCGCGCCAGATCACGGGCGTGTTCGGCGGAGACCTCGTGGATGCCTTCGCGGCCCAGCGCGAAGTACTCCGGGCTGATCCGCATGAACAGGAAGCCGACGTATTTGTTCTTGTCCGCCAGATCGTGCATCGCACCCTCCAAAAGTGGTCTTGAGCTGCGGCGATCACCCAAATCGTATTGATGATTACTGATCGTTATCAAGGGGTGGTTTTGTCGGGAGGGCGACCTGCGGCCCGGTGCCCCGGTCGACCCGGCAGCGCGTGCCCGTCCGACCCCGGCCAGGGAGATAGAGTCGCTGATTGACCATTCGCGGCCGATGGCGGCCGCGGCGCCACGGCTTGGGGGTACGGGTGAGCGAGGGGCGCACAGTCGGTGACCGGATCGAGGACCCGGCGGTCACCGACGAGCAGTCGACAGCCGAGTCGGAAACCACCCTCGTGGTGGTCACCGGGCTCTCCGGCGGTGGCCGCAGCACCGTCGCGCGGGCGTTGGAGAACGTCGGCTACTACGTGGTGGACAACCTGCCGCAGGCGTTGATGCTGGACATGGCCGAGTTGGCGTTCAAGGCCGGTGGCGCGGCCCGGCGTACCGCGATGGTGCTTGACGTGCGCTCGCGCGCGTTCTCCACGGACCTGGCCGGGGCGATCCGTGAGCTCAAGGAGCGCGGCTTCTCGCCCCGGGTGGTGTTCGTCGACGCCGATGACGAGGTGCTGATCCGGCGGTTCGAGAGCGTCCGGCGTTCGCACCCGTTGCAGGGCGACGGGCGGCTCGCCGACGGCATCGCCGTGGAGCGTGGGCTGCTCGAGGAGGCCCGCGACCAGGCCGACGTGATCATCGACACGAGCCACCTCAACGTCAACCAGCTTCGTCGGCGCATCGAGGAGTTGTTCGGCGGCGAGGACGCCCGCCGCCTGCGGCTCACGGTGCTGTCGTTCGGCTTCAAGTACGGCCTGCCGCCGGACGCCGACTTCGTGCTGGACGCCCGGTTCCTGCCGAACCCGTACTGGGTGCCGGAGTTGCGCGAGCACACCGGGCGGGAGGAGGCGGTAAGCGCGTACGTGCTCGGTCAGGAGGGCGCGGACGCGTTCGTCGCCTCGTACGCCGACCTGGTCAACGCCACCACCACGGGCTTCGAGCGGGAGGGCAAGCGGTACCTCACCGTGGCTGTGGGCTGCACCGGCGGCAAGCACCGCAGCGTGGCCATCGCCGAGGAACTGGCAAGCAGGCTGCGCCACTCCGGGCTGGCGGCCAACGCCCAGCACCGCGACCTGGGGCGCGAATGACGGCGCGCCGGGTGGTGGCGTTCGGCGGCGGTCACGGGCTCTCCGCGTCGCTGCGCGCGCTGCGCCACTGCGCCCCCGAACTCGACCTGGACATCACCGCAGTGGTGACCGTCGGTGACGACGGGGGGTCCAGTGGTCGGCTGCGCGCCGCGCGGGGCGGTCTGCCTCCGGGTGACCTGAGGCAGGCGCTTGTCGCGCTGGCCGGCGACCATCCGGCCACCCGCCGCAGCGCCGGGCTGTTCCAGCACCGCTTCGCCGCCGCCCCGGCTGTGGGCGTACCCCAGACGGGCGGGACAGCCCGGAGCCCGACGGCGGCCGACGGCCTCGACCCCGACGGGCTGGCCGGGCACGCGGTGGGCAACCTGGTGCTCTGCGGCCTGATGGAGCTGCTCGGGGACCCGGTGGCGGCGTTGGAGCACGCCGGGGCGATGCTCGGCGCGGTGGGGCGGGTGCTGCCGATGTCCCGCCAGCCGGTCGGCATCGAGGCACGGGTACGCGGCGCGGACCCGTCCGCTCCGGACGAGGTGTGCACGGTACGCGGACAGCACCAGGTGGCGGTCACCACCGGCCGGGTCGAGTCGCTGCGGCTCACCCCGGCGGCCCCGGCGGCCTGCGCCGAGGCTCTCGCGGCGATCGGCGCGGCGGACTGGTTGATCTTCGGGCCGGGGAGTTGGTACACGAGTGTCCTGCCGCACCTGCTGGTGCCGCAGTTGGCCGATGCGATCGTGTCCAGTTCGGCCCGGCGGCTGGTCACCCTGAACCTGGCGGCGGAGAAGGAGACCCTCGGGCTGTCCGTCGCTGATCATCTGGCGGCGCTGCACTGGTACCTTCCCGAGCTCAAGGTGGATCTCGTGCTCGCCGACGCCAAGGCGGTGGGTGACCCCGAACCGGTCGAACGTGCGGCAGAATCGCTTGGTGCCCGCCTGGTCCTCGCTCCCGTCGCCGTCGCCGACGGCACTCCCCGCCATGATCCGGCTGCCCTGGGCGCCGCGCTGGTGCCTGTCCTGGGTGCCGATCGTTAGACACGTACGTAATCTCCGGCGACACGCCGGAACAGGTCCGTGAGGGGACGCACAATGGCGATGACGGCCGCGGTCAAGGACGAGCTGAGTCGGGTCGACGTGCCCAAGCCCTGCTGCCGGCGGGCGGAGATGGCCGCCCTGCTGCGCTTCGCCGGTGGGCTGCACATCGTCTCCGGCCGCGTGGTGGTGGAGGCTGAGCTGGACACCGGGGCGGTGGCGCGCCGGTTGCGCCGGGAGGTCGCCGAGGTCTACGGCTATCCCAGCGAGATCCACGTGCTGGCCTCCGGCGGGCTGCGCAAGGGCAGCCACTTCATCGTGCGGGTGGTCAAGGACGGCGAGGCCCTGGCCCGGCAGACCGGCCTGCTGGACGTGCGTGGCCGGCCGGTGCGAGGGCTGCCTCCGCACGTGGTGGCCGCGAACGTCTGCTGCGCGGTGTCGGCGTGGCGCGGGGCGTTCATGGCGCACGGCTCACTCACCGAGCCCGGTCGGTCCAGCGCGCTGGAGATCACCTGCCCCGGCCCGGAGTCGGCGTTGGCGCTAGTCGGGGCGGCCCGCCGGATCGGCATCACCGCGAAGAACCGCGAGGTACGCGGGGTGGACCGGGTGGTGGTGAAGGACGGTGACGCCATCGCCGCGCTCCTCACCCGCATCGGCGCGCACTCCAGCGTGCTGGCGTGGGAGGAGCGTCGGGTACGTCGCGAGGTGCGGGCCACTGCCAACCGGCTTGCCAACTTCGACGACGCGAACCTGCGCCGCTCGGCGCGGGCGGCGGTGGCCGCGGCGGCCCGGGTGACGCGGGCGCTGGAGATCCTCGCCGACGAGGCGCCCAACCACCTGACCGACGCGGGCCGGCTGCGCCTGGAGCACCGGCAGGCGTCGTTGGAGGAGTTGGGGGCGCTTGCCGAGCCGCCGTTGACCAAGGACGCCATCGCCGGGCGGATCCGTCGGCTGCTGGCGCTTGCCGACAAGCGGGCCCGCGACCTGGGCATCCCGGATACCGAAGCTGCCGTCACGCCCGACATGCTCGTGGTCTGATAGGACGGTAGGGCCGCACGGTGCGCCCGGGAGCACGACCCGGCGCAGCGTGGTCCCGCACGCTCGGATATGGTCGCTGAGTACGGCAAGGGGGCCGACACAGGCACTCCTCGTCGTGCTCACCGCCTCGGGCGGTCAGGTCCTCAGACCGCGGCGGGGTGGCCGAGATGAACCGTCAACGGCCGGCTCCAGCGGTCGGCGCACACCACTTCGCCGGCCCGTTGTCGCAGCCGGCGGACCAGAACGCGAGGAGATGGGCCTGTGACCATCCGGGTTGGCATCAACGGCTTCGGCCGGATCGGCCGTAACTTCTTCCGGGCAGTGCTGGCGTCGGGCGCCGACGTCGAGGTCGTGGCGGTGAACGACCTGACCGACAACGCCACGCTCGCCCACCTGCTCAAGTACGACAGCATCCTCGGTCGCCTGCCGCACGAGGTCAAGGCCACCGCCGACGAGATCACCGTCGGTGGCAAGACCATCAAGGCGTACGCCGAGCGGGACCCGTCGAAGCTCCCGTGGGGTGACCTCGGTGTCGACGTCGTCATCGAGTCGACGGGCTTCTTCACCGACGCCACCAAGGCCAAGGCGCACGTCGACGGCGGCGCCAAGAAGGTCATCATCTCCGCTCCGGCGAAGAACGAGGACGTCACCGTCGTCATGGGTGTCAACCAGGACACCTACGACCCGGCGAAGCACACAATCATCTCCAACGCTTCGTGCACCACGAACTGCCTCGCCCCCATGGCGAAGGTCCTGCACGACACGTTCGGCATCCAGCACGGTCTGATGACGACGATCCACGCGTACACCCAGGACCAGAACCTTCAGGACGCGCCGCACTCGGACCTGCGTCGTGCCCGGGCCGCCGCGCTGAACATCGTCCCGACCTCGACCGGCGCCGCGAAGGCCATCGGCCTGGTGCTGCCGGACCTGAAGGGCAAGCTCGACGGGTACGCGCTGCGGGTGCCGATCCCGACCGGCTCGGTCACCGACCTGACCGTCAACGTGGGTCGCGAGACCACCGTGGACGAGGTCAACGCCGCGCTGAAGGCCGCCGCGGACGGCCCGCTCAAGGGCATCCTGGTCTACAACGAGGACCCGATCGTCTCCAGCGACATCGTCACCGACCCGGCGTCGTGCATCTTCGACGCGCCGCTGACCAAGGTCGTCGGCAACCAGGTGAAGGTCGTCGGCTGGTACGACAACGAGTGGGGCTACTCCAACCGCCTGGTCGACCTCGTCAAGCTGGTCGGTTCGTCGCTGTGAGCATCCGGACCCTCGACGACCTGCTCGCCGAGGGGGTGTCGGGTCGGCGCGTGCTCGTGCGCGCCGACCTGAACGTCCCGCTCGACAAGCAGACCGGTGACATCACCGACGACGGCCGGATCCGCGCGGTGCTGCCGACGCTCGGCGCACTTGTCGAGGCCGGCGCGAAGGTGGTCGTCTGCTCGCACCTGGGCCGCCCGAAGGGCAAGCCGGACGCGCAGTTCAGCCTCCGCCCGGTCGCCGGGCGGCTCGGTGAGCTGCTCGGCGCGCCGGTGCACTTCGCCACCGACACTGTCGGCGACTCCGCCCGCTCCACCGTGGAGGGCCTGGCCGACGGCCAGGTCGCCCTGCTGGAGAACCTGCGCTTCAACGCGGGGGAGACCAGCAAGGACGAGGCCGAGCGGGGCGCGTTCGCCGACCAGCTCGCCGCGTTCGGCGACGCGTACGTCGACGACGCGTTCGGCGCCGTGCACCGCAAGCACGCGAGCGTCTACGACGTGCCGGCGCGGCTGCCGCACGTCGCGGGTCGACTTGTGCTGCGCGAGGTCGAGGTGCTCTCCACGCTGACCAGCGAGCCCGAGCGGCCGTACGTGGTGGTGCTCGGCGGGTCGAAGGTCTCCGACAAGCTGGCGGTGATCGAGGCGCTCCTGCCGACTGTCGACCGGCTGCTCATCGGCGGCGGGATGTGCTTCACCTTCCTCAAGGCCCAGGGCCTGGAGGTGGGCACCTCGCTGCTGGAGGAGGACATGGTCGAGACCTGCCGCAACCTGCTGGAGCGGTCCTCGGGCAAGATCATGCTCCCGGTCGACGTGGTTGTCGCTGACGCGTTCGCGCCGGACGCCGCGCACGACACGGTCCGCGTCGACGGCATCCCGAGTCACCGGCTCGGCCTCGACGTCGGCCCGGAGACGGTAGCCGGGTTCGCCGCCGCGCTGTCGCAGGCGAAGACCATCTTCTGGAACGGCCCGATGGGCGTGTTCGAGATGGCGGCGTTCGCGAACGGCACCCGAGGCATCGCCGAGGCGATCACCAAGGCCGACGCGTTCAGCGTCGTCGGTGGCGGTGACTCGGCGGCGGCCGTGCGTGCCCTCGGGCTGGACGAGTCGAGTTTCAACCACATCTCCACCGGAGGCGGCGCCTCCCTGGAGTATCTCGAGGGCAAGGCCCTCCCCGGCATCGCGGCCCTGGAGAACTGAATGGCGAGCACGACCCGCCGGCCGTTGATGGCCGGCAACTGGAAGATGAACCTCAACCACCTCGAGGCCAACCTGCTGGTGCAGAAGCTGGCCGCGAGCCTCAACGAGAAGCAGCTCACCGACGTCGAGACGGTGGTCCTGCCGCCGTTCACCGACCTGCGCACCGTGCAGACCGCGGTGGACGGCGACAAGCTGCTGATCGGCTACGGCGGGCAGGACCTGTCCCCGCACGCCGGGGGCGCGTACACCGGGGACATCTCCGGCTCGATGCTCGCCAAGCTCGGCTGCACGTACGTGGTGGTCGGGCACTCGGAGCGGCGGGCGTACCACCACGAGGACGACTCGGTGGTCAACGCCAAGGTCAAGGCGGCGCTCACGCACGGCCTGACCCCGATCCTGTGCGTGGGGGAGGGGCTGGACATCCGGGAGCAGGGCACCCACGTGGCGCACTGCTCACAGCAGCTCGACGGGGGCCTCGCCGGGCTCACCGCCGAGCAGGTCCGTCAGGTCGTGATCGCGTACGAGCCGGTGTGGGCGATCGGCACCGGCAAGACGGCGACCCCGGAGGACGCCCAGGAGGTCTGCGCGGCGGTCCGTCAGCGGGTGGCGGAGCGCTTCGACCAGGAGACCGCCGACCAGGTGCGGGTCCTCTACGGCGGGTCGGTCAAGGCGTCGAACGCCGCCTCGATCATGGCCCAGCCGGACGTGGACGGGGGCCTGGTGGGTGGCGCCAGCCTGGACGCTGAGGAATTCGCGCAGATCTGCAGGTTCCCGGAGCACATCGCTCGCTGATCGCTCGCTATCCTGGACACCGCCCGTCCGCCGGTCGGTGCCGCCGTGCCCGATCAGACCGGGCGAGGATCGCTACGAGAGGACTTCCCCCAGTCATGCCGATCTGGTTCGCATACGTGTTGATCGTGCTGCTGACGATCACCAGCATTTTGCAGATCCTGCTGATCCTGCTGCACCGCGGCAAGGGCGGCGGTCTGTCGAGCATGTTCGGCGGCGGCGTCAGCTCCAGCCTCGCGGGCTCGTCGGTGGCGGAGAAGAACCTGGACCGCTACACCGTCCTGGTGGGGATCATCTGGTTCGCCTGCATCGTCGGGTTGGGGCTCTGGCTCCGCCTCCAGATGAGCGGCGTTGCCTGAGCAGGCTCGCGAAGTCGTACAATCTGCGCGCGGTTCGTCACTCGACGGGCCGCGCGCAGGCTTTTCTCCGCTGCACACCGCGTCGCCCGCCGCCCATCCCTGACGGCTGCGGGTCCCCTCCGACGACAGGAGCGAGCAGCCGTGCCGAATGGCAACGTCATCCGAGGAGCCCGGGTCGGGTCCGCACCGATCCGCCCGGACGAGCGACACCATCCCGCCCCGCGCCGGGACGTCACCTACTGGTGCCGCAACGACCACCGAACCGACATCCGGATCGCGGCGGAGGCTGCGGCGCCCCCGGTGTGGGACTGCCCGCGCTGCGGCCTCCCCGCCGGGCAGGACGAACAGAACCCGCCCGGTCGGGTCCGCGCCGAACCGTACAAGAGCCACCTGGCGTACGTGAAGGAGCGGCGTACCGCCGAGGAGGGTGAGGCGCTGCTGGCCGAGGCCCTCGCCGCGCTGCGCCGCCGCCGAGGTGAGTGAAAGGAAGGGCCCCTTATTAACGCCTTGGGTTCTAGGGATCGTTGCAACGCCTGACCTGATCAGGGGTTGCAGTGTTCGAGATCCGTGGGGATCGCCGGCC
>NZ_JBNCNZ010000009.1:0-271785 GCF_049847245.1 Micromonospora sp. DT68
GCCTTCCTCAAGGGTTTGAAGCAGGTCGACGGCTGGCAGGACATGCCGCTGACCGTGGCCGCGCAGACCGTCCAGGTCTCCGCCTACCCGGACGCCTACGCCCAGTGGGAGCAGCAGGCCGCCGACCTCGTCGCCCAGCACTGGAACAGCTGACCCACCCGCATGACGCACTGACTGATGGCCGGCACCACCCAACACAGGGTGCCGGCCATCGGCATGACAACCCACCACCGATGGCCGGCACCTCGAACCCGAAGGTGCGGGCCATCGGCATTTCAACCACGGCCGCTGGCCGGCACCTCCAACCCTGGGCGTCTACCAGCGGCTGACAACCACCACTGATGGCTGGCACCCATGAACGCGGGGTGCCAGCCATCGGCATGGCAACGACGGTGGCCGGCACCTCTCAACACGGGTGCCACGATCGGCACGTCCGGCCAATGCGGGTGCCGCCATCGGCACGTCCGGCGAGGTGTCCCCGGGCAGGAAGCCGGGGTTTGCGCAGGTTGGACAGTTGTGGGGCGCCGGCAGCGGAACGCCCACCCGGACAGCAGGCGACCCCCATTATGGCGGTGCGGCAGCTGACTGTTGGCCAACCGGAATTGTCCGGGATGCGGTGGTCGGCGACGGAGGGGAGTGGCGTGGTCAGCGCGGAGTGATCCGTTTCGCCTGCGGGTACGTACCCACCGGCGGGGACCGGCGGAGGGACGCAGACATGACCGCAGTGGGGAACGAAAAAGATCATCAGGCGGGCCCGGAGCCGTCGCGTGATTCGGAGCGACCGCGTAGCGCTGAGCAATCGCGTGGGTCGGCGACGCCGCAAGGAGTTGAGCCACCGCAAGGAGTTGAGCCACCGCAAGGAGTTGAGCCACAGCAAGGAGTTGAGCCACCGCGCGAGCCGGAGCCACCGCGTGGGCCCGAGCCATCACATGAGCCGGCGACGCTGCGTGGCGCTGAGCCGCCACGTGGGACTGAGCTACCGGCCGACGCTGAGCGGCGTACGAGATGGTCCGTTGGCGCTCGGCTGTTGCTGGCTGCCGCCTTCGTCGTGTTGGTCCTGGGTGCCGCCGCCGTCGTCGTGATCATCGCCGCGCCGAACCGCCTCGGCATGACCTACTCCAGCGCGCCCGACGACAGCAGGCAAGGCAACAAAGCAGACGGCAGCAGACCAGACGGCAGCAGACCAGACGGCAGCGGGCCGGGCGGTGAGGGCGCGGCGGCGGTTGCCGAGCATACGGTGACGGCGCCGCTGGCGGGACGTGAGCAGGCTACCTTCGTGCTCGCGGACGGGCTGGCCTCGTTCGACCTGCGGGTGGCCGACCTGGGCGACGACCTGTACCGGATGAGCAGCCCGGCCGGGTCGAGCGTGACAGTGCGGCCGACGGTGCGAGGTGAGACCGTCCGGCTGGGCGTGGTGGCCAGCGGCGAGACCGGGGAGCGGGCGGCGCGGGTGCTTCTCAACGAGCGGGTCGCCTGGCGTCTTCAACTCGTCGGCGGCGTACGCGAGCAGGTGCTCGACCTGGCCCGGGCGCGGCTGCTGGGCGTGGAGCTCGTGGGTGGCTCGGCCCGTAGCGAGGTGATCCTTCCGCCGGTGCGTGGAGGCACGACGACTGTGCGGTTGACGGGCGGTACCAGTCAGCTCGACGTCCGGGTGCCGGGTTCGCCTCCGGTGCGGGTCCGGGTTGTAGCGGGTGCCGGTTCGGTAGCGGTGCCGGACGAGCGCTGGTCCGGGGTGGCCGCGGGCTCGTTGTTGAGTACGCCGGGGTGGGACCGGTCGACGGATCGGCTCTTCCTCGACCTGGTGGCGGGCGCGGGAGTGGTCACGGTGACCACCGTCCAATGATCCGCTGGTGCGCGGGGATGCCGGGGAAATGTCGGGGCGCGAGCGTACAGTCGGGCGGTGGAGCGTACCGAATCGATGCTGGCGGAGACCCGACCACCCGGCGTGGCCGACGCGGATCCGGGCAGCGTGCTGCTGCCCGGCCACGACGTGCCGTTGGGGCGTTACACGACGGTCCGTCGGCTGTTGCCGCAGCGTCCGCGCCGGATGGTGGGCGCCTGGTGTTTCGTGGACCACTTCGGCCCGGACGACGTGGCGGAGCGTCCCGGCATGGAGGTGCCGCCGCACCCGCACACCGGCCTGCAGACGGTGACCTGGCTACTCGACGGCGAGATCATCCACCGGGACAGCCTCGGCAACGTCCAGCCGATCCGGCCCGGTCAGCTCAACGTGATGACGTCCGGGCACGGCATCTCCCATTCCGAGCGGTCGCCGGCCACGCATCCGCCGGTGATGCACGGCGTGCAGCTGTGGGTGGCGCTGCCGGACCCGGCTCGGGCGGGTTCGGCGGCCTTCGCGCACCACGCCGACCTGCCGCGCTGGCGCGACGACGACGTGACCTTCACTCTCCTTGTCGGCGACTTCGCCGGGCAGCGGTCCCCGGCGGTGGTGCACACACCGCTGGTGGGCGTGCAGCTGGAGCTGAGTGGTGAGGCGCCGGCGACGCTGCCGTTGCGGCCCGATTTCGAGTACGCAGTGCTGGCGATGTCCGGGTCCGCGGAGGCTGCCGGGGTCGGGTTCGAGCCGGGGGCGCTGCTCTACCTGGGTACGGGCCGTTCGGAGGTGACAGTGCGCGGCGGGACGGGGGCCCGGTTACTGCTGCTGGGCGGCGCGCCGTTCGAGGAACCGCTGGTGATGTGGTGGAACTTCGTCGGTCGCTCGCACGAGGAGGTCGTCGCCGCCCGGGAGGACTGGATGGCCGGGGGCGAACGCTTCGGTGTGGTCGCCGACGACGCGGCGCCCCCGCTGCCAGCGCCGGCCCTGCCCAGCACCCGACTCAAGGCCCGTGACCGCACCGGCGGCCTGCACGGCTGACCTGCCCGATCGGTGACGGCGGCCGACGCAGCGCGACGCGAACCGGTGAGGTCATGCAGACAGCGGACAGCACGCCGAGATCGACCACCTCGGAAGTGCACTGGCCCACAGTTTGGCAAAATCTGACCGTACGGAGGATGTTGTGTCGTAGGGTTGGACCCGGCAGTGCTGGCCGCTCGGTTCGAGCGGGCATCCACCGCTGGGTGGCCGCGATCCGGTTCGGGCGCGGTTCATCGCCTGGGCAGGTTTGCGTGGCGCCCCTGGTCGCGGTTCGTGGCCTCGGGGCGCCCGCCTGTCCCGGCGCTCCTGACACGCGTCGACGCGATCGGTAGAGCGCCCCCCATCGCCACCTCCCAGCGCCCCAGCGCCCGCGCCGCGCCCGGCGGCGGCCGCAACAAACACGGCACCCCTCAGCGGGCCAGACCGGCCAGCAGGTTAACCGTGACGGCGATGATGAACGCCCCGAACAGGTACGACAGCAGCGAATGGCGCAGCACGGTCCGCCGCATCTCATTGCTCGTGAGGTTGGTGTCGGAGACCTGGAACGTCGTCCCGATGGTGAAGGCGACGTACGCGAAGTCGGCATAGCAGGGCGGTTCGGCCTGGTTGAAGTTCACCCCGCCGTCCGGGCCGGTGTAGTAGATCCGGGCGTACCGGGCGGCGAACACGGTGTGCACGACAAGCCAGGAGAGCAGCACGCTCAGCACGCCCAGGCCGCCGGACAGGTCGCGGACCAGACCCGGCGGCGACGAGCGCGCGCTGGCGACGACAAGTCCCACGGCGAGCAGGCTGGCGATGCACGCCACCAACAGGAGCACGTCACGGATGGCCCGGTTGGGATCCTCGTAGACAGCCAGCCGCGCGGTCCGGGTGGCGTCCAGCGGCCAGATCGTGCGCCACACGTACACCAGCCAGGTGAGCGCGGCGGCGTCCCAGCCGGCAAGCGGGGCGAGCGGCGGTGACACCGTGATGGCGAAGGCGCCGCCGGCGACGATCCCGACCACTGCCACCACGACGACCTGCGCCGAGGCGGGGGTGTGTCCGTCCGGGCCGCGGGACAGCGGACGCCTGCCGGTCATCCGGGCGGCCCGGCCGAATCTGTCACCGTCGGGTCAGATGCCGCGGAGGTGTTGCGACACCCGGTTGTGTTTCTTGTCCCGGGCCTGCTCGGCACGCTGCGCCGGGCTCACCTCGGGCGCGGCGTCGATGCCGGCGGACCGGGCGACCTCGTTTCCGTTGGCGTAGTCCACGGCCGGCGGCAGTGCGCGCAGCGCCTTCAACACGTCCGGCGGGGCACCTTCCCGTTCGGCCTCGCGGACCACGTCGTCCTTCTCGGCCGGGTAGTCCAGGCTCGACAGGTACTGCAGGACGTCGGCGTAGCTCGCCATAACAGCGGCTCCTCGTGGCATCGATGTGGTCACGACCGGCGGCGGTTACCCGCCCGCCGCCTGCTCACGCCGGGCCGGCGCAGGAAATCGGCGCCGTTTCCGTCGCGCCGCCGCGGGTACCCGCAGGCGCCGTCGACAAGCCCGAGGGGGTACGCATGAACTACGACACCTTTGTCGACCAGGTTTCCCAGCGCACTGCTACGTCGTCCGAGCAGGCGGTCGAGCTGACCCGTGCGGTGCTGGAGACGTTCGCCGAGCGGTTGACCGGTGGCGAGGTGCTGGACCTGGCCGCCCAGTTGCCGAAGCCCCTGCAACTGGTGTTGAAGCCGAGCCCCAGTACCGAGCAGGCTGACCGGTTCGGGGCGGCCGAGTTCGTGGCGCGGGTTGCGTTGCGCGCGGGCGTGGACGAGATTGCCGCCCGCGACGCCGTCCGGGCGGTCTTCACCACGCTGCGCGAGGCGATCACCGGCGGGGAGTTCGACGACGTGGCCACTCAGCTCCCGCGCGACTACCGCGACCTGGTGGAACAGGCGATGGCTCCCGGCGCGACGCTGCGCCGTGCCTGACGATCGGTACCTACAGCGGTTGGCCAGGGCAACCATCGGTGTCCCGCTTGGCGCGGTGATTCAGGCTGGCCTAACCTGGTCGTGCGAGGGGAGTACTTCCCACGAACCATACCGGTCAGTACGGCGCGCCCGGCGCGCCTCGGGTGGTTGCCCATCTCCGATGGGTGAAGGAGACCTCGAACATGACATGGTGTTCGAGGAGACCTGATGACCGAATTGTCGCCCCTGTCCGCCGCGAGCTCACTGTCGTCGGTGGGTACGCCCACCCTCTGGGCGGTGACGATCGTCGGCGTGCTGGTGCTGCTCGTCCTGGACTTCCTGGTGACGCGCCGCCCGCATGAGGTGTCCATGCGGGAAGCGGTCGGCTGGTCGGCGTTCTACATCGCGCTGCCGCTGGCCTTCGGCGGCTGGGTGTGGGCCCGCTACGGCTCCCAGCAGGGCGTGGAATACCTGACCGGTTACCTGGTCGAGAAGTCCCTCTCGGTCGACAACCTCTTCGTCTTCATGCTGCTGCTGGCCGCGTTCGCGGTGCCGTCCGTGCTCGCCCAGCGGGTGCTGCTCTACGGCATCGCCGGTGCGCTGGTACTGCGCGGTGTCTTCATCGCCCTGGGCGCGGCGGCGCTCCAGACCCTCGACTTCGCGTTCCTGCTCTTCGCGATCATCCTCCTCGCCACGGCGGCGAAGCTGCTGCGTGACGCCCTCTCCGGGCACCAGCAGGAAGTCGACATCAACAAGATGCGGTCGGTGCGGCTGCTGCGCAAGATCATGCCAGTGGTCAACGAGTACCACGGCACCAAGATGACCGTCCGGCAGGGCGCGAAGCGGGCGCTCACCCCGTTCGCCCTGGTGGTGGTGGCGGTGCTGGCCACCGACATCGTCTTCGCCGTCGACTCGGTGCCTGCGGTCTACGGCATCACCGAGGACCCGTACCTGGTCTTCGCCACGAACGCCTTCGCCCTGTTGGGCCTGCGGGCGCTCTACTTCGTCCTGCACGCCGCGTTGAGCCGGCTCGTGCACCTCAGCTACGGCCTGGCCATCATCCTTGCGTTCATCGGTCTCAAGCTCGGCCTGCACTGGGCGCACGGCATCTGGGACAACGTGCCGGAGATCCCCACCCTCGCCTCGCTCGGCGTGATCATCGGTGTGCTCGTGGTGGTCACCCTGACCAGCCTGCGCGCCACCCGGGGGCAGCAACCCGACCGCCGCGAGGTCGTCTCCGAGCGGCACTGACGCCGGCACGCCGGCACGACGAGGGGGTACGCGGGAAAGGTCCCGCCCCGGCCGACGCGAATGGTACGACTGTGCAATGGGAATCGTGTCACCGGGCTTTCAGGGTCGGCCCCGATCACAGGAGCCGACCCTGCCCCCTGGGCAGTACCTGACCGAGGACTTTCCGGTGCTCTCCGCTGGCCCGACGCCCCGTGTGTCGCTGGACACCTGGGAGTTCGTCATCTCCGTCGAGAACGGCACCGAACGCCGGTGGTCGTGGCAGGAGTTGATGGCGCTGCCGCAGGAGACGCCGACGGTGGACATCCACTGCGTCACCCGCTGGTCGAAGCTCGGCACCACGTGGCAGGGCGTCTCACTGGACACGCTGCTCGACGGTGTGGACACCGGCGCGCACTACGCGCTTGCGCACTCCTACGGCGGCTACACCACGAACCTGCCACTGGACGACCTGCGCGGCGGCCGGGCCTGGGTGGCGCACACCTTCGACGGCGCGCCGCTGGCGCCGGAGCACGGCGGCCCGG
This sequence comes from Micromonospora sp. DT68, assembly GCF_049847245.1. Classification (NCBI taxonomy): domain Bacteria; kingdom Bacillati; phylum Actinomycetota; class Actinomycetes; order Micromonosporales; family Micromonosporaceae; genus Micromonospora; species Micromonospora sp. DT68. The sequence goes on from NZ_JBNCNZ010000009.1 coordinate 6,581, forward strand.
CGCGGCTGCTGGTGCCACACCTGTACTTCTGGAAGTCCGCCAAGTGGGTGCGCGGCATCCGGCTCAAGACGATGGACCAGCCCGGCTTCTGGGAGACCGCCGGCTACCACGACTACGGCGACCCCTGGCGCGAACAGCGGTACCAGGGTGACTGAGCGCGCTGTCGCGGCGGGCACCCGACGCCCGACGCCGAACCGGTGGCAGGTGGGCCGGCTCGTGGAGCGCCGGGTGGAGACGCGGACCGCGCAGACCCTCGTGCTGGAGGTGCCGGACTGGCCGGGGCACCTGCCCGGGCAGCACGTCGACCTGCGGCTGACAGCGCCGGACGGCTACCAGGCCGCCCGGTCGTACTCGATCGCAGGGCCGGTGGTGGACGGCCCCGGCGGGCCGCGCATCGAGGTGACGGTGCAGCGGGTCCACGACGGCGAGGTGTCGCCGTACCTCATCGATGTTTTCGGTGTGGGCGACCCGGTGGAGGTGCGCGGACCGCTCGGCGGGTGGTTCATCTGGCGGCCGGAGCAGACCGAGCCGGTGCAGCTGCTCGGTGGCGGCTCCGGCGTCGTGCCGCTGATGGCGATGATCCGCGCCCGGCGGGCTGCGGGCAGCAGGGTGCCGTTTCGGCTGCTCTACTCGGTGCGCACCCCCGCCGATCTGATCTACGGCGACGAGTTGCGCCGCCGGGCCCGCGACGACTTCGGGCTGGACGTCGCGTATGTCTACACCCGTGAGGCGCCCGAGGGGTGGCGCGGCGAACCACACCGCATCGGGTTGGCCGACGTGAACACCCACGGCTGGCCACCGGATCTGGAACCGCTCACCTACGTCTGCGGCCCGACCGGGTTCGTGGAAACCGTCGCCGACCTGCTGGTGGGGCTCGGCCACCCGTCGCGGCGGGTCAAGACCGAACGTTTCGGCCCGACGGGCTGACGGCACCGCATCGCCCTGCTCCGCTTGCACCGCCCCGCTCGCCCCGCCTGCTTGCACCGCCCCGCTTCGTCGAGGAGACCCGATGACCGAGATGTCGTACCTGGACGGCAACATGCTCGACGGCCCGCTGCGTGAGCTGTTCGCCGTCGATCTGAGCACCGCGACGGGCCGCTGTGAGAACTGCGGGACGACCGGTTCGATGGCGAGCCTGCACGTCTTCGCCAACGCGCCCGGCATGGTCGCCCGTTGCCCGTCCTGCGAGGAGGTGATGCTGCGACTGGTCCGCGGGCCCGACCGGGCCTGGCTGGACCTGCGCGGCACCACCTACCTCCAGGTCCCGATGCCGATGGAGCAGCCGCGCCCCGGCCCGCTGTGACCGGGCCGCTCGGTCACGTGCGTGCGGCTGCGCCGCTCGGTCACGCGCGTGCGGCTGCGCCGCTCGGTCACGCGCGTGCGGCTGCGCCGCTCGGTTGCGCCAAAGGTGCCAGGCCGCACGACGCCGCCAGACCCTCGGCCTCGATGCCGAGGGCGACGTTGACCCGCGCGAACTGATTGGTCAACGCCACCCAGGCGGTCAGCTCCACCACCGCAGGTGCCCCGAGCTGTGCGACCAACCGGGCGGACAGCTCGTCGGTGACGGTGGGCGGCGTCTGCGACATCGCCTCGGCGTACTCCAGGACGTCGCGCTCCAACGGCGTGAAGACGTCCGACTCGCGCCAGCGCGGCACCTCGCGGGCCTTTGTCACGTCCAGGCCCTCGTTGTGCGCCTGGAAGTAGCCCAGGTCCAGGCAGAACGAGCAGCCGATCAACGATGCCACCGCCATGTGGGCGTACGACTTCAGGTCCTTGTCGCACTCGTTCCACTTACCGGCCCGTCGACCGCTGCCGAAGTTGAACTTCAGCACCTGCCGGTGGTGCCACAGCACACCGAGCCCGTCTGGCACCCGGCCGAGCATCTTCCTGCTGAACCTCTTCAGTACGGCGCCGTAGAGGCCCGTGATCTCGGCCGGGGGAATCCTTGTGTCGCCGGTCATTGCTCCTCCTCGTCGGGTGGTCTCGGCATGAGACACCGGCCGGGGCCGGCACGTGACAGAGCGCCGAGGTCAGCGAGGAGGTGTCACTCAGATGGCGTCACCGCAGTGGCGTCGGCGCACCACAGGGCGGCGGTAGGGCGGCGGCGACGTCGGCGGCGTTCTCGAATGCGGCTGCCGATCAGCCGATGGTTGCCGTCACCTGTCGATCACGGGTGGGCGGCGCTCGACTCGCGGCTCTGCGTATCGAGGTCACGCAGTGCGAATCGGAGGTGCTGCCACTCCTCGTCGAAGATCACATGAAGGCAGTGCACGACCGGCTCCTCGTGGTCGGGTGACCACGGGGTGGGCCGAGGCTCGGCGAGCAGCTCCGGTGTGACGGTGGCCAGGAAGCCGCGCACCATTGCCTGCCGCTCGGCGCGCAGCCGGAGCACCTCCGTGAAGCTGGGCTGCTCGGTGGCGAACACCGACATGTCGAAGCCGTCGGAGGCGTACTCGGTGTAGGGCTGGCCGAACGGGTGGAACGGCTGTGGCCGGCGCAGGACCGCCTTGCCCAGCCATGCGTCGGCGGCGAAGGCGAGATGCCGCAACGTCTGCGCGAACGACCACTCGCCGTCGACCGACACGTGGACGGCGCCCTCGGGCATCGCCGTGGCCCGCTCGGTCGCCGCCGCCCAGGCCCGCTCGGTCGCCGCCCACGCCGTGCGCAGGGCATCGGGTTGCGTCGCCTGCCTCAACTCGCGCCCCGGGAACCGCCGGTTCAGCTCCGCTTCGACGAGCGGCACGACGTCCACACCGTTTACCAGCAGTGTGCCGTCGGCCAGCCACGGTGCGTCGATGTCGAGCCCGTTGACGTCGACGCCGCGCATCACCGCCCCGGCCAGCGTCGACCTGTGGAACCGTGCACCCCGCAGGTCCCTGTCGACGAACGTCGCGTAGTCGCCCTGGCCCATCGCGCCCTCCCCGTTGACGGTTGCGGTGACGGTAACGGGCGGGTCCGACAACACCGGCGGATCGCTGTCACTGGCGTGCTGCACGATGCCGTCATGACCGTCATCGTGGAGATCCACGTACCGCTGACACCGGCGCCGTCCGGCGAGGCCGGCACCTACGCGTACCAGTGGATCGACACGGTCGAGGCCTTCCTTGCCGAGCTGGAGGACGAGGGTGTGATCGAGGTGTACGACGACGGCGAGGAGGTCGACGACGTCTACGTCTTCTTCCTCAGCGGCGCGGACGAGGCAGGTCTGCTGGCCGCCGCCTCGCGGGTCGCGACTCTCGAAGGGGTGCCGGCCGGCGCATTCGCCGTGGTCACCGGCGATGCGGCGATCTGAGTAGCGCCGATGATCTTCTGCTGAGTAGTGTGGATCATCGGATGGTCGGCGGCCGTTCGCGTAGCGCGACGTGCGTGCCGCCGACGCCGCAGGGCACCAGAAAGTGAGTGTGGACAGATGCAACCGACGTTCGTACTGGTGCACGGAGCTTTCGCGAACTCGTTCTCATTCGCGCCACTCCAGGCCGAGCTCGGCCTCCTCGGGCACCGTTCGGTTGCCGTCGATCTTCCGGGGCACGGGTTCGCCGCTACGTACCCGCGGGCCTACCAGGCCCCGCAGGATCTCGAAGGGCTCGCCACCGCGCCCGGGGCCATCAGGTCCGTCACGCTCGCCGACAACGCCGCGCACCTCATCGGGACACTGGAGCGGGCCAAGCGGAACGGGCCCGTCATCCTCGTCTCACACAGCCGTGGCGGCATGACGGCCACGGTCGCAGCCAACCAGCGGCCCGACCTGATCGACCGCATCGTCTATGTCTCCGCCTGGTGCCCCGTCGACCTCCACGTCGGCGCCTACTACGCCGAGCCCGAGATGGCCACTGTCGACACCAAAGGCCTGGCGTCGGCAATGGTCGGGAACCCTGCCGAGCTCGGGCTGCTGCGCGCCAACTTCCGCACCGCCGACCCTGCCGTCCTCGCGGCCCTGAAGGCGGCTTTCCTCGCCGACGGGACGGACGAGGAGTTCATGGTCTTCCTCAACACCTTCCAGCCCGATGAGAACCTCGACGCCGGCACGCCCGGCGACCGGGCGCAGCCCGACAGTTGGGGGCGGATCCCCAGGACGTACGTGCGGCTGACCGAGGACACCTCGGTGCCGCTCGCCATGCAGGACCGGATGATCCGCGAGGGCGACGCGCTGACGCCGGAGAACCCCTACGACGTCCGTACGCTCACCAGCAGCCACCTGAAGTGGCTTGTCGACCCGGCACCGGCGGCCCGGGTTCTGGGTGACATCGCCGCGCTCCTGCCTGCCTGATCACCGCTCCGCTGCGAATACTCGGCTGCGCGCGACGCGCCTCAGTCCTAGGCTTCGGCCCCAAGGGCAGACCGGGCCGGCTGGTGGAGTCGCACGGTCGGCGGATCGGAGATGAACAGAGCGATGGCCAGCCAACTGTTCGCCGTGTGCTTCGACGCGAGTCAACCCCTGTGTGTCGCCCGGTTCTGGGCCGACCTCCTGGGTCGGGAGATGGTCGACGATCCACGCGATGGGGCAGTGGTGCTCCCGGATGACGACGTCGGGTTCCGGCTCCGCTTCGCGGCGACCGCCGACCCGAAGGTCGTGCAGAACCGGATGCACTTCGACCTGACGAGCGCATCCGCCGAGGAGCAGCAGCAGACGGTGGCACGGGCGCTGGAACTCGGCGCACGTCACATCGACGTCGGCCAGCTCCCGGAGGAGGGCCATGTGGTGCTCGCCGACCCCGAGGGCAACGAGTTCTGTGTCATCGAGGCGGGCAACAACTTCCTCGCGGGCTGCGGGTTCGTCGGGGCGCTGGCGTGTGACGGCTCGCAGGCCGTCGGATACTTCTGGAGTGAGGCGCTCGGCTGGCCGCTGGTCTGGGACCAGGACGAGGAGACCGCGATCCAGTCGCCGCGCGGCGGCGCGAAGATCACCTGGGGTGGGCCGCCGGCCGCGCCGAACGGTGGCCGGGACCGGGTGCGGTACGAGCTCGTCCCCGACGGTGATCACCAGGCGGAGGTTGACCGTCTGCTCTCCCTTGGCGCGACGCGCTTCGACACCGACCATGACGTGGCCGGGCGGGTGGCGCTTGCCGACCCCGACGGCACGGAGTTCCGAGTGCTGACGCCCCGGTAGCGCACAGCCCGGCCCGCCAGATGCCACTCGATCCAGGATCCGGTGGTCACGCGGGCCAGGGGAGACCACTGAATCGTGGTTCGAGCACTGCGCACGGGCACGCGCACGCGGCACAGACACAGGCACGCGCGGGTTGGACAACGGCCGCGCTGGTCGGTCAGAGTGGGCGGCCGTGAGATACCTGCGTACCGGCGGTCCCGCCGCGATCCGACGACCCCGCCCCACCGACGTCGACGAGTTCGTGGCCGCCGCGCGGCGCAGTCGGGACCTGCACCACCCGTGGCTGCTCGCGCCGAGCAGCCCCGAGGAGTACGCCGGATATCTGCGCAAGATCCGCCGCCGGGACAGCTCCGGTTACCTCATCTGCGACCGGGCCAGCGGTGACATCGCCGGCTACGTCACCATCAGCGGCATCGTGCTGGGCGCGCTGCGCGGCGGCTACCTGGGGTACGCGGCGTTCCAGCCGTACAGCGGCACCGGACATGCCTCGGCGGGCGTCGCCCTTGTCATCGACCACGCGTTCAGCGCTGGCGGCCTGCACCGGCTGGAGGCGAACATCCAGCCGGGCAACGAGCCGTCCCGGCGGGTGGCCCGCAAGTTGGGTTTCCGGCTGGAGGGCTTCTCCCCGGACTACCTGTTCATCGACGGCGCGTGGCGGGACCACGAACGGTGGGCGATCACCGCGCCGACCCCCACGTGACCGCCCGCCAAGATCCGCGCAACGTCAGGGAAAGTGCTGCCTCACCAACAGCTGAGGCAGCAGGATCCCTGACGTTGCGCGGATCTTGGCGGGCGGGCGGGCGGCGGCGCGCGGCGCCGCGCGGCGGTGTCAGCTGCCGGGGCGGGGGAAGGCCACCGGGCTGCGCAGGCCGTTGCTGTTGACCGCGCGGATGCCGAAGAACACGTTGTCCTTGGACAGGTCGATGCTGACCTCGGTGACGTCACCGACCGGGATCACGCGCTGCCACTCGGCGGCGGTGGTCTCCCGCCACACCACCTCGTACCCGGTCAGGTTCGGCTCGTCGCCGCGCTGCCAGCGCAGTGTGGTGTTGTTCGTCAGGTCGGTGGTGACGATGATGGCGCCCTTGGGTGTGCCGGGCGCCTGGGCCAGTGACCAGAGCGCCGCGCCGTTGACCCGGGCCACCCGGGCGATGTACGTGAAGTCGCAGAACTCGGGCAGGTCGCCGTACTGTTTGCCGTCCTGCACCCGGACGTCCTGGTGCTGGTGGGCGAAGTCCTCGTTGGGCTCGGTGAACCGGGCCGCCGGCCAGCCCTCCCGCAGGAACGAGATGTGGTCGCTGCCGCGCAGGTAGCGGTCCCGCCGGTAGATCACCCGTACGCGCATGCCGGTGTCGTCGTTGTCGGCCACGTCCCGGACGAACCGGGCGAGCTGCCGCGACGGCGAGTCGTTCTCGCCGCCGACGGACTGCCGGGTGGTGGCCTCCGCAGGTGTCTCCGCCGTCGGCACGCCCTCGGCGAACAGGCGCACCGAGTACGGGTCGCGGGTGCCGTCGTCGGCGGTGCTGCTGCCCACGATGTCGTCGCTGAACATGCCCTGCACGTCCGCGCCGGCTGCCTTGAGTTGCTGGGCCAGGTACGCAGACCCGTACAGGCCCTGCTCCTCGGCGGCGACCGCGGCGAACACGATGGTGGCCGCTGTGGGACGGGTGGCCATCAGGCGGGCCAGCTCCATGACGACGGCCACCCCCGACGCGTCGTCGTCGGCGCCCGGCGCGTCGCTCACGGCGTCCATCACGTCGGTGACCCGGGAGTCGTAGTGGCCGGTCACCACGTACGTCCGGTTCGGGGCGCTCTGACCCCGCACTGTGGCCACGACGTTGGTGATCCGGGTGGCGGTGGGGATCCGGGACGCGGGCTGCTGGACGTACGACTGGAGCTCGACTGTCATGCGGCCGCCGGACGTGGCCGCGTACTCCTGCATGCGGGCGTAAATCCAGTCCCGGGCGGCGCCGATGCCCCGGTGGGGGTCGTCCTGGTCGGAGAGGGTGTGTCGGGTGCCGAACGCGGCAAGCCGGCGCACGATCGCCTCGATCCGTCGGGGGTCGACCTGGCGCAGCAGGTCGCGCAGCTCACGGTCGGGGCGCTGGGGGCGGGCGGGGCGTCCGGGGCCGGCGGGGTGCGACGGGTTGGCGGTGGCGGGCGCGGTGAGCGCGGGCAGCGCGACGGTGGCGGCGGTCGCGGCGGTGGCGGCGGCCGAGGCGGACAGGAAGCTGCGGCGGGTGGGCTTCGTGGGCCGCTCGCCGGTCTGGTCTGATCCCATTCCGGCATCCTGCCCATCGATGGAGGTGTCTGTCCATATCGTCCGTCGTTGATGTTGTGCAGGTTCGGCGCGGGGTCGCACGTTTGTCCGGGGATTCGACGGGAAACGCCCCGCAATGACGAAACCTCGTGTGGTGATCGTGGGGGCCGGGTTCGCCGGTTACCACGCGGCGAAGACGTTGAGCCGGATCGCCCGGGACCGGGCTGAGATCGTGGTGCTCAACTCCACCGACTACTTCCTGTACCTGCCGCTGCTGCCCGAGGTGGCGGCCGGCGTGGTCGAGCCCAGACGGATCGCCGTGCCGTTGACCGGGACCCTCAAGGGCGTCCGGGTGGTCATCGGCGAGGCGGACCACGTCGACCTCCAGAACCGCTGGGTCGGTTTCACCCAGGCCGAGGGCGACCGCAACCGGCTGGCGTACGACAGGCTGATTCTCGCCGTGGGCAGCGTCAACAAGCTGCTGCCCATCCCGGGCGTCACCGAGTACGCGCACGGCTTCCGCGGCCTGCCTGAGGCTGTCTACCTGCACGATCACATCGTCCGCCAGATCGAGCTGGCCGAGCAGGCCGAGGACCCGGCGGAGCAGCAGGCGCGCGCCACGTTCGTGGTGGTCGGCGCGGGCTACACCGGCACCGAGGTCGCCGCCCACGGGCAGTTGTTCACCGACCGGCTGCACGCGCAGCGACCGCGGCTCACCGTCCGCCCCCGGTGGATGCTGCTGGACGTCGCCCCCCGTGTCCTGCCCGAGCTGGACAAGCGGATGTCGCGGACGGCCCACCGGGTGCTCGAAAGGCGCGGCGTCGACGTCCGGATGGGCACCTCGGTGGCCGAGGCGACCGCCGACGGGGTCAAGCTCACCGACGGCGAGTACGTGCCCACCTGCTCGCTCGTCTGGTGCGTCGGGGTGCGCCCCGACCCGTTCGTCAGCGAGCTGGGTCTGCGCACCGAGAAGGGTCGCCTGGTCGTCGACGAGTTCCTCAACGTCCCCGGCTATCCCGAGGTGTACGCCTGCGGCGACGCCTCCGCGGTGCCCGACCTGGCCCGACCCGGCGAGGTCTGCACGATGACCGCCCAGCATGCCCAGCGGCAGGGCAAGCTGGCCGCGCACAACATCGCCGCGTCGTACGGCTTCGGCCGGCGCAAGCCGTACAAGCACCACGACCTGGGGTGGGTCGTCGACCTGGGAGGCAAGGACGCGGCGGCGAACCCGTTGCAGGTGCCGCTGGCGGGCCTGCCGGCGAAGGCGGTCACCCGGGCGTACCACCTGATGGCGATGCCGGGAAACCGCACGCGCGTCGGTGCCGACTGGGCGTTGGACGCCGCGCTGACCCGTCCGGCGGTCCAGCTCGGTCTGGTGCCGGCGAACGCCGTGCCGCTGGAGAGCACCTCGCCCGAGGTCGCGGCCCGCGCCCGCTGAGCTTCCGCCGATCCGGCCGCTGCTGCTCAGCCGCGAGGCGAGTCGGCGGCCCCGGCGCCACCGGTCGGCCCAGCGCCACCTCGGGGCTCGGCGCCACCTTCGGGCTCTGCGCCAGCTTCGGGTTCGACGCCGTCGGCGGCGGGTGCCGGGCGGAACCGGCGCGGGCCGTACTCGCGGAGCAGTGTCTGCACGATGCCCGCGGCCGGGATGGCCAGCAGCGCGCCGAGCAGCCCGGCCAGCTCCACCGCGAGCAGCACGCTCACCAGCACGGTCAGTGGGTTGAGCCGGACCGCGCGGGACAGGATGAGCGGCTGGAGCAGGTGGTTCTCCACCTGCTGGTAGACCACGAAGAAGACGAGCACGATGATCCCGGCGGTGGGGGAGTGCAGGAAGCCGGCACCGGTGGCGATCACCGCGCCGAGCGTCGCGCCGACAAGCGGTATCAGGTCGGTCACCGCCACCAGCAGGGCGATCACCCCGGCGAACGGCACGCCGAGGACCGTCAGCACCACGAACGTCAACGCCCCGCAGATCACGCTGATCAGCAGGTTTCCGGTGAGATAGCCGGTGATGGTCCGCGACACCTGCTGGCCCACCCGGCGCAGCCGCTCACCCCGACCGTCCCCGGCCGCCGCGAGCACGCCGCCGGTGATCCGCGGGGCTTCCAACACCATGAGGTACGCGAGCACGACGACAGTGACCAGCCCTGTGATCGTCTCCACGATGGCGCGTAGCACCACCACAGCGGGTTGACGCAGCCGGGTGCCGACATCGCGCAACTCGTCGGAGTGGTCGCTGAGGTAGCGCCGGGCGCCGGTGCGTTCCAGAAGCTGCCCCAGCGGGCCGCGCCCGGCGCGCGCGTCGCGCACCATCTCGGGTGCCCGGTCGGCGAAACGGCCCACATCGTCCAGGAGCGGCACCAGGATGAGCGTGGCGACGACGGCAAAGATCACGAACGCGCCGAGGAACACCAGCAGCGTGGCCAGCGCCCGCCGCCTGACGAACCGGCGTTGCAGCCGGTCCACTGCCGGCTTGAGCGCGATGGCGAAGAAGGCGGCCACCACGACCCAGATCAGCACCCGGTGTGTCGCGTACACGAAGACCAGCGCGAGTGCGGTCGCCAGCACCAGGCCGATCACGATCAGGGCGCGGCGGGCGGTCGCCCGATCGTCGGCGTTGCTCACCTGCCGCGCCTTCCCCACGCGCGGCGTCGGAAACCCGGCATTGCGGCCGGCACCGGTGCTTTGCGGGCCTCCCGTACGCCCCGACGGGCCCGAGACCGTCGGTCGGCGCGGGGGCCGTCAGTCGGCGTCTGTGTACGGCTGGGCGCCGGCGACGAACGTGTCGAGGGCGGCGGCGTGCAGCAGACCACCGGGCACCGGATCCCGCAGTGCGGCCACCGCCAGCCGGCCGACAGGCAGCCCACCCGGCCGGGGCGTCGCGGCGAGCACCAGGTTGCCGTAGCGCCGTCCCCGCAACATCCGGCGGTCGCCGAGCACGCACACGTCGCCGAAGACCGCCCGCAGCGTCGCCACCTGCACGCGGGTACCGACCAGCGGCGGCAGGTCGGTGACGTTCACCAGGTACAGCCCGCCGGGGCGCAGCGTGCGGGCCACCTCGGCGGCGAACTCCACGCTGCGGACGTGCCGGGGCATCAGGGCCGCCCGGTAGATGTCGGCTATCACCAGGTCGTACCCGTCGGGCGGGGCGGCGGTGACCGCGTCCCGGGCGTCGGCGACCTCGACCCGCACCTCCGGTGGCAGCGGTGGCAGTTCCCGGGCGACAAGGTCGACGACCTCCCGGTCCCGCTCGACGACCAGTTGCCGGGAGCCTGGCCGGGTGGCGGCCAGCCAGCGCGGCAGCGTCAACGCCCCGCCGCCCAGGTGCAGCACGTCCAGCGGGGCACCTGCCGGTGCCGCGATCTGCGCCGCCGAGGCGATCCGCCGGACGTACTCGAAGTGCAGATGAAGAGGATCCTCGACGTCCACGTACGACTGCTCGACACCGGCGGCGAGCAGCGTGCGTCCGGTGCGGCGAACCGGATCGGCGACAAGCTCCAACCGGTCGGCAGCGCGGCTCATGAGGGGCACGCTACCGAGCGGCCGTCAGCGCGCACCGACGGGCCGGCGGCGCGGGAGCGTACCCCGCGTCGCCGGCCCTCGCGTGCGTCGGTGTTGCCGGTCAGCCGCTGGCCATCCCGGCGCCCACCTCGTCGATCGCGTCGTCGATCGAGTGGGCGAGGTCCACGTCGAGCGCCGTCACCCCGTCGGCCTGGGTGGTGCGCACTGTCAGCACGGCAGCCGTGCCACCGGGGCGTCCGATGCTCGGGCCGCGTCCGGTCTCCCGGCGCAGCCGGTCGAGCCGGTCCAGCACCCGGTCCAGGTTGTCCGGCGGCAGCGCGAGCACCCGGTACAGGCCGTCGCTGTCGCCCGCCCAGTAGGGCAGGTCGTCCAGGGCCGCCCGCAGCTGGGCGTCGTCGAGCGTTGGCGTGGCCGTGGAGGCGCCGACGATGCCGCCGCCGGCAGCCGGCGGGTTCAGCAGCTCCCGCAAACCGTCGGGTACGTGCAGCGACTCGACAAGGTCACCGTCGTGGTCGGCGAGCGCGGCGAGCGTCGCCTCGGCCTGATAGCGGGCCTGCTCGGGCGTACGCCCGCTGATCCGGCCCACCTCGGCCAGGAAGCCGGGCAGGTCCTGGTGCCGCTCGATGCCGTCGACGGGCACGACGTCGTGCAGCGAGTTCGGCACCGCCGCGAGCAGTCGTTGCCGCTCGGCGGCCTCCAGGGCGAAGGCCAGGACCAGCACTGTCGCCTCGGCGCCCACCTTGGCCGTCTTGAAGTCGACACCGGCGCGACGCCGGACGTCGTCGACGAGGTCGTGGTAGCCCACGCTCGTCACACCTGTCGAACTGTCGCTGAGCGGCGGCAGCGGGCGTGGATTGTCGGCGGTGCCGACGGGCGGCGGAGCCGGTCCACCGCGCGTGGTGTCCGACTTGTGCCGGCCGGCCGGCGGGGGGCCGTCCCGCTTGCTCTGTTCGAGGCTCGTGAGCTGCTTCGAGGCGCTCAGGCTCGCGCCGAACTGGCTGGGCTGTCTGCCCTGTTCCCGGGCCTGCCGGGCCAGTGTCCGGCGGCGCTGGTTGTCGCCCTCCATCTGCTTGCGCATGTGACACCTCTTCCGCTGGGGATCTGCTCGTGCGCCCGTCGCCTTCCCGCCGTCCCGGGAGCCGAAACGGGCCCTTCCGGCCGGGTAGGACCAGCGCTCGGACGGCTTCATCCGGCGCGGGTGAGGGGCGCTCACCCGCGCGTGGGCCAGCATCTGGTTCAGGACCGCAGTTCTTCCGAGGCACGCGGAAGGAAGGTCGTCATGAAACGGATCGTCGAGATCGTCCCCGCCCGACCCGGCTGGTACGCGCGCTGGCAGCTCACGCCGGACGCCACCCGCTGCTATCCGGTGAGCCTGTGGGCGCTGCTGGAGGAGGCCGACGGAACCGGCCGGGAAGTGGTCGGAATGGACTGTATCGGCCAGTGGCCAGGTGGGGACGACAACGAGATGGGTGGGGAGTTTGTCCGCTATCTGTACCACACGCCCGATTCGGGAGAACCCGAGGACGTCGACTCCGCACCGGCCGGTGAACTGCGCGAGACCGGCCCTCGACTCCAGCCGATGACCGCGCCCTAGACCTTCCTCAGGCCCCCGACCCCAGGTCCCAGGGTCGGGGGGCCACCCCCCCCTTTTCCCGAGCCTGAACGACACGCGGCCGTCAGTTGGCTGTCGTTGCCGTCAGCCGATGGCTCTTACGTTGTCGCCGTCGGCGATGCCGGTCTGCACTGCCAGCAGTTCGGTGAGGCCGGTGCGGTCGAGCATCTGCTGCACCTGGGGGCTGACCCCGCTCAGCACCATCGACTCGGCGGCGCGGTGCGCCATCAGCAGCGCGCTCAGCCCGGAGGAGTCGCAGAGGCTGACAGCGCTCAGGTCGATCGTCAACCGCTCGTGGCCCTCGCCCTGGAGGTCTGCCACCGCGCTGACCAGCTCGGGAGCGGTGTCGAAGTCGAGGTCGCCGCTCAGCCGCAACCGGGTGTGCCCGGCGTCGACCCGGGTCACCTCGATGGTCAACAGCTGCTGGGACATCCCACCATGTTCCCAGTCCCCGTACGCAACGCCAACCCGGGGGCGTGAACGGTCTGCCGCTGTCGGGTCACCCGGCGGCGGCCTGCCCGTGACCCGGTCCGGCGATCGCCCGGGGGGTGGCGGGCAGTTGTCGACCGAGCAGCCCGGCGACGCCGGTGATCTCCAGGATCGTCGCCAGGAACCGGGGGACCGCTCGCAGCAGCAGCGTCGTGTCGACGTGCTGCCCCACCCGCCAGCCGTGGACGATCACGGCGAGGCCGGTGCTGTCGATGAAGTCCAGGTCGGCGAAATCCAGCACGAGGGTGTGCGGCGCGTCGGCGAGCAACCGGTCGAGTTCGACGCGCAGCGGCGCCGACGTGGCGTACGCCAACTCGCCGCCGACCCGGATCAGGGGCCTGCCGGGATCGCTCTCGTCGATCGACATGCGCAGCGGTGCCGGGTTTGGTCGCAGCCCTGGGGATTGCACGATCACGCCCTTCCGGATGACTCCGGCCCGGCCGGTTCGAAGGGATCGTAACAACGGTCGACCGACAGCGCCCGGTACGCGACGGAGGGCCCGCGAGCTGCCGTGGGATGCCGCTCAGGACGGATCGGCGTAGGGTGGGTCGAACAGATTTGACCACAGACGCCGGTGCCGAGGCGCGGTTCGGGTGGATGACAAGGAGTGAGGCTCAGCTGGTGACTGCTTCCGACGTCAGGGACTTCGACCCGGGCGACGGACGGATCTCCACGCCGAGCACCACACAGACTCCGGCGTGGCCCGCCGACGTCCAGCCCTGGTCCACCTCCACGCTGCCGGCGCTCGCCCCCGACCGGGGTCAGGGCACGCCCGCCTGGTCGGAGGTCGTCGAGCATTTCCGCGAGGGCCTCGTGGTCTGTGACGCCGAGGGCGTCGTCCGACATGTCAGCCCGGTGGCCGAACGCCTGCTGCCCGAGGTGGTGCCCGGCGAGCCGCTCGCCTCGGCCGGTGTGCCGGGGCTGGGCGAGACGGCCCCGAGCGGTTTCACCCACCGCGGTCGCCGGCTCAGCGCCCGGCAGGTGCCCCTGTCCGCCGGCCGGTGCTGCTGGTACGTCGAGGACGTCACCGAGAGCGTCAGCCGCGCCGACGCCCTGCTGGCCGAGCGCGCCCGCTCCGCCTTCCTGGCAGTGGTCGGCGACAAGCTGGGCAACCCGCTGCACCCCGACCGGGCCGCCGCCGCCGTGGTGCGGCTGGCCGTGCCGACCCTCGCCGAGGTGTCGGTACTGGTGCTGGCGCCGCGCGCCGGGCGGGCACGCTGGTGGCGGGCGTCCCGTGCCGACGACGAGGCGCCGATCGTCGACAGCGGCATGTTGTCCGAAAGTGATCTACCAACAGCCATCGCCGACGGGCTGACCGGCGTCGAGCCGCATGCCGTCGACTGGCTCGTGGAGCAGGCCGTCGACGCCGGATGGCTTCCCGGCCTGGCGGGCGTCGACAGCGCGGCCCGGGTCGTCCCGGTGCCAGGTAGGGACGCCCCGGCCGGTGTGCTGCTTGTCGCCCGCCGGGCCAGCCGCTGGTACGACGAGGACGACGTCCACCTGTTGCGTGCCTTCGCGGCGCGGTCCGGCGCGGCGTTGACCACCGCGCTTCTCTACCGCGACCAGGCGGAGGTGGCCGACACCCTGCAGGCCAGCCTGCTGCCCGTGGAGCCCGCCGAGGTTCCGGGCGTGCAGTGGGGCACCGCCTACCGGCCGGCGCAGGCGGGGTTGCGGATCGGCGGCGACTTCTACGGGTCGCACCGGCTCACCGACGGTGGTTCGGTGTTCTTCCTCGGCGACGTCTCCGGCAAGGGCGTCGAGGCGGCCGTCTTCACCGGCCAGCTCCGTCAGTGCCTCCAGGCGCTGCACCGGGTGGAGTCGCATCCGGGGCGGCTGCTGCGGCTGCTCAACGACGCGCTGCTGGAGACGACCCAGGCGCACGGCCAGGGCCGTTTCGCCACAATCGTGCTCGGGGTGGCGCGGCCGCAGCGCGACGGGAGCGTCACCCTGACCATGGCCGGGGGTGGGCACCTGCCGCCGCTGGTGCTGCGCGCCTCCGGCGAGGTCGAGTCGGTGCCGCTGCGCGGCATGCTGATCGGTGTGGTGCCCGACCCACGCGTCGGCGAGGTGACCGTCCGGCTGGCGCCGGGCGAGACGTGCCTTCTCTACAGCGACGGCGTGACCGAGGCCCGTGGTGGCCGCCGGGGCGACGAGCAGTTCGGTACGGAACGGCTGACCGCCGCCGTGACCGGGTGCCACCGGATGCCGGCACCCGCCCTGGCCGAGCGCATCGAGCAGGTCACGTGTGACTGGCTGGCACACGGCGACCACGACGACATCGCGGTCCTGGCGCTGCGCGCTGTCGGCGCTGGTCCGCGCGCCGCACGGCACCTGCACTCGGTCCCGACGCCCGAAGAGCCCGCCGAGCCGGCCGAGCGGCCGACCGGGCCCGAAGAGCCCGCCGAGCGGCCCACCGGGCCCGAACAGCAGAGGGAGAGCCCTGCGTGACCGCGCCCGCCGCCACCACCGATCCGACCGACGCCTACCCGGGCTACCTGACCTGCCTCGCCGACGCCGACGAGCATGCCGCTGTCGACGTGGCACTCGGCCTGCTCGACGCGGGTGTCGCGCCCGAGCGGGTGCTGCTCGACCTTGTGGCGCCGGCCCAGTCCGAGGTCGGCGAGCGGTGGGCGCGCAACGAGTGGAGCGTCGCCCAGGAGCACGCGGCCACGCACATCAGCGAGCGGGTCGTGGCGGCAGTGGCCCGGCACGCCAACCCCCGGCCGACCGGCGGGCGGGTCGTGGTGGCCTGCATGGACGGTGAGTGGCACGCGCTGCCGCCCCGGCTGGTGGCGGAGGTGCTGCGGCTGCGCGGCTGGCAGGTGACGTTCCTCGGCGCCAGCGTGCCGGCGGCGCACCTGGTGTCGTATCTGCACCGGCACGACGCGCAGGCGGTCGCGCTTGCCTGCGCGCTGCCGATGCGGTTGCCGCACGCGCACCGGATGATCGAGGCGTGCCGGCGCTCGGACGTACCGGTGGTGGTCGGCGGGCGTGGGTTCGGCGCGGACGGCCGGTGGGCGGCCCGACTCGGCGCGGCCTGGGCGCCGAACGCGCCGGCGGCATCGGAGCTGATCGCCGACGAGCGGGCGTTGCGGCGGGTACCTGCGGCGCAGCTGTCGCACCTGGCCGACGACGAGTACGCGAGCCTGGTCCGCCGGCGGGGGGAGCTGATCGACAGCGCGCTCACCGATCTGCGGGACCGGATGCCGGCGGCGCTGTCGTACACGCCCGCGCAGCTCGACTCGACGATCAGCGACCTGGGGCACATCGTGGACTCCCTGGCCGCCGCCCTGTACGTCGACGACGCCTCGCTCTTCACCGAGTTCGTTCAGTGGCTTGTGGAGATCCTGACCAGCCGCGGCGTGCCCGCCGACGCGGTGGACCTGACGCTTGCGCACTACGCCAGCGCGTTGCGTGACTTCCCCAGGGCGGCGCGCACGCTGCGGCTGAGCCGCGCCGGCTTGCCGACCGCAGGCCCGGGCGCCGTGCGTTGACGGCACGCTCCCGGGACGTCCCGGGTGATCACCGCGCCCTCGGTGACGTCCGTGCCTCTGCGTATACTTGCCGCACTGCAAACGTCCCACCCAGCGGTGGAGCGAGGGGGAGCACGGTGACGTTCAGCGTCAGCTACGCCGGGCGTGAGGGCGGTGGCGTCTACCTGCGGCTCGCCGGTGAGCTGGACATGAGCACCGCCGGCGAGCTGACCGCGACGATCGACCGTCTGGCCGCCGACGGCGAACGCCGGATGTTGCTCGACCTCACCGACCTGACCTTCTGTGACTCCACGGGGATGGCTGTGTTCGTTCGTGGTGACAACCGGGCCGCGGCCGACGGCGGGTGGCTGCGCCTCACCGGCGCCACCGGCCGTGTCGACCGGGTGCTGCGGGTGACGGGTCTGGCAGAGGTGCTGCGATATCAGCCCGACAGCGTCGACCCGGCGTCCCGCAGCGCTTCCTGATGGGCTAGATTTCCCCGCCGGCGCGATGAGCGTTTCGGTCCCGTTCCTCCCGACCCGAGGCAGGTAGTGATGGGCGACAGCCCGCAGCCGGTACGCATCCTGGTCGTCGACGACGACCCGGGTGACGTACTGATGATCGAGGAAGCGTTGGCCGACTCCGACGTTGACAAGGTCATCGACGTGGTCAGCGACGGCGAGGAGGCGATGGAGTTCCTCCGGGCCGAAGGCCGGCACAGCGGTGCCCGCAGGCCGGACGTCATCCTGCTGGACCTCAACATGCCCCGCATGGACGGGCGTCAGGTGCTCGGCGCGGTCAAGCAGGACGAGGATCTGCGGACCATCCCGGTCGTGGTGCTAACCACCTCCAACGCCGACACCGACATCGTCGGGAGCTACACGTTGCAGGCCAACGCGTACGTCACCAAGCCCATCGACCTGGACGACTTCAACGATGTGGTGCGCCGCATCGACGAGTTCTTCGGCCGGGTCGTGGTGCTGCCCAAGCGCGTCTGACCCGTCCGGCACCGCCCCCCGCCGTGTGATCGGCCGTCGCCGAATCGCCCCGGCGCTCGCATGCTGAACAATTTCCCCGAACCCCCTCGGTCGTTGTCCGCGCGACCGAGGATCCAGGTGGGGGAAAGTACCGACAGCTGCCTGGGGGGCGACACGATGAGGTTCTCCGTGGGAAAGACCGGCTACGACCAGCGGCAGGTGGATTCCTGCCTGGACGAGCTGGGGATCCGGTTGTCCCGGCTCGCGGCGCGCGTGGAGGGCGCTGCCGGCGCGACCCGTGAGTGGGACGAGATCCGCCAGGAGGTGGCGTGGCTCAACGGCCTGCTCCAGCGGTTGGCCCTGGACGACGCCGAGACCACCCGTCGGGCCGGTGACGCGGTGCGCCAGGAGGCGGCCGAGATCCTGGCCCAGGCCCGCTTCGAGCTGGACGAGGCCCGCGAGGAGGCCCGGAGGGTCCGCGAACAGGCGTACGCGGATGCCGTGCAGGCCCGGCGCGACTTCGAGGCGGCACTGTACGCGCGGCGCCGGCGCGAGGCGCTCGTGGACGAGGTCCTGGCCGGCGTGACTGTCGAGCCGGTGCCCGCAGACACCCCGACGGCGGCGGCGGGTACGGGCGTACCGGCGAGCCGGGTGGCGGCCGGTGGGCGCGACGCGGAGCCACCGACGGGCCGTACGACGCGCTGAGGCGCTCGTGTGCGGCGGGGCTCAGACGGTGAGCGCCGCCGCCACGGCGGTGGCGCGATCCTCGTGCCGGGCGTACGCGTCGGGGTAGGCGGAGATCTGCACGGCCTGGGCTGCGGCGGTGACGCTCATGTCCTGCCAGCCCGGGATCTCGCTGAGCGCTGTGTAGAAGGCCCGGGCGGCGTACGACGGGCGCATCAGCTCGGCGACGGTGCCCCAGCCGCTGCTGGGTCGCTGCTGGAAGAGCCCCACCGAGTCGTGGTCGGAGCCGCTGCCCTGGTGCGGGTAGCGCGTGGACTCCGGCAGCACGTCGCTTGCCAGGTTGTAGAGGTTGCTCTCCTGCATGGCGGTCGCCAGCGCCACCACGAGGGCGCGGCGGGGCATCTTCAGCTCCTGACCCACGTCCACGATGATCTTCGCGTTGTCCATCTGCGCCTGGTCGAGCCCGGCTACCGGTCGGGGACGGCGGGGCTTGACGGGCTTCTTGGGCGCCTTGCGGGTTGCGGTGGGGGTGGGTGTCGGCGACGCCGAGGGGGTGGGCAGGACCCGCGCCGGGGCGACGTCGCGGTCCAGCGACCGGGAGGCGCGTTCGTCGGCGATGGCGGCGCGGTCGGTGAGAGCCTCGGCCAGGGGCTGCACGGGCCCTGGAGTGTCCTCGGTGGCGCGGACGGTGGCGACGGCGGCCAGGCCGAGGCAGCAGGTGACGCCGGTGGCCAGGGCGACCCGGACCGGGGTCGAGCTGAGCAGGGCGCGGCGGGGCGGCTCGGGGGCCCGGTGACGGCCGATCGTCCGTTCGGTTGATGTGGCGTCGCTCGTACGGGTGGTCGAGCGCGCTTCGGTCAGCTTCTGGTCGGAGGGGTCGTCGGGGTGCACCCGCCGAGGCTAGAGAGTCAGCGGCCCGATGCGATCGGTCCGTACGGTGGCATGCGCCACAATTTGCCCCGATCGCGTGGGGCAGAGCGGATACAGAGCCATCAAAAGCGCCATCAGGGTGGATCGGGCGAGACGGTTATTCCCGATTCGACGGGAGGCTCTGGGCATCTGGTGGCGCCCGCGCCTGGGCGTCGGTCCACCCGCCGTGGTCACCCATTCGTCGGTGCATCGGGTGACCGAACGGCGGGTGCTCGCCGTCGACTGACCGACCGTGCGTGTGGCTTCAGTGCCGGCCGTTCTCCGCAGGTGTGACGGTCAGCCGGTGCCGGCTGCTGTCGCCGCTGGAGAACGGCCAGAGCCGGTCGGCGTACTCGACAAGGTCGGCCAGTTGCTCCCGGCTCAGGCCTGCCGACGAGATCGAGGCGTGCACGTCGGCCCGGTAGAGGCCGTCGTCGTCGCGCCCCAGCTTCGCCTCCGCCCGCACCTGGACCGTGTGCGCCTCGTCGGTGATCTCCCCGGCCGCCTCCACCGCCGCGTGGTGCAGGCAGGACGCGAACGCGGCGGCCAGCAACTGCTCCGGCCGCAACCCGGTGCAGTGCGCCGCCAGTGGTGACGCCAGCGCGGTGGAGAGCCCACCATCGTCGGTGCGTACGTGGCCGCCCTCGGCGGTCGCGGTGGCCTCCTGAAGCCAGGGACTCGGATCCGGCATCGCGTTCCTCCCGTCGCTCACCCGCCGGCTACCCGGCCCTGGGCTGGCGAAACGCCCTGCGACCCGCTGTCAGTCGGCCCGCGCCGACCCGTCGACAAGCGACAGCGCCTCGGTGGCCTCGGTGGCGGCCCGCTCGGTCCACGGCGACGTCGGAGCGGGCCGGCGTGGCGTGGGCAGCCCCATCGGCACGTACACCCGGGCGTCGACGGCCTCGGCCAGCAGCAGCGCGGCGACGAGGCTTGTCGGACGCCGTGCCGGATCGTCGGCCAGCAAGGACCGGCACAGCTCGCCCACCTCCGCCGGGAGCCCGTCGATCTCGGGCAGCGGCTCGGGTGGCCGGGACCGGCGCGCGCTGAGCAGCTCCCAGGCGGTGCTCGCCCGGTACGGCAGGTGGCCGGTGAGGCAGTAGTAGAGGAGCACACCGAGGGCGTACATGTCGGCCGCCGGAGTGGCCGGCGCGCCGTCGAGCTGCTCGGGCGCCAGGTACGCAGGAGTGCCAAGCAGCATCCCGTCCGGCAACGGATCAGACGTGCCTGCCGGTGTGGCGATGCCGAAGTCGAGCACCTTCACCCCGGCGGGGGTGAGGACGACGTTCGCCGGCTTCACGTCGCGGTGCACGATGCCGCTGGCGTGCGCCGCCGCCAGGGCCGCAGCGACCTCCGCGCAGACACGTACCGCGATGCTCCAGTCCAGCGGGCCGGACCGCAGGTGCGCGGCGAGCGTCTCGCCCTCGGCCAACTCCATGACGATGTAGGGCAACTCGCGGCCGGGCAGCGTCGGTGAGGTGCCGAAGTCGTGCACGCTCGCCACGTTCGGATGCACCAGCCGGGCCGCGTTGCGGGCCTCGGTGCGGATCCGGTCGACGGTGTCGTGCTGGCCGTCCCGGCCGGGGGAGATCAGCTTCACGGCGACCGGCCGGTCCAGCACGCGGTCGTGGGCTCGCCACACCTCGGACATCCCGCCCACCCCGATGCGCTGCTCGAGCCGGTACCGCCCGTCCAGCGTGCGCATCGACCGCTCCTCACCTTCGCCCCGCCCACTGCGGGGGCCTCCGGTTCGGTACCCGGGCTCCGAGCTGGGCAAACCGCAGGGTCGCCCGATCCCGCCCTGGGCGGCGGATGGGTGCGGTAGCTTGCGAGCCAGGGCTGGCCGCACCGAGCGTGCCGGCGTGCTCACGAGGGGCGTCGTGATGGGCGAGGTCACCGTACGCTTCGTCGGCGGTCCCGGGGACGGCCTGCTGCGTGAGTTGCCCGCCGGCCCGGACGGCGCTCCGCCCCAGCGGTGGATCATGCGGCACCCCGACGGCACCGGCCCGACACAGCCCGGCCCCGACCACCTTTACGAGCGCGACCAGCCGGACGGGCTGGGCGGCTGGAGCATGCGGTACGTGCGTACCGACGCCTACGGGGTTTCCCAGTGACCCCACGCCGGAGGTGACCGGTGGCGTCGGTGCACTCCGATCGCACAGCCGGCACACAGCCGGGGCAGAGGCACGGCACAGCCCGCGCGCCCACGATGGGGGCATGATCATGGATGGGCAGGGCGCGCCGACCCGGATCGAGTTGCGCCGCCCCGACGGCGAACCGGTGCGGGTGCTTGTGGTCGACGACGAGGCGACGCTCACCGACCTGCTGTCGATGGCGCTGCGCTACGAGGGCTGGCAGGTGCGTACCGCCGGCAACGGCATGGCGGCGTTGAGCGCGGCCCGGCAGTTCCAGCCGGACGCCGTGGTGCTCGACGTGATGCTTCCCGACCTGGACGGCTTCCAGGTGCTGCGCGGGCTGCGCGAGCACGCGCCGACCGTGCCGGTGCTGTTCCTGACCGCCCGGGACGCTGTCGAGGAGCGCATCGCCGGGTTGACAGTGGGTGGCGACGACTACGTCACCAAACCGTTCAGCCTGGAGGAGGTGATCGCCCGGCTGCGCGCGCTGCTGCGCCGCTCCGGCTTCGCGGTCGCCGCCCGGGAGGACGCCGTGCTGACCGTCGGTGACCTCAGCCTCGACGAGGACAGCCACGAGGTCCGTCGCGGCGGCCAGCTGATCACCCTCACCGCCACCGAGTTCGAGCTGCTGCGCTACCTCATGCGCAACCCCCGCCGGGTGCTCAGCAAGGCGCAGATCCTCGACCGCGTGTGGAACTACGACTTCGGTGGCCAAGCCAACGTGGTGGAGCTGTACATCTCGTACCTGCGGAAGAAGATCGACGCCGGCCGAGCGCCGATGATCCACACGTTGCGCGGCGCGGGCTATGTCCTCAAACCCGCCGAGTGACCGCCGCCCGCCCCGGGCCGCCCGCCGCTGGCTGGCCGGCCGGTCACTGCGTACCCGGCTGGTTCTCGCACTGGTCCTGCTCTTCGCAGTGGTAAGCGTCGCCACCGGCGGGCTGACCACTGTCGCGTTGCGGCACTTCCTGATCGAACGGCTCGACGACCAGTTGGCCCCCGCCACGGCCATGCGCGACGAGCGACCCGGCCGCCCGACCTTTCCGGGCCGTGGACCGGCCGTCCCGCCCGGTTCGCCCGCCGGCACTGTGGTCGCCGAGATCACCGACGGCCGTGTGACGAGCGCGTCGGCCCTCACCAACAGCCCGTCCAGCGAGCAGCCGTTCCCCGACGAGCAGGTCGTCGAGGTCGACGAGGTCGCCGTACTGGCCGAGCTGCCGGTCGGCGCCGCGCCACGCACCGTCGACCTGGGCGAGCGCGGCGACTACCGGGCCGTGGCCCGGCAGTTCCGCGACGGCAGGGTACGCGCTGTCGCCATCCCCCTCTCCGGCGTCCAGGAGACCGTCTGGTGGATGGTCGCCGCGCAGGCAGGGGTCGCCGTCGCCGGGCTGCTCGTCGCCGGTGCCGCCGGTGCCGTGATCGTGCGGGCCGCGCTGCGACCGCTGAACCGGGTGGCCGCCACCGCCACCCGGGTCACCGAGCTGCCGCTGGACCGGGGTGAGGTCGCGCTCGCGGTCCGGGTCCCGGCCGGCGACACCGACCCGCGTACCGAGGTCGGGCAGGTCGGCGCGGCGCTCAACCGGATGCTGGGCCACGTCGCCGACGCGCTCGCCGCACGGCAGGCCAGCGAGACCCGGGTACGCCAGTTCGTCGCCGACGCCAGCCACGAGCTGCGTACCCCCCTCGCGGCGATCCGGGGGTACGCCGAGGTGGCCCGACGCGGTCGCGACGAGGTACCACCCGACGTGGCGCACGCGCTGCGGCGCGTCGAGTCGGAGAGCACCCGGATGACGACCCTCGTCGACGACCTGCTGCTGCTGGCCCGCCTCGACACCGGCCGGCCGCTCGCGTCCGAACCGGTGGACCTGTCCGCCCTGGTGGTCGACGCGGTGAGCGACGCCCACGTGGCCGGCCCCGAGCACCGCTGGCAGCTTGACCTGCCGGAGGTGGAGATCCAGGTCCCCGGCGACGCGGCACGCCTTCACCAGGTGGTGGCGAACCTGCTGGCCAACGCGCGCGTGCACACCCCGCCCGGCACTACCGTCACCACCACGCTGGCCGTCGAGGGTGACAGCGCCGTGCTCACCGTCGCCGACGACGGGCCGGGCGTGCCGGCGGAGCTGCAACCGGAGATGTTCGAACGGTTCGCCCGTGGCGACAGCTCACGGTCCCGCGCGCACGGCAGCACCGGGCTCGGCCTGGCGATCGTGGCGGCGGTGGTGGAGGCCCACCACGGCTCGGTGGCGGTCGAGAGTCGACCCGGCCGGACCGTGTTCACCGTCCGTCTGCCGAATCCCACAGCTGGCGCATAGGCGGCGCACGGGGTCGGAACAGGACAGCGGTCGAGGGTGGTGCTCATGGACCGAACCGACACCGCGCCGACCACACCCGCCGAGCCAACGCCGACGGATCCACCGCCGGCGGCCACGCCCGCCGAGGAGCCCGCGCCGCCGCGTACGCCCGGCTGGACCCGAGCCGCACTGGTGGTCCTGCTCCTGGGCACCGGCCTGCTCTACATCTGGGGCCTGGGCGCCTCCGGTTGGGCCAACTCGTTCTACGCGGCGGCAGTGCAGGCCGGCTCGGTGAGCGGGAAGGCGTTCTTCTACGGCTCGTCGGATGCCGCCAACTCGATCACCGTCGACAAGACGCCGGCATCGCTGTGGTTGATGGCCCTGTCGGTACGGATCTTCGGGCTGAACAGTTGGGCGATGCTCGTCCCGCAGGCCCTCTGCGGGGTCGCCTCCGTCGGCGTGCTGTACGCGACGGTGAAGCGCTGGTACGGACCGGTCGCCGGCCTGATCGCCGGCCTGGTCCTCGCGCTCACCCCGGTGGCGACGCTGATGTTCCGGTTCAACAACCCCGACGCGCTGCTCGTCCTGCTGCTGGTCGGCGGGGCGTACGCCACGGTCCGTGCTCTGGAGACGGCAAGCACCCGGTGGATAGTGCTGGCCGGCGCGCTCGTCGGCTTCGGCTTCCTCACCAAGATGCTCCAGGCGTTCCTGGTCGTGCCGGTCTTCGCCGGGGTGTACCTGCTGGCCGCGCCGACCGGGCTGTGGCGGCGGGTCCGCCAACTGCTGCTGGCCGGCGTCGCGGTAGTGGTGTCCGCCGGCTGGTGGGTGGCCATCGTCGAGCTGACCCCGGCAAGCGCCCGGCCGTACATCGGCGGGTCGCAGGGCAACAGCATCCTGGAGCTGACCCTCGGCTACAACGGCATCGGCCGGATCACCGGCGACGAGGTGGGCAGCGTCGGCGACGGCCGGATGGGCGGCGGCGGTGGCCCGTTCTCGGGGCAGACCGGCCTGCTGCGGATGTTCGACGCCGAGATCGGCGGCCAGGTCTCCTGGCTGCTGCCGGCAGCGCTGATCCTGCTGGTCGCCGGGCTGCTGGCGGCCGGGCGGGCCGCGCGTACCGACCGCACCCGGGCCGGACTGCTGCTCTGGGGCGGGTGGCTGCTGGTCACCGGCCTGATCTTCAGCTTCATGTCCGGGATCTTCCACGCGTACTACACGGTGGCGCTCGCCCCGGCCGTCGGCGCGCTTGTCGGCATCGGCGGCACAGTGCTCTGGCGGCAGCGCCGGCCGCTGCCCGCATCCGCCACCGGCGGGGAGCCCGCTGTCGGCCCGCAGCCGGGCGACACACCGGCGGTCGGATCGATGTGGCAGCGGTGGCGTCCGCTGGCCGCCACGGCAACACTCGCCGGCACGCTGGCGGTCACCGCCTGGTGGGCGTGGGTGCTGCTCGGGCGCAGTCCCGACTGGTATCCGTGGCTGCGCACCGCCGTACTCGTCGCCGGCCTGGCCGGCGCGGCCGGGATCCTGCTGGCCAGCCGGCTGCCCCGGTGGCTGGTGCCGGTGGTCCTGGGTGTCGGCGCGGCGGCGGCTCTGGCGGGTCCGGCGGCGTACGCGCTCCAGACCGCCGCGACCCCGCACGGCGGCTCGATCCCGAGTGCCGGCCCGTCCGTGGCGGGCGGCTTCGGCCGCGGCGGCTTCCCCGGCGGGCAACCCCCGGGCGGCATGCAGCGCCCCGACGGCGGCCAGATGCCCGGCGCCCAGCGTCCCGACGGCGGCCAGATGCCCGGCGCCCAGCGCCCCGATGGCGGCCAGATGCCCGGTGGTCAGCGTCCCGACGGCGGCCAGAGCCCGGAGGGCGGCCAGAACAACGGCCAGGCGCCGAGCTTTCCGGGCGGCGGTGCCCCCGGTGGTCAGGCGCCCGGTGGTCAGGCTCCCGGCTTCCCGGGCGGTGGGCGCGACGGCGGTCAGGTGCCCCCCGGCGGCAGGCAGGGTCCTGCGGCCGGTGGCGGGATGGGCGGGCTGCTCAACGCCCGCGAGCCCAGCGCCGCCCTGCGCGAGCTGCTGGAACGGGACAGCGCGTCGTACACCTGGGCGGCGGCCACCATCGGTTCCAACAACGCCTCCGGCTACCAGTTGGCCACCGGCGACCCGGTGATGGCGATCGGCGGGTTCAACGGCAGTGACCCGTCGCCGACGCTCGCGCAGTTCCAGCGGTACGTCGCCGACGGGAAGATCCACTACTTCCTGGGTGCTGGCGGCTTCCGGGCCAACGGCGGCAGCTCCGCGTCGCAGGAGATCGCCGCCTGGGTCGCGGAGAGCTTCACGGCGCAGACCGTCGACGGTGTCACCGTCTACGACCTGAGCACTCCCAAGGCGGCGTCGTGACAGCGCCCAGCGGCCACCGTGCCGCCATCCAGGCCCGGCCGGGCACCGCCGCCGTGTTGGACGTGGTGATCCCGGTCTACAACGAGGAGACCGACCTCGGGCCGTGCGTACGCCTGTTGCACGCACACCTGAGCGAGCACTTCCCGTACCCGTTCCAGATCACCATCGCCGACAACGCGAGCGTGGACGACACATTGCAGGTCGCCGACGGTCTCGCCGGTGAGCTGCCCGGCGTCGAGGTGCTGCACCTGGACGCCAAGGGGCGGGGCCGGGCGCTGTCCGCCGCCTGGACGGCGTCGTCGGCGCCGGTGCTCGCGTACATGGATGTGGACCTGTCGACCGACCTGGCGGCGCTGCTGCCGCTTGTCGCGCCGCTCATCTCCGGCCACTCCGACCTGGCGATCGGCACCCGGCTGGCGCGAACCTCCCGGGTGGTACGCGGCACCAAGCGGGAGATCATCTCGCGGGCGTACAACCTGCTGCTGCGCGGGGCGCTGTTCGCGCGGTTCTCCGACGCGCAGTGCGGGTTCAAGGCGATCCGCGCCGACGTCGCCGGTGAGCTGCTGCCCCTGGTGCGCGACACCGGGTGGTTCTTCGACACCGAGTTGCTGGTGCTCGCCCAGCGGGCCGGACTGCGCATCCACGAGGTGCCTGTGGACTGGGTCGACGACCCGGACAGCCGCGTCGACATCGTCGCCACCGCCGTGGCGGACCTGCGGGGGATGGGCCGGCTGGGTCGGGCGCTGCTGACCGGCGCGCTGCCGGTGGCAGAGCTGCGCGCGCAGCTCGGCCGGGCTCCGCTGACCGCACCGCCGGCACGGGTGCCGGTCGGGTTGCCCCGCCAGTTGGCGCGGTTCGCGGCCGTCGGGGTGGCAAGCACGCTCGCGTACCTGCTGCTCTTCGTGGCCACCCGGGGCGCGCTCGGCGCGCAGCCGGCGAACCTGCTGGCGTTGCTGGTGACGGCGGTGGCGAACACGGCCGCGAACCGGCGGTTGACGTTCGGCATCACCGGGCGTCGGCACGCCGGTCGGCACCACGCGCAGGGACTGCTGGCGTTCGCGCTGGGCCTGGCGCTGACAAGCGGCGCGTTGGCGATGCTGCACGTGGCCGTCGCCGCACCCACCCGGACGGTGGAACTGGTCGTGCTGGTGGCCGCGAACCTCGCCGCCACAGTGCTGCGCTTCGTGCTGCTGCGCCTCGGCATGCACCACAGGAGGACCTGATCCCCGATCTCATCCTGTGGTGAGGCTGGGAGTCCGGGGATGCGGCGGTACGTCGGCGGTGATCGGCGTACGGTGGCAGACAAGTCCGGCTTTCTGGGTCAAAAGCCTCACCGCTGCACGCCCGGGACGCCGGTGTCGAGACGGGCGAGGGGAAGGAGCGGTCGGTGAACCATCTGGCCTACCTGGACGCGGGATCCGGCAGCCTTATCGTGCAGGCTGTCGTGGGCGGGGTGGCCGGCGTAGCGGTCGCCGCCAAGCTCTACTGGCGGCGGCTGGTCGACCGGTTCCGCCGGCAACCCACCGATCAGCGCTGACACCGGTCGGGACAACATGACAACCGCACCCACCGGGGTACGCCCCGAGCCAGCCTCCTTCCGCGACCCCGCCAACCGGGTCTTCCACGTCGGCGACGAGGTGCTGCGCGGGCTGGACGCGCAGGCCGCCGAACACTGGCGGACACTCGCGGCCAGCCCGTTCTTTCCCACCCTCGTGGCCGACGGCAAGGTCTGCGCCACCGAGGACGCCCCGCCGGCCCTCGTGCCCGCCGCGGCCGGGAAACCGTGGGCGGCGGTGCTGCGCCACGAGCGGATCCCGTTCGTGTCCCACCCGTACGAGTGGTCGTTCGGGATGCTGCGCGACGCCGCGCTGCTGCACCTGGAGATCCTGCGCACCGCCCTCGCCGACGGCTTCACCACAAAGGACGGCTCCGCGTACAACCTCCAGTGGCGTGGGGCCAAGCCGGTCTTCATCGACATCGGCTCCTTCGAGCCCGTCCGCGACGGCGAACCCTGGGCCGGCTACCGGCAGTTCTGCCAGACCGCGCTCTATCCGCTGCTGCTCACCGCCCACCTCGGCGTGGACTTCCAACCCTGGCTGCGCGCCCAGGTCGACGGCATCGAAGCCGATCAGCTCCGCCCGCTGTTCGGCGGAACCCGCCGGCTGCGCCCCGGCGTCCTCACCCACGTGCACCTGCACGGCGCCATGCAACAGCGCAACGCCGCCGCCAGCACCAGCGACGTCCGCGCCCAACTGCGGGCCGCCGGCTACAGCCGCGAACTGCAAACCGCCACCGTACGCGGCATCGAGAAGCTCGTCCGCAGGCTGGAGCACCGCCCGTCGGGCAGCCACTGGGCGGACTACCGGAGCACCTGCGGCTACTCCGCGCCAGACCGGGTCGCCAAGGAACAGTTCGTGGTCGCCGCGGTGGCCGCCAACCGTCCACGCCTCGTGCTCGACCTGGGCGCCAACGACGGCCGGTACGCCCGACTGGCCGCCGGACACGCCGACTACGTGGTCGCCGTGGAGCAGGACCCGGCAGTGGTCGACGAGCTGTACCGGGCGCTGCGGTCCGAGGGGCAACGCCGGATCCTGCCGCTGGTGGTGGACCTGGCCGACCCGTCGCCCGGCGGCGGCTGGCGGGGCGTCGAGCGCGCCGGTTTCGCCGAACGGGCCTCGGCGGGTGTCGTGCTCGCCCTGGCACTCGTGCACCACCTGGCCATCGGGCGCAACGTTCCGCTGCCCGAGGTCGTCGACTGGCTGGCCGGACTGACCGCCCCAGCGGGAACCGTGGTGGTCGAGTTCATCCACCCGGAGGACCCGATGGCCCAGCGCCTGCTCGCCAACAAGCCCGACGGCCTGTTCCCCGACTACCGTCGGGACACCTTCGAACGGCTCCTGGAAGCCCGGGGACGCGTCACCGAACGGCTGGAACTGCCATCGGGCACCCGCACGCTCTACCGGACGGTGATGGGTGGCTGACCCGGCCGCCCCGCCTGCCCCGGACGCTCCGGACGCTCCGCTTGCCGCGGACACGGACACGGGTACGTCGGCGCAGCGCCGATGGGACCGGGGCTGGCGCGGCGAGGTGGGTCGGCTGCTGGAGGTCACCGCGCTGGTCGGGCTGGTCGTCACCCAGCCGCTGCTGGACGTGCTCGGCCGCAGCCCCGACTTCTTCCTCTTCCACCGTGCCGACCCCGGCCAGATCCTGCTGCTCGTCGCCCTGGTGGCGGTCGTGCCCACGCTGCCCCTGGTGGCGCTCGGAGCGCTCAGTCGACTGGCCGGCCGCACCGCCCGCGCGATCACCCACACCGCGCTCGTGGGGCTGCTGCTGGCCGCCCTCGCCGTGCAGGTGGGCCGGCACACGACGCCACTTCGGGGCGTACCAGTGCTGCTGGTGGCGGTTCTTGCCGGTGCGGCCGGCGCTGCCGCGCACCGACGGTGGCGGGCGCCGGGCCGGGTGCTGCGACTGGCCGCCGCCGGACCGGTGGCCTTCGTGGCGCTGTTCCTGCTCGTCTCGCCCACCTCGGCGGTGGTGCTGCCGCGCAGCGACGGAGGCGCGGCCGGTACGGCGCAGGGCGCGGCCGTGCACCCGCCGGTGGTCATGCTGATCCTCGACGAGCTGCCGCTTGTCAGCCTGCTCGGCGTCGACGGGCGGATCGACGCGCAACGGTTCCCGCACTTCGCCGAACTGGCCGGCGGGTCCACCTGGTACCGCAACGCCACAGGTGTCAGCGGATGGACGCCGAACGCGCTGCCCGCAATGCTCACCGGCCGCTACCCGGCGCGGTCCGTGGCGCCGCACTACTCGCAGTACCCCGACAACATCTTCACGGCCTTCGGCGGCCTCTACGACGTCAAGGCGCAGGAGAGCATCACCCGCCTCTGCCCACCGAGCCGCTGCGAACAGCCGATCACCCCCGATCAAGGGCTCGGCGTGCTGGTCCGGCAGACCGGCAAACTGTTCGGCCAGATCGCCGGGCCGACGGAGAGCGCCGTCGACCCGGAAGACTCCTACCGGGAGCAGACCCGGGCCGAGGCCGGTCTGGACGCCGCCGAACCCGTCCCGGACGACCCGAAGTTCCGCTGGGACAGCCTCGACGACAACCAGCCCGCCCGGTTCACCAGTTTCCTCGCCGGGCTGAAACCCGAACCCCGGCCCACACTGCACTTCCTGCACCTGCTCATGCCGCACTCACCATGGGCGTACCTGCCGTCCGGTGCCCGCTACGACGCCCCGGAGGACCTGCCCAACGACGGCGCCGGCTGGGTCGACCTGGCCCGGCAACGGCACCTCGCCCAGCTCGGCTACACCGACCGGCTGATCGGCGAGACGCTGCGGACGCTGCGCGCCAGCGGCCTCTACGACCAGGCCCTCGTCGTGGTCACCGCCGACCATGGGGTGAGCTTCCGCCCGGGAGCGCAGGGCCGAGGCATGGACGCCATCAAGGCCGCCGCCGGTGAGGTCGCCTGGGTACCCCTGTTCATCAAGGAACCCCGCCAGCAGGCCGGCCGCGTCGACGACCGCAACTGGGAGCACGTCGACCTGCTGCCCACCGTCGCCGACGAGGCCGGCATCCGCCTGCCCCGACGCGTTGACGGCCGCTCCGCCCGGCAGGCGCCCCGCACGGACAGCACGAAACACTTCTACGACCGGCCCGGCGAGCCTGTCACCTTCCCCGGCGGGGTGCCCACCCCACCGCCGCCGCCGGCACCGCACCCTCTCGTCGGCGCCGAGGTACGGGCCGGCCCGGCCGATGGCGGCGCGCGCGGGGCCGATGGGGGTGCCGGCCCGGCGGGTGGCGGCGCGCGCCTGGCCGGCACGGCTGCCGGCACTGCCCGGGTAGCCGGCCTGGCAGCCTTCCAGGCGACCGATCCGGACACCGGCACCCTTCCGGCGCTGGTCTGGGGCGACGTGTCCGACACGGTTCCGGACGGCACCCAACTCGCGGTGGCCGTCAACGGCCGCGTCGGGGCGGTGGTCCCGGTGGTGCCGGCCGACCCCGGAGGACGCCGCTTCGCCGCGCTGCTCACCGACGACCGGCTGTTCCGGGCCGGGGCGAACACGCTTGACCTCTACCAGGTCATGGGGGACGGAACGCTGCGCCGACTCGCGCTGTCCTAGGGCTGTCCCAGCGTTGTCGTCGAGGCTGCGGCACACGGGTCCGGTCCGGGGGTCGTTCCGGGCGCTTCGGGGCGCTTCGGGCCGTCTCGGGGAGCGGGACGGAAGGTTTCCCGGCTGGTGAGTCGGGAATCGGGTGACGCATACCTCACCGCCGAACCACGGCGGGCAGTGTCCCCCGGGCCGCAATTACGGTAGAAGCGAAGGCAATTCAACGTAGATCTGCCGGCGAAGCGAGGAACCACATGACGGAAGTCAAGCTCGATCACCCCGGTGGGCAGCTGTCGATGCCGGTACATCCTGCGGTCGAGGGCCCCGCTGGCATCGGGGTGAGCAAGCTGCTGAAAGAAACCGGGATGACGACGTACGACCCTGGTTTCGTGAACACCGCGGCCGCCTCATCCGCTATCACCTACATCGACGGCGACGCGGGCATCCTGCGTTACCGGGGGTACCCGATCGAGCAGTTGGCCGAGAAGTCCTCCTTCCTGGAGGTCTCGTACCTGCTCATCTACGGCGAGCTGCCGACCGAGCAGCAGCTGACCGAGTTCACCGAGTGGATTCGGCGGCACTCGCTGCTGCACGAGGAGATGCGCCGCTTCTTCGACGGCTTCCCGCGGGACGCCCACCCGATGGCGGTGCTCTCGTCCGCGGTGAGCGCCCTGTCGACGTTCTACCAGGACAGCCTGGACCCGTTCGACTCCGAGCACGTGGAGATTTCCACGGTCCGGCTGATGGCGAAGGTCCCCACCATCGCCTCGTACGCGTACAAGAAGTCCATCGGGCAGCCGCTGCTCTACCCCGACAACTCCCTGGGGTACGTGGACAACCTGCTGCGGATGACGTTCGGCGTGCCGGCGGAGCCGTACGAGGTCGACCCGGTGATGTCGAAGGTGCTGGACATGCTGTTCGTCCTGCACGCCGACCACGAGCAGAACTGCTCCACGTCGACCGTCCGGCTGGTCGGCTCCAGCAACGCCAACCTGTTCGCCTCGGTCTCGGCCGGCGTGAACGCGCTGTTCGGCCCGCTGCACGGCGGTGCCAACCAGGCCGTGCTGGAGATGCTCGAAAAGATCAACGCTGAGGGTGGCGACGTCCGGTCCTTCGTCCGCAAGGTCAAGGACAAGGAGGACGGCGTCAAGCTGATGGGCTTCGGCCACCGGGTCTACAAGAACTACGACCCGCGGGCGGCGATCGTCAAGAAGGCCGCGCAGGATGTGCTGGGCCGGATGGCCAAGCCGGACCCGCTGCTGGACATCGCCATGGAGTTGGAGGAGATCGCGCTCGACGACGACTTCTTCGTCTCCCGTCGGCTCTACCCGAACGTGGACTTCTACACGGGCCTGATCTACAAGGCCATGGGCTTCCCGACCAAGATGTTCACGGTCCTCTTCGCGCTCGGCCGGCTCCCCGGCTGGATCGCTCAGTGGCGTGAGATGATCAACGACCCGGAGACCAAGATCGGCCGTCCGCGGCAGGTCTACGTCGGCTCCGCCGAGCGGGACTACGTCCCCTTCAGCGAGCGCTGACGCCTCCGCTCTTCGCATCATCGGCAGGCCGTCGACCCGGGATCGGGTGGGCGGCCTGCCGCGTTTCGTTTCGCCGCCCGTCCCGTCGTGTTCGCCAGGTCGCCGTGCCTGCCCCCTGGTACCTGTATTCGGCCGCTGTCGAGCTGCCCCAAATCTGGGGCGCGCGTCGCCGCCCTCGTAGATAGCGCCGCCGCCTCGCCCCATTGCTGGGGCAGCTCGACAGGGCTCGCAAGATGTGCGGCGCGCGTCGCACTCTGGTAGATCTCTGGTGGAACGCCGCCCGCCCCATCGATGGGGCAGCTCGACAGGGCTCGGCAGCTCGACAGGGCTCGGCAGCTCGACGGGGCTCGGCAGCTCGACGGGGCTCAGCAGCTCGACGGGGCTCGGCAGCTCGACGGGGCTCGCAGGATGTGGAGCGTCGTGGCTCTGGTAGAGGGCCGCCGCCCGCCCCATTGGTGGGGCAGCTCGACAGGCTCGCATGGGCGTGGGCGTGGGCGTGGGCATGGGCGGCTAACCGTGGGTCGGCGCGAGAGGCGGTCTACATCGGCGCTCAAGCGGACCTGCGGCCGCGAATTGCGGGTTGCGGGCCTCTACGGCAGGGGTACGACGTAGGAGTCGACGCGGGCGATCAGCCCGTCGCGGAACGTGAACAGGTCGTTGAAGGCGAACCGGAACGGCCCGTGCTCGACGCTGACGCCGTGGCCCTCGCCGGTGGTGACGACGACAGGTCCGTCCTCGTGTACGCGCTGGACGTCGAGTTGAGGGCTGCCGGTGAACGACGGGTTCTCGATCTCGCCGTCGAACTCCGCCTTGCCGCGGGTCGTCCGGTGCCCGTGAATGACCCACTCGACGTCATCGGTGAGGGTCGCGAGGATGCGCGGGTGGTCGCTGGTCCGGAAGCCGGCGAAGTATTCCGCGACGAGGTCGCGTTGGGTGGTCTGGTTCATGCAGTCCTCCGTGGCGGTGTCGTCTGGTCGTGCTGTAGGTGTGCGGCGAGGGCGTCAAGGATCGAGGCGAGCCCGTCGACCGCTTGGGTGCTGCGCAACTCGGGGGGAAGCCGACGCTGGTGGACCGTGAGATCCGCGCCGCCGCCGTCAGCGGGCTGGATGGTGACGGTCGTGCGCAGGCCGGTGACGGGCTCGTCGAACACGAGTTCGTGCGGCGCGGTGATGCTCACGTAGACGAACCGAAGTCGGTGGGTCGCGCCGTCCGGCGCGCGGGTGTCGAGCGCGAACTCTCCGCCGGGACGGAGGTCGACGGTCACGGACTCGCCGGGCACTGTGGCGTGTGAACCGCCCCAGAACGCCGCGATGCTCGCCGGGGAGGTGAAGGCGGCCCAAACACGTTCGGGGCTTGCCGACAGGTGGCGCCGGGCGATCAGTTCGTCGCCGTGCAGTGTCGCGCGGGCGGTCATCGGTCTGCTCCGTCGGCGAGGTGTCGCTCGAGCGCGTCGAGTCGGTCGTCCCAGGCCCGCCGCTGCTCGTCGATCCAACCGCTGAGCACCGACAACTGATCGGCCCGCAGCCGGCAGGGACGTCTGGTGCCCTCGCGTCGCTGCTCGACGAGACCACACCGCCGCAGCACGCCGACGTGATGGGAGATGGCCTGCGGCGTCAGGTCGAACGGCTCGGCTAGCTCACCCACCGTGGCGTCACTCTGGGCGAGGCGGGTCACCAGCGCACGACGGACGGGGTCGCCGAGGGCTGCGAAGGCCAGGTCGAGGTCAGGCTCAGACACCGCGAGTGAGGTGGACACGACCCGACCCTAACGCAAACAACCGCTTGCACAAACAACCGCTTGCAAAAGTCGCCCGATCCGTTCAGGCCGGCGGTGATCGACCCGGCTTCACGGAAACCGGGGTGTCCGCAAGGCGGGGACACCCCGGTTTCAAGGAAGGCGAGTCGATCACCGCCGGCCCGAGACGGAAGGCCCGAGACGGAAGGCCCGAGACGGAAGGCCCGAGACGGTCGACCCGGGAGGTCGGGTCGGGGCGGTTAGCGCAGGCCGGCGGCGGCCAGGAGGTTGCCTTCGGGTAGCGCCGGCAGCGCCCGCCCCTGGGACATGCGCTGCTCGGCGCGTTCGGCGGTGCACTCGGCGTCGGTGCTGATGGCTGCGGCGTAGCTGGCGGCGGTGTGCTGGGCGATGGCGGACCAGCCGTACTTGTCGTTCACCATCCGGCGGGCGCGGCGTGCCATGGCGCGTGAGCGGTCGCGGTCGGACAGCAGCGCGTCCACGGCGTCGGCGAGCCCGTCGGGGTCGTGGGGGCGGAAGGTCATTCCGGTCACGCCGGGTTCGACGATTTCGGCGAGGCCGCCGGTGGCGGCGACGGCCAGGGGTGCCCCGGCGGCGGCGCCCTCCAGGGCCACCATGCCGAACGGCTCGTAGATGCTGGGCACCGCGAAGCAGTCGGAGGCGGCCATCAGGGCCGGCAGGTCGGTGCCGCCGAGGAAGCCCGGCATGCTGACCATGCCGCCGAGGCCGCGGCGGTGCACCTCGGCCTCCAGTTCGGCACGGTACGGGCCGTCGCCGGCGATCACGGCACGCAGCCCCGGGTGCCGTTGCCGCAGTCGGGGCAGCCCGGCGATCAGGTGCTGGACGCCCTTCTCGTAGACGAGGCGGCCGGCGAAGGTGACAAGCGGGCCGTCTCCGGCGAAGCGGGTGCGGGCGGCGGCGACGGCGCGTGCGGGGACCTTCCAGCGGTGTGGCTCCACGCCGTTGGCGACGACGTCGACCCGACCGGCCGGTACGCCGAACAGGGCGCTCACCTCGTCGCGCATGTAGCCGGAGCAGACGATGACCCGACCGGATTCGCTGCTGAGCCAGTGCTCGACGCCGTGGATGGTGCGGTTCATCTCCTCGGGCAGCCAGCCCTGGTGCCGTCCGGCTTCGGTCGCGTGGATGGTGCTCACCAGCGGGATGTCCAGGTGGTCGCGCAACGTCATCGCGGTGTGGGCGACGAGCCAGTCGTGGGCGTGGATGACGTCGTAGGTGCCGGCTTCGGTGGCGCGCAGCGCGGTGCGGGTGAGGGTGTGGTTGAACGCCATCGTCCAGGCCAGCAGGGAGCCGGTGGCGAGGGGGAACGTCACCGGGTCCTCGGGGGCGCGCAGGATGCGCACGCCGTCGGCGTACTCCTCAAGGGGCGCGCCCTCGCTGTGGCGGGTGACGACTGTGACCTCGTGGCCGGCGGCGGCCAGCGCCACCGACAGCGCGTGGACGTGTCGGCCGAGGCCACCGACGAGCACCGGCGGGTACTCCCAGGACAGCATGAGGATGCGGCGGGTCTGCGGGGGGACTCCCGGGCCGGGCTGCGCCGGCACGATCGCGCCGGGCTGCGGGGAAAGGACGGCCTGCGCGGACATGTCAGCCTGCGCGGGAAGGCCGGTCTGGGCCGGGATCTGGGGCCGGGAGGTCACTGTGGGCCGGTGTGCGCGGTCCACGGTAGCGGCGAGCTGTTGGTCGACCCGCAGGGTCGTCACATCAATCTCCGTCCATGCATGGTGGTACGCGCCGACGTCGGTGGCGGCGAAGCGAGAAGTGGAGGGGGTGGCGCAGGGCCGAGTAGGGCCATGCGCGCGCGTGTCCCCCGACAAGCAAAGGGCATCGAGCGCGATACCGCATCTTCAACGGCATCTTCGTGACGGAGGACACCTGAGGGGCGTTGCGCGCATCAGACAGGCCGATTCCGGTCGCCGCCTGAAAGGATGGATTGGCGCGCCGAGGTGGGGGGCAATACCCGCGTGCGCGCGGGCGACCTCTGCCGGCGCGCCGTGGCGCGGTGCGCACATGACCATGCTTTGAAGGAGCGACATGCAGGTCTGGCCGGGCGAGCGGTATCCCCTGGGCGCCACCTACGACGGGATGGGCACCAACTTCGCCATCTTCTCCGAGGTGGCCGAGCGGATCGAGTTGTGCCTCTTCGACGAGTGGGACACCGGCGCGGAGCGCCGGGTCGAGCTGCGCGAGGTGGACGCCTACGTGTGGCACGCGTACCTGCCGGGCATCGAGCCGGGGCAGCGTTACGGCTACCGGGTGTACGGCCCGTACGACCCGGCGAACGGGCTGCGCTGCAACCCGCACAAGCTGCTGCTCGACCCGTACGCCAAGGCCATCGATGGTGACGTGGAGTGGGACCCGGCGGTCTACGACTACGACATGGCCGAGCCGGAGCGGATGAACGAGACGGACTCGGCGCCGTTCATGCCGAAGTCGGTGGTGGTCAACCCGTACTTCGACTGGGGCAACGACAAGCCGCCGCGCACCCCGTACCACCATTCGGTGATCTACGAGGCGCACGTACGCGGGCTGACGATGCGCCACCCGGACATCCCGGAGGAACTGCGCGGCACGTACGCGGGAATCGCCTCCCCGCCGATGATCGAATACTTGACCCGGCTCGGGGTGACGGCCATCGAGTTGATGCCGGTGCACCAGTTCGTCCACGATCACCGCCTGGCCGATCTGGGGCTGCGCAACTACTGGGGCTACAACACGATCGGCTTCTTCGCCCCGCACCACGGCTACTCGGCGCTGGGCCGTCTCGGCCAGCAGGTGCAGGAGTTCCGGGGCATGGTCAAGGCGCTGCACGCCGCCGGTATCGAGGTCATCCTCGACGTGGTCTACAACCACACGGCCGAGGGCAACCACCTGGGGCCGACGCTGAGCTTCAAGGGTGTGGACGCGCCCAGCTACTACCGGCTGAGCGAGGAGGACCGCCGCTACTTCGTCGACTACACGGGCACCGGCAACAGCCTCAACGTGCGCAGCCCGCACTCGCTGCAACTGATCATGGATTCGTTGCGGTACTGGGTGACCGAGATGCACGTCGACGGTTTCCGCTTCGACCTGGCGGCCACCCTTGCCCGCGAGTTCTACGAGGTCGACAGGCTGTCGACGTTCTTCGAGGTGGTGCAGCAGGACCCGGTGGTCAGCCAGGTCAAGCTGATCGCCGAGCCGTGGGACGTCGGTCCCGGCGGCTACCAGGTGGGCAACTTCCCGCCGCTGTGGACGGAGTGGAACGGCAAGTACCGCGACACGGTGCGGGATTTCTGGCGCGGCGAGCCGGCCACCCTCGCGGAGTTCGCGTCGCGGATCTCCGGCTCGGCCGACCTCTACCAGGACGACGGGCGCCGGCCGTTCCACAGCATCAACTTCGTTACCGTCCACGACGGGTTCACGCTCAACGACCTGGTGTCGTACAACGACAAGCACAACGAGGCGAACGGCGAGGACAACCGCGACGGCGAGAGCCACAACCGATCGTGGAACTGCGGTGTAGAGGGTGAAACCGACGACGAGGGGGTGCTCGCCCTGCGGGCCAAGCAGCGACGCAACTTCCTGGCCACGCTGATGCTGTCGCAGGGCGTGCCGATGATCGGCCACGGTGACGAGTTGGGTCGCACCCAGCGGGGCAACAACAACGCGTACTGCCAGGACAGCGAGCTGGCCTGGATCGACTGGGACAACGCCGACGAGCAGTTGCTGGACTTCGTCCGTACGCTCACCGACTTCCGTAAACGGCATCAGGTGTTCCGCCGCCGCCGGTTCTTCACAGGCCTGCCGGTGGGCGGGCGTGGCAGCGACGAGCCGCTGCCCGATCTGGCCTGGTACACCCCGGACGGGCGGGAGATGACAGGCGAGGACTGGGGTAACGACTTCGGCCGCTCGGTCGCGCTGTTCGTCAACGGTGAGGGCATCCGGGAGCGCGGCCAGTACGGCCAGCGTCACGTCGACGCCTCGTTCCTGCTGTGCTTCAACGCCCACGACGCGGCGCTGGACTTCACGATGCCGGGCAGCGAGTACGGCCAGAAGTGGGAACGGGTGATCAGCACCGCCGAGCCCGCCCCGGACGACGTCACGGTGATCAGCGCGGGCGGCACCATCCGGGTGCCGGACCGCTCCCTCGTGGTGTTGGAGAGGACGATCTGAGATGGCGGCCACCCCTGCAAAGGCCACCGAACACGCCACCGTACAAGCCACCTATCGCGTCCAGGTCCGCCCCGGCTTCGACCTGGACGCCACCGCCGGCATCGTCGACTACCTCGCCGACCTGGGCGTCAGTCACCTCTACAGCGCGCCCCTGCTGGCAGCCACTCCCGGGTCGGCGCACGGCTACGACGTTGTCGACCACCGGACCGTCAACCCGGAGGTGGGCGGCGAGGCGGGCCGGCAGCGACTGCTGCGCGCCCTGCGCGAGGCGGGGCTCGGCCTTGTCGTCGACATCGTGCCCAACCACGCGGGTGTTGCCGTGCCGCCGGCCAACCCGGCCTGGTGGGACGTGCTGCGCCGGGGCCGTGACTCGGCGTACGCCGACTGGTTCGACATCGACTGGGACCGGGGCCGGCTGCTGCTGCCGGTGCTGGCCGACGACCCGGCCGCCCTGGACGACCTCAAGCTGGTGGACGGGGAGCTGCGCTACCACGAGCACCGCTTCCCGATCGCTGACGGCACCGGCGACGGCAGCGCGCGGGAAGTGCACGACAGGCAGCACTACGAGCTAATCTCCTGGCGGCGCGGTGACGCCGAGCTGACGTACCGCCGGTTCTTCGCCATCACGGGCCTGGCGGGCCTGCGCGTGGAGGACCCGGCGGTGTTCGCGGCCACCCACGAGCTGATCCTGCGCTGGGCGGCCGACGGGGAGGTCGACGGCATCCGCGTCGACCACCCGGACGGGCTGCGGGACCCGGCCGGCTACCTGGCGCGG
This sequence comes from Micromonospora sp. DT68, assembly GCF_049847245.1. NCBI lineage: Bacteria > Bacillati > Actinomycetota > Actinomycetes > Micromonosporales > Micromonosporaceae > Micromonospora > Micromonospora sp. DT68. The sequence goes on from NZ_JBNCNZ010000009.1 coordinate 45,769, forward strand.
CTGCGGGAGGCCGCGCCGGACGTCTGGCTCGTGGTGGAGAAGATCCTGGAGTACGGCGAGGAGCTGCCGGACTGGCCGGTGGACGGCACCACCGGCTACGACGCCCTGGCACTGGTCGGCGGGCTCTTCGTCGACACCGACGCCGAGGGTGACTTCACCGCGCTGGACACCCGCCTCGCGGGGCACCACACCTCGTGGGAGGACCTGACCCACGCCACCAAGCTGGCCGCCGCCACCCGACTGCTCGCCGCCGAGCTGACCCGGCTGGCCGCCCTCGCCCCCGAGGTGCCCACCGAGCTGGCCCGCGCGGCGCTCGCCGAGCTGGCCGCCGCGTTCGCGGTCTACCGCGGCTACCCGCCGCACGGTGCCCGGCACCTCGCTGCCGCGCGCTCCGAGGCGGGCCGCCGCCGCCCCGACCTGGCCGCTGCCCTGGACGCGGTCACCCGCAGGCTGCGCGACAGCGAGGACGAGCTGGCCCAACGGTTCCCACAGCTCACCGGCGCGGTGATGGCCAAGGGCGTGGAGGACACCGCGTTCTACCGCTGGACCCGGTTCGTGGCGCTCAACGAGGTCGGCGACAACCCCACCCGCTTCGGGGTGCCACCGGCGGAGTTCCACCGCTTCGCCGCCGCCCAGCAGGTCCGCTGGCCGGCCAGCATGACCACCGTCTCCACCCACGACACGAAACGCGGCGAGGACGTCCGTGCCCGCCTCGCCGTGCTCAGCGAACTGCCGGGCCGCTGGGCCGAGCAGGTCAAGGCCTGGATGGAGTACGCGCCGCTGCCCGACCCGGCCTTCGCCCACCTGCTCTGGCAGACCGCCGTCGGCGCGTGGCCGATCGAGCGGGAGAGGCTGCACGCGTACGCCGAGAAGGCAGCCCGGGAGGCCGCGGCCTCGACCAGTTGGGCGGACCCCGACCCGGGCTTCGAGCAGGCCCTGCACACCCTTGTCGACCTGATGTACGACGACCCGAGCCTGCACGACGAGCTGACCGAACTCGCCGCGGCGATCACCCCGGCCGGCTGGTGCAACTCGCTCGGGCAGAAGCTGATCCAGCTCACCATGCCCGGTGTGCCGGACACCTACCAGGGCACCGAGCTGTGGGACAACTCCCTCGTCGACCCGGACAACCGCCGCCCGGTCGACTTCGACGTACGCCGGGAGATGCTGGCACGCCTCGACGGCGGCTGGCGTCCCGCTGTCGACACCGACGGAGCGGCGAAGCTCCTCGTCGTGTCGCGGACCCTGCGCCTGCGGCGGGCGCACCCGGAGCTGTTCACCTCCTACCGGCCGGTGCCGGCGCACGGGCCGCAGGGGCGGCACGTGGTGGCGTTCGACAGGGGCGGCGCGATCGCGGTGGCGACCCGCCTGCCGCTCGGATTGGCGCGTGCCGGTGGGTGGTGTGACACAGCCCTGTCGCTTCCCGTTAACGAGATGAAGGACCTGTTTACCGGGCGGGTCTACAGTGGCGGAGAGACGCCGCTGGACACCCTCCTGGCCGATTACCCCGTCGCTCTGCTGGCTCCTCCCACCGCTGCCGAGGAGGCCGTTTCATGACCGAATTTTCCGTGTGGGCGCCGGACGCCACCCGGGTGCGGCTGCGCCTGGCCGGCGACACCGACCACGAGATGCGCGCCGCCGCCGACGGCTGGTGGCGGGTCGAGGTGCCCGACGCCGGCCCCGACTACTCCTTTCTGCTGAACGACGACGAAACCCCACTGCCCGACCCCCGGTCGCAGTGGCAGCCTGAGGGCGTGCACGGGCCGAGCCGCCGCTACGACCATCATGCGTTCCAGTGGAGTGATTCCTCCTGGACGGGTCGGCAACTGCCCGGCAGCATCCTCTACGAGCTGCACATCGGCACGTTCACCCCGGAGGGCACCTTCGACGCGGCCATCGGCCGCCTCGACCACCTGGTGAACCTGGGTGTCGACCTGATCGAGCTGCTCCCGGTCAACGCCTTCAACGGCGAACACAACTGGGGGTACGACGGCGTCTGCTGGTTCGCCCCGCACGAGCCGTACGGCGGCCCGGATGGCCTGAAACGGTTCGTCGACGCCGCCCACGCTCGCGGGTTGGGGGTGATCCTCGACGTTGTCTACAACCATTTCGGGCCCTCCGGGGCCTACGCGCCGCAGTTCGGGCCCTACCTTGCCGAGCAGAGCAACAGTTGGGGCCGCTCGATCAACCTGGACGGCCCGCACTCCGACGAGGTACGCCGCTACATCATCGACAGCGTCCTCATGTGGCTGCGCGACTACCACGTCGACGGGCTGCGCCTCGACGCCGTACACGCCCTGCCGGACTCGCGGGCTGTGCCGCTCCTCGAAGAGCTGGCCGTTTCTGTGGAGTCCCTGTCGACGCACCTGGGTCGCCCGCTGTCGCTGATCGCCGAGTCGGACCTCAACGATCCACGGCTCATCACGTCCCGGGAGGCGGGTGGGTTCGGGCTGCACGCGCAGTGGAACGACGACGCCCACCACGCGCTGCACACGTTGCTGACGGGGGAGCGGCAGGGCTACTACGGGGACTTCGGCTCGCTGGAGACGTTGTCGGACGTGTTGACCGGTGGGTTCTTCCACGCGGGAACCTGGTCGAGTTTCCGCAACCGTCACCATGGGCGGCCTCTGGATTCGCGGGTGCCGGGGCATCGGTTGGTCGCCTACCTGCAGAACCACGATCAGATCGGCAACCGGGCCACCGGGGATCGGATCTCGGCGTCGCTGTCGCCTTCGCTGCTGCGGGTTGGCGCTGTCTTGCTGCTGACCGCGCCCTTTACGCCGATGCTGTTCATGGGGGAGGAATGGGCGGCTTCCACGCCGTGGCAGTTCTTCACCTCGCACCCCGAGCCGGAGTTGGCCTCTGCGGTGCGGACCGGGAGGCGGCGGGAGTTCGCGTCGCACGGGTGGCCCGAGGGAGACGTGCCCGACCCGCAGGACCCGGAGACGTTCGTACGGTCGCGGTTGGACTGGGCGGAGCTGGACAAGCCCGAGCATGCCTCGATGTTGTCGTTTTACCAGCGGCTGATTGCGCTGCGGCGGTCGGTGCCGGACCTGTCTGATCCTCGGATGCATACGGTTTCTGTGCAGCACGGGGACCAGTTCCTGCTGATGCGGCGGGGGGAGACGCTTGTCGTCGCCAACTTCGCTGGGCGGGGGCAGGGGGTGTCGCTGCCGGGGGTGGCGCGGCGGGTGCTGCTGGCCACGGGTGAGGGGGTCACGGTGATGCGTGACCGGATCGAGTTGCCTGCGGAGACTGCGGCGATCGTGGCGCTCTGACGCGTTCGACGAGCAGCTTAAGGTTGGCCCAAATCAAGGTCCCGCTTGAGAGGTGCGCAACCACTCAGATGTGTCAAGACATTGGTATTCGTTGGGGAGGATCGAAGAGGATGGGGAACACTGGCTCGTTCGGAGTGAACTGGTTTGGATCGCTGCTGTAGACGGACAGCAGCGCGGAAGTAGCTTTCCATGTGATTCCGGCTACTAAGCGCTCAAGTTCGACCACCGTCTCGCGCCTGAATCCAAGCTGGCGCAGATCCATGGCAAGCTCGGGTTCCACCACGTATTGGATGGCGAACGTGTCTCTGACCGTCATGGCCGAGAACTCGGTTTCAGGAAACTCGTCGGTAGCAGAACCAAACACAACCGGCCAGGAAATCTCGGGCTTCGTCGGGTAAACGCGTCGGAACTCCGGTCTTAGGAATAGCGCAACATCAACGAACCGCCGAAAATGGCGCGCCAGGACGATCACATGTGAGCGCCCGGACGCAGTAGTTGCATAGTTCCCTTCACTGTCTGTTCCGACAAGCGCTACCGGCGGCGCCTGTCGCTCCGTAGCATGCCTTATTAAGGCTCTGGCACGAACAATCTTCGTATCATAGCCCAGGATATTTAATACCCGAGCAAGGACGTAGCAGTATTCAGCGGCCGAACGAACGGGCGTTCCATCAAACACGTGTCGGTGCATAGCCACAACGATCTGCAATACCTTCTGTTCCGATGGAACCCCATCAGTAGTCCACCAATGCGACTTCCACATGGGTACTTGTGGTACGTGGAGAGCTAGAGGAACAGTAGGCCGTGGTGCCGGTATAGGCTTTCTTAGAGGAACTTTTCGTCGTCGGCTCAAGACTCAGCCCTCGACACAATTTGCGCTGCCGTCGACGACCACCGAACAAGGGTCCGGTGTAGTTGCACGAGCCCCACTTGTCTCCCTTTTTCGGCTAGCTCTAGCTCGGCAGCATCTACCCAGGTTAGCCAAATGTCTGCCTCCATTTGGGTCCCATTAATCGCAGCAAGGTAAGCTCGGAAGATGTTCACTTTCGCCTCGTCGCCCGGCCTAAACGGATGCCGCAACTCGGCGAATATGTCAACTGTGTTGATTAGAACTTCCAGCACCTGGAGCGCTTTGGGATTGTGTGCCGAGTTGAAGCTAAGGCACCTGATGCCGCCATTGATGACGAGGCTGCTCGCATCCAAGTAGTCAACCTCGTCCCGCTCGACGCCCTCCCGAAGGTTGTCAGCGATAGTGAGGGCTCCAGACCAATCCTCAAGTGCCAGTTTGGCCTCGAGGAGTAATCGATTGATCGTAGTGTGATAAAAAGCAAAGGCAGATTCTGCTGCCAGCCGCGTCCCAAGGTCATGGGCTTCCTCGTTCATGCCCTCTCTCAGGAGGGTGTTGATCCTTAGGACTTCAAGGCCTCGTGTATCAAAACCCTGCTCTGACTGTAGTGCAGTAGCTCGCGACTCGAAAAACTGGCGAAGTTCAAGAATGTCTGACCTATAAGGGCATTCCTGCGCCAGTTCGGTGGCAAGAGACGAGCAGTTAATAATCTGCAGTGAGACCTGTGTGGCGTTGTGCTGCATCGCGGATTCAGTGCGAGCAGCCAGCCAACTCAGCGTGGCTGTCACTTCATCTATAACATCGGACGGGCGATGTGCGGACCTGGTAATGGCGGCCGCAAGCTGAGCTTTAGTTATAAATGCGATTGTCGGATCATCTGAACCTGCCTCTGAAAGGTAGGCGTCTTCGGCACGAAGATATGCCAAAGCTCGTGGCCAGTCATCGACTCGGGCCAGCGTGGCCGCTGTGTTGCCCCACAGTAGGGCAATTTCGAAAGCGCCGATGCCGTGCACAATGGCGAATTCGGAAAGGTGGCAGCATTGTCCGAGTAAGGTCATTCCTAGGCCGAGGTGGTCTCTATCGAGAAGCCCCACGAGCCAGTGTTGAGCGAAAAATGCCAGTTGCGTCACGACGGGCTTAGTAACGTCCAGCCTTTCTAATTCGGATCGGACGACAGCTTGAACGATTTCGTTTACTGCTATGGAGTAGCCAACTGATTGAGGGCTGTTTCGTCCAGTGCCGTCGTAGAAGATCGGTTGGTCCGAAGACGCCAGAGAATCCCTAATTAGATCTCGATAGATTTCGCCGATCGGGGGATCCTGTCCACGATATGGAAGGGGCCCTTGGTGCTCAAGTTGAAGAGCCTCGCGAGGCTCAAGCCAAATGCATGCCATCAGCAGGTGTAAGGGAATCAAACGGGATGGAAGGAACGAAGAAAAGTACAGAGCGCCCAGGGCGCATTTAGCAGAGTCTCTTGTCTCCGCGCGCTCGCGCATCCGCTGCAGCGCGAACAGCACAGCGCCGACCAGGGTCCGTGGGTATCCAACCGGGATGGCTTCCTCATCGCTTAACGATCGCATAATTAGATGGCGATATTCAGCAATTCCATCGAGGCCGTCGTGGCAGTCGGCGAGGTATGCCGAAGCCAATTCAAGAGCAAGGGGCCAGTTCTGCAACTCCTTTGCAAGCTCTAAGAGTTTCCGCTCTGCGTCGAGCGGTAGGTCGATTGTTTCAAAAAGTCGGCGCTTCAACAGTTGTGTGGACTGAGTAGGTGTCATGGAAGGAACAGTGATACGTGACACGTAGGGTCCATGCCATGCAGTCGGATCTGTAGTTGTGACGAGAGCATGGCCAAGCCCTGATCGTGGAAGCCAGGGTTTAATGGTTCGACTATCAGGAGCATTGTCGAAAACAATCAACCAAGGCTGTCTCAGCGCGGCAAGTCCCCCCTGAACTCGATCCAAAAGTGGGTCGCCTGGCATATCTGTATCACCGTTGCGCTCTAGCCAGAAAGAAACGGAACGGAACGAATTTTCTAGGGAGGCCTTATCTGAGGCGTCAATCCAAAAGACGGCTTTATAGTCATCGGCTCGATCTGCAGCCCACGCTGCCGCAATGCTCGTCTTCCCGATCCCAGAGAGTCCACTGAGAATGCAAGCTGGAACTTGCGGCGTTGGATTTGGGATCTTCAGAGATTTTGCAATTTCTTCCAAGAGGTCAGGTCGTGCAACGTCAGTCAGTCGTGGAGCAGCATTAACCGTACTCGCCCAATTCTTCCCGGCGACCGCTGTCGCAAGTGTTTCGTTGTCGACAATTAGGAGCTTACGCAATTCATCGAGAGTCAGGGTGGCGTTATCGCCCGCCGCCTTTGCGAGAATGTGTGAGAGCAAGTAACCAAGCAGTAGGCCTGCGGCATCCCATCCTGGCCGTTCGACGGAGTATTTTGGGCGCAGAAGGCGCACCCACTCACGCAGCTGACGGCGGAGATCAACATTCGTCCGCACGTCAACACTTATTCGACATCGTGCAAGTTGTTGCCATTCGTGAGCGGTTAGTTCGAGCAGTTGTGCTCGAACATTCGGCGCATGTTCGACCAATGGGAGTACTTTGTCAGACAGCCCTCTTGGTTCGGAGACGGCCGCCGATAGGGTGTCCGCAAGTGCGATGAGATTTTTGCCTGGCGCACGATTCGTTAGGAGGAGGTATTGCTCCGCTGGAGTATTTATGAGGCGGATTAGAATCGGTAGTGCGGACGATGCTGAGAGGCTGGAGTTTGTTCGGCCACTCTTGACCTGGGCTGCAATGATACACTGCTCTCCACGCTGCACCGTGAAGTCAACAGCTTCTGAGTCAATCCCTTGGCCGTCCAAGTTTGTGGGGCTCTCGACGCAGAGGCTCGTCGCTCCGATTGTCTTGTCTTCGAGCGCCGCGAATGCGTATTCGAGGGTTCGCATAAACTGATACTCAAAACCTCTCAGAGCATCTTGACCGCCCATTTGCCTTCCCTGTGCAGCGTCGGACCAATGTCTCGTATGCATGCTAAGGCATGGCGTTCCCGAACGATAGGCTTGTTTAGTAGCGCGATGGGTCGAAGGTGGCGGCTGTCGGGAAGGCGACATTGATCAACAGTTTGCTGATGTTAGTCGTTGATCGAAGCCGCCAAAATTCGTGGCAGTCTTACACTCCGTCATCCTGGCTTCGCGAAAGCGTGCCTACGCTCCGCTACTCGGGTTCACCGAGCGGCCGTGGAGTTGGCGATGGTAGCGGCGTTGTGGAGCCTCCAGCTAGGTACACGGGAGCGTCCCGGTGGCGTGCACGAATCGCGGCACGGACTCGCGGAGCAACGTTGGAGGGCAGAAGCTGCTCTGCCTCGCGGGGCGCGAAAAGGGCGATATCCTCCAATTCCTGGTCGGCTAGCGCGAATGCATCGAGGTTGGCGATGGGACCGCAGTCGAACGTGAAGCTGATTATCGCTCTCGGTCGTGGTTTATTAGGCGGCGACCAGTCCACGACGAGCAGATCGCCAACCGTGAGAGACACACCGAATTCCTCGTGGATCTCACGGGCGCATGCCTCGTGTGGGTACTCGCCCTCGTCCACGTAGCCGCCTGGGAAAGACCAATGGTCACGGTAGACGGGCTTAACAAGCAGGACGTTGCCAGCCGGGTCGGTGATGAAAGCGGCGGCGGCAGCGTAGAAGGAAGCCAGGTTGGCGTACCATTTGGCGGGCTCCGTCCAGGTCACCTTGGTGACGCTAGCGGACAGGTGCGGGTGCGTTCCTGGTCTAGACGGCCGCCGGCATGGCAGCGAGGGTATGCAGGACCTCGTTGACCTGGGGTGATGCCTCCTGAGGCTTGAGCGTGATCATGAGCTCGCAGACGCGTTGTCGAACGCGCACCGATCGGATGCCCTCGACACGCTGGCCGAGCTTCAATGCCCAATTGCAGGCAGCATCGGTGTCCCCCGCGCGGGCATGAGTCACGGCGACGAGGGCGGTGTGTAGGGCACGGGTCCGGCTGTTCTGGCTGGCGAGGCCAAGCGCTTCGGGAGCGTGGCGGAGAGCCTGGGCGTGTAGATGCAGGTCGCCCAGGCACCTTAATGCGGTTCCGGCTAGGTGGGCAGGGCTAAAGTAGGCGACCCAGCGCGGCCCGTGATTTGTGCCCGTCCGGCTGAAAGCACGCTCAGCCTTGGCGAGGGCGGTTTGACAGGCACGCCGCTCACCAGTCTGCCCGTAGGCGGTAGCGGCGGTGGCGTGCAGTCGAGCGAGGACTGCGGCGGGTGCCCGCCCAGCTCCATCCAGGGCTGCTTCGACGAGCCGTGCCGCCTCCCGGGCGTGTCCCAGGAACACAGCCTGGGTGGCCAGGTTACCCAGCAGGTGAGCGCCGTAGAGGCGGTCGCCTGCGGCCTTCGCGAGCCGCAGACCGAGGGCCACATGATGTTGTGCAGTGGCGTGGTCGCCCGCGTCGTACGACATGAATGCGAGTTGGCCGGTAAGCGTTGCCGCTGCGCGCATGAGGTCGCGCCCGACGGTATCGGTGTAGGTGCCGTGCAACATGGGCGCGACCTGACGTACGAGGAAGTCGGCCATGACTGCACGGGTGTGCGGAAAACCGCTGCCGTGACGTCGGTCGAGGTCGGTGAAGTGGTCCGCCAGCACGTACAGCGATTGAACGTCGGTGGCGGTAATCTGCTGCCGGCCTCTGCGGCTGACGGTCTCATCGGGCAGGTCATACCGCCAGCCGAGCGCCGCCTCACGCGCTTTGCCACCGTCGAACCTTCCGCTGGCATGGTGGTTAATGCGCTCAGCCAACCTCGTCCAGACCTGCACGGCGGTATCGATCGCCCCATCGAGGGACTCGGGGTAGACACACATCTCGATGCTGTCGACTGCACCGAAACCCAGCTCCGCGGCGGCGACTGGGCGACCGAGCTTGCGGGCAAGCGTTTCGGCCATGGCGGCCTGTACGTGTTCGCCAGGTCGGCGACCGCGCAGCCACCAGTAGACGCTGGCAGCGTCGTACCGCCAGGCGCCCTCGTTGCGGCCGGCGTGATTGAGCTGGCGAGCGAAGGCGGCGTGAGCGTTGCTGTAGCCGGCAGCAAACAGGAGTCCCTCGAACGCCGAGTTGGTCACCGGTCGCGCCATGGTTCCGCCTCCAAGCATCAGCCAATTACCAACAGTCACGAGCCTATGGGCTTCTGTGGTCCTGTGGGGACCCGCGCAACCATGCGCAACCCACGTCCTGAGCAGCGCAACCGAGCGCATCGCTTGCCATCTGGTCCGTTGACCGGCGGCCCGCTTCGCTGATCGAGGGGTCCTGAGCGGCGGCGAAGTCGGAACTTCGCGCCCCGGCTAACGGAGGTGGCGATGCAGGACGGCGACACGGCAAACAAGGGTGAACAGGGTGAGGCGGCCGAGCGGGAGGCTGCCAAACAGCGCCTTCTCGCCCAGGCCGAGGCGGAGCGCGTACCCGTGGAGGACACGACCCGCGCGGTCCCGGACCGGCGGTGGCGGCGTGACCAACGATGACCTCCCCATCGGCCGCCGCGTGGCGAACTGGCGGGTGCGGCGGCAGATGACGCAGCAGATGCTCGCCGACCGGGTCCGCAGGTCGAAGTCCTGGGTGGACAAGATCGAGCGGGGTGCCCGCGCCCTGGACCGATACTCGGTGATCCAGGAGTTGGCCGACGTGCTGCGGGTCGATCCGGAGGTGCTGCTCGGCCAGCCGCAGGGCACCCCGGCGAGCACGCCGGACGGGGTGGACGACATCCGGGCCGCTCTCGCCCGCTACGACACCCCGCAGGCTCCACCGCAGACGGACGAGCTGAGACGGCAGGTTGGGCACGCCTGGTTGACCTACCAGCACGCGCACTACGGGCAGTTGGTGCGGGTGCTGCCGGGTCTGCTCGACGCCGCCCAGGGCGCGGGGTCGGCGGAGTTGCTGGTGCAGGCGTACCGGATCACCTCGTCCCTGCTGGTCAAGCTCGGCGAGGCCGACCTCGCCTGGCTGGCGGCCGACCGGGCGATGGCCGCCGCCGGAGACGACCTGGTGCTGGCGGCAACAGCGACGATCTCGGTAGCCCAGGCGCTCCGCACGGCCAACCGCGACCCCCTGGCCCTAACCGCAACCCAAAGTGCAGCCAACCGCCTCCTCCCACCCTCCTCCCGCCCGGGTGATCATGAGGCTGGCGGGTGGGATGGAGATCAAAGCGCCCGTCAACCTCATGATCACCGGAGCGGGACCGGGACCGGGACCGGGGCCGGGACCAAGGTCGAGGGCGGGGGCGATCACCGGCGCGGGGGTGCGGGGCTGGGGGAGTGGGCTGTGGGTGGGGCGTTGCTGGTTCAGGCCGCTCTCGCCGCTGCCGGGTGTGGGGAGCACCGCCGCGCTGACGAGCTGATCGGCCGGGCTGCGGGGATCGCCGCCGGCCTTCGGGGGTACGACGACACGCACCGCACCAGCTTCGGGCCGATCGCCGTCGAGCTGGCTCGGGTGCTGGTGGCGGCCTCGCGGGGTGATGCCGCCGAGGCGGTGCGGCGGCATGCGATCGTGGTGCGGCGGGAGGGGTGGCGGCGGTTGCCGGCCGAGTATCGGGGCGCGTACCTGGTTGACGTCGCGCGGGCGTACCTGCAGGTGGGTGACGTGCGTGGGGCGGCGCGGGCGCTGGTGGACGCGGACAGTGTCGCGCCGGGTGAGGTTCGGTGCCGGCCGTTGGCGCGTACCGTGATCGCCGATGTTGCCCGCGCGCAGCCGGCGCCGGCTGGTGTGGCGCGACTGGCGACGCTGGTCGGCCTGACCCGCTGACCGGCGCTGCGGCGGCGTCAGGGGTGCAGCGCTAGCAATGTGGCAGGTCCGGATGCCATGCGATTCTGTTGGCTTCTGTAGGACGGGCTTGTGCGGTCTTCCGCGCGCGATTGTGAGCGGGGCGCTACTCGCGCCCGAGCCAGGTGGCGATGCATGCCTCGTTGCCCTCGGCGTCGGCCAGAACCCACCACATCGGCGCATGCGCGTCGGAAATGACACGTCCCCCAGCGGCCAGGGCGGCTGCGATGCGGTCCTCGGCCTGATCGTGCGGGACGGCGATATCAAGGTGCATACGATTGCGTTGTGGTCGCGCAGCCTCCATGGATTGCAACCCGAACCCGGGGCCGCGTCGCGCCGGGTCGGCCAGATAGTCGTCACCGATCAGTTGATAGCCGAGCAGTGCCTGCCAGAAAGGCAGCACGTCGGTGCTCAGGGCATCCAAGGTGATGTTGATGAGCTGTACGGCCGTGGGGTCGGCGGGGATGCCAAGCGCCCGCGCAGCGGCTGAAATCCGTCGGGCCAGTGATATGTCGCGCCGGGACAACGACACGGTCACGCCGGCATGGCGCAGGTCCACGTTGAGATACTCGCGTTCGTTGCCGACGGCGAGCCGACCTATCTCATTGACGAGTGCGATGCCCGCTGACAGCGATCCGGTCGGGAAATGAGCCGAGACCAGGTGGTAGAGACAACGCCAGTCCTCGACACCGTCAGCCGCATGGAAACGCCCAGCGGTGATCTGCACTGTCATACCGGCGAACCTAACATCGACAACGGTGCCCATGCTCGCCGTGGCTTGGCGACCCGGCGGGCGCTCAGGAGTGTGGAGTCCGTACCTGCTCGAAGTGGAACTCGCGGATGAAGCAGTCCCGTGGTTGACCAACCGCGAAGAGCACACAGTCGATGACCGACTGCGCAGTGAGGTCGCTATCTGCCCGCCGTGGCCCGTTCTGAACGAAGTCTGGTGGGAAAAGGGAAATCACCCGGATTCCTTCTGGCCGGAGCCGGTGCGACAGGATCTCAGCGAGCCCGGCGTGGGCATGCTTGGCCGCGTAGAACGCGGGATGTGCGCCCGAACGGCGGTGCCCCACCTCGCCGCATGCGGAGATCATGTTGACGACGTCGGGCCGCGACGATGCACGCAGCAGCGGCAGCAGATGCTTGGTCAGCAGTACGGTGCCGGTCCCGCCCGCAGCCATCACGCTCTCGATCGTGTCGTCCGAGACGTCTGCCAGGTCGTCACCTTCGATGTACGCGGCACCATTGTTGATCAGCACATCGAGGTAGCTCGTCCGGTCGGCCACGGCCGCGGCGAACTCACGCACCGAATCCGGCGCGGCGAGGTCGCAGTGAAACGCATCAGCCCGGTCTGCCCCTCGCTGGCTGATCGCATCCGCAACCCGGCGGGCCCCCACCACGTCGCGGGCCGAGAGGAAGATCTGTGCGCCGCGTTCGGCGAACGCCTCGGCCAGAAGTCGACCCGTGCCACGTGCCGCGCCGGTGATGGCGACGCGCAAACCATCAAGGTCCATGGCCGACAGTGAAGCACCTGAACTCTGGTCGAGGTCAACGGGAACTTGCGAGGGCTGCTGGATAGTCACGCTTCGCAGCGCGCGGATCGCGGCATGACCGCATGTTCAATGCCGCCCTTGGACTGCATCCTCATTCAGCCCGGGGCAGCGTGGGCGATAGCGCGGCGGGCACCGAGGTGTTGGCAGCCTGGCGATGTTGACCCATGAAGCCGGTCCAACCCGTCCCGTAAGGCGATCCGCTACCGGACACGGGTGTGCAGGTCACGATGCAACTCGGAGGGCATCGAGCCGGCGCAGGTCGTCGTCGGACAGGCTCAGGTCGGCCGCGGCGACGTTGGAACGTAGGTGGCGGACGCTGGTGGTCCCGGGGATCGGGATGACCGGCACCCGTGTGCCTGCTGGCGGTGGTGCACCCAGGCCAGTGCGACCTGCCCGCTCGTGGTGTTGTGGCTACTGGCGATCTCGCCCAGCGCGGCGCGTAGGCCGCTCGCTACTTGCGCGTCGGCTGTGCTCGGAGGCTGGTGGAGGAGTCCGTGACCGTTTGGGGAGTGGGCCACGACGACCACTCCGAGCTCAGCCACGGTAGGCAGCAGTTCCTGCTCGATGTCGCGCTGCACCAGTGACCACTGCTCCTGCAGCGCCGCGATCGGGTGAACGGCGTGTGCGCGGCGTAGGTCGTCCGCCGTCACGTTGGACAGGCCAAGGGCGCGCACCTTCCCCTGGCTGACCAGTTCGGCCATGGCTTCGACGGTTTTCTCGATCGGGACATCGTCACTGCGATGGTGCAGGTAGTAGAGGTCGATCACGTCGACACCGAGCCGTCGCAGGCTCGCCTCGCTCGCCTGCCGCACGTACGCCGGGTCAGCCCGTACGTCGAAGCCGCCGGCGAGCTCATCTCGCCATACCAACCCGAACTTGCTGGCCAGCAGCACCTCATCACGGCGCCCTCGGATTGCCCTGCCGACCAGCTCTTCATTCTGGTAGGCATCTGCGGTGTCCACCATCGTGACACCCGCATCAAGGGCGGCGTGGACCACCGCCACCGGGTCGCGGTCGGTGCCGTCGGCGGTTCCATCACGCAACCTCATCGCGCCGAATCCCTGACGGCCGAAAGTATCCGGACCCATGGATAGACGCGTTCCCGTCTCAGTAGTTGGCATGACCCACACCCTAAAACCTCAACCGCAATTGAGGTCCAATCCGTTAGCGGTGCCCGGTCTGCGCCATCTCGAACAAGGAACCTCTGACGGGACGCCACAGCTCAGATAGCCTGGGCGCGACGGGGTGTCCCGTCTAACCCGTTCGGTGAACATTCCCGCACAGGGCCGCCATCCGGGACCTCTGCGTTCATTGCCCCCAGGGGGTCGCCGACCGCTCGCGTGACGTGAGTGTCGACGTCCAGCCTCGACGACATGCCTCGGGCCGACGCGGCCACCAGGTCAAGTGACATCGGTTCCATTAAGGCCAGTGCATCGACATGTAGGACAGTCAGCACACGCTCATCCTCAGTTTCGAGCGGCAGCCCAGCGCTGCCGCCTCACGTTGCGTGCGGCTCGCGGCTAATAGTGCGGACGCCGCCGACCTCGGTGACCCCGTACCGGCGTGGGTGCAGCTAACGGCGGTTGATCTTCGCAAACAACTGAGGAGGCCCACCCGCCGATAGAACTCGCGGGGCCAATCGATGTCCCGGACTATCAGCAGGTGCGTGAGCACCGCCCGCCCTCGGGCTCGAAGTGGTCAGGTGCCTCGTCGGCCATCACCGCTCCCTGGGTAGAGGCATCGGTTCCGCCGGTGGCGGGCGGCGAACCGCAGCGCCGCAACGCACGGCGGACGATACTGGCATCGTGGAGGAGGACCTCGTCGAACTACTGGCCTCGACCGGAGTCACCTGCCGGTTGTTGGTCGAGCAGACGCGGGGGCCATACCACCGAGCTGTGCACCCCGAGCGTCGGGAGATCACCGAGGACCGCGAAGGTCTCCCACTGCGCCTTGGGCTACGCCTACTGGCGGCGGACGCCACCACCCCCCTCGCGGACGTCCTCGTCGAGGTCTGGCAGGCCGACCACGAGGGCCGGTACTCCGGCTTCCCGCCATTCGAAGCGAGGCCGGGACAGGTGGTCACCTCGGAGTCGGTGCCGCACGATGTGATCGCCGCCGGTGAGACGTACCTGCGGGGCAGCCAGCGCACCGACGAGCGCGGGATGTGCGCGTTCAACACGATCTACCCGGGCTGGTACGTCAGCCGCACCGTGCACATCCACCTCATCGCGCACCTCGGCGACCGCTCGGTGACCACCCAGCTCTACTTTCCCGACAATGTCACCGACGAGGTTTTCAGTCGCCCGCCCTATCGGGGCCGGCCGCTGCGCGACACCACCAACGCCACCGACAGCATCTTCGCCGACGGCGGTGAGCAGATGATCCTGAACCTGCGAGGAGATCCGACGACCGGCTACACCGGTGTCCTCTGCGTCGTCCTCGACCGGCAAGCGCGACCTGCCTCGGCTGCGGGTCCTTCGGCGGAAAGCGACGGTTGATCGTGGCCGGCAAGGAGCAGATCAGGGCCACCATCGAGGCCCACCTCGCCGCCGTCGGCGCCGCCGACGCTACCGCACTGGCGGATCTCTACACACCGGATGCCCGCCTGCATGACCCCGCTGGCGGATCCCCAGTCACCGGCCGAACGGCCATCGAACAGCACTTTGCCGGCGTGCTCACCGAGCAACGGACAATGGAACTCGTGATGGTGGCGATCGCCGACCACCACGCCGCGTTCCACTTCCGCGCCACACCAGCAGACGGCCCCACCAGAGAGGTCATCGACACCATGACCTTCGACGACCAAGCCATGATCACTTCAATGCAGGCGTACGCGAGCTAACACATACGTCGGCGTCGCCAATGGTCGGCCTGCCGACGGCGTCAGCTTGAACCGCTCCAAGGCGACATCTGGTGTGAACCACACCTCGCCGCCTGGTTTGGGCTACTGGTACGTGAGTCAAAGCAACGCTTCAGCTCGCCACCCGCGTCGGCGTGGGAACGGTTGGCGGCGCTTCGTCCAGTGCCTGCCGGCGCACGCCGCGGACGAGCAGGTAGCCGACCATCCAGAGCTCGCCTACGGACGCGGGATACGTAAGTGCCTCGGCCACGACTTGTGCGTCGGGGGCGAGGTATCTGATGAACGCGCTGAGCACGTACGCGACACCGCCGCCGACGAGGATCCAGCCCAGGACGTGGGGCATCCAGCCCGAGCGCAGCACGCACCAGCCCATGGGGATAAGCCACAGGCCGAAGAACAGTGCTCCGACGCCCCACAGGTCGTCGCTGACCAGGTACAGAACCTGGACGTTGGCCGCCGCGTCGCCGACCGGGTCGACCGATACCTCGACCGCCGTGGCCAACATTGCCGCGCTCACGAGGCCCACGATCGCGCTGACCAGGCCGAAGGCGGCGATCCCGCTCGCGGCAAAGGAGTCTACGGTGCGGAACAGGCGATAGAACCAGGCGGCGGCAAGGGTCTGGGTGACGACCATGCCCAGCGCCAAGGCAACGCCAGCGCGGGCGAGCGACTCGTGCGTAACCAGGTTGGCCAGCGTCGCATTGGGGTCGTCGGCTGCGAAGAGCTGCGGGCGGACAATAAGGAGCCCGGGTACGGCGGTGATGACATTGCCGAGGTAGAACAGCCCGGTGACGCGGGCGGTACGTGTCAGCGCATGCATCGTGGCTCCTTCTCGACCCGGGTGAGGCGTTGAGGGGTTTGCATGATCTCTCCTTGATTTCGGGTGCGTGGAACCGGGCCGCGAGGCGGTTGCCTCGCGCGCCGTGTCACGTTGTGGGGCAAAGCCATGGCGGCCATGATGGCCAGGACGATGCACGCGCCGATCCCGACGCCGATCGAGGTGAGCATCGGCCCCACATAGGCGCTCCTCGCCGCGTCCGTACCCGGCACCTCGGGCAGGACTGCCGCCAGGTAGGCGACCGGGACGGCGGCGCCGACCAGGGCGGAGATCCAGGTTGGCTCGCACACCGGCGATCGAGGGCAGCCAGCCAGCCTCGACGACGCTGAGGCGCGTGCGATCGAACTCGGAGCCGTCAAGGAGGATCAGCAGTTTGCGCCGGACCGCTTTCGCGTCCTGCGCGATCCAGCCGGCCATCCCTTCTGCCTACGCCGCTGCCCCAGCGCTGGGATCGACGCAGGACGTCAACACCGGGGGCGCAGTGCTCGCTGACCGAGCCGTCGTCCACGGAGAACAGTCAGCGCGGCCGGTGTGGCACGACTGGCGACGCTGGTCGGCCTCACCAGTTGATCGGAAAGCTCACCTCGCAGCACCGGTCCCTCAACGAGACGCTGGTGCTGCGACGTGGCTCAGGGTGGAACGCAGGCCGTTCCGCTAGCGGAAACCGCCGAATTTTGCCGGGAACCTTGCGCCGAATCCATGATGGACAAAAAGATAAAGTTCACGTGAACCGATCGAGGCTGGGTGCGTCGTAATAGGAACGAAAACGCCGGCGGTGGCATATCGGCGATGATTGCGACGGACGCATTGACATCCACTTCATTGAGGCGTCAAATGTTTAGTCAGTTGGCTTTTAGGGGCGCGAGGCCCCTCCAATGCCAACTTTCCGACACCTCTATCCACAGGAGGATTGCATGCGCCCATCACCGTCCACCCGAGCCGCCCTGCTCGCGACGGCCATCAGCGCTGCGGCCATCGCGGTGACCGCCACGCCCGCGGTCGCGGCCGAGCCCAACGACAGCTGCACCTACGCCGACGGCACCGTGTGTCTGCACGTGTCGAAGTGGTTCAACGGCGCCACGATGGAATACACGGTTCCGCTCGGCACCGAGTGCGTCACCACCCCAGTCGGCTTTCTGGGCTGGTTGAACCTCACCGACCACACCTTGAGGGTGTTCTCGGGCGCCGGCTGCACCGGCGTCTCCTACCTTGTCCCGACCGGCGATCTCCACAACGTCCAGTCGCCCCTGCGCAGTTTCAAGGTCGTCTGACCTCAGGACTCGGCAGGGCCGTCCGTGAATCGTATTAATTGAGCTTGGTTGGCTGGCGGGTGTGACTGATTTGGATGGGCAACTGGGTGCGATTACGCCTCGTTGTACGCCCCGAATCGGACCATGCCCGCCACGCCAATCACGATTCCAGAAATAGTCGGAATGCTTGGCGCGATTCGTCGCGCGGTTCCACCTGAGCCGACGTTCGGCCGTGCGGCAGGGGCGGCGGGGGAGTGGGCCGTGGGCGGGGCGGTGTTGGTTCAGGCCGCTCTTGCCGCTGCCGGGTGCGGTGAGGGCCGCCGCGCCGGAGAGCTGACGAGCGGGCCGCGGACATCGTCCACGGTGTACCACCCGAATACGGCAAGTGGGCATAGACTCAAGCCCATCTACCGAACCTCTCGCCGACGGACCACCTCAACAGCTGCACCGCAACGGGGCTCGTAACACGGCGGTCGTGCGATAACGGAGACACCACTGGGAGCAGCGATGACCCGGACTGTTCGGAGCAGAGTTCTGGCTGGTATGGCCGTCGGGGCACTTACCGCGACGCTGGGCCTGCCCGGCGTCGCCGCAGCCGCGACGACGCCCCGGACCGCCTCGGTCTGCGCGCTACACCCGCTGCCTCTACCGGCGGATATGGTCGGTCGAGCCGTGGAGGTCGACCCGACTGGCCGGTTCGTCGCCGGCCTCGGCTACCGGATCACCGACGACGGCTGGCAGCCCCTACTGCTGCTCTGGACCGTGCCGCCGCTCCACCCCAGGCCAGGAGTGTGGAACGAGCCCCGACTCACCGTCGTCCCCATGGCAGCGGAGCTGAGTCTCGGAGGCATCAACCGGTACGGAGTGGTCGTCGGCACCGCCTACGTCGACAACGTGCACCGCCCCTGGCGCTACAGCAACGGCCACCTGGAGTGGTTGCCCGCCCCGACGACGGTCTCCGGCACCTGGCCGCGGGGAATCAACTCGCGCGGCGACATCATCGGCCAGGGCGCTGTCGAGGAGACCGAGACGACGCTCCCGCTGCTCTGGCCTGTCGATCGACCGGGCACCGTCGAGGTGATCGACAGCCCGCCCGTCACGGCCGCGCAGGAGATCTTCGACGACGGCACCATCGTCGGCACCGCGGGCGACTTTGGCTGGGTACGCCATCCCGACGGAACGACCGACCGGCTCACCGCTCCGGGCGCCCGGTGGTCAGGGGTCTGGGCGGCTCAGGGAACGTGGGCGGTGGGCCGCATCGGCAGCAGCGACGACCGAGAGGACGGCACCTGGGTGCGCTGGGACCTGCGGACCGGTGTGGCGAACGCCGTGAACCTGGAGCGGGGAACGACGGAGGACGTCAACGCCCGGGGCGCAGTCCTCACTGGCTATACCGTCATCCACGGCGACCGCCTCGTCACCCTGGACGGCGCTGTCCCCGATGTCCGCCTCATCTTCGGCTGGGCAATCGCCGACAACGGCCTCGTCGTGGGCTCCACGAACGACTCTCGACTGCGCCCAGCGAGTTGGACCGACTGCTGAGACGGCCGACACCAGAGGTCGGCCCGTACCCTCGTCGCCGAGGCAGCCCCGGGTCACCCGGCGCCGGCCGGCGTGCAGCGACTGGCGACGCTGCCTTCTGCTGGCCAGCGACGTTAACCGCCGGTCACGTGGCGAGGTGGCCGGTGGCCAGTAGCAGCGCCCAGGCGACCGGCTGAGATCAACTCCGCGTTGCCTGGCACCGCCCACCCGTCCCAGCCACATCCCGCTTCGGTGATCATGAAGTTGGCGGGCCGCGGCGAGATCAAACCGCCCGGCAGCCTCATGATCACGGGGGCGGGGGGAGGGGCGCACGGAACGGATCACTCGAAGAACTTGAGGCTGAAGCCGGTGTCGGCCGTCGGGCCCGGCACGTTGGCGCGGCGGTAGGTGGTGTTGCCCCACCAGCAGAACGTGCCCGTGTACCAGTACCGGTTCGCCCACGAGTACGCGGTGCCCTTGGGTACGGCGTGGAACATCAGCGGGAATCTCGGCCCGGCGGGTGGGCTCGTGGCGATGTCACCGTTGAGCAGCACGAAGCTGTGGTGACCAGGGCCGTTGACGTGCAGGGTGGGATCCCAGCCGGCCATCATCGTGGCCCGGTTCGAGCCGAACAGGCAGCCGTTCGACTTGTACCAGTCCCACACGTACGTGGGGTCGCCGCCGGCGCGCAGTCGCAGGTCGGCGAGGCAGTATTGATCACTCCAACTGCCGTTGGCGGAGTAGACGATGTGGAGCTGCCCGTTCGGGTCCCTGATCGCCTCCGGGGACTCGTTGATGAACGGGTTGCCCACCACGCGCTCCCAGCTCTCGCGCGGCTGGGAAATGACGTACCGGTTGCCGGTCGGGGTGAGCGGGTCGCTCATCCGGCTGAGGTAGATGTTCTGTTCGACGTTCGTGTCGCCGGCCCAGCCCGACCAGACGAACCACCGCTGGCCGTTGAAGGTGAACAGGCTGCCGTCGATTGCCCACTTGCCGCCGGGCAGCGCGAGCTGCCGCTCGGCCGTGTAGCCGCTGGCCGGTGACGCCGAGTGGATCGCGTACATGCGGTGGGCCGTGCCGCGCCCGGCCGAGAAGTAGATGTAGTAGCGGCCACCATCGGTGACGATCTCCGGGGCCCAGACCTCACCGAGGTTGTGGCTGTCCGTCCACACCTGTCGCGCCGGTGCGGCGGCAAGCGCGTCCGGGGAGGCCGCCTGTCGGACGGCGATCCCGCCGTTGAGCGATTGGACGGAGATATAGGTGCCGCCGACGCGGATCACGCTCGGGTCGGCGGCCCGCAGGCTGGTCTGCCCGGCCGCCGCCGGCCCAGCGCCGATCAGGGGCAGGCCGGTGACGAGCACAGCGGTCAACAGGGCGGAGAGGAGTCGCGAAATGGTTCGACTCTCGGCGTTCACGATCGGGATTCCTCTCCTCGACGTGAGCTGGCCGAAAATCGGACCCGGATCGGGTCGGCCAGCCGTCGTACACCTCAGGGCGGCAACGATTGACATCGATAGATTAGGCCAGGGGTCGACGAGCCGCAGCGTGGGTTGCCGGGCATGGAGCCGGCCGGGTTTCCGGGAACGTGAGAATCGGGCATGTATCTCGGCACTGCTGGAGGGGAGAGACGGCAATGCTGGTTTATGGCTATCTCGGCGCGGTGCTCATCGGTGCCCTCGTCGGCCTGCTCGGACGACTCATCCTGCCGGGGAGGCAACGGATCGGCCTCTTCGCCACGTTCGTCATCGGCGTCGGCTCGGCGGTGCTGGGCACCGTGGTCGCCAAGGCGCTCCATGTCGACGACGAAGCCAGCGTACGGGTGTCGGTGCTGAGCTGGGACTGGATCGTCCTCGCGATCCAGGTCGGCTTGGCGATCATCGCCGTGGCGCTGGCGAACATGCTCACCTTCACCCGACTTGCCGGCGGCGACACCCCTCGTCGACAGACCCGTCGCAGCAAGACCAAAAGCTGATCAGAAAGCGCCCGCCGATCCTGATGCTCGTCCCATGATCCGCGCAACATCAGGGATAGTGCTGTCTCCGGCGCCCCAGGAGGCAGCACTATCCGGGAAGTTGCGCGGATCTTGGCGAGTAGTAGGCCCGGAGGTGACCGCCGCGAGGGCCACGGTGGTGCCGGAGGGGCGGAGCGTGCCAGGGGCTCGGGCGCGGAGCGCGCCGGGGGCGGGGCTCAGGGGCTCAGCGCCAGGGCTCGTAGGGCGATGGCGACAGATGCCTGGAGGTCCTCGCGGCTCGCGCCGGCTGCGGCGTGCACGGCGTGCCCCTCGCTGAGGGCCATCACGAACCGGGCCAGGGCGCGGGGGTCCACGCCGTCGGGGAGGTCTCCCTCCGTCGCGGCGCGGGTCAGCCGTTCTTCCAGGGCGGCTTCGGTGGCGGCGCGGCCGGCGGCCAGGATCTCGGAGATGCGGGCGTTCTCCGGCGAGCAGGCCAGGCCGCCCTGGATCGAGAAGCAGCCCGCCGGGTGGGCACGGTCGGTGAGGCCGTCGGCGCTGGCGCGCAGGAACGCTTCGATCGAGGCGTACGCGGTGGGCTTGTCGAGTGCGGCGCGGGCGTTTGCCGCCTGGGTGTCGCGGTAGCGGGTGAAGGCGCGCTCGAACAGTTGCTCCTTGTTGCCGAACGTGGCGTACAGGCTGGGTCGGTTGATGCCCATGGCCTTGGTGAGGTCGCTCAACGACGCGCCCTCGTAGCCGTGTCGCCAGAAGACCTCGGTCGCCCGGTCGAGGACCGTCTCCTCGTCGAAGCCCCGGGGGCGTCCGCCCGTCGGTGTCGCAGTGGTCATGGCATCAGTCTACCGCTCGGTACAGATCGTGACCGGCGTCACCAACCGACCAGTACAAAACCCTGTTACGGTGATTGGCAACCGAGCGGTACAAAACCGGGGCACCACACGTAGGAGATACGAATGACCGTCACGCTCATCACCGGTGGCAACAAGGGCATCGGGTTCGAGACCGCCAGACAGCTTCTCGACCTGGGCCACAACGTCTACATCGGCGCCCGGGACGTCGAGCGGGGCGAGAAGGCCGCAGCCGAGTTGGGCGCACGGTTCGTGCAACTCGACGTCACCGACGATGCGTCGGTGAACAGTGCCCTGGCGACCATCAACTCGGCGGAGGGTCGGCTCGACGTCCTCGTGAACAACGCGGGCATCCTCGTCGTCGACCCCGTCGACGGCCCCACCGCTCTGCGGATGTTCGACACCAACGCGGTGGGGATCGTCCGCGTCACCGAGGCGGCACTGCCCCTGCTGCGACAGTCGTCGAACCCGACGGTGGTCACCCTGTCCAGCAGCATGGGGTCCTTCTGGGCGGTCACCAACCCGGAACGGCCCGAATACAACCTTTCGGCGGTGCTCTACTCGGCGTCCAAGTCGGCGGCCACCATGCTGACGGTCCAGTACGCCAAGGCCAATCCGGGCATCAAGTTCAACGCACTCGAGCCCGGCGCCACCGCCACCGACATGACCGCCTTCCTCGGAATCGGACGACCGGCGGCGGAGAGCGCCAAGACCGTCGTACGCCTGGCCACCCTCGGCCCGGACGGCCCGACCGCAACCTTCACCGACGAGTTCGGCCCCTTGAACTGGTGACACGGAGAAACAGGAGAAAATCTGATGACTGACAACAACCTGCGTGACTGGTACCTGCGCTACGTCGCCGACCTCAACGCCCACAAGTTCGACGGCATGGACGAGTTCATCAACGACACGGTGATGCTCAACGGCGAGCCCGGCACCCGGGACGACGTCCTCGCCGTCCAGAAGCACGACGTCGACGCCGTTCCGGACCTGCGCTGGGAGGTCAAGGAACTGCTGTTCGACCGCGACCGCATCGCCGTACGCGC
The DNA here is from genome assembly GCF_049847245.1 of Micromonospora sp. DT68. Taxonomy (NCBI): domain Bacteria; kingdom Bacillati; phylum Actinomycetota; class Actinomycetes; order Micromonosporales; family Micromonosporaceae; genus Micromonospora; species Micromonospora sp. DT68. The sequence goes on from NZ_JBNCNZ010000009.1 coordinate 68,594, forward strand.
CATCAACACCGGCACGCCGGTGAAGGAGTGGCTCGGAGTGCCGCCGTCCGGCAGGTCCTTCGAGATCGTCGAGTACGCCATCTACAAGGTCAGCGACGGACGGTTCGTCCAGATGACGGCCCTGCACGATTCGGCCGAGATGCTTCGGCAACTCACCGCCTGACAGCACGGATCCCCGGTTGCCGCGTCCGCTCGCTCCCCGAGCGGACGCGGCAAAACCGCATCCGCTTCAGCCATCCACGCCGACCCGGTGATGAGTTCTCACGCCCGCGCCCGTCACACCTACGACAGGACACGACGAGGCGGAAGGATGACGTGATGACTACGGACACGCGGCTGAAGGAGCGGGGCGTGGGCGATCTGAGCGAGGTCGACGAGCCGGCGTTCACCGGGCTGGCGCAGCGCCACCGGCGGGAACTGCACGTGCACTGCTACCGGATGCTCGGGTCCTTCGAGGACGCCGAGGACACCGTGCAGGAGACGTTCCTGCGCGCCTGGCGGCGGCGCGAAACCTTCCAGGGACGGTCCACGTTCCGCGCCTGGCTGTATCGCATCGCCACCAACGCCTGCCTGGACCTGCTCGCCAAGTACCGCCCGAAGCCCGCCACCGGCGGCGAGGTGCTGTGGTTGCAGCCTTACCCCGACCGGCTGCTCGACGAGCTGCCCGCAGGCGACGCGGACGAGCCGGAGGCCATGACCGTCGCGCGGGAGACCATCGAGCTGGCGTACCTGGTCGCCGTCCAGCACCTCGCGCCGCGCCCGCGCGCCGTGCTGATCCTGCGCGACGTCCTCGGCTGGCCGGCCAAGGACGTCGCGGAGCTGCTCGGGGACTCCGTCAACTCGGTCAACAGCGCTTTGCAGCGCGCCCGCGCCGGCATGCGGGAGCACCTTCCCGCCGAGCGGCAGGACTGGACCGGCGACGAGCAGGACGCCCGGACGCGCGAGTTGGTACGCCGCTTCACCGACGCCAGCGTGGCCACCGACGTGCCGGCGCTGGCTGCGATGCTGCGCGACGACGTCCGATCCTCGATGCCACCGACCCCCGGCGTGTACGTGGGACGCGACGCGGTAGTGGCCAGCTGGATCGAGGACGGCTTCGACGGCATGACGGGCCTGCGTGGCATCCCCACCACAGTGAACCGGCAACCCGCCGTCGCCTTCTACCACTGGCAGGAGCAGGAGAACGCGTACCTGCCTCTGACGATCGACGTCCTGCGCGTCACCGGCGGCGAGATCACCGAGATCACCATCTTCCACAACGACCAGTTCCCCCGCCTCGGGCTGCCCGAGCGCCTGCCGGCCGATGGCGCGAAGTAGTCCCGACGTACGCCCGACACCGAGTGGAGGAACGACATGAGCAGCACCAATGACACCGGGATCGTCGCGGATCGGGCATCGGGCCGGACCGGGCGTACCCACCGATACCGCAGCCTGGTCGGCGTTGGCCTCCTTGCCGCGCTCGTCGCGATGGTCGTCACCACCCTCGCCGCCGCTCTCGCCCGGGCCGCCGGTGTCGACTTCGAGATCCCCGACGGTGGCGAGAAGATCCCGTTGGGCGGGTTCGCCTTCCTGACCGGCGTCTTCTCGGTCGCGGGCGTCGTCATCGCCGTCGCGTTTCTCCGTTGGAGCGCCCGCCCGGCCGACCGGTTCGTGTGGACGACGGTGGCGCTGACCGCGATGTCGATGGTTCCGCCCCTGCTCTCCGGGGCCGACGCCGCCACCATCGCCGCCCTGCTCGCGCTGCACCTTGTCCCTGCGGCGGTGATGATCCCCACCCTGGCGCGGAGCCTCCGCGCCCGGACCGGCTGACGATCCGGCGGCGGGGGCGGCGGGGGCGGCGGGGGCGGCGGGGGCGACGGGGTGCCAAACCGGTCCGGGCATACTCGGTATGCTCTGCCGCCATGCGACCTGGTGATCGGACGGTGGCGCTCGCCTCCGTGGTGGGCGGCCTGCTGCTCGGCTTTCTGGACTTCTGCTGGATCAAGTGGCTGCCGTTCCCCATCGCCGAACTCGGCAACTCCACAGCGACCTGGGCGGTTGCCGCCTTCCTCTTCGGTTACTGGGTGCGATCCGGGTGGCTCCGCGCCGCCCTCGGCGCCACCGTCCTGCTCGTCGTCGCCGTGCCCAGCTACTACCTCGCGGCGGCCCTTCTGCAAGGCGACGACCTCGCGGTCCTCTGGGCGCCGACATCGCTGGTCTGGATGTTCTTCGGCGTGCTCGCCGGGGTGGTCTTCGGCACCGCGGGCACCTGGGCCCGGGGCACGGGCTGGCGGCAGGTCGTCGGCGTCGCGCTGCCGGCAGCCGTCTTCTTCGAGGAGGCGGCCCGGTTCGCCGGCAAGGCGACCGACCCCGACTACTCCTCCGGCGCGTGGTGGAACGTCGCCATCGACCTCGCGCTGGGCGTGCTGATCGTCGTGCTCACCGGCCGGTCCCATCGTCAGCGGGCACTCGCCGTCGCGGTGGCAGTGCCACTGGCCGCCGCGATCCTGGTGGCCTTCGCGCTGGCCGGCGGCGCCCGCTCGTAGGACAGGGCTTCCTCCTTGTCCGCCGTCCCCGCAAAGTGGGACACCGGCTTGGGACGTGTTGTCGCAGGTCGGTCCGGTGTTTCACCTGCGGCAGCCACTTGTTGTTCATCGGTGACCATGGCTGGACTGACGGTTGCGACACGAGCCGATACGCTCGCTGACCATGAGCGAAGGACTGACCGGCCCGCGTGGGCGGGACACGGGTCCGGTGTGGGGGATCGTCGCCGCGTTCTGCGTCGCGCCCGCCCTCTTTGTGTGGCTCGGGTCGACCGATGCGGCGGACCAGGCGGTGTTCGGCCGGGCGGCGTCAGTGACGGTGCTGCTCATCGCGCTGGCGCTGACGGCGGTCGGCGCGGTGGCGTCGGTGGTCGTCTGGTACGGGGCGCGGCAGTGGTCGCGCGGTCGCCGGTGGGCCATCGCGGGGCCGCTTCTCGCATTCGCGCTCCTCGTCGTCGTGCTCGGGATCGGCTGCCTGGCAAGGTCGGAGGCGAGCACCGACGTTCTCCTCGGCGTACTGCTGGTGGTGGGCGCGGTGGCCATGGCGGCGGTGGCCCGGCAGATGGTCCGGGTCCGCGCGACAGCTGGTGGTGACCGGTTGCGAAAGCGGTTCGAGCAGCTAGGAGAGGATCGTTCGTGACCGACGACATCGTCCGGTCTTTGCAGGAACTGCGAAGCTACGCCCTCGGCCTCCAGGGCATCCTGAGCGAAGCCCAGGCGAGCATGCCGGAGCAGGTGGTGGCAACCGATGCCACCGGCGCCGTTCAGGTGGTGCTGGGCTCCGACGGATCGCCGGAATCCATCGCCGTGGAGCCGGGCTGGCGGCGGCGACTTGCCGCCGAGCAGTTGACAGCGGCGGTGCTGGAGGCCTGTGAGGCGGCTGCCGTGGAGCGGATGGCTGCGGTCTCCGAGGCGCTGCCCGACGACGCGGCAGACCAGCGAGCCGACCAACCGGGGGAGCCTCCGGCCGAGACCGCCGATCCGCTGCCCGCCGCAATGCGGGACCAGGTGGACCGCGCGCGGCCCCGCCCGCTCGACGAACTTGTCGAAGACGTGCTGCGTGCCGCCGACAACATCGACGAGTACGCGGCCCTGTCGCCGATCGCCGCCACCGGCACCGGCACTGACGCATCGGGCCAGATAGTCGTCACCGTCTCAGCAGCCGGCCTGCTGTCATGCGAGGCGGAGCCGTACTGGCTGGAAACGCAGGGCGGCGCCGACCTGACCGCCGCGCTGACCTCGGCCGTCGCAGCTGCTCGCGCCGACCTGGCGGACGCGTCCCGGCAGGCGGCCGGCCCCAGCGAGCTGGATCAGCTGTTCGCCGAAACCCTGGCAACCCTCAATGACCTGCAACGATCGGCGCAATCCGCGAAGGACCAGACATGACCCCGCCCCCCAGCAAGAAGGACGTCGAGGTCGCCACCGACACGCTGCGCACCGAGGCGGGCATGTGGTTGCGGCACAGCGACACGATGGCGACCATCACCAGCAAGGCCGACGGGCTGCGGATGACCGCACTGGAGGCGGGTCTCTTCCAGCTCCTCGTGAAGCCGTACGACGAGGCGGCCGACCAGATCACCTCCCGCTGCCGGGAGGGTCAGCAGCGGATGACCGAGATCGCCACCACGCTGCGCACTGTCGCCGACACCTACGACGCCGAAGACGCCAACAACGCCCACGCGCTCAACAACCTTTACTGACCTGGGGATCGATCCGGATGTCATTCACCCTCGCCCAGTACGAAGCCACAATGGACAAGCTCTCGTCCACGATGACGGACCTCTCGGACAAGCTCGACAAGGTCGAGCCGACGGTCCGCAGGGCCGTCGATCGGTGGTTCATCACCCAGGACATCGCCGATCGCCTGATCTGGGTGGGCAACAAGCTCCTCGAACTCGGCTCGGCGATCCTGGACAAGATCGCTGAACTGCTCAAGGGCGCTGCCGCACCGGTGACGTTCTTCTTCACCGCATCGGAGTGGCAGGGTGTGCGCGGGCTTGCCACCGACGTGTCCGGCGAACTCAAGCCGGAACAGCTCGGTGTGGCCCGCGTGTGGCACGGCCAGGCCGCCGACGCCTACATCAAGCAGATCAAGCCCCAGTCGGACGCCGCAGCCCGGATCGGGGTGATCGCCGACAAGACCGCCACCGCCCTGAACACCTGCGCGGTGGCTGGCCTTGCCTTCTACGTGGCGATCGCCGTCATCCTGACCAAGTTCATCATCGCGACAATCGCCGCGCTGGCAGCCCTCGGCAGCGTGGTCTTCTCCTGGGCCGGCGCCGCCCTCATCATCGAGGAAGCCGCGGTCAACACCGGAATGATCATCGCGGCGGTCAGCACCCTGACGGCGGTGCTGGGCGCGCAGGCCACCCAGATGGTGGCGCTGCACGGGGAAGCGATCGACGCCAGCGCCTTCCCCGGCGGCAACTGGCCGGACGCCGCCCCGGGGCACTTCAGCGACGCCACCGTCACCGACGGCGACGCCGACTGGTCCCTACAGTCCTGACCGCGAGTCAGCGCTGACCGCGACTCAGCTCTGACCACGGTCGGGTGCGCTCATGTCGCCAGTGCCGGGGGCGCCTTCGGCGAGCCCGTAGCGCAGGTAGACGGTGCCCGTCGGGCTGGCCACCGGTGGGTCGAGGAGGGTGAGGTTCGTGGGCACCTCGCCACCGTCGAAGACCTTCTTGCCGACGCCCAGCACGATCGGGTGCACCCAGAGGTCGAGCCTGTCGAAGAGCTTCTCGCGCAGGAGGGTCTGCACCAGGTTGAGGCTTCCGACGACCTTCACGTGCTCGTGCCGGTCACGGATCTCGCGCACCGCGCCAGCCAGGTCCGGGCCCAGCTGGGTGGAGCCCGCCCAGGACAGATCCGGCTCGCCGCGGGACGCCACGTATTTCGGGACGCTGTTGAAGAGCGTTGCGATGGCGTTGTCCTGGCCGCTCTCCTGGTGTGGCCAGTACGCGGCGAAGATGTCGTACGTGCGTCGGCCGAGCAGGAGGGCGTCGGTGCCCTCGTACGCGGCGTAGACCTGCGCACCGGAAACCTCGTCCAGCAGGGGTGCCTGCCAGCCACCGAACGGGAACCCCTCCGGGTCCTCGTCGGGACCGCCGGGCGCCTGCCCGACGAGGTCGAGAGTTGCGAACAGCTCGATGTGGATGTGGCCCATGCCCTACCCCCGGTCGGTTGGTTTGCTCGGTCCGGAGCGTAGACCCGCACACCGACAGAGGAGGGCCGCTCGGCAACCTCAGCCGTACGGAATCGGCGCGTCCGTCGTGATTGGGCGGTGCCCCGCAACCAAATTGATCATTGCCGGGGCATCGGTTATCGTGCCCGTCCGTGAAGTCCTCTCGAATTGCCTCCGCCGTGTTGATCCTCGCCGCCGCAACGGCTCTCGCCGCCTGCGGTGACGGAGATGCGGCGACGACCGCCGGGTCCACGACCACCGCCCCCACGTCCGCAGCAGCTACCTCCGCCGCACCCTCGCCCACCGCGCCCGCCATGAGCGACAAGGAGATCTGCGAGTCGGCGCAGAAGGCCAGCGACGAGATGAAGGCGGAGCTGCTGAAGATCGTCTCGGCCGGTGAGCCGTCGGCGGCCGACTACAAGAAGATCCTCGCGGGGCTGGAGGAGAGGGTGACCACCCTGGCCACGGCCGGCGGCGACAGCAAGCTGGCCACTGCCCTGAAGACGTTCGGCGCCGAAGCGGCGAAGGCCGCGGCGGCAGCGGACCCGGCGACCGCCGCCGACAACCCGGCCTTCGAGAAGGCCGGCAAGGACATCACCACCGCGTGCAAGGCCGCCGGCGTCACGTTCGTTCTCTGACCATCGCAGCTCTGACACCGGCCGGCGTGGCGCACCTGCCCACGCCGGCCGGCGTCCCCGTCGCCCGGCACCCTCAGCTGGACCGTTCGGGACGCTGGCGGGCGAAGGCGTCCACCCTGCCCCAACGGCCCGGGATGTCCAGCAGCGCGATCCGGCCGTACGCCGACGGCAGCGCCGGATCGACGGCGAGATGATTCTCGTGCGGTTCGATGCCGAGCATCGTTCGGATGAGCAGCATGGACGCGCCACTGGACCACGCCTGCGGGCTGCCGGCCGTCGGGTACCGGACCGGGTAGCGGGTGGTGCAGCGGTCGAACCCGCTGAACGCCTCCGGCAGCCGCCCCTGAAAGTAGGTCGCTGCGGACAGGATCCCCTCGGCGATGCGCCCCGCCTCGCTGCGGAACCCGTACCGGCGCAGGCCCCACGCGATGAACGAATTGTCGAACGGCCACACGGTGCCGTTGTGGTAGCCCAACGGGTTGTAGCGGCCCTGCCCCTCGGCGAAGGTGCGCACGCCCCAGCCGGAGAACAGCGCCGGACCCATCAGGTGCTCGACCACCCTCGGAGCGCGCTCCGGCGGCACGATGCCACTCCACAGGAGATGGCCGATGTTCGACGACAGGCTGTCGACAGGCGTCCCGTCGCCGTCGAGCGCCAGCGCGTAGTAGCCACGGTCGTCGAGCCAGAAGTCCCTGTTGAAGCGGTCGTACAGGGCTGCCGCCTCGCGTTCCAACCGGTCGGCGAAGTCAGGATCACCCCAGACGGTACGCGCCAGCCGCGCGCCGCGGATCTTGGCGTCGTAGGCGTATCCCTGGGCTTCGCATGTCGCCCTCGGGAAACCCGGCAGCCTCCCGTCGGTGAAGGAGATGCTGTCCCAGGAGTCCTTCCAGCACTGGTTCTCCAGACCGGTGGCAGTGTTGCGCCGCTCGTACCAGATGTAGCCGGTCCCGTTCAGGTCCGCATACGCGTCGATCCACTCCAGAGCCGCGCGGGCCTCCTGCTCCAACTCGATCACCAGAGCCCGGTCGCCGCTCCACATCTCGTACTCGTCGAGCAGCACCACGAACAGCGGTGAGGCGTCCACGGTGCCGTAGTAGGGGGAGTGCGGCTGCTCCTCGAACGCCGCCGACTCCCCGTAGCGCAACTCGTGCAGGATCCGACCGGGATCCTCCTCCAGTACGTCGTCGGTGCGGGCGCCCTGTAGCGAGGCGAGGATCCGTAGCGTCGGCGGGGTCAACGACGGCGTGACGGCCAGGGTCTGAAGGCAGGTCAGCAGGCTGTCGCGCCCGAACAGGGTCATGAACCAGGGCAACCCGGCCGCGGGTACGGTGGCGCCGCTCAGCGAGAGCGGGGCGAAGCGCAGCGCCGCCAGGTCGACAAGGCTGCGCTCGTAGACCTGTTGGAGCGGGACGTTGTCGGTGTCCAGTGTCGGGGCCTGCGCAACCCACTCCCGCACGCTTTCGGGCAGTGTGGAATCGTCCGGGCGGAGCGCCCGCACGGCGGTCCGCAGATCGACACCGTCCGGGCGGAGCGCCCGCATCACCACGTCCAACCGGGTCGACCACTGCTCCCCGGGCCGCAGCCGCGACGTGAACCGCAGCCCCTGCGGGTCGAAGGTTGCCGGCTCACTTGCCGTCACCGAGACCTCGCGGCGGAACGTGCCGCGGCGGTAGCCCAGCCGCAACTCGGTCGGTTCGATCTCGGTGTAGTGACTGCCGACCTTGTCGTGCGTGTCGAACTTGATCTCGAAGATGTCGGCGAAGTCGGCAGCCACCTCAAGTCGTACGTCCAGGTCGACGTCCTCATCGCCGTAATTGAAGATCGTCAGCGACTCGGTCAGGTCCGGCCCGATCCAGCGCCGCCGGATCGCCGACACGTCGGCCTGCACGTAGTCGACAGCCCCACCCGGCACCACGAAGAACGTGGCCTCGTAGTACTTGCTGTCGTCCACCGACAACGCGTTCAGGCGTTCCCCGTTGACGGTCAGCACCCAGCGGGACAGGAAGCGCGTGTCGGCGGCGAACAGCCCCACGGGCGCGCTCGACGACGACTCCACGTCACCGCTGGCGTCCGAGACGATGAAGGTGCTGCCGTCGAGGCACGACACGGTGCCCGGGATGTCCCTCATCTGGTCCCGTTCGTCGGCTCGGCGGCGGCACCGCGCCGTACCTCGACCTCCGACGGAAACAGCCGGCCGACCCGTAACGCCAGAGCCAGATCACCGTCGACCAGGATCTCGCCGCGGGTGATCGCCGCCAAGCCGTTCATCTGGCCCAGCGCCATCGACTCCGCGACCTGCGCGGACACCCGGATCACAGTCCCGGCGGGGCCGTCGTCCTGCGTCACCCGCAGACGGCCGTGGTCGATGGCCAGCAGCCACCGCTGCACATGGTCACCGTCGCGGATGTCGAACCGGATGCTGCCCCGGACCTTGTCGAACCGTGGATCATGGTCGGTAGCCGCCAAGCGTTCGAAGAAGGCACTGGTCGCCGACATCCGACCTCCGCGGGCGCTGGTAGGAGCACCCGTCGGCTACCCGCTGTGCGTGGCCGCTAACCTTCACGGCGAAGGCTCCACCGGCGGGATCCGTGACCCAGGTCGAGGGGTGGCCGCATCGCCCACGGCTCACGGCGCGAGCGTGACGCGCGACCAGGTGATCCCGTCGGTGGTGACCAGGGCGTGGTCAGGCTCTCCAGTCGACCCGTCGTCGCGCCCGAAGAGCCAGGCGTAGCCGGGCGCGACGCTGACCGAGCCGACGAGCCGGCCGTACTCCCGCGCGACAGTGAAATGCCGCCCGCTGTCCCGGCTGGCCAGGAGCTTCGCGCGCCGTTCAGGCTCGGTACCCCCGCCCGGGGTGATCACCAGTAGGGATCCGTCCGACCCGACAGTGAGGTCGTAGTATGTTTCCACCGGCAGGTCGGCGCCGGTGTCCGTCCACGTCTTCGCACCGTCCGTGGTCCTCAGGAGCTTCACCCCACCGGTCGTCTCCCGCGGGGCGACCAGCAGGTACCCCTCCCGGTCGTTGAGCCCGACCACCGACACAGCGCTCGCATCGTCTCCCACCTCCCAGGTGGTCCAGGTAGCGCCCCGGTCGACGCTGCGGGCCACCGTCGATCCCGAGGTGCCTCCCATCCGGTAGATCGCCCAGATGCTGCCGTCCGCTGCCGGGTAGAGGCTGAACAGCGGACGCCAGGAGGGCGCCTTGGCGGTGAGCCGATACACCGTTCCACTCGACGGGTCCACCGCCAGCGGCTCCGCCAACGGTCCACAGCCGAACCCGCAGAGGACGGGTCGGGCCGTCGCCGGGAACGTGGGTACGGCGACGATCGCGGAGTTTCCGTCCCGCCAGGTACGGCCGTAGTCGGTGGAGAGGCGGGGCAGCCCTGAGTCCGTGACCAGGTAGGACCGCTCACCGAGTACGGAGAAGTCAACGCTGCTGCCCGGCGTCGCGGTGGCGATACCGGCCGTACATCTCGTGCCCTCGAAGCGCGCCGCGTCCCAGTCCGACCAACTCCGGCCGCCGTCGCCGGTGTACGTGAAGTGCAGGACGCAACCGTCCTGCCGCACGTCGACCCCGGAATCGGGCCCGGTCAGTGTGAGTTCCCTGAACTGCGCGGGCGACCGCTTCGCCGGGTCGACTGGGGCGGCCCGGTCTGGCTCGCCGACCAGCGGTACAACAGCGAGACCGGACAGCGCGACAAGGGCGACCGCTACCATCGCGATCGACCGGTGTCGGCGGGACCGGGCCGCGGATCGCAGCTCTTCGACGGGCGGCTGCCGGACGGCCTCGGCGACAACGTCCACGTCGAATTCGGAGAACTCACGACCGGACATCGATCCTCCCGGTTTCCGTGGTGTCGGTGTGGGCAGTTTTCTCGGCTACGGCTCTCTCGGGTACGGCTCTCTCGGGTTCGGCGAGCAGCGCCGCCAGGGCGTTCCGTCCCCGGGACAGCCGGGACTTCACCGTTCCGGCCGAGACACCCAACGTGGCGGCGACTTCGTCCACCGGCAGGTCGACCAGGTAGTGCAGCGCCAGGGCGTGCCGCTGCCCCTCGGGCAGTACGCGCAGGGCGGCGAGCAGGGCGAGGTGGTCCGGGGAGTGGTCGGCGACGGCTGGCGGCGGGCCAATGCGGCGCAGCAGGCCGTCGAGCACGCGGCGGCGGCGGTACCGGCTGCGGGCCCAGTTCACCGCGACCCTGCGCAGCCACGCCTCCGGGTTCTCCAGTCCGGCGAACCGCCGTGGCGACACCAGTGCCCGGGTGAACGCCTCCTGGACTGCCTCCTGCGCCTCGTTCAGGTCACCGGTCACCGCGTACAACTGGACCACCAGCCGTCGGAAACAGCCGGCGTAAAGCTCGGAGATCAGATCGCCGTCCGACACCGTCACCTCCCTTCTCCACCACTCCCACCAACGGGCTGGGAAGAAGGTTCCAGTGGGCGGTCAGGATATGACGCCGGACCTAACGGATCAGCCCAGGTCGAAGTCGACCACGACAGGCGCCCGTCCGACAGGCACGGGGGTCGCGGTGTCGAAGCCGGCGGCGTCGCGGTGCCACTCCGGCAGCCGGTACGAACAGTCGCACCGCAGCTTCACCCGCTGCCCCGGAAGCAGACGCAGCGTGTACGAGCTACCGGCGTCCGCCACGCCGACCAGGTCACCGGTGACCGTGTTGAAGGCCACCACCTGGGCGTAGGTGGCCAACTCGTCGACCAGGACCGATCCGCTGACCACCGTCCCGGCGGTGAGCGCCTGATTCGCCGTCACCGTCCGGTCGCTGCGTACCCGCACCGGCCGGGCCAGCAGGCGGTTGGCCACGCCGCCGGACCACTGGGTGGCCCGCCCGATCGCTGTGAACTGCAACGGCCAGTGGTACGGCCCGAGACCGGTCACCGTGTAGCGGCCCTGCTCGTCGGTGAGGACGCCGTTGTCGCCGTACTTGGGATGCGGAAGGAATGGCACCACAAGCACGCTGGCGCCGTAGATCGGCTGGCCGGTGGCCGCGTCGGTCACCACCCCGACGATCGTGCCCGGCGGGTCGAGGCGTACCTCTGGGGCCCTGGTCACCGCGCCCCCGCGCACCTGGATCACCTGGGCGCGCTCCCGCTCGCCGGTGCCGCCGTGTCGCCCCACCCACTGCGAGCCGTGCCGGGCGGTGTCGGACGGCCGGACCAGGAGGCGGTAGCGGCCGGGCGTTACCCCGTCGACGCTCAGATTTCCCTGCTCGTCGGTGCAGCCGGCGTGGCGGCCGGACTGTTCCTCGCCGAGCATGACCGAGGTCAGCGCCACCAGGTCGACGGGAACGAGTGCGGCACAGGCCCGGGGGACCGGTGCTCCGGTGCGGGCGTCCCGGACCACGCTCCGTACACCGCCGGGCGTGGCGGTTTTCGACGTCGTGGCCGCTGTGGCGGACGCCGCCGGCAGCGGGGGAGCGGCGTGGGCGCCGGGCGGTGCGATGGCCTCGACGGCGAGGAGTGCGACGGTGGAGGCGATGGCGATCAGACGGACCGAGGCACGGCTCATGACGGAGTCCCTTCCGGAGCGTGGCGGCAGCCCGACCGTAGCGACCCAGCCCCGATGCGTGCGTGTCGTGTCGCCAAGGTGACGTCAAGACGCTCATGTCGGGGAGGCGTTCTGGGCAGAAACGGACACCGGAGGTGGGGCTACGGCATAGCGTCACGGTGGCGGCACCACCGCCGCGCCGCCGCGCCGCCGGCGGGCACGCCGAGCGGAGAGGACCGGACGTGGACCATGTCGACGGGGTACGCCTACCGGAGCTGGACGGGTCGCCACCCAGGAAAGCCCTGCCACGTACCTTGGGCTGGTTGAGCCTCGCGCTCGGCGTCGGCGCGCTGGCCGAACCCACCCCCCTTGCCCGCCTCACCGGGGTCGACGACTCCCCGGCGGCGGTGGCGATCATCCGAGCTGTCGGTCTGCGGGAGCTCTCGCACGGCGCAGCCCTGGTCGCCGGCCGCCATCCGGGGGGCTGGGTATGGACCCGGGTGGCCGGCGACGCGCTGGATTTGTCGCTGCTCGGTCGGGCGCTGGCGCACCGTCGTGGCGAGCGACGCCGACGGCTCGCGCTGACCACCGCAGTGATCGCCGGCATCACCGCCGTCGACCTCGCCGTCGCCGTCGCCGCGACGCGTGCCCGCCGCGCCCGCGACCGCATGATCCGGATCAGTCTCGGCGTCACCGTCAACCGCTCGCCCGCCGAGGCGTACCGCTTCTGGCGCGACCTGGAGAACCTGCCCCGGTTCATGGCCCACCTGGAGTCGGTGCGTGCCGACGACCTGCGCCGCTCGCACTGGATCGCCCGCGGCCCCGCCGGCCGGCACATCGAGTGGGACGCCGAGATCATCGACGATCAGCCGAACCGGTCCGTGGCCTGGCGGTCGATGCCCGGCGCCCAGGTGCCCAACGCCGGTCGCGTCCGCTTCCTGCCGGCGCCGGGCGACCGGGGCACCGAGGTACGCGTGCAGCTCGCCTACGCGCCGCCCGCCGGGTCGCTCGGCCGCGCCGTGGCGAAGCTGTTCGGTGAGGAACCCGAGCAGCAGGTCCGCGACGACCTACGCCGGTTCAAGCAGATGCTGGAGGCGGGCGAGGTGGTCCGCTCCGACGGCAGCCCCAACGGCATCTCCGTGCGCCAGCAGGTCATGCAGCGCCCGGCCCAACCATTGCCCGACACCCGCCGCTGACCGCGACACACCTCAGGGGATCCCGCATGAAGGCCACCGCCTGGATGGGCACCGACCACGTCAAGGTGATCGACGTGCCCGACCCGAAGCTGATGAACGCCCGCGACGCGATCGTGAAGATCAGCACCACCGCGATCTGCGGCTCCGACCTGCACCTCTACCACGGCTACATCCCGGCGATGCGCAAGGGCGACATCCTCGGACACGAGTTCATGGGCGAGGTCGTCGAGGTCGGCCCGCAGGTTCGCAACCTCAAAGCGGGCGACCGCGTCGTGGTGCCCTTCCCGATCGCCTGCGGGCACTGCTCCTCCTGCCAACGTGGCCTCTACTCGGTCTGCGAGAACTCCAACCCCAACGCCGGCATCGCCGAGAAGGTCATGGGCCACTCGCCGGCCGGCATCTTCGGCTACTCCCACCTGCTCGGCGGGTACGCAGGCGGCCAGGCCGAGTACGCCCGGGTGCCGTTCGCCGACATCGGACCGCTCAAGGTGCCCGACGAGATCCCCGACGACCAGGCAGTGACGCTCGCCGACGTGTTCCCGACCGGCTGGATGGGCGCCGAGATGTGCGACATCAAACCCGGGCAGGTCATCGCCGTCTGGGGTGCCGGGCCGGTGGGGCTCCTCGCCGCGGCCAGCGCCCGCCTCCTCGGCGCCGAACGGGTCATCGTCATCGACCGGCTCCCGTACCGGCTGCGCCTCGCCGAACAGCACGCCGGCGCCGAGACGATCAACTACGAGCACACCGACGTGCTCGACACCCTCAACGAACTGACCGCCGGCCGGGGACCCGACGCGTGCATCGACGCCGTCGGACTGGAGGGCCACCACGGCAACGCCGCCATCTACGCGTACGACAGGGCCAAGCAGGCCACCCGCACCGAGACGGAGCGTCCGTTCGCGCTGCGCGAGGCGATCCTCGCCTGCCGCTCCGGCGGAGTGGTGTCAGTCATCGGCGCCTATGGTGGCGTCGTCGACAAGTTCCCGATGGGCGCGTTCATGAACCGGTCACTGACAATGCGTACCGGCCAGTGTCACGTCCAGCGCTACACCCGGCCGCTGCTGGAACGCATCCGGCGCGGCGAGATCGACCCGAGCTTCGTCGTCAGCCACCGCATGCCGCTGCGCGACGCCCCGAAGGGCTACAAGATCTTCCAGAAGAAGCAGGACGAGTGTACGAAGGTGCTGCTCAAAGTCTGACCAGCGCACCCGCAGGCCCTCCGGTCGAGAGAAGCTCGCCCGCCAGTCGCGGGCCCGTCGCCCGCTCGTCGCGGGCCCGTCGCCCGCTCGTCGCGGGCCCGCGTCGCCCGCTCGCGCGGTGCCTGCTCGCCCGCCGCTCGCCGTCCATCGCCCGTGACTGCCCCTGGTGGGCGCGCCTGCCGTCGTGGGCCCGTGCATGCTCCGTCATCGGACCGCGTCTACACGTCGTCCGCTGCCGCCCGTGGTCGGCTGGTCGTACCAGAGTCCGGTAAATCTCTCCCACCTGCCGAGATATCTACGATGATCCACTCGGTTTCATTGAAATCGGGCTGTCTACCCCACTGGGACACCCCGATTTCAATGAAACCGAGACGATCTTGCGCGCCCCGGGCCCGTGCCCCGCGCGCGTGTCCGTGCCCCGCGCTGTGCTCCCTGGGGGAGTGGCGGGTGGGGACGGGGGCGGGTGGAGGTTAGGGGATCGGCCACTCGTGAACGGGGCGGTTGCTGTGCATCAGCGTCACGTAGTGCCGGACCACCTCGCGTAGCGCCTCCGGCCGGTCGAGGTGGTCGGCGGACTCCAGGCGGTGCAGCGTCGCCACCTGCCAGGTGGCGCCGTTGCGGCCGGTCAGGCAGCGCTGCTCGATGATGCTCAGCAGTCGGTCGCGCTCTGCCGTGTCGAGGCCCCAGCGGTCCAGGCCGTGGTGTGCCAACGGCAGCAGTCGGCGCAGCACCAGCTCGGTGACCGGAAGGTAGCCGAGACTCGGCCAGAAGACCTGGGCGTCGATGCCGTACCGGGCGCAGCTGTTGAAATTCTCCTCGGCGGCGCTGAACGACATCTGCGACCACAGCGGCCGGTCCGACTCGGCGAGGGCGCGGACGAGTCCGAAGTAAAAGGCGCCGTTGGCGATCGTGTCCAGCACTGTGGGGCCGGCGGGCAGCACCCGATTTTCCACACGCAGGTGCGGGCGGCCACGCGACACGTCGTACACGGGGCGGTTCCAGCGGTAGATCGTGCCGTTGTGCAGCCGCAGCTCGGACAGGTTGGGCACCCCGCCGGCCGCGAGGGTCTGCGCCGGATCCTGAGCGTCGCAGACCGGCAGCAGCGCCGGGAAGTAGCGCACGTTCTCCTCGAACAGGTCGAACACGCTGGTGATCCACCGTTCGCCGAACCAGACTCGCGGTCGTACCCCCTGGGCTTTGATCTCTTCCGGCCTGGTGTCGGTGGCCTGCTGGAACAGCGGGATGCGGGTCTCGCGCCACAGCTCCCGGCCGAACAGCAGCGGCGCGTTCGCGCCCAACGCCACCTGGATGCCGGCGATGGCCTGTGCGGCGTTCCAGTAGTCGGCGAACTGCGCCGGGCTGACCTGGAGGTGGAACTGGGTGCTGGTGCAGGCCGCCTCCGGGGTGATCGTGTCGGCGGTGACCGACAACCGCTCCACCCCGCTGATGGAGATGGGCAGGTCCTCGCCACGGGCGGCGAAGATCTGCTCGTTGAGCAGCTTGTAGCGGGGATTCGCCGAGAGGGTGTCGGCGGTCAGGTGCTCGGGCCGCAACGTCGGCAGGATTCCGATCATCACCATGTGGGCGCCGATGGCCCGCGCCTTCTCCTCCGCGGCGTTGAGGCTGGCCCGCACGTCCTCCTCGAAATCGGCGGTGCCGGTGCCGGTCAGCCGGCGCGGCGGCACGTTGATCTCGATGTTGAACTGGCCCAGCTCCGTCTGGAAGTGCGGGTCGGCGATCGCCGCCAGGACGTCGGCGTTGCGCATCGCCGGGTCCGAGGCCTCGTCGACGAGGTTCAGCTCGATCTCCAACCCCGACATGGGCCGGTCGATGTCGAACCGCGACTCGCGCAGCATCTCGGCGAAGACGTCGAGGCAGTTGCGGACCTTTTCGCGGTAGCGGGCCCGGTCCTCACGACTGAAGGTGCGTACGCCGACATCTTCGCCCATGGTCACCACCCTGTCACCGCTGGTTCCCCTAACCTTGCACGGCTGTGCGGGCGGGGGAAGACCCGACGCGCCTTTCCTACCCACTGACGGGCCTGGTGATCCCTGTCGCGCTCGCGTGGTCCGTGCGGAGGTGACCCAGCGGCGCCGCTACCATTGCCGCGCGAGAGGTGGTGGCGTGCGGATGCGCGAAAAGGTGACCCGGCTGTTCGTCGCGGCGGCGATCGCCGAGGCCTGCTCCTGGCTGGCCCTGCTCGTCGGGATGGCCGTCAAGTACGGCCCGCCGGACAACGAGCTGGGCGTGAAGATCTTCGGCCCGATCCACGGCGGCCTCTTCGTCGCGTACGGCCTGCTGGTCCTCGCCATGGCCCGCCTGCATCGGTGGAGCATCCCGGCCACCGTCGTGGCCCTTGCCTGCGCCGTGCCGCCGTTCGCCACGATCGTCTTCGAGCGCTGGGCCCAGCGCCGGGGCATGCTCGGCAGCGTCGACCGACCCACCCGCGAGCCCACCCCGGTCGGCTGACCAGCCAGTCCAGGCGTGCCCGTCCCGGTCAGGTCAGCGCGGAGCAGGCCGTCACACCGGCGAGCAGGAGTACGCCCACCAGGGCCTGCAACAGCAGCGGCGGGCCGAGGTGGGACCAGAGCGTGGCGGTACGCGGGGTGAGCAGCTGCCCGGTGGTGAGGTTGACGATCCGCTCGATCCGGGGCGGCAGATCCGGGTCGCGTTGCGCGCGCAAAGTGAGCTGGACATGGTCGGCGGGGTGCAGGGCGCTCTGCGGCAGATGACCGTGCAGCTCCACCTCGCAGAGCTGGCCTGCCGTGTTGCGCAGCCGTACCGGCGTGACGAGGTATTCCGGGCCCTTCTTCAGCTCCTTCCAGCGGCGCCTGGTGCCGCCGCCGCCGAAGGAGAAGAGGGAGCGCAACAGCAGAGCGGGCAGCCGGGCGAACGCCGCGGCGGTGAGCACCGCGACGAGCACCGGTTGACCGATGCGTACCTCGCGGGTGTAGCCATCCAGGAGGCGGACCAACCGCCCGGTGACGATCCGTTCCGTCGGGTGAACGATCCGACGTGTATCGAGGCCGCTGTCCATTTCCACCACCGAGAGTCCGCGTGTGTTCACTGATCGTATCGATTTCGCCGGTTGAACGACGTGAATGAAACCTGGTCACGGGGTCACGGCCGCGAGGTGACATCCCGGGCGACCCGGGTAAGCGGGGGGTCGAGCTGGAAAGGGGTCGAGCATGCAGCTGTCCTTCCTGCGCCCGCTCTACGACCGACCCGGGCCGTGGTGCTCGGTGTACCTGGACGCCTCCGCTGACACGGAGGACGCCCATGCCGCGCTTGATCTGCGCTGGCGTGCCCTCGAACGCAGCCTTGCCGAACAGGGCGCGGACGAGCCGAGCATCGCCGCGCTGGACCGGGTGATCCGGGGCCACGACCCGATGGCCGGGGACTACGGCCTCGCGGTCTTCGCCAGCCACGGCCGGGTGGTGCTCTCCGAGTACCTCTCCGCGCCACCGCTGCGCGACCTGGCGAGCTTCGGGCCGTTGCCACACGTGATGCCGCTGCTCGCCCAGCGCGGCGAGCAGGTGGCATGGGTACGGGTCCTGGCCGACCGCACCGGCGCCGACGCGATAGCGATCAGCGCCGGAGGGGTGCCCCGACGGGCGCACGTCTCCGGGCGGGACAGCTTCCCGCTGCGTCGCGTGCAGCCTGGCGGCTGGTCCCAATCGCACCACCAGAGGGCCGCCATGGAGGCGTGGCACCACAACGCCGGCGACGTCACGGCGGCGACAGTCGAACTCGCCGAGAAGGTCGGCGCGGAGGTGGTGGTCGTCGCCGGTGACGTCCGCGCCACCGGAATGATCGCCGCGCAGATGCCCGAGCGCTGGCAGGACGCGATGGTGCGTACCGACGCCGGCTCACGGGCCGGCGGGGCGGACCAGACGCTGCTGGACGACCTCACGGTGCAGACCATCGCCGAGGTCGCCGACCAGCGGATCACCGCCGCGCTGGACCGGTTCGGCGTGCAGGAGGACGTCGGCGCCGGCCTCGACGCTGTCGTCTCGGCCCTGCAACGCAACCAGGTCGACACGATGCTCATCGTGGACGATCCGTCGGCAAACGGTGAGCTGTGGATCGGCGCGGAGCCGACCGAGATCGCCGTCGACAGGGGCCAGCTCGCCGCCATGAGCGTGGACGACCCGCAGCGGGTACGCGCCGACGCGGCGCTGGTGCGGGCGCTGGTCGGCACCGACGCGGCGCTGACAGTGCTCGGCCCGGACGAGGCGCCCGACCTGACCGACGGCGTCGGTGCGGTCCTGCGGTACGTCGACGCGAGCACGCCGGGGCGGGGCAATGGCTGAGCGCGTCGTCGCCGACCTCCTTGTGGAGCGACTGCGCGCCTGGCGGGTGCCACGCGTGTTCGGCTATCCCGGCGCGGCGATCGCCCCGCTCGTCGACGCGCTCGACAACTCCGGCGGCGACCCGGCGTTCATCCCGGCCCGGCACGAGGAGACGGCCTCGTTCATGGCCACCGGGCACGCCAAGTTCACCGGCGGAATCGGGGTCTGCCTGGCCACCCAGGGGCCGAGCGCTGTGCAGCTGCTCAACGGCCTCTACGACGCCAAGCTGGACAGCAAGCCGGTGGTGGCGATCGTCGGCGAGGACATCACAGGTCCGCTCGGCGGCGCGCACCAGCAGATCGGGCTGAGTCGACTGTTCGGTGACGTGTGCAACCAGTTCGTGCAGTACGCCCGCAGCCCGGAAGCTGTGGCGTCCCTGCTGGACCAGGCGTTCCGTACGGCGGCGGCGACCCGCAGCCCCACCTGTGTGGTGCTGCCCCGGCATCTGCAGGAGGCCGTGGTGCCCAAGCTGCAGTCGCTGGGCGCCGGTGTGATCACCGCGACGCCGGGGGAGCCGCTGGCCCGGGTGCTGCCGCACGAGGTGGACCTGGACGCCGCCGCGCAGGTGCTGGGCAGCGGTCAGCGCACAGCGATCCTGGTGGGTCAGGGTGGCCGGGGCGCGGCCGAGGAGATCATCGAGCTGGCCGATCGGCTGGGCGCCGGTGTGGCCACGTCACTGCTGGGCAAGCCGGTCCTCGACGAGCGTCTGCCCTTTCACGCCGGGGTGCTCGGTGAGGTCGGCACCCCGGCCGCGGCGGAGCTGATGGGTGGCTGCGACACGCTGCTGCTTGTCGGCACGAACGACCCGTGGATCGACTACTTCCCGATGCCCGACCAGGTCCGTGCCGTGCAGATCGACATCGACGGCACCCGGATCGGCAGCCGCTATCCGGCGGATGTGCCGCTGGTCGGCGACGCCGCCGAGACGTTGCGGGCGTTGCTGGCCCGGGTGCAGGGCCAGCCCAACCAGCAGTGGCGGACCACAGTGCAGGGCGCTGTCGACAGGTGGCGGGCAGATGCCGCCGACCGGGCCGCCCAGCCCGCCGAGCCGGTCAATCCGCAACTGGTGCTCCAGGAGCTGTCCAACCGGATCCCGCACGTCGGGTCGGTAGCTGTCGACGTCGGGTCGGTCCTGTTCTGGTACGCCCGGCACCTCGTCCTGCCACCGGGGGTGAACGCGCAGTTGTGCGGCACGCTCGGCTCGATGGGCTGCGCCCTGCCGTACGCGGTGGCCGCCAAACTCGCCACGCCCGACAAGCCCGTCATCGCGCTTGTGGGTGACGGCGCCATGCAGCTCAACGGCCTCGCCGAACTGATCACGGTGTCGCACCACTGGCAGAAGTGGGCCGATCCACGGCTTGTGGTGCTGGTGCTCAACAACCGTGACCAGTCCGGCATGGGCGGCGGCCGACCGGTGTCACCTGATACGACGACCCGCCGCCCCGACGTGCCGTACGCCGGATGGGCCCGGCTGTTGGGGTTGCACGGCGTGCGGGTGGACCGACCGGAGCTGGTCGGCGCGGCCTGGGACGAGGCGCTGGCCGCGGACCGTCCGTGCGTACTCGAAGCGGTGGTCGACCCCGCCGTGGCGCTGGCCCCGCCGGAGCCGGCCTTCGCCGACCTGCGCGGCCTGTACGCCGAGGGGGAGCCGGCCCGGCGGATACGCGAGCAGGTGGAGCAGGCCGTGGCCGTGCAGGATGTCGTTTAGGCGCATCCGACCAGGGCATCAGTAGCGGCCCTGATGATGCTGGAGGTCCCATGTCGGAGCCCGCCGACCGCCGTTACGGTCCTGCGCCTCTGCCGCAACCGCGCGGCCCGCTGTCCGCCGCCGTGACCGGTGCTCTGCGGGGTACGCCGCACGACCTGCCGTCCGCCCTCGGCGCCGACCTGGACCCGGCCGACGCGCTCACCGACGAGGACCTGCAACTGACCCTGTTCCTCTGCTACGAGCTGCACTACCGCGGCTGGCGGGGTGTGGACGAGGGCTGGGAGTGGCAGCCGACGCTGCTGGCCCTGCGGGCCCGCGCCGAGCGTCCCTTCGAGGCGGCGCTGCGCCGGCTGGTGGGACCGCAGCCGGTGCCGCCCGGCGGAGTGGCAGCAGGGCTCGCCGCGCTTGTCGAGGCCGACGACGGCCCGCCGTTGGCCCGTACGCTGCAACGGCACGCCGACCTCGCCCAGTTCCGTGAGTTCGTCGCCCACCGTTCCGTGTACCACCTGCGCGAGGCGGACCCGCACAGTTGGGCGCTGCCCCGCCTCGGCGGGCCGGCCAAGGCCGCCCTCGTCGAGATCCAGGCCGACGAGTACGGCAACGGCCGGCTGGAGCGGATGCACGCCGAGTTGTTCCGGCGCACCCTGGGCAGGCTCGGCATGGACACCGACTACGGCGCCCACCTGGACGCGGTGCCCGCCGTGACCCTTGCGACAAACAACCTGATGTCGCTGTTCGGTCTGCACCGGCGGCTGCGCGGGGCGCTGCTGGGGCACCTCGCGGCCTTCGAGATGACGTCGTCGCTGCCCAACCGCCGGTACGGCAACGGGTTGCGCCGCCTCGGCCTGGACGAGGTGGCCACCCGCTTCTACGACGAGCACGTGGAGGCAGACGCGGTGCACGAGCAGATCGCCGCGCACGACCTGTGCGGCGGTCTGGTCCGGGCGGAGCCGGCGCTGGCCGGCGATGTGCTCTTCGGCGCCGCGGCCGCGCTCGCCGTGGACCGGCTGTTTGCCGCGCACCTGCTCGACAGCTGGGCGGCCGGCCGTAGCTCGCTGCGCTCACCCGCCCCGCCGCCCGCCGCCCTGGCCGCGCCGGCGTCCATCTCGCTCGCCGGGGCGGTCTCCGGCGCGCGGGCACTGCCGGCCGAGCCCGTCGTCGCCTGACAGCGCTCAGCCGGTGTCGCGGGCCGCCCCCCGGCATCCCCTGCGCGTCCTTTGTCGTGGGCCGCCCCCGGCATCCCCTGCGCGTCCTTTGTCGTGGGCCGCCCCCGGCACCCCCTGCGCGTCTCCTTTGCTTTGCTTACCCCCACGCAACAGAGCGGGGGCGTAAGTGTTGCGTGGGTTGAAGCAGTGCAAAGGACGCGGACATTACCTTCCTCCCGGCGCTGCGGCGGCGGGAGCGCGCCCGGTCGGGCTCGGGCGGGCGTGATCGCGAGGCGGCCCCTGCGGGTCCCGCGTGCCAGTACCCCGGTCTGGAGCGGTCCCCGGTCGCCGGCCAGCTCAGCGGCCTTCGACGGTCAGTGCTCGCGGGCGGTGCCGGCACGGAAGTTGACCATTTTGTGGGTGCCGTCGCAGAACGGCTTGAGCGCCGACTTGCCGCACCGGCACAGCGCCACAGTGCCCCGGCGGGCGTCGATCCGCTCGCCGTCCGGGGTGACAAGCGCGAAGTCGCCACGGACCAGCAGCGGTCCGTCCTGGTACGGGGTGATCGTGGCGGCGGGCAACTCGCTGGCGTCGTCGGTGCTCATGGCCCCGGAAGTGCCCGCCCCGGCCGCGTCGAAACCGGTGCGGTCGCCCGGGACCCGACGGCCCTGGCAAGCCCGCTGCCGCCGTGCGGGGGCGATCGTCGGCCAACGCCACGGATGACCGGCGCAGCCCGCCGACCTGTGGATTCGTGCCGCCGGGTGGGTGATGTGCCGTTTGAACCCCATCGGGACGGGAAGCCGGGCCGCGTGGTGAGCGAACGAGGCAAGGTGGAGCCGGTGCACACGGTGCGCAAGGGGCTCACGGCCAATGGTGCCGGTCTGGCCGGCGACCGGGTGGTGGCCGTGGGCAGCGCCGCCCGGGTGCTGGTCGCCGCCACCGCACGGGCGCTGCGCGGCGCGGACTGCGCCGATCTCGGTCAGGCCGGGCCGATGTCCCGCTTCCCCGGCGCCCCCGAGCCGGTACGCCGCGCGGTGGCCACCCGGGCCGCCGGCCGGGTCGTGCTCACCGACGGCCAGGTCGACGAGGTGGACGGGGCGCGTGTGGCGCGCTGGTTCGTCGACCAGTACCCGAGGGGGCAGTACCCGGGTGTGCTTCTCGGCGGCCCGCACGGCGCCGCGGCGCACCTCGCGGTGGCCCTCGGCGTGCCGTGGCTGCCGACAGGCTTCGAGATGACAGCGCAGTGGCCCGGCGGCGCCGTGGACCGCCCGGCCGAGGCCCTGGAGCACGGTGGGGCGCTCGCTGCCCGGCTGCACGCCGGCAACCCGGACCTGCACCTGCGCCAGGTGCACTGCCCGGCCAGCCGGGGGTCGCTGAGCGGGGTGACGGTGTCGCTGGCGGCGCGTTGGCGGACGCTGCCGGCCGCGTACACGCAGTTCCTTACCGACCGGTTGAGCGCGGGCGCCCCCGTCGTGCTGGTACGCGACGCGCGGAGCTGGCCGGTGCTGGAGCGCGGTCCCGGCCACAGCTTCCAGGTCGGATGCCCGTCCAGCGGACTGGACCCGGTGGACTTCCACAGGGACAGCCACGCACTGCGGCAGGTGCTGCGTTCCGTGGGCGGGGATGCCGCCCGCTGGGAGCCGCCGGAGGTGTCCGTGCCGTCCGGTGACGCCGAGCACGGCACCGACTCGGGGTTCGAGCTGGCCAGCCGGGACTGGGCAGCCCGCCACCAGCATCCGCTGCACCGGGTGCTGGTGCCACGACCGGCGGCGCTGAGCGCGGCGGTGGCCGACCTGTACCGGCGGTGGCTGCGCGACGCCGGCAAGACCGGTGACCGGCTCGTGGTGGAGTGCGGCCGTTTGCTCGACCCGTGGCAGGTGGTGCGGGCGGGGTTGGTGCCGTACTGGTGCGAGAACGCCACCCGGCGCAGCGTGGACGAGGCGGAGTGGTGGTTGGCCGGCAGCGAGGCGTTCAGCTCGGTGGACGTCCTGCCCGAGCCGCCCGGGGTCCGCTCGCCCGCCCTGGCCGGGCTGCCGCAGTGGCTGGCGGTGGCGGGCTTCGGCCGTCGGCGTCGTGCCCTGGACCGGACCACCGCCCGGGGGTATCCGGTGACGTCGGTGCCCACCCGCCGGGCGACGGAGGTGCTGCGCGCCCAGCCGTACGACCTGCCCGTTCCGCCCCCGCTGGGGGCCGCTGAGGCACTCTCCGTGCTCCGCGACAGCGGCAGCCACCAGGGGTTGCTGGTCTCCTGAGGCGGAGCACGCCGAAACTTCCTCGCGAACCCGGGGTCCCGTGATTGAGTACCTACGGAGCGGGAACATCGCTGACTGCGACGGCCTGATTGCGCTGCGCAAAGGCGGTGTCGCCCGCTGGCATCCCAGTCACTGACCCACTTTCCGGCCCGGTGCGTGGCTCGACCACGCGCACGACCGGTTTCCCGATCCGGGCGGGGGACCTTCCTGAGGGAGGCGCGGATGTTCGGACAGACGAGCACGGGCACGACCAGCACCACTACCACTCCACCACCCACCGAGCGTGGTCTGGAGGACCTCGACGCGGCGGCACTGGCGTACGCGGCCCGGATCGAAGGGCTGCCGCCGGAGCGGCGGCAGGAGGCACGGGACGACCTGGTCCGCTTCGCGCTGCCGTTCGCCGGTCGGCTGGCCCGCCGGTACCGGGGGCGCGGAGAGCCGCTGGAGGACCTGGAGCAGGTGGCCCGACTGGGGCTTGTGAACGCCGTCGACCGGTATGACCCGGAACGAGGCTCGTTCACCGCGTACGCGGCGATCACCATCGTCGGGGAGATCAAGCGGCACTTCCGGGACCGCACGTGGGGTGTGCACGTACCCCGGCGGTTGCGTGACCTGATCCTTGAGGTGGGGCAGGCGACCGCCGCGCTGACAAGCGAACTGTCCCGGGCGCCGTCGGTGGCCGAGCTGTCGGCCCGGCTGGAGACGCCGGAGGCGGAGATCCTCGCCGCGCTGGAGTCGGCTGCCGGCTACAGCCCGGCGTCGCTGAACGCGCCGGTGGGCGGGGAGAGCTCCGCGGAGTTCGGTGACCTGGTCGGCGAGTCGGACAACGCGCTGGAATCCGTCGACGACAGGGTGACCGTCAGCGGGCTGCTGCACCGGCTGCCCTGGCGGGAGCGCCGCATCCTGGCCATGCGTTTCTACGGCAACCAGACCCAGGCGGAGATCGCCGCCCGGTTCGGCATCTCGCAGATGCACGTCTCCCGGCTGCTGTCGCGGGCGCTGACCTGGCTGCGGCAGGCGATGCTCGCCGACGCGCCGCCGCCGTGGCAGAACGGCGCGGCCGAGCCGGACCCGGGCAAGACCCGCATCTCGGTGAAACAGAACGGCGACCGGGTGGTCGTGGAGGTCGGCGGCGAGATCGACCGGGACGGCGCCGACCAGTTGCGCCGCGCGATGCTGGAGGCGGTCACCGGCCAGCCGAGCGAGGTCGTCGTCGACCTGGTGGGCGCGGGTGGCTTCGACGCCGGCGGGATCGCCGCGCTGATGGCCGGGCGGGACGCCGCGGAGCGCACCGGCGTGCCGCTGCGGCTGACCCGGGTGCAGCCGGCGGTACGCCGCTCGCTCACCGCCGCCGGCATGGCGCCCGCCCGGGACTGACCGGGCGGCGGTCGCGACCGTACGCAAGCAAGGAGGGCCGACACCAGCGCGGTGTCGGCCCTCGCTCGTGTACCTGTGTGTCAGCGTTCCCCGGTCTCGCCGTCGCTGTGCGGGTGCCGCCACCGCTCGTGCGGCCCCGGCGCCTCGTCGGGGTCCTGCGGCGCGTCGCTGTTCTCGAAGCTCGGTCGGCGGACGTCCTCGGGCTCCGGCACGTCCACCGGCCGGGCACCCGACTCCGGCGCCGGCTGGTACGCGGCTGCTTCGGCCGCGCCGTGCGCGCCCTCGCGGGCGGGCGACTCCGGCGCGTGGTGTTCGAGGTGCATCTCGTCGGCCAGGTGCTGCGGCGGTTTGGTGGTGCGCTGGGGCAGGTCGCGGCCCAGGTCGGCGACGAACGGGCCGTACTTCAGGTCGAACGCCGGCCGCTCGGAGCGGATCCGGGGCATCCGGTCGAAGTTGCGCAGCGGGGGCGGGCAGGTGGTGGCCCACTCAAGGGAGTTGCCGAACCCCCAGGGGTCGTCCACCGTCACCATCGCCCCGTAGCGCCAGGACTTCCACGCGTTGTAGATGAAGAACAGTGTGGACAGGCCGAGGACGAAGGCGGAGATGCTGGAGATCATGTTGAGCGTGGTGAAACCGTCGCTGGGCAGGTAGTCGGCGTACCGGCGGGGCATCCCCTCGTTGCCCAGCCAGTGCTGCACGAGGAAGGTGCCGTGGAAGCCGATGAACATCGTCCAGAAGTGCGCCTTGCCGAGTCGCTCGTCGAGCAGCCGGCCGGTCATCTTCGGCCACCAGAAGTAGTAGCCACCGAACAGGGCGAACACCACGGTGCCGAAGAGCACGTAGTGGAAGTGCGCCACGACGAAGTAGCTGTCGTGGGTGTGCCAGTCGGCAGGCGGGCTGGCCAGCAGCACCCCGGTGAGCCCGCCGAGCAGGAACGTGACAAGGAAGCCGACGGCGAACAGCATCGGTGTCTCGAAGGTGAGCTGGCCCTTCCACATGGTGCCGATCCAGTTGAAGAACTTCACGCCGGTGGGCACCGCGATCAGATAACTGAGGATGCTGAAGAACGGCAGCAGCACCTGGCCGGTGGCGAACATGTGGTGCGCCCACACCGTCATGGACAGCACGGTGATCGCGGCGGTCGCCAGCACCAGCCCGGTGTAGCCGAAGATCGGCTTGCGCGAGAACACCGGGATGATCTCGGTGATGATGCCGAAGAACGGCAACGCGATGATGTACACCTCGGGATGGCCGAAGAACCAGAACAGGTGTTGCCAGAGCATCGGGCCGCCGGTGGCCGCGTCGTAGACGTGCGCGTTGAGCAGCCGGTCGGCCGAGAGCCCCAGCAGCGCGGCGGCCAGCAGGGGGAAGACAAGGATCACCAGCAGGCTGGTGAACAGCATGTTCCAGGTGAAGATCGGCATCCGGAACATCGTCATCCCGGGCGCGCGCAGGGTCAGGATCGTGGTGATCAGGTTGACCGCGCCGAGGATGGTGCCAAGGCCGGAGACGACAAGGCCGAGCACCCACATGTTCGCGCCCACGCCGGGGCTGTTCGAGGCGTCGCTGAGCGGGGTGTACGCCGTCCAGCCGAAGTCCGCCGAGCCCTGCGGCGTGAGGAATCCGCCGATGACCATGAGGCCGCCGAACAGGTACAGCCAGTAGGCCAGCGCGTTGAGCCGGGGGAACGACACGTCTGGCGCGCCGATCTGGATCGGCACGATGTAGTTGGCGAACCCGAAGGCCGCCGGGGTGGCGAACAGCAGCAGCATCACCGCGCCGTGCGAGGTGAAGAGCTGGTTGTACTGCTCGGCGGAGAGGATCTGCATCCCCGGGCGGGCCAGCTCGGCCCGGATCAGCATGGCCTCCAGCCCGGCCACCAGGAAGAACGCAAACGACGTCAGCAGGTACAGGATGCCGATCTGCTTGTGGTCGGTGGTGCCGAGAAACCTGATCAGGGAGTTGCCGGGGACCGGTGCCCGTACCGCTCCGGGGAAGCCCCCGAAGCGGGCCGGCGCCAGGATCGCCGGGCCCCGATCTCGACCGGGTTCCGTGGTTACCCGCTTGGGCATGGCATTCTCACCCCGTCGTGACGGCAGAAAGGACGGGCGTACCTACCCGACCCTCCCACCATAAAACCAGGCGAGAGCGGTAATTTCGGTCAGATCGCCGGTACCGGTGGAAGCGCCCCGAACTGTCAGGTCGCGGGCAGCATCGCCCAGACGGCCTTGCCCTGGCCCGCCGGCACGCTGCCCCACCGCTGCGCCAGCTCCCGGACCAGCATCAGCCCACGACCACCCTCGGCTCGCAGACTGGCCTCGGCGGGCTGGGCCGGCGCGCCGCTGCCGTCCACCACTGCCAGATGCAGGTACGGCCGGCGCAGGGTCACCGTCACCTGCATGGGCGTGCCCGCGTGCCGTACGACGTTGCCGACAAGCTCGCTGAGCACCAGGGCGGCCGGACCGGCGGCGTCCGGCAGGTTCCACCGCGCGCACGCGTCGCCCACCAGCTCCCGGGCCCGCCGGCAGGCCTCGGCCACCGGCTCGAACCGGGCCCGGACCCGGAACGACGTGGCCGCGCCCGCGAGCCGGGTGGCCTCCGCGCAGTCCGTTGACACCGGCACCACACGGCACGTCGTCGACTCCGCCAGCCAGCGGGCGGCGACCGGTGGCGGAGCGCACAGCACCACCGGCACGGCAGGCCACTCCTCGGCCCTCCGGGCCGTCGCCGCGAAGACCGACAGCGCCAACCGATCCCGTACCGCGACGTCGGTGAGATCGACCACCAGCGCCTCCGGCTGGGTGGCCAGCGCGGCGCCCAGCGCCTGGTGAACGGTGCGCATCGTGCCCAGATCCAGCGGACCGCTGAGCCGAACGACCGCCACCGGCGCCGCGTCACGCACCTCGCAGACGATCCGGTCGGACATGGAACCTCGCTTCGGCTGGTGTGTCGGGATCTGCGAACTACCCGACGTTGAGCCGGACCAAACCGGCCCGCACACGCGCCGCTGCCGCCGACGGCGGTCAGGCCCTCGGCGGCAGCAAGTGGTACGGGCAGGTCAGACGGGCTGAAGGCGCGGCGCGCTGGCCAGCTCCCGGACCCGTTCGTACAGCTCGACGTAGCGCTGGGCCATCACCGCCGGCGTGAACCGCTGCGCGGCCACCCGGCGACACTCGTCGGCGTCGAGAAGGTCGGCGGCCAGGACGAGATCGGCCAACTCCTCCTCGTCGGCGGTGAGCAGCCCGGTGCGGCCGTGTTCGATCAGCTCCGGCAGGCAGCCCCGCGCGGTCGCCACGACTGGCGTGCCCAGGGCGAGCGACTCGACCACCGCAGTGCCGCCCGGCTCCTCCCAGCGCAGCGGAAACAGCGATGCGCGGGCGCTGGCGAGCAGGTCGTCGCGTTCCTGACCGGCCACCGTGCCGACCCAGCGGACCAGATCACCGTCGACGTGCGGGGCGACCTCGTCGAGGAAGAACCGCACGTCCGGGTTCTGCCGGGCCTCGTCGCCGGCCGCCGCCAGGTCGGCCGGGCGATGGTACGGGCCGACCGGGCCCGCCAGCACCAGCGGGAAACCGACCCGCTGCGCGAGCCGGGCGCCCACGTCCTGCCCCTTGCCCGGATTGATCCGGCCCAGGATGAGCAGGTGCTCGCCCTTGTCGGGTCGCGGCCGGCGGTCGGCGTCCACGGCCAGCGGGGTGGACAGGTGCACGTGACCCACCGAGTGCTCGCGCAGCGCCAGTGGGGCACGGGCCAGCTGAGAGGCGGAGACGCCGTTGACCCGGACCCGGTCGCCGCCGTCCAGGCTCCCGTACAGGTCGGGGTGCTTGGCGAGATCCCAGTGCAGGGTGTGCAGGGTCGGCGGCCCGGACGGCCCCATCGCCGCGAGGGTGGCCAGCCCCACCGCCTCCACGTGGTCGTGCACCAGGTCGATGTCGTCGCGTGCGTGCAGCTCGCGGACCACCCCGGCGAGGTGCGCCTGGGCGATTCCGCAGACCTGGTTGTACGGCCGTTGCAGCGACGCGAACTGCCCGTCGGCGAAGACCGACACCTTCTCGTCCACCGGCAGGGCGCTGCTCTGCACCGAGGCGAGGACCACGCGTACGCCGAGTCGGCGCAGCTCGGGCACCAGGGTGGCGATGACGTTCTCGATGCCGCCGTAGCCCGGTGGGGGCACCGACAGCCACGGGCCGGCGTTCATCAGCACGGTGAGGCTCATCGGATTCCGCCCTTCGGTATGGCGGCGCTCCCGCGCCGCACTGTCGTGCTCACGGTGCCGTTGGTTCGCGCCTGCGGGGCTCGCGAGATCGGCTCACTCCTCGCGCTCACGCGGCGGCCACCCGTCGACGCGGCACCCGGTGACGCAGCTCCGCCAGCGGCGGACGCTCCTCGATGGACACGTCGCTGACCACGATCTCGCGGTCCAGGTTCGGCAGGGTGTCCGACCCGCCCCGACGGAACTGCGTCAACAGGGCCTCCGGCACCGTGCCGGGCGCCGCCCAGCCGCGCCGCTGCAACCGGGACCAGGCGGTCAGCATGATCTGGGCGGACATCCTGCCGAGGGCCGCCGTGTCCTGGTGACGGTGCTTGCGTTCGCCCAGGTCGACCTGCGCCAACGCGTCCAGGCCGACAAGGTCCAGCAGGTCGATCAGCATTGCCGTCTCCACCCCGTACCCGGAGACGAACGGCACCCGGGCCAGCACGTCGCGGCGGCCGGCGTACTCACCGGCGAGCGGCTGCACGAAGCCGGCCAGCTCGGGCCAGAAGAGGTTGAGCAGCGGGCGGGCCATCAACTCGGTCACCCGACCGCCGCCGTCGGGTTCCACGCTTGCCGTGCCCACCAGGGGCCGGTGATAGAAGCCCTTCACGAAATCGACTGACGGGTCGGTGAGCAACGGGCCGAGCAGCCCGCTCACGAAGTGCGGTCGGAACTCCCGTAGGTCGGCGTCGATGAACGCCACCACGTCCCCTTCGGCGGCGGCGAGCCCGGCCCAGAGGGCGTCGCCCTTGCCTGTGAGCCGGGGTAGCCCGCGGGTCATCACGTCCTGGCTGACCACCTCCGCGCCGGCGGCCCGCGCCACCTGCGCGGTGCGGTCGGTCGACCGCGAATCCACAACGATCAGTTCGTCGACCAGGGCGACCCGGTCCATCAGGTGCTCGCGGATGGTCGACACGATCGCTCCGACCGTGGCCTCCTCGTTGCGCGCCGGCAGCACCACGCTGACCCGGCTCTCCCCCTTGGCACGCAGCAGCCGGCGCGCCGGCCAGTCCGCTGCCGAGGTCGTCCGGTACGTGGCCCACGCCTCCACCACCGGTGACACGGTCGTATCCCGCACGGGCACCCCCTTTGTTCGTGCGTGGAAATAGCGACAGTGCTTCTTCCCACTCGCCACCACGCGCTAACCGTTTCCGGAGCAACAGCTTGATCACGGTGGTGACATTGTCGCGTTCCCGGGGCATGAACGTTTGATTGCGCACACCCCAGGGGACTGCTCCCATCGAAGGAGAAACGTTCTCGAAAGAGGTTGTTGAATGCGGAAATGCCGGGTGGGTCTGATCGGCGCGGGCGGAGTGGCACAGCGCCACGCCCGGGTGCTGTCCGGGTTCGACGACGTCGAACTCGTCGGGGTGACCGACGTGCTGCCGGAGGCGGCGTCGGCGCTGGCCGCGCAGCACGGCGGGCAGGTCCACGGCGACGTCGCCGAGCTGCTGGCCGCCGCGCCGGACGCGGTGTACGTCTGCGTGCCACCGTTCGCGCACGGCCCCGCCGAGGAGGCGGTGATCGACGCCGGTGTGCCGATGTTCGTGGAGAAGCCCGTCGCCGTCGACCTGGTCACCGCCGAGCGCATCGCCGACCTCGTCGCCCGACGCGGGCTGCGTACCGCCGTCGGGCACCACTGGCGCTACCTGAGCGTTGTCGACAAGGCCCGCGAGCTGCTCGCCGACCGTCCCGTTCGGATGGTCAGCGGCGCCTGGCTGGACAAGGTTCCGCCGGTCGCCTGGTGGTCGGTGCGGGACCGCTCCGGCGGTCCGGTCGTCGAGCAGGCCGCGCACGTACTGGACCTCATTCGGGTGCTGGCCGGCGAGGTCACCGAGGTCACCGCGTACGGCAACGGCACGCCACCGCCGGTCGACGGCGCCGACATCGACTCGGTGACCACCGCCGCGCTGCGCTTCGCCGACGGCGCGGTCGGCACCCTCAGCGCGGCCTGCGTGCTGGGCTGGAAGCACCGGGCCGGGCTGGAGATCCTCGCCGACGGGCTGGCCCTGTCGCTCACCGAGGACGGCCTGTCGATCCGTGACGCCGACGGCGAACGGCACCTGCCCGCCGATCCGGAGGCCGCCCGGGTGGCGGTGGACCGCGCCTTCGTCGACGCGGTACGCGGCATCGGCGATGACGTGCGCGTCCCGTACGCCGAGGCCCTCGGCACCCAGCGGCTGGCCCTCGCGGTGGCCGACTCGGCGCGGACCGGAGCGACGGTACGGCTCACCGCGCCGGCCGAGTCGGCGCTGCTCACCACGGGGGTGACAGTCGATGCGTGAGCGGGTCGTCACGGTCAGCGCGCCGGGCCGGGTGGAGATCGTCGAGCAGGAGGCGGCGGAGCTGCGCCCTGGCACGTTCCGCGTCGAGACCCTGTTCAGCGGCGTCTCCGCAGGCACCGAGCTGAGCTACGTCAAGGGCACCAACCCGTACCTGCACGTCACCTGGAACGCCGACCTCGGCCTGTTCCAGCCGGGCGAGGCGAGCACCAGGTACCCGGTCACCCGGCTCGGCTACATGCAGGTCGGCCGGGTGGTGGAGAGCGCCACCCCGGCGGTCGCCGTGGGCACTGTAGGCGCCATGACGTACGGGCACCGCACCGGCTGGCTCGCCGACCCGGTCGCCGAACGGTTCGTGGCGCTGCCCGACGACCTCGACCCGCTGCTCGGCGTGTACGTCGCCCACATGGGCCCGATCTGCGCCAACGGCCTGCTGCACGCCGCCGCCGACCTGCACGGCCCGGACGTCCGGTCACTCGGCGACGGCGTACGCGGCCGGCGGGTCGCCGTGATCGGCGCTGGCGTGGTGGGGCTGCTGACCGCCCTGCTGGCCCGGCGGCACGGCGCCGCCTCAGTGGTCGTCCTCGACCCCACCGCGCAGCGCCGACAGGTCGCCGAGGCGCTCGGCCTGCAAACCCTCGACCCGGAGGCGGACGACCCGGCGGTGGTCCTCAAGACCCGGTGGGCGCACACCGCCGGTGACCGGGGCGCCGACGTGGTGTTCCAGTGCCGGGGTCAGGCGTGGGCGTTGCAGCTCGCGCTGCGGCTGCTGCGCCCCCAGGGCACCGTGATCGACCTGGCCTTCTACCAGGGCGGCGCGGACGCGGTCCGCCTCGGCGAGGAGTTCCACCACAACGGGCTGGCGCTGCGCTGCGCCCAGATCGGCAGGGTCCCGCGCGGGCTCGCGCCCACCTGGGACCGCGAACGGCTGTCGGCCGAGACCATCGACCTGCTGCGGGCGTACGGGGACGCCATCGGCAAGCACCTGGTCTCGGCGGTGGTGCCGTTCGACGACGCGGCCACCCTGCTCACCGACCTCGCCGAGCGCCGCCGCCAGGAGTTGCAGGTGGTGCTGGCAGTGTGATCCGTCGCCGCGGCGCGCTGTTCGGGTGCGTCGGCGGGCTACCGTTCCCGGCATGAGCACCCCGAAGGACGGCAGCACCCCGAAGGACCGTCCCGTCGGTCTGACCGCCCTGCTGCCGTACCTTCGGGAACACCGCGGCACCCTCGTCGTGGTGGGCCTGTTGTCGCTGGCCGGCGCCGCGGCGTCGCTGACCCAGCCCCTGCTCACCCGGTCGGTGCTCGACCGGGTGACCGACGGCCAGGGCGTGTCCCGGCTGGTAGCGGTGCTCGTGGTGCTGGTGCTGCTCGGCGCGGCCATTGGCGGACTGCGCAACTACCTGCTGCAACGCACCGCCGAGGGACTTGTGCTTACCACCCGTCGGCGCCTGGCCGCGCATCTGCTGCGGCTGCCCATCACCGAGTACGACAGCCGGCGCACCGGTGACCTGCTCTCCCGGGTGGGCTCGGACACCACGCTGCTGCGGGCGGTGGTCACCTCCGGGCTCTTCGAGACGGTCACCGGTGCGGTGATGGTGGTCGGCGCCGGCACGGCGATGGTGCTTCTCGACCCGCTGCTGTTCGGCGTCACCCTGCTCGGGGTCGGGCTGGGGCTGGGCTTCGCGGCCACCTTCGCCCGCCGGGTGCGGGCACTGGCCCGCGCCGCGCAGGAGCGGGTCGGCGAGATGACCTCGGCGGTCGAGCGGGCCATCTCGGCGGCCCGCACCATCCGGGCCAGCCGCGCCGAGGCCCGGGAGACGGAGACCGTCGCCGGCAGCGCCCGGGAGGCGTACTCGGCGGGCCTGCGCGTGGCCCGGGTGCAGGCGGTGGTCGGCCCGATCGGCACGGTCACCGTGCAGGGCGCCTTCCTGCTTGTGCTCGGCATCGGCGGGGCGCGGGTGGCCGCCGGCGCGATCACTGTGGGCGACCTGGTCGCCTTCGTCATGTACCTGTTCTTCCTGGCTCTGCCGCTGGCCCAGGTGCTGAACGCGTACACCCAGTTGCAGAGCGGCCTGGGCGCGCTGCAACGGATCGAGGAGATCCTCGCCGTGCCCGCCGAGGGCGCGGCGGACCGGCCGATGCCCGGAGGTGCAACGGCGACCCCGCGCCAGCCCACCCCGATGATCGAGTTCGACCGGGTGGGGTTCGGCTACCCCGGCGGCCAGGAGGTCCTGCACGAGGTCAGCTTCGCGGTGCCGGCCGGCACCCGTACCGCGCTTGTCGGGCCCTCCGGCGCCGGCAAGTCGACGCTGCTCGCCCTCGTCGAACGCTTCTACGAGGTGAGCGCCGGCGCGGTCCGCATCGACGGCACCGACGTGCGGGAACTGCCCCGCGACGTGCTGCGGGCCCGGCTCGGCTACGTCGAGCAGGAGGCCCCGGTGCTCGCCGGCACGCTCCGGGAGAACCTGCTGATCACCACCCCGGACGCCACCGACGAGCGGCTGCACCAGGTCCTCGACGAGGTCAACCTGAGCCACCTGGCGAACCGCACCCCGCAGGGCCTGGACGTGCAGGTGGGGGAGGGCGGGGTACTGCTCTCCGGAGGCGAACGGCAGCGGCTGGCCATCGGCCGGGCGCTGCTGGCCAGCCCTCCGGTGCTGCTGCTGGACGAGCCGACAAGCAACCTCGACGCGCGCAACGAGGCAGCCCTGCGCCGCGCCATCGACGCGGTGGCCGTCCGCCGGACCCTGCTGATCGTGGCGCACCGGCTCGCCACGGTGGTCGACGCCGACCAGATCGTCGTCCTCGACGGCGGTCGAGTGAGCGCCGTGGGCACCCACGCCGAACTGACCGCCACCGACCCGCTCTACAGGGAGTTGGCCACCCACCAACTGCTGGTCGGCTGATCCACAGGCGTTCCGTACCGACATGCCGGCAGATGACCGACCGGCCGGGCCGCAGAAGGCGGCTCGAATCGCGTACCGTTGCCGCTCATGGGTGTGTCGCAACGGTTCAAGAGCAAGTTCCGGCGGTTCCTGCAGCGCCCCGGTCACACCGTGGATCTTGCTCCGCTGGAGAAGCTGCTGCCGGCGATCGCGGCGCGCGAGGATGACCTCGTCGCGCTCGACGACGCCGAGCTGACCGAGGCCGCAGGCGTCGCCGCCGGGTACGAGGAGATCTGCGCCGTCGGCCGCGAGGCCGCTCGCCGGGGCCTCGACCAGCGGCCGTACGACGTGCAGCTGCTCGGCGCGATGTCGCTGCTGTCCGGCAAGGTCGCCGAAATGGCGACCGGTGAGGGCAAGACCCTTACTGCCACGATCGCCGCGTACGGGCACGTCCGGCTCGGCAACGGGCCGGTGCACGTGCTCACCGTCAACGACTACCTGGCCCGCCGCGACGCCCAGTGGATGGAGCCCGTCTACAAGCTGCTCGGCCTGACGGTCGGGTGGGTCAACGAGGCGTCCACCCCGCAGGAGCGGCGCGACGCCTACTCGTGCGACGTCACCTACGTCTCGGTCAGCGAGGCTGGCTTCGACTACCTGCGCGACCAGCTGGTCACCGACGTGGCCGACCGGGTGCAGCCGACGCTGACCACAGCGATCGTCGACGAGGCCGACTCGATCATGATCGACGAGGCGCGGGTGCCGATGGTCCTCGCCGGCGCCGTACCAGGCGAGCAGGACCCGGTGCACGCCGCCGCCGCGCTCGTCCGCGGCCTGCGCAAGGACCGGCACTACACGGTCGCCGAGGACGGGCGCAGCGTCGCCTTCACCGCCACCGGCCTGGCCGCCGTCGAGGCCAAGCTCGGCATCGACCTGTACGACGAGGAGCACGTCGCGCAGCTCTCCGCTGTCAACGTGGCGCTGCACGCGCACGCCCTGCTGCACCGCGACGTGGACTACATCGTCCGGGACGGCTCGGTCGAGCTGATCGACGAGATGCGCGGCCGGGTGGCCCAGCGCCGCCGCTGGCCCGACGGGCTCCAGGCGGCCGTCGAGGCCAAGGAAGGGCTGGACGCCACAGCCGAAGGCGAGGTGCTCGGCACCATCGCCGTGCAGGCGTACATCGCGCTCTACCCCAAGGTGTGCGGCATGACCGCCACGGCGGTGCTTGTCGGCGACCAGCTGCGGGAGTTCTTCGGCCTGGAGGTCGCGGTGATCCCGCCGAACACCCCGTGTGTCCGCGAGGACGAGCCGGACCGCATCTACGCCACCCGCGCCGAGAAGGACGAGGCGCTCATCGACGAGATCCAGCGCTGGCACGCCAAGGGCCGGCCCGTGCTGATCGGCACACTGGACGTCAAGGAGTCCGAAGGGCTCGCCGCCGGGCTCAACGCCGCCGGTGTGCCCTGCGTGGTGCTCAACGCCAAGAACGACGACGAGGAAGCGGCGATCATCGCCGAGGCCGGCGCGTACGGCGCGGTGACCGTCTCCACCCAGATGGCCGGTCGGGGCGTCGACATCCGGCTCGGCGGCAGCGACCAGTCCGACCAGGATCGGGTCGCCGAGCTGGGCGGGCTCTACGTGATCGGCAGCGGCCGGCACGACAGCCGCCGGGTCGACGACCAGCTGCGCGGCCGCGCCGGCCGTCAGGGCGACCCCGGTGGCTCGGTCTTCTTCGTCAGCCTGGAGGACGACCTGGTCGTGCGGCACGCCTCCGACTCGGTGCCGGCCTCGCCCCGGATGAACGCGGACGGGCTCGTCACCGACGAGCAGGTGGACTACGCCGTCGAGCACGCCCAGCGGGTCGCCGAGGGCGTCAACCACGAGATCCACCGCAACACCTGGCGCTACAGCGTCGTGATCGAGCAGCAGCGCAAGGCCCTCGCCGAGCGCCGGGAGCGTCTGCTCACCAGCGACGTGGCCGCGTTGATGCTGCTGGACAAGATGCCCGACAAGGCCGGCGAGATGGACGAGGACCTGCTCGCCCGCGCCGCCCGGTCGATCGCGCTCTACCACCTGGACCGGCTGTGGGCCGAGCACCTGGCCGAGCTGTCCGAGGTCCGCGAGGGTGTGCACCTGCGCGCGCTGGGCCGGCTCGACCCGCTCGACGAGTTCCACCGGGCGGCCGTTCCGGCGTTCAACAACCTCGTGCCGGAGATCGAAGCCCGTACCCTCGCCACCTTCGAGGAGACCGAATTCGACGAGGATTGGGAGCCCGAGGAGAGCACCCTGGTCCGGCCGACCGCCACCTGGACGTACCTGGTTCACGACAACCCGTTCGGCTCCGAGCTGGACCGGCTGATCGCCTCGGTGGGACGGCGGCTCAGCGGCGCCTCGCGCTGATCCGACCTGCCCCGCCGTCCGCAGGGCCCCGATCGCGCGTTCGTGTGCCGGTCGGGGTTCTGCGGCGCTGGGGTCGGCGCGTGACCGTTCGAGGAGCGGGCGTGCGTTCCTCGGTCGGGCGTCCGCGCGGCGTCGGGGCTGTGGCGGTGCTGGTCATCGGGTCTCCGGTCGGGCGTTCAGGGCTCCGCGGCACGTCCCGCCTGTCGGGGAGGCCCCGGGTTCGCCGTTTCGATCCCGGTTTGCGAGGGTAGTAGGGCGGGTCGGTCAAGTTCAGAAGAGAGCAGACGATGGCACACGTGACGACGTCGGCGGGACACATACGAGGGCGCACGAGGGCAGTGCGCCGGTGAACCTGGACACGCGGGAACCGGTCGTCGAACGACTCGGCGTGTTGGAGACCGCCGCACTGCTGCGGGAACTGACCGCCGGCCTCATCGCGCTGACCGATTTCGATGAGGCCCTGCTGGCGCTGGTCCGGATCACCCGGGACGCGGTGGCTGGCGTCCGCTGGTGTGGGTTCACCGCGCTGCGGGCCGGCGAGCCGGCAGGTGTGGCCGCCTCCGACGAGCGGATGGCCGGCCTCGACGACCTGCGACACGGCCCCGACTCGCCGGCCATGAGCGCCATCCAGCGCCGCGAGATGATCCTCGCCGCCGACCTGGCCGCCGAGGCGCGCTGGCCGGTCTGGACCGCACGTGCCCGTGACCTCGGCGTACGCGGCGTGATCTCCGCACCGGTCGACATCGACGACCAGGTGATCGGGGCTATCAACCTGTACGCCGGCGCCCCGGACATGCTCACCCCGCAGCACCAGTTGACAGCGATGCTGCTCGCCGAACACGCTGGCCTGCTGCTTGCCGCCGTACGCGACCGGGGTCGGCAGCAGGTCCTCGCCGACGAGCGGGACGCCACGCTTCTGCTCGACGGGGTGGTCGGGCAGGCCGTGGGCGTGATCATGACGCAGCGCGGCTGCCCGCCGGCCGAGGCCCTCGGCGTGTTGCGCGCCGCCGCCTCGTCGCTGGACATCCCGCTGCGCCAGGTGGCGGAACGCCTCGTCCGCACGGTCTCCCGTCCCCGCGAGAGCTGATCGCCGAGCGCCGCGCCGCGCCCGCCCATGATCGACTCGGGTTTCATGTAATCGGGGTGTCCTCGCGATCCGGACACCCCGATTTCCAGGAAGTCGAGTCGATCAATGTGTCGGGTGGGCGTGCCCGTTGTTCCGGTCGGTGGTGAGCCGGGCGGAATCGTTTCACAATCGGATGACCCGGGTAGCACTCTGAATTCCTGAGCTGCACAAACCTGGGGAGGACCGATGCAGAGCCGGCTGCGGGTGCAGGGGCATCCAATCCAACCGATGCTTGTGACGTTCCCGATGGGGCTCTTTGTCAGCGCCACCGTCTTCGATTTCACCGACGTCATCGGAGGGCCGGCGTTCCTCGGTGAGGTCGGCTACTGGACGGGCGTCGCCGCGCTTGTCGCCGCCGCGCTCACAGTGGTGGCCGGCATGATCGACCTGTGGGACGTGCCGGGCGACCGTACCCGTCGGACCGCGATCGCCTTCAACCTGGCCAACGCGGCGATGGCCGGCATGTTCCTGATCGCCTGCCTCGTTCGGGCGCAGTCTCCGCAGCGCGGCGCGTCGGTCGCGATCCTGGTCACCGAACTGGTCGCCCTGGCCATCGGCGGGGTCGGGGTGCACCTGGGCGCGCGGCTCATGCGCCAGTTCGACGCGGGCCGGGCCGAGGCCGGCAGCTTCGACGCGCTCGCCGGTTCCACAGTAGAAATCGTCCGTCCTCGCCCCTGACCGCCCCGCCACAACCCGGCCCCGCCCTCCGGCCCGCCCGGCCCAGCCGCCCCGCCTGCCCTGGCCTTCCCCGCCCCGGCCGGCATGGCTAGGCCCTGCTCTGTCAGCTCGGTGCGGTGCGGTGCGGTGCGGTGCGGTGCGGCCAGGTGGTGCGAAATCGGTGACGGACGGGATGCGGGTCCGGTCAGCCAAAGGCAAATGGCTTGCCGGCCGGGGCGCCGGCCGGCGAGGCTGACCGCCATGAACGACACCCGCGACGTCGAGGAATTGATCGCCGAGGCCGCCACCGCGCCCGTCGACGGCTGGGGTTTCGACTGGCTGGCCGGCCGGGCAACCGAGGAGCGGCCGCCCTGGGGGTACGCGCGGCTGGTCGCCGACCGGATGGTCCGCGCTACTGCCGCGCTGGACGTGGACACCGGCGGAGGTGAGGTGCTCGCCGAGGTGCCACATCCCCCGAAGGTGCTGGTGGCCACCGAGGCGTGGCCGCCGAACGTCGAGGTGGCCCGCCGGACGCTGCGGCGGGTCGGCGCGACGGTGGTGGCTGTCGCCCCGGAGTCGGCGCTGCCGTTTCGTGACGATTCCTTCGACCTGGTGGTGAGCCGGCATCCGGTGCGTACCGACTGGGTGGAGACGGCGCGGGTGCTGGGCCCGGGTGGGACGTACCTGTCGCAGCAGATCGGGCCGGGCACCATGCGGGAGCTGAGCGAGGCGATCCTCGGTCCGTTGCCAGCGCCGGCAACGCGGCACCCCGAGCAGGCGGTTGCCGACGCCGAGGCAGCCGGACTGCGGGTGGTCGACCTGCGGCGGGCCAGGCTGCGTGCGGTCTTCCTCGACATCGGCGCGGTGGTCTGGTTCCTCCGCAAGGTGATCTGGACGGTGCCCGGGTTCACCGTGCAGGCCCACCGTCCCGCGCTGCTGGCCCTGCATCGCCGTATCACCACCGAAGGCTCCTTCGTGGCCCACGCCGAACGTTTCCTCATCGAAGCCACCCGCCCCTGATTCCCCGCACCGTCGATCATGGAGTTGTGGTGCCTCACAAAAGCGACGTATCGGGGCGCGCCGCCCACCACAACTCCATGATCGACGCGGCACGGCGTCTGGGCTGATGCCGGCCGGGGTCGGCGGCATGGTCATCGGCAAGCGCGGCGCGGCGCGGCGGGCGTTAGTGGGGGTGGGACTTGTGGTGGGTTGCTAGGACGTCGGTGCCGAAGTCGCTCGCGGGGCGGCGGAGCACTGTGTGCGCGTGGTTGCCGTCCTCGCTCGTGTTGTCGTACTCGATAAGTAGGTCGTGGCCCTGCACCCGGTAGTAGTGCCGCTGGCCCGGTCGGGTCGGGCCGGCCCAGGCGAAGTGCAGCTGGCCGGCGTCGAGGCGGGCAGCCTCCGCGGTGGCCAGTTCGGGCGGCAGCCGGTCCAGGTAGAGCGCGACGATCTGGTGCAGCAGCGCGCGTCCGGTTGGGCGGAGCCGGTCGGCAGGTACGCCGAGTGGCTCCAGTGGGCCGTCGACGTGGGGGCGGGTAGCGCTGATGATGTCCGCCGGTGCCTCGTCGGCGATGATCGCGGCGGCCCGTTCGGTGGGCCCGAGCGCGTCGAGGAGGTCGCGGGCGAGGTCTTCCTCGACGCCGAGCGGCCGGGAGACGGGGCGTCCGGCATAGCGGACGGCGGCCGGGTTGGCGCCGAAGAAGATCGGGGCGGGGGAGACCTGGTCGTCCACCACGGTCATTGTCACCGACAGGTGGTGGCCCTCCAGCCGCCACGCCCACCGGTCGTCGCGTGCCGGATCACCGAAGACTGCCACCCAGTAGTCGCCGCTGTGTCGCCCGCGCCGCCATCCCTCGGCCCGATCGAGGACCTCTTC
This sequence comes from Micromonospora sp. DT68, assembly GCF_049847245.1. Lineage (NCBI taxonomy): Bacteria > Bacillati > Actinomycetota > Actinomycetes > Micromonosporales > Micromonosporaceae > Micromonospora > Micromonospora sp. DT68. The sequence goes on from NZ_JBNCNZ010000009.1 coordinate 109,148, forward strand.
CAGCGCGATGATTGCCATCGCCTGCGCGTACGCCGAAGGGCTGAGCGCGGTGGCCAGGAGCCGGTGCGCGGCCTTGCGCCCGGCGATGTCCAGGTCGGCGAGGCTGACGCCGGGGCGGGGGCGTGGTCGGTACTCCAGCCAGCGGCGGGCGTTATCGTCGTCGAACGCGTAGCCGGCGGCGGCGCGAGCCGGGGGGTCGAGAGCGGCCAGCAGCGAGGTGCCGGCGGCGCGCATCTGCTCGGACAGGGGACCTTCCATCGCCCCTGTATACCGGTCGGTCGGGGTCGGCGTCAGCCCGCCCGGAGCAGCTCAGCCATGTCCGGCAGGTTGAAGAACTGCGCGGTGTCGGCCGCCGACGGGTTGCCGTACGCCGGGTCGGCCCCGGCGGCCAGCAGCGCGCGGACGGCGTCGGCGCTGCTGCGGAACACGGCGGCGGCAAGCGCGGTCTGCCCCCGGTCGTTGGTGCGGGTGTGGTCGGCGCCGCGGTCGAGCAGGGCGGCCACCGTGTCCGGGTGGGCGTGGTAGGCGGCCAGGATCAGCAGCGTGTCGCCCTTGTCGTTGGTGAGGTTGACCGGCAGGCCGGCGTCGATCTGGGCGGCCAGCTCCTCGGTGGAGCCGGCGCGGGCCAGGTCGAACATCCGGTGCGCGAACGCGAGGGTCTCGGCGTCAAGGTCGTCGGTCACCGGTCCAGGCTAGCCGTCGGCGTCCTGATAGGTTGCTCGGCCGGCAGGCTGGGGGAGGGTCCGATGGGCGAGACGGTCTACGTGGGCAACGCGGGTGTGGACGGCGCCGGCAACGCGGGCTGGCTGCTCGGGCACTTCGCGCCGCCGGGGGAGATCCGGCACAGCACCGACGTCGAGGTGAAGTGGGGTGTGCACCGGCCGGGGGAGGCGCGGTCGCGGTGGGCCACCGGGGAGCGTCGGACCACGCTTCTCGTCCTCGTGCAGGGCTGTTTCCGGGTCGAGTTACCGGACCGGACGGTGCGGTTGGCCGCGCCGGGTGACTACGTGGTGTGGGGCCGGGGGGTGGATCACTCCTGGTACGCCGAGGTGGCGTCGACGGTGCTGACAGTGCGGTGGCCGTCGGTGCCGGGCTACCGGGTGGACCCACCGGTGTTGCGCTGAACCGTGGCCCGAGGGCTGGTGTCCCGGCATGTGAAATTACCTACTAAACCTATAGGGTTTGACGGCTAGAGTACGGAGGCACCCCGTCGAACGACCCGCGAGGAAACACCGATGATCCACTACCGCACGGACACCGACCTGCTGGCCGTCGCCGCCGAATGGGCCGACCCGACCAGGTGGCCGGTCGCACTGCGATTCGACCCCGTGCAGCGCTGGTACGCCCGGCTCGCCACCGGCGTCGACCACGAGGTGTGGGCGCTGAGCTGGCTGCCCGGCCAGGGCACCGACCTGCACGACCACGGCGGGTCCGCAGGCGCGTTCCGGGTGGTCGCCGGAGCGCTCACCGAGGAGACGGTAAGCGGAGGACGACTGAGCCCCCGGCTGCTGCCCGCCGGTTCCGGTCGCCGCTTCGGCTCCCGGCACGTGCACGTCGTCACCAACCGGGGTGTGACGCCAGCGGTGAGCGTCCACGTCTACCGGCCGGCGCTGCGCCGGATGACCCGCTACGACCTCGTCGACGGCCGTCTGCGCGCCGCCGAGGTCGCCGAGGCCGGCCGGTCCTGGTGAGCGACCGTCGGCACCGAATCACCCCCGTCACCGGAAGGAACCCGATAATGCAGGTCATCGCCGACCACTGTCCGGCTCCCGTGCCGCCACCGGGCTCCCGCGGCATCGACGAGATCCTGGCCGCCGCCCGCGCCCGACTCGACAGGCTCGACCCGGAGCGGGCACACCTGGCGTACCGGGCCGGCGCCCTGCTTGTCGACATCCGGCCGGCCGCACAGCGGGCCGCGCACGGCGTCGTGCCGGGCTCCCTCGTTGTCGAACGCAACGTGCTGGAGTGGCGCTTCGACCCGCGCTGTCCGTCCCGCCTGCCCCAGGCCGTCGACTACGACGTGCCGGTGGTGATCCTCTGCCAGGAGGGCTACACCTCGTCGCTGGCCGCCGCCGCGTTGCAGGACATCGGCCTGCACCGGGCCACCGACGTCGACGGTGGCTTCGCGGCCTGGCGGATCGCCGGCCTGCCGGCCCTCGGCCCGACCCCGCTGCACCACGCGTCCCCCCTCGCGTCCCCGGTCACCGCCGGCTGGGCGCGCCGCTGACCGTCACGCCGCACCGGGCGTGGCGGGCGTACCGCCATCTCAGGAGGCACCATGTCCGTCGTCGCCATCCCCACGCGTCCCCACCCGGTGGCCCGCCCCAGCCGCCAGCGCACCGGCCCGACCCTGACCATCACGCTGGATCTCACCCCCGGGCCGCTGAGCCCCCGGCTGGCCCGGCTGGTGCAGTTGCTCGGCGAACTGGCCGAGGCCGGCGAGGGGCAGCTGAGCACCACCGGCACCGCCGCCGTCGTCGCACCGGCGCCGCCGCCCGCGACCGCCGCCGTCGTCGCACCGGCGCCGCCGCCCGCGACCGCCGCCGCCGACTCCGACCACGTGCTCATCCTGGCCGGCTCGCGGGCGGTCCGTTGCGGTGACCGGGTGGTGGCGCTGACCCGCATCGAGTACGACCTGCTGCTGTTTCTGGCCGAGCACCCGCGCCGTGTCTTCACCCGGCTCCAGTTGCTGTCGAACGTCTGGGGTTACGAGCATGCGGTCGTCCGCACCGTGGACGTGCACGTACGTCGCCTGCGCGCCAAGCTGGACGGCGTGGAGGTGGTCACCACAGTCCACGGGGTGGGCTACCGGCTGGCCGACGAGGCGCGGATCAGCGTGGACCACACTCGCTGACCAGCGGGCGGGCGGCCGATCGGAGGCGGGTCGCGGCGACCCGGTGAACAGGACGGGGACCCCCGTATCGGGGCATCCTGGCGGCTCTGCTGTAATCATCTGACGTCGCACGCAGAGCGAGCGTCTGGCTGCGATGTGTTCGTCAATTGTCACATTCATGCAACGCAGCCGCCTCTTGACCCTCGCTCAGGCGCCGGGAAGCATCGATGGAGCGGCGTCCCGGGCCGTGGGGAGATACCCGGACCAGCCCAAGGAGGACCATGTCGGTCAGCCCTGCCTCGTCGCGCGCCGGATGGCACACGTCGCAACCCGCGGTTCCCGGTCGACCCCCTGGCGGCCAGCGCCGTCCGGCGAGCACCGTGGCACCGATGCTCACTGTGACGCTGTCCATTCCACTGGCCTGCGAGGAGTCACTGACCGCACCGGCACGACGGCTGCTCGAGGCGGCCCGCGAGATGCTCGAGCAGGGTGAGGGCGTTGTCGTCAACGCGGTCCCGGCCGAGCGTCGCCCTGACACGCCGCCGGCCACGAGGTCGCCGGCCCGAGCGCTCACCCCGACCATCCCCGCCCTGCACATCCTGGCCGCGTCCCGGTCGGTGCTGCGCGACGGCGAGCCGCTGCCGCTGACCCGCCTCGAGTTCGACCTCCTGCTGCACCTGGTCGCCCATCCCCGGCGGGTGTTCACCAGGCTGCAACTGCTGAACGCCGTGTGGGGCTACGAGCACGCGGGCGTGCGTACCGTCGACGTGCACGTCCGCCGGCTGCGCGGCAAGGTCGGCGTGGACGTCCCCCTTGTCACCACCGTCTACGGCGTGGGCTACCGGCTGGCCGACGACGCCCGCGTCACCATCGACCGCACCGGCTGACCGCCGCCCTCCGCCTGTCCCACGCGGGGCAGGATGGTCCGGTGCGTATCCGTCCCATCTCGCCCGACCTGCTCGTCGCCGAGCTGACCGGCCGGCTCGTCGAAGCCGCCACCGAGGCCGAGCCTGCCCGGTTGCGGGTAGCCGTCGACGGCGCTCCCGCCGCCGGCCCGGACGAACTGGCCGAGGCCCTCGTGGACCCGCTGCGCGCCCGGGGACGCCCGGTGCTGCACGTCCGCGCCGCCGACTTCCTGCGGCCCGCCTCGCTGCGCTTCGAACTCGGCCGGACCAACCCGGACTCCTACTACGAGGGCTGGGTCGACGAGCCGGGGCTACGCCGTGAGGTGCTCGACCCGGCCGGCCCCGGCGGCGACGGCCGGCTGCTGCCGTCGCTGTGGGACGCGACCGCCGACCGGGCCAGCCGCGCCAACTACGTCGAACTGCCCCCCGGTGGTGTGGTTCTGGTCAGCGGCGCGCTGCTGCTCGGCGGTAGCCTGCCCTTCGACGTGACAGTCCACCTTCAGCTGTCGCCGGCGGCGTTGCGCCGCCGCACCGCGCAGGCCCAGGAGTGGACGCTTCCGGCCTTCGACAGGTACGCCGAGGAGGTCGTCCCCGCCAGCTTCGCCGACGTGGTGGTGCGGGCCGACGACCCTCGACACCCCGCGCTCGTCGAACCAGCCGTCGATGGCTGAAACGAGGCGAGAATTTCGCCGGTTTGGCCGGCGTCCCCGGCGGGTACTCGCCCGGCTCACAGAGCGTGGGTGACCGCCCGCGTACCGGATGCGACCGTGACCGGGGCTTTCCGCCGCCGGCACCCGGTTCACCTTGAGCCACCAGGCCCAGGAAAGGCAGGCAGCGATGCTCGTCCACGACACGGTCGGTACGGGCCGTTCCCAGACGGAGATCGACCAGATCCGGCTTTCCCTCCAGGCGCGCTACGACGAGCTGACCGCGGAGTACGAGCAGACGGTTCTCCAGAGCCAGGTGCTGCGCCTGGTCGAGGTCGGTGACACCGCTGGCGACGACCAGGCCGACAGTGGCACCAAGACGGCCGAGCGGGACACCGCCCAGTCGCTGCTGCGGACCATCCTGGACCGGCGCGCCCAGTACGAGCACGCGCTCGGTCGGCTCGCCGAAGGCACGTACGGCTGGTGTGAGGGCTGCTCGGCGGCGATCCCAGTGGAACGACTGGAGATCTTCCCGGCCGCCACCACGTGCGTGACCTGCAAGCAGACCCGCGAACGGCGGGCGGCCTGAGCGACGCCAGCGGTTGCCGGTCGGTCCGCGACACGATGGACTCAACACATGGGTGACATTCTCGTGGGCACCGCGTCGTGGACCGACCGCACCCTGCTGGACTCCGGCTGGTATCCGCAGACGGCGGACAACCCGGAGAAACGCCTGGCCTACTACGCCCGGCAGTTCCCGCTCGTCGAGGTGGACGCCACCTACTATTCGCCGCCGGCCGAGGCGACCGCGCGGCTGTGGGCCGAGCGCACCCCGGCCGGCTTCACGTTCAACATCAAGGCGTTCAGCATGCTCACCGGGCATCCGACCCGGGTCAACGCCTTGTACAAGGATCTGCGGCCGGACACCGACAAGAAGAACGTCTACCCCGACGACCTGCCCGCGCAGTCGTACGAGGAGGTGTGGACCCGTTTCCTGTCCGCACTGGACCCGCTTGTCGAGGCGGGCAAGCTGGGTGCGCTGCTGTTCCAGTTCCCGCCCTGGTTCACCATCAAGCGGGCCAACAAGGAGTACCTGCTGGAGGTGGCCAGGCGCTGCGAGCCGCTGCGTCCGGTCTACGAGTTCCGGCACGCCTCCTGGTTCGACGGCGACAACGCCGACGAGACGCTCGCCTTCCTGCGCGAGCACCGGCTGTCGTACGTGTGCGTGGACATGCCGCAGGGCCACCGCTCGTCGGTGCCCCCGGTGCTTGCCGTCACCGGAGACCTCGCGGTGATGCGCTTTCACGGCCACAGCGACAAGTGGACCAGCAAGGACATCCACGAGAAGTTCGGCTATCACTACTCGAAACGGGAGCTGGCGGACTGGGCGCCGAAGCTGCGCGAACTGGCCGACGAGGCCGGGCAGACCCACGTGCTCATGAACAACTGCTACAGGGACTACGCGCAGACGAACGCGAAGACCCTCGCCGGGCTCCTCGACACCGCCTGACGGGCCGGCTCACCCGATCCGGGTGGGGCCGGCTCACCCCTCTGACCGGCACTGTGCAGGGGTGCGTGGGGTCGCCGGTGGCGACCATGCGCCGCAGACGACACGGAGGTGACACCGATGACTGTTCGAGTGGTGAGCGATCGGCGGCGTGGCGCCGTCCTGCGCGTGGTCGGCACTGCCGACAACGCCCGGCGCGCCCCGCAGGGCAGCCCGGTACGGGCCCGTCGCGGGCCGGCGGGACCGCCGCGACGTACCGACGACAGACGGTGGGACATCACGGAACGGGGGACGACCGATGGCTGACACGATGATCTCGGCGTTTGAGTCCTCGTTGGACAAGACGAACCTGATCCTCAAGGACATCGAGTCCGCCTACGGGTGGCCCAAGGAGCGGCGCAACCAGTCGTACGCGGCGCTGCGCACCGTCCTGCACCTGCTGCGCGACCGGCTGCCGGTGAACGAGAGCGTCGAGTTCGCCCAGCAGTTGCCGGTCCTGGTGCGGGGGATCTACTTCGACGGTTGGAACCCGTCGGACGTCCCGATCAAACTCAACCGGGACGACTTCCTCTACGAGGTCCGCCAGGGCTTCCCGTACGACGTGCAGGGCGGCCCCGAGCGGGTGGCGCAGGTGGTGCTTGACACCCTGCGTCGGCACGTCACCCAGGGCGAGTGGCAGGACGTGAAGGACACGATGCCCAAGGATCTCGCCATGATGCTGCCGTGACACGCTGCGGCCGGACGCCCGCCCGACGACAGTCGGGCGGGCTCAGTCGTCGGAGGCGGGCGACGGCACCCGGGACACCGGGTGCCCGGCCTTGCGGGCGAGCGCGGCGAAGGCGACAGCGTCCACGATGGCAGCGCCGCCGGGGTCGTTGTTGAAATAGACGTACGCCGGCTCGTCCGCGCCGAACGCGTCGGTGAGCCGGCGCACCCACGAGCCGAGCGCCGCGCGGCCGTAGCGGGGCCACGGCCGTGCCCGCCCCTCGTGCAGCCGCAGGTAGCCGAAGTCCGTCGTACGCCACTGCGGGGCCACCGGTCGACCCAGCCGGTCGGCCCAGACCAGCGCCGCGCGCCGGCGTTCCAGCACCGCCCGGGTGGCGTCGGTCCACCACGACGGGTGTCGCGGCTCGACGGCCACACGCACCTCGGCGGGAAACAGCCGCAGCGTCGCGTCGAGGGCGTCGACGTCGGCCCGCAGGTTCGGTGGCAGTTGCAGCAGCACCGGACCGAGCCGGTCGCCGAGCGCGGTGGCCCGGCCGAGGAAGCGGGCCACCGGTTCCGCCGGCTCGCGCAGCCGCTTGATGTGGGTGAGATAGCGGCTCATCTTCACTGCCACGCAGAAGTCCGCCGGCGTACGCGCCCGCCACGCGGCGAACGTGTCCCGCTCCGGCAGCCGGTAGAAGGCGTTGTTGACCTCGACGGTGGCGAAGCCGGCCGCGAAGTGCTCCAGCCAGAGCCGCTGGGGCAGTTGCTGCGGGTAGAAGCGGCCCCGCCAGTCCCGGTACTGCCAACCGGAGGTGCCCACCAGGATCACCGCCCCATCCTGGCACCCGGGCCCGCCGTCGGTGAACTGCCCGTGTCGCCCTGTTTCGGCGTCTACGGTGTGGGTTAGAGAAGATCGCGTGTGGGGTACCACCCGCTGCACGACGAACCCCGGCGTACGGCGGGGCGGCACATCCGAGGGAGTTCCCATGGCACTCAACGATGACGACATGCAGACCACCGGTGGCGGTGGCCTGGAAGGCCCGGCCGATGGTGGCGCGACCCCCGGTCAGCACGACGGTGGTGCCGATGGCAGCGCGGAGGGCCCGGCCGACGGCGGTGCGACCCCCGGCCAGCACGACGGCGGCGCGGACGGTGGCGCGGAGGGTCCGGCCGACGGTGGCGCGACCCCCGGTCAGCACGACGGTGGTGCCGACGGCGGCGCGGAGGGCCCGGCCGACGGCGGCGCTACCCCTGGCCAGCAGGACGGTGGCGCTGACGGCAGCGCCCGGTAAGGCACAGTCGTGACAGATCTCGACCCGCCGGGCGGCCGCAGCCGCCCGGCGGTTCCGTCCGCCGACGCCACCGCGGCGCTGGCGCGCTGCGTCTCGGTGGAGCCGGCAAAGTTCGCCGCCGCACACTGGGGCCACACGCCGCTGCTGTCCCGCGCCGCCGACCTTCCCGACCCGGCGGGCTTCACCGACCTGCTCAGCCCCGCCGACGCCGACGAGCTGCTGAGCCGACGCGGTCTGCGTACCCCGTTCCTGCGCGTCGCCAAGGACGGCCAGATCGTGCCGGCGGCCCGCTTCACCGGCGGTGGCGGCGCCGGCGCCGAGATCGGCGACCAGGTGCTCGACGAGCGGGTCCTTGAGCAGTACGCCGCCGGCGCCACACTCGTGTTGCAGGGGCTGCACCGGATCTGGCCGCCGATCGTCGACTTCGCCCGCGACCTCGGGCTCGCGCTGAATCAGCCGCTACAGGTCAACGCCTACCTCACCCCGGCTGGGAGCCAGGGCTTCGCCACCCATTACGACACCCACGACGTGTTCGTGCTCCAGGTCGACGGGCGCAAGCACTGGCGGATCCACCCTCCGGTGCTGCTCGACCCGCTGGAGAAGCAACAGTGGGGTGGCCGTGCCCACGAGGTTGGCGCCACAGCGCAGGGCCCCGCCGCGCTGGACGTGGTGCTCGCCCCCGGCGACGCCCTCTACCTGCCGCGCGGCTGGCTGCACAGCGCCCAGGCGCAGGAGGCCAGCTCGCTGCATCTGACCGTGGGCGTCCGGGCGTTGACCCGCTACGCCCTGGTCGAGGAACTGCTGGCGCTTGCCGCCGAGGATCAGCGGCTGCGAGCCAGCCTGCCGTTCGGCACCGACGTCGCCGACCCGGAGGCCATCGAGCCGGAGCTGACCGAGACCGTGGAGGCGCTGCGCGACTGGCTGCTGCGCGCCGACCCCGGCGCGGTCGCGGCGCGGTTGCGCCAGCGCGCCTGGCCGGCAGCCCGCCCGGCGCCGATCCGCCCGCTGGCCCAGGCCGCCGCGCTGGACGCCCTCGACGCGGAGTCCCGGCTCGCCCTGCGCCCCGGCCTGCGCTGGCAGCTCGTGCCGCACGGGGCGGACACTGTGGCGCTGCGCCTGTTCGACCGCACCATCACCCTGCCGGTCGGCTGCGAGCCGGCGGTTCGGGCGCTGCTCACCGGAGCCGTCACCCGGGTCGGCGACCTGCCCGGCCTGCCCGACGACGCCGACCGGGTCACCCTGGCCCGCCGCCTGCTGAGGGAGGCGGTCCTGGTCCCGGCCTGAACGTGGCAGTCGTGGTTCCGGCCTGAACGTGGCGTGGCGTCTGCGGCTCAGGCCGCCGCGACCAGCTCGATCCGGAGCGTGTTCGTGACCTCGTCGGTCAGCTCGCCCTCCGCGCCCACCGAGATCGTGCCCTGGTCGGTGACGCCGAAGACGAGTTCCACAGTGCCAGCCCTGAGCACCAGCGGGTCGTCGCCACTGGTGCCGGCGGCGACCGCCGCGCGGATCGTGGTGATCGCGTCGACGAGGGTCTCCTCGACCGCGGCGTCACGCAGTTCGTGCTGGTCCGGGAGGTCTTCGGGCACGAGGGTGATGTCGATGGTGTGCGTGCGTTGCCGGGAGTGGCTGCCGCCCACCTTGACCTTCCAACCGATCACCGGCACCCGGAAGTCCAGGCCACCGCCCAGCTTCGTGGTGGCGACGGCGCTGAGGGTCAGCTGCACCGACGCGACACGCAGGTCCCGGTGCGTGTCGGTGCTGGAGATGCCGGCCCGCTTCACCGCGCTCTTCACGGCCGACACCAACTCGTCAACGGGAACGCTGTCGTCGATCACGTCCATGCCGCACATGTCCTTCTGCGTGGGTGGGGGACCGCCGGCCCGGTCAGGCGGCGGTGGCGAACGGGTCGCCGTAGACGGTGTAGGCCAGCCAGGTCGGGTCGAGGGGGTCGTCCTGCTGCCCGGTGCGCGCCGCGAGGGCCGCCGCGCCGAGCGTCTCGCCCTCGGCCAGCGCCTGGTAGAACGTCGTCGCGAAGCGGGCCGAGCTCTCCGAGCGCACCGCCCACAGCGTGCCCACGAATGCGCCGGCACCGGACGCCATGAACTGCTGCGCCCACCCGAGCATCCTGGTGTACGTCGGGGTCACGCCCGCGCTGCGGCACGCATTGATGAAGACCAGCGGAACGGCGGCCCGCAGCGGTTGGCGGATGCTCGCCTCTGCCAGCAGGGACGGCCGGATCCGTCCGCCGTCCAGGTCGATGAACGAGCCGTCCGCCGAGAACGTGTTGTGGCAGGCGAAATGGATGGCCCCGAGCGACCCGGAGTTGATCAGGTCGAGCAGCTCGTCCGCCCGGGTGATCGGCTCGCCGTCGCCCGCCCCGAGGATCGCCCGGATCGCCGCGACCTCCTCGTGCGCTCCGGTGGGTGCCTTCGCCGGCAGCACGAAACGCGGGTTGTCCAGGCCGATCGCCGCTGTCGCGTGCTGCCCGTATGTGCGCCGTACCACCGGGACCTGCTCGACGAGGAAACCGGCGTCCTGCTGGGCACTGAGCGGATAGAGCAACTCCCACGGCACCACGTCGTAGTCCGTGGCGATCGTGAAGGCGCTCATGCTGCCTCGGACCTGCCAGAACTGGTCCTGGATCTCGCGCGGCACCAGTTCCGACCACAGTTGGATGCCGGCGGACCGGATGACCTGGCGGGTCATTGTCGCGCTGTCACGGGAGCCGCCCCGGGCCACCTGCTGCAGCTCCCGGATGGCGTTCTCCACCGCCGCCGTGGGCGCGTTGGTGACCGACTCGACGACCGGTGCGAACAGCACGCCATGGTCGGAGCGCAACTGGAACGTGTACCGGGTGCCGTCGAACCGGACCTCCATTGTGACCTCGCCCGGCCGCGCGCGCGGGGTCGGCAACGACGCCCGCCTCGGCTGCCCGTCCCGGAACGGGCCGCCGGCTGCCACCGACACCTCGACGGACACCTCGGCGAGGAAGGTGCCGCCGGCCCAGGCCGTCACGTCGAGGCGATGCAATCCGGGGGTACGCGCGCTGTAGCCGAACCGGATCGGCGGCGGGTCCTCGCCCGGCCGGACCAGCATTGTCTGTTGCAGCGGCCCTTCGGCGCGCAGGCCGGCGGGTGCGTGCACGGTGACGGTGACCGGTGTGCCGGCGTCGAGGACGACGAGGCTCTTCATCCGGGCGATAGCAGCGTCCGGGTGCACCGTCCGGCCCTCGGTGACGAGCCGGACGTCGACGCTCAGGTCCTGACTCACCGGCACCTGGGCGGGCGCGCGTGCCACCAGCAGCCGCGTGGGCTGCGGCCGGGCGCCCGCACTCGACCCGGGTCGAGTGCGGGCGCCCATTACCGGGGGCGTCCGACCGGCTCCCGGCCTGCGATGGTGGCGCACCCTCCAGCTGAACGCGCCCACACTCGCTCGCTCCCACCGGGACCACCTGTCCGTGTCCCCGGTGCCGGGCTCCAGCCGCGTGCGCGCCGATCGGAGGGTGATTCCGCCAGGTGCGAGCAGGTCGGAGTCGAGCAGTTCCCGGACGGCGGCTGCGGCGTCGCCGATCTCGCTGACGCCGAACTGCCAGGTGATCGGTCGGCAGGTGTCCAGCAGGAAGGCGCGGACCGGGGGCACCGCGTCCGACACCGCACGCCGGACGACCTGCGCCGGGTCGGTCACCCGGAACACGGCGGCGATCGACGCCCGGAAGTGGCGCCCGAAGTCCTTCGACGGCAGCGGGACGTGGAGAACGACGCGGTGTTCGTCGGTGTCCACCTCGTACCGCGTCGAATACCTGGCGACGTCGCCGGGTGACCACAGCCTCGGCGTGGCAGCCTCGGCGACCTCCAGATCGCCGGTACGGGTCGAGTAGACGACTGCCGCCCCGGGTGCGGGCGGCGGCATGGCCAGCCGCACCGGCGCCTCGTCGAGCAGCACCGGCACCGACCGTCCGGTGGCGGCGGTGTCCGTCACGACGATGGTGGCGAGGTCGTCGACGAGCCGACGGTTGTCCGAATAGGCGCTCGGCACGCGGACCCGCCAGAACCGCGCGTCGCCGAGTGGCCGTAGGGCGGGGGGCAGATCTGCCTCGGTCGGCTGCTCCGCGTCGTCCACCAGCACGCCAATGACCGGGACGTCCAGCGCGAAGGCGGTCTCCACCTCCTGGCCGACGGCGTCCGAGGGACCACACGCCGGCCCGTCCACGCTGGCACGCCACCGCGATCCGATCACGGCGATCATCGCCGTGGACTTCGCCAGGCGGCGCAAGCGGCCGGCGTCGGCTATGGCCGACGGGGGGCGAAAGACGCTCGCGCTGCCGAATCGGGCGGTCAGCGCGTCGTCGATCAACCGCGCCACGAAGCTGTCGTCGTCGCGGTGACAGCTGAGGAAGAAGCTGACCATCGCGCGTACCGTATCGGAGATCCGGCCCCGACTCGCGTTCTCGCTGGTCGGCTATGCGACAGCCCGCTGTGGACGGCAGTGCGTCAGGGCGGTCTCAGCGGCCGAGCACCAGCAGCAGCGCGGTGGTGAGCAGGCCGGCGCCGAGCACCACGATGATCGGGCGCGGCCCGAGCACCGCGTGCCGGCGGTCGGCCAGCACCCGAGCCGGCACCAGCCCGATCAGCGGCCCGCACAGCGTCACCACAAGCGCCAACACCGGCATCCCGACCTCCAGGTCCCCGCCGTACCCGACGCCGAGCGCCCGCGCGCCCACCCCCAACGCGTACGCAAGCACCGCGCCGGCCACTCCGGAGAGCGCCAGCAGAGGGTTGACCGAGCCGGGCAGCTCGCCGGGCTGCCCCGCCCGGTTGATCAGGTCCCGTGCCCGGGTGAGCAGCAACACCGGGTCGGTGGCGCCGCTACCGTTGGCCGGTACCGGTGGGCCGGAGAGACGCCGGACGCCAAGCCGCGTCCGTACCTGCTGCCACAGGTGTGCCACCTCGGCGTCGACGCGTTCCTGCTCCTCGCGGGCGGCGATCAGCTCCTCCTCGGCGAGCCGCACCTGTTCGGTGGCGTCGGCGACGGCCTGCTCGGCGGCCGCGCACTGCCGCTCGTGCCAGGTGTGCGCCTCGGCGCGCTGTTCGCGTACCCGCGCGGTCAGTTCGGCCAGCCGCCGCAGTTGCGCCGCGTACGTCTCACTTGTCACCGGTTGGTTCATCGTGACGGTCCATAGGGGATGATCACCTGTCCGGTGCGGTGCACCGCCCGGTCGAAGAAGAGCCCCCGCCACGGGCGGGGATACCAGTCCGGGCCGCCGGTGCCCGGATAGAGCGACGCGCCCAACTCGCCGCCGTGCGCGTCGAGCGCCACCCAGGCGCCGATCTGGTCGGTGCGGGCTGCCGGGCCACCCAGGTCGGCGCGCATCCGGGCCACGCCCCGCCACCAGGCCAGCACGTGGGTCCGCCGCTCCGGCCCGTCGTGCAGGATCCGACGCAACTGCTCCAGGCCGGTACGTCGTCCGGCCCGCGCCGCAAGCGCCCCGGCCGCCGCGTCGACGGCGAACAGCAGCAGATAGTGCGGGCTGCCGGGGCCGGTGAGCCCGTCGGCGGTCTCGGCCATCAGCTCGCCGACGGTCTCCTCGTCGTACCAGGCGGCGTCGTCGGCAAGGTCGTCGTAGAGCGCGCGGGCGATCGGGTCGGCGTCCGGGTCCAGGCAGGCGATGGAGAAACGGGCGGTGCCCGGCGGGTGCTGGCGGGCCAGTGACCGGGCCGCCGCGTCCAGCACCGCGCACGCCTCGTCGACACGGGTGCCCAGCACCGCGAGGTTGCGGCCCGGGGCGCGGGGCAGCCGCAGCGCCGCCGACCGGGCCTGTACGTCGATGATCTCGCCGAGCAGGGCCACCGGGTTGCGGGGCGTACGCCCGTCCGGCGGCACGGCGAGCGCCCGGAAGTCCGGCGCCTCGGCCAGCCGGGGGACCGCGTCGCCGTCGAAGAGCCGGGCCGGCGCCGCGTCGGCGGGGCGCATCCGCCACAGGCGGTGCTGAAGGGTGCTCCACGTCTGCCAGTCGCTTGCCGCCGGGATCTGGGCGATCTCGTTGCCCTCCACCATCCCCGACTCGGCGTTGACCACAGCGTGCCAGCGTGGCAGCGACTGCGCCGCGTCGTTGCGTTCGGCGAGGATCCGCAGCGCCTTGGGCAACGCGATGCGCAACGCGAACTGGGCCACAAGCGCCGGGCGGCCCCACAGTGCCTCGATGCCCCGTACGTCCTGGGAGGCGAGCACCAGGTGGATGCCCTGCGAGCGACCCCGCCGGGCCAGATCCTCCAGCAGGTCGGCGGCCTCCCGGGCGACGACGTCCCGGCCGGCCAGCAGCATCTGGAACTCGTCGACCACTGCGACGATCCGTGGCCAGTGCCCCGTCGGGTCGACAGCGCGCAGCTCGGCCAGCTTGGTGACCTCGTGCTTCTTGGCGGCGTCGGCCCGTCGGCGCAGCTCATCGGTGAGGAACCGCAGCAGCGCCAGCCCGAACTCCCGGTCGGTGTTGACGTTGATGCCGACCAGCCGCATGTGCGGCAGCCAGCTCGGGTCACGCCGGCCCTGCGCGAACCGGGCGAAGGACACCCCCTCCTTGAAGTCCAGCAGATAGAACTCCAGCTCGGCGGGGGAGTAGCGGGCTGCGAGGGCGCCGATCCAGGCGAAGATCAGGTTGGTCTTGCCGGTGCCGGACGGCCCACCGATGAGGGCGTGCGGCGGATAGTCACCAAGAGTCAGCCGTACGGGCCGGCCGTGCGGCCCCGAACCGATCGGCGCGGTCAGGCCGCCGGCCGAGTCCTCCCGCCACATCAGCTCCGGCGGTGGCAGCAGCTCGTCGAACGGGGTCGGCGGCGGTCCGGCGTTCACCTGGGCGGCGATCGACCGGCAGGTCTCGGTGACAAGCGTCGCCGGTGGCGGCGGGTCCAGCCGTACCGGCAGGCCGGACGGGCCGCCGATCCGGGTGCCGGACGTGTCGGCCACCACGCGGGTCACCGTCGGGTCGTCCGGCAGCGGCACGCCCCGGACCACGAGGTGCACCCCGCAGGCGGCTCCGGTGCGGACCACCCTGTCGAGTTGCCCGCGCTCGTGCCGGTTGAGTTCGTCGCCGCCGAGCAGCACCGCCACCCGCCACGGCTCGGGGCGCCGGCCGGTCGCGGCGGCCAGGTCGCGCAGCGAGCCGTGCTCACCGGCCAGCACCGTCTCGTTGATCCGGCGGATCTGCTCGACCAGGTCGTCGAGCAACGGGCCCAACCCGCCGGGGCCGACGAAGGTGAGCAGCCCCGCGGTGCCCAGCGGGGCGAACCCGGCCAGGCCGCCGCCGAGGTGCTCCGGGTCGTACCCGATCAGTCGGATGGCGCCCGGTTCGGCGCGGCCGGCGGCCCGCAGCAGCAGCGCGGACACGACGGCGTCGCAGCCGGCGCGGTCGTCGCCGGTGAGCTGGACGTGCCCGGCGTCGAGCAGCGGCACCAGCGCGGGCACCGGGTCGACGTCGTCGATCCGGACCGTGCCGACCCGCAGCGCGCCGGGCGGCTCGGCCCGCCGGGTGGGAGTGGGTTGCCAGCCCGGCCAGTCGGCGCCGGCGCAGCCGGGCGCTTCGCGGCGGGCGGCGTCGGCGGCCTGGCGGGCCAGCTCGGCGATCCGGGAGGCGTACCGGCTGTCGATCTCGGCGAGACGGCGGTCCCGCTGGGCGGCCACCCGCTCCGGCACGGCGGCGGCGGCCCGGCGGATCCGGGTCAACCGCTCCCGCCCGGCGGTCAGATCGGCCTGGGCGGCGGACAGCCGGGTACGGGTGGCGCCCAGCGCCTCGGCGAGCGTGTCCCGGACCCGGCTGGCGAGCTGCCCGCGCCGGTCAGCCATCGGAGCTCCGGCGGGCCGGCGCGTCCCGCCACGGACTGCCGGTACGCGGCAGGCCGACGGAGTGCTGCCGCTCCCCGCCGTCGGGGGAGGCGGCCGGGCGCTGCCGCGCGCCGCTGGCCCGGTGGCCACCCGCCGGCTGCGGGCTCGCGGTGCGCTGCGAACCGGCGGTGCGCTGGGGGCCGGTGGCAGCCTGCGGGCCGGTGGGGGGCGGCTGCGCGCCGGTGGGCAGGTCCCGGCCCAGCCGGGCGAGCAGCAGCCCGGTCGCCACGCCTGCGGTGACCGCCGAGTCGGCGGCGTGCGGCGGCTCACCGGAGGATCGCGGCGGCGGCATCCGGCACACCCGGGTCAACAGCGTCTCCAGAACCGGCGGCGGTAGTCCGGGAAGCAGGTCGCGGACCCGCCCGTCCAGCTCACCGCGCAGCCGCCCCAGGTCGGCGGCGCGCGGTGGATGCCCCAGCAGCTCACCGGCCAGCTCGCGCAGCAGCGGTGGGGCAAGCGCGGCCATGCCCAGGCCCACGTCGGCCGACGCCCGACGCAGCTCGGTGCGCAGCCGGTCCCGGTCACCGGCGCGCACCCCGCGTACGACCCGGCGCAGCAGCTCCTGGGAGTCGTCGAGCCGTTCGTCGGGCTCGTCGGCGCCGCCGTCGCTGCCGCCGGTCAGCTCCGCCACCCGTACCGCCCACCAGCGGCGCATCCGGACCTGCTCGGGCGCTTCCGGCGCCACTGTGGTGGGCTCCTCCGACGGTGGTGCGTCGTGGCGGGGGTCGCGGCGTTCCGGGCGGGGCGGCGGGGCGCCGTCGGCGGCCAGCCCGATCGCTGCCAGGTACGCCGAGAGCTGCTCCTGCGCCACCCGCAGCGCGTAGTTGGCGCTCTCGGCGTGCTCGGTGGCGGCGGACAGCTCGGGCACTCCCATCGGGTTGGCCGACTCCTGGCGGACCCAGCGCAGCCGCTCCGCGGCCAGGCCGAACTTCTCCAGCGCCTGCCCGAGCAGCCCCACCGGGAACTCCTCGCTGGCGGCGCGGACCTGCCCGCCGACGTCCTCGATGATGGACACGACCGCCTACAGGGTGGCGACGTAGAGCTGCGCCTGCTCGACCGCGACAAGTGTCGCGGCGAGACACTCCTCCAGCTCCTGGCTGGCCTGGCTCAGCGACGCCTGGGCCGCCTCCACCGTCTCGTGCCCGCTGCCCTCCAGCGCGCCCGCGAGGGTCTGCTGGGCCTCGGACAGCTTCTCCCCGGCGGCCTGCACGGCTGTCTGCCCGTCACCGATCTGTTGGAGGGCGACATCGATGGCAGCCTTCAGCTCGGCGACGCTCGCCACGGTGCAACCTCCTGGGGGCGGGGAGGCCTCCATTAGAGCCTATCGGCGATCGTGGGAAAACCTCCGCCCTGGTGGTGTTCCTGCCCGGCTGTCCGGTTGCCGCCCTGAAGTGCCGGGAGTCCGTTCTGTGGGAGTCCCAGTGCGAGAACTTCTCACCTGTTGGCGGGGGCGTCGCGCAGCCACCGGGGCCCGTACACCTCGGCGCCAAGCGCGGTGACCCGCTCGCGCAACTCCCGGTCGGCGGTGACCACGAGCCTGCGGCGTCGTGGCGCGGCCTGCACCAACTCGACCACCGTGTCGTCGCCCGAACCCGGGGCGGAGACCACCCGGACGTCGTCGATGCCGGGCACGTCCCGCGCGGCGCCCTCGACCACGAGCACCACCTCGACCGGCGCGTCCAGCCGGGCGGGCAGGCCGGTCGCGGCCACCGGCGCGAGTGAGTCACGCAGCCGGGCGGCGGCCCCGGCCCGGTCCCGCCACCACCCGTTCGGGCGGGAGCCCACAACGTTGGCGCCGTCCACGATCAGCAGCGGGTTCTCATCCATGCCGCAAGCCTGCCACCACCTGCCGGCGTCGGGCCCACGCCACTCCACGACGCCGGGCGTCGCCGCCGGTGGGCGTTTGTCGCGCCGGGTGCCGGGTAGCCCCTGCCGACCATGCCGCGCCCGATTGCGGAGGACAGACATGATGGGACCCGGTGACGCTGGCTCCGACCCGTGGGACGAGTTCCTGGCCCGGTACTTCGGCCGGGGTGAGGGAGGGCGCCGGCCGCCACACCGGGTGGACATCACCCGACTCATGACCGCCGACGCGCGGGAGATGCTCGCCGACGCGGCCCGGCGTGCCGCGCAACGGCAGAGCAACGACCTGGACACCGACCACCTGCTCTGGGCGGCGCTGCAACGCGAACCCCTGCGGGATCTGGTGAGCCGGGCCGGCGCCGACCCGGACACCCTGCTCAACGCGCTCGGCGGGAAGGGCGACAGCGCGCCGCGCGGGGAGGTGCCGCCCAACCTGTCGTTGACCCCCGCCGCCAAGCGGGCGCTGCTCGATGCCCACCAGCTGTCCCGGGCGATGGGCGCCAACTACATCGGCCCCGAGCACATCCTGATGGCGCTGCCGCTCAACCCGGAGTCGCCGGCCGGCCGGATGCTCGCCGCCGGTCGGATCCAGCCCGAGTCCTTGCAGGCCGCCAACGCCGAGCGCGGGCCGATGAACGGGCCGAAGCCCGACCGCGGCACACCCACCCTGGACCAGTACGGGCAGGACCTCACCGACCTGGCCCGCGCCGACCAGATCGACCCGGTGATCGGGCGGGCCGACGAGATCGAGCAGGCAGTGGAGATCCTGTCGCGGCGGACCAAGAACAACCCGGTCCTGATCGGTGAGGCAGGTGTCGGCAAGACCGCGATCGTCGAGGGCCTCGCCGAGCGGATCTGCGACGGTGACGTGCCGCAGACCCTGCTCGGCAAGCGGGTGGTCCAGCTGGACCTGGCCGGCCTCGTCGCCGGCACCCGCTACCGGGGCGACTTCGAGGAGCGGCTGAAGAAGGTGATCGACGAGATCCGGGCGCACCGCGACGAACTGATCATCTTCCTGGACGAGATCCACACCCTGGTCGGTGCCGGCGGCGCGGGCAGCGAGGGCGGCATGGACGCCTCCAACATGCTCAAGCCCGCGCTGGCCCGGGGCGAGCTGCGGGTGATCGGCGCGACAACGCTCGACGAGTACCGCAAGAGCATCGAGAAGGACGCCGCGCTGGCCCGCCGGTTCCAGCCGGTGCTGGTGCCCGAGCCCGACGTCGACGACACGATCGCCATCCTGCGCGGCCTGCGCGACAGGTACGAGGCGCACCACCAGGTGCGGTTCACCGACGAGGCGCTCGTCGCCGCCGCCGAACTGTCCGACCGGTACGTCACCGACCGGTTCCTGCCGGACAAGGCCATCGACCTGATCGACCAGGCCGGCGCCCGGGTCCGGCTGCGCACCCGCACGCCCGCCTCCGACGTGCGGGATCTGGAACGCGAACTCGACGAGGTACGCCGGGACAAGGAACAGGCGGTCACCGACGAGCAGTACGAGCGGGCCTCGGCGCTGCGCGACCGGATCGGTGAGCTGGAACAGGAGATCCGCCGCGCCAACGGTGACGACGGCAACTCCTCGCAGGTGCCCGAGGTGGGTCCCCGGGAGATCGCCGAGGTGGTTTCCCGGGCCACCGGCATCCCGGTCAGCCAGCTCACCGAGGAGGAGCGGGACCGGCTGCTGCGCCTGGAGGGGCACCTGCACGAGAAGGTGGTCGGCCAGGACGACGCGGTCACCGCCGTCGCCGAGGCGGTCCGCCGCTCCCGCGCCGGACTGGCCGACCCGGACCGCCCGATGGGCAGTTTCCTGTTCCTCGGTCCCACCGGCGTCGGCAAGACCGAACTGGCCCGTGCCCTGGCCGAGGCGCTGTTCGGTGAGGCAGACCGGATGGTCCGGGTGGACATGAGCGAGTTCCAGGAGCGGCACACTGTCAGCCGGCTCGTCGGCGCCCCGCCCGGGTACGTCGGCTACGAGGAGGCCGGCCAGCTCACCGAGGCGGTACGCCGTCGCCCGTACGCCGTGGTGCTGCTCGACGAGATCGAGAAGGCCCACCCGGACGTGTTCAACATCCTGCTCCAGGTGCTCGACGACGGGCGGCTCACCGACAGTCAGGGCCGGACGGTGAACTTCAAGAACACCGTACTGATCATGACAAGCAACCTCGGCTCCGAGTTGATCACGGGCAGTCAGCGCAGCGTCGGGTTCGGCACCGGCGCGCCGGGCAGCGAACAGGAGAGCGACGAGCTGCGGGAGCGGCTGATGCGCCGCCTTCAGGAGAACTTCCGTCCGGAGTTCCTCAACCGCATCGACGAGACCATCATCTTCCGGCGGCTGGAGGCCGAGCAGCTGCGCCAGATCACCGGGCTGCTGCTTGAGGAGACCCGCCGCCGGCTGCACGCGCAGGACATCCAGGTGGAGTTCACCACCGCCGCCATGGACTGGCTCGCCGAGCACGGCTACCAGCCGGAGTTCGGCGCCCGCCCACTGCGCCGGGTGATCCAGCGGGAGGTGGACAACCACCTGTCCCGGATGCTGCTGGAGTCGGCGATCTCGCCCGGGCAGAAGGTCGTCGTGGACGCCCGCGACGGGCAGCTCGCCTTCGACGTGCACGCGGGGGAGCGGGGCTACAAGGCCGCCACGACCTCGCATCCACGATGACCCCGGCGGAACGACAACCGGAGGACGACAGGGCGCACCCGCCCGCCGAGCCGCCGGACGACGACGAGCATCCCGACCCGATCCTGGCCTCGCCGACCGCGAACCCTCGCCGTACGCGGGTGCCGGCGGAGGGTCTGCACCCGAAGACCGACCAGGACGACCCGGAGACGGCCGGGCCGCCGCGGCGAGAGGAGACCTGATGGTACGCGAAACGCGGCTCGACCCCGAGGTGGAAGTGCTCTGGGAGGACTTCCACGCCGAGGTAAACGTCCCGTCGGAGAAGCTGCGCAGTTGGCTGCTGACACGGGGGTCCGGTGAGGAGGCGTTCGGGTCGAACCCGGATCTCGACCTGCCCCAGCCCGGCCGGGAGATCCTCAAGGTGCTCAACAAGCGCAAGGTCGACCTCACCCCGGACGACATCGAGGTGATGCGGGAGGCTGTCGAGCGGATCCGCGAGCTGATGGACGCCAAGCCGCCCCGCGGCAACGCCGACGACAGCTGGCGGCACTCCCTGCTCGACCTGGGCCACGATCCACTCGTCGAACGCTGAACGCGGTCCACGCGCGACGGTGCCGTCCCGGGCGGGACGGCACCGTTTCCGCGTCCGGCTACTGGCCCTGGTCGGACTCCAGGCTGGCGATTGTCAACCCGGCCGCGTCGGCGGCGGCGTCCCGGTCGCCACGGGTCTGGTCCTCCCGGGTGAGCAGGTTGGCGTACTCGGTGACGTCGGCGGGGTCGGGCACCGCCGGCAGCCGGCGCAGGAAGGCCTCCACCTCGCGGGTGGCGGCGGTGTGCGCGGCGGCGGCCTGGCGGAGCAGCTCCCGGTCGTCGGCGGGCGGGTAGAGATCGGTCATGTAGGCCAGATACCCGGACAGCGGCCGTTCGCACCGCCGCGGGCCGGCCAGTAGCCGACGCCTCGGTCGGCGTCACCGGGACTACTCGCCGGTGCCGCCTGCGGGGTGGCCGGTGATGCCGTCCAGGATGGTGGTCAGGTTGTGGTCGAAGGTTTTCTCGGCGCTGAGGTGGGCGCCGTCGATCACGAGCCGGGCGATGGTGGGGTAGCGGCCGGTGTCGAGCATGCGTGTCAGGTAGGGGCCGAAGCTGGTCTGCCAGGCGCTGACGTCGGTGCCGGTAGTGCGGGCGGTGCGTCGTTCGGTGACCTCCCGGCGCAGGGCTCCGACGACGAACGCGTTGAGGGCGCCCAGGGCCCGCTGGAGGTCGTCGACACCGCGTACGCCGGGGGCCTGGCTGAGGGCCGCCGCGGTCGTCTCGCCCACAGCGAGCGCGTGGGGCCCCAGGTGTGGCCGACCGCCGAGCAGGTCGGCGAACCACTCGTGGTCGAGGGCGGCGACGCGGGTCCGCCGGAAGATCGCGAGGACCGTGGCGCGCCACCCGGAATGCTGGCCAGTCTCGGCGATCTGGGCGTAGACGGCGTCGACCATCAGGTCGAGCAGTTCCGATCGGTTGGCCAGGTAGTCGTAGAGCCGCATCGGGCCGACGCCGAGCTCTTTGGCGATCTTGCGGACCGACAGCCCGTCGAGGCCGTGCGCGTCGGCGAGCCGGATCGCCGTGTCGGCGATCTTCGCGCGGCTCAACGGCACCGGCGTCGCCCGGGGCCGGGGCTCGGGGCGTTCCCAAACGGGTACGAACTCGCTACCGTACGGTGTATCCACGCGATACAGCGTACGGTAAGGGGGATGGCTATGCGAATGGCGATCGCCGGTGGTGGCCTGGGCGGCCTGACGCTGGCACGGATTCTGCACCGACACGGCATCGACACGGTGGTCTACGAACGCGAGGCCGGCCGGTCCGCGCGCTCCCAGGGCGGGATGCTCGACCTGCACCCGGAATCCGGGCAACTGGCCCTCACCGAGGCGGGTCTCGACGACCGGTTCCGGTCAGAGGCGCGGCCCGAGGGCGAGGAACACCGCATCCTCGACCCGGCCGGGCGCACCCTCGTGCACCACATACCCCGACCCGGCACGTTCGCCGGACGTCCCGAGATCGACCGCACCGTACTGCGTGATCTTCTGCTCGATTCGCTGCCGCCAGACGCGGTGGCGTGGCGGCACCGCCTCGTCGCGGCGACGCCACGACCGGGCGGCGGCTTCGGGCTGACCTTCGACGACGGCGATCGCGCCGACTGCGACGTCCTGGTCGGCGCGGACGGCGCGCGCTCGGTCGTGCGAGGGCTGCTTACCGACGTGGGACTGTCCTACGTGGCCACCCATGTGGAGCTGACCATCGGCGACGCTGACCGACGCCACCCGGATCTCGCCGAGCTGGTCGGCCCGGGAAACCTGTGGTGTGTCGGCGGGAGTCGGATCCTCTCGGCGCAACGTCTCGGCGACGGCAGCATCCGGGTCGGGATCTCACTGCGTGCCGATGGCCGTGACCTCGGCACCTACCGTGACAAGGGTGCCCTGCTGGACCTGTTCGACGGCTGGGACGCGCGCCTCACCGCCCTCATCGACGCCGGCGACGGCGCACCGACGCCGCGCCGGGTCGAGGCGATGCCGATCGGCGCGCGCTGGGCCAACCAGCCCGGAATCACCCTTCTCGGTGACGCCGCGCACCTCATGCCGCCGGTCGGTGAGGGCGCCAACCAGGCCATGCTGGACGCCGCCGAACTCGCGCGCGAACTCGCCGCCGCCCCCACCGACCCGGACGCGGCGATCCGGGCGTACGAGGAGGCGATGTTCGCCAGAATCCAGCCGATCGCCGAGATGTGCGCACGGGTGCAGGCGATGATGCTGTCCCCGACGGCGGCCGACGACCTCGTCCGCTTCTTCACGCGGCAGCCGGGCGAGCCCGCGCCCGGGGAACAGGAACGCGTCGCCCAGACCGCCTCGTCCCGCTAGACCTCCCGTCCGCCCTCACACCCCGCTGGGCTGCCGCACCCCGAAACCCGGATTGCGCACCAGCCAGTCCAGGTAGGTGGGGTGCGGCGCCAGCGAGTCGGTGTACGCCGCCTTGGCAGTCGCCAACAGCAACTCGGCGTCGCGTGCCGCCAGCGAGTCGGGGTGCCACCCCAGCAGCAGCCGCCACCGCAACGGCACACCGGCCAGCCGCCGGGTCACCAGACCGGCCACCGGCCGGAACGTCGCCTGGCAGAGGGCCACCGCCACGCCGGCCTCCACCAGGTCGACGCAGCCGCGGATGTCGGTCTCGTACACCTTCCGGGGGGTGAAGCCGGCGCGGGCGCAGGCGGTCGCGAAGCAGTCGGCGAAACAGCCGTCACCGGGCGCGGCCACCCACTGCTCGTGGCGCAGGTCGCCCAGGCGCACCTCGTCGCGCCCGGCGAGCGGGTGGGTCTCGGGCAGCAGCACCAGCACCGGGTCGACGGCCACCTCGCGCCAGCTCAACCCGAACTCGGCCGACGGGCTGGCGTCACCGCACACACCGGCGAGCGCGAAGTCCAACCGCCCGCCGGCCACCAACTGCGCCAGCTCGTCCACCGACCAGGAGGCGTACGTGGTGATCTGCGCCGGCGGCTGCTCGGCGGCCAGTCGGTGCACCAGCCGGCCCAGGATCGGGCTGTTCACCCCGCCCAGACGGTAACCACGGGGCGCCGCGTTGGCGCTGGCCAGGCGGGCCGCCTCGTCCTGTAGGCCCTTCATCGCCGGCAGCAGCACCCGGGCGCGGGCGAGCACCAGCTCACCGAGCGCTGTGGGTCGTGCCCCGCGCCGGTCCCGGTCGAACAATGGCCCGCCCAGGGTCCGTTCGATCCGTTGGAGCTGGGCGGTGAGCGCTGGTTGGGCGAGCCCCAGCGCCGACGCCGCCTTGGTCACGCTCCCTGTCTCCGCGATCGCACAGACCACCCGCAGGTGTCGCAGCTCCAGGTTCATACGGTGACGGTAGGACCACGCCGCGGCCTGCGGAAGAGGCGAAGCGGATCGGTGAGATTGAATGCACTGTCGAGGTCAGTCGCGCGGCGCTTCCGGCAGGTCCGCCAGGTACGTCGGGCGACGGGTCACGGCGTCGCGGACCTTGTCCACCACGCCCACCGCCGGCTCGACGATCCGGTTCCACGGCGGCGTCGCCGGGGTGCCCGGATGCGGCCGCGTCGGCGCCGCCTCCTCGGCGATCTCCAGCCGGTTGCCCAACCGGATCAGCTCCTCCGGGGTCGCCACCGTACGCAGCTCGGCGACGAGCCCGCCGACCCCGTCGACGTGCCGGCGGACCCGCTCGGCGACCTCGGTGAGCGTCTCGTCGGTGAGCTCCTTCAGCGCGGCCAGCAGGCCGGCGTCGCCGTCGATCTCCGCGTCCACCCGTCCGGCCTGTTCCGGCAGCGCCGCCCGTACCGCCGGAAGCAGGTACTGCTCCTCGGCCGACAGGTGCCGCGACAGCGTGGCGGTGAGCACCGCCAGCCCGTCGCGCGGCGTACCGGCGGAAGCGGTCAGCTGGTCCAGCAGCGCCAGCAGCTGCCGGTGCTCGCGGTCCACGATGTCGGCGATGCTGCGGCCACCGGGCCGGTAACCCTCGTCGGGCGCGGGCGGCAACGGTGGCAGGGGGACGGCGGACATGGTGCCCTCCTCGACTGGCGGGCGGAAGCTCCGACAGGGGACGTGCGGTCGTGGGCGGCGGTACCCGTACCCGGGCGCCGCGAAACCGTCGCGTCGATCCGCCGCCCTGGATGCCCTTGCGCCCGCATTGATCCGTCGGCCTGGATGCCCTCCTGCCTGCGCGGATCCGCCGGCCTGGATGTCGGCCGGTACGGCGTCGACGCGCCGACCTGCGTGCCCGGTCGCACCGCGCCGGTGCGACGACCCGCCGGACGCCCCGGGCTGGTATGAAGGGGCGATGACGAGCGATGCCGCCCCTGCCCGACCGGACCCCACCGCCGAGGTCGTGGACCTTTGCCGCGACCTGCTGCGCATCGACACCACCAACACGGGGGACAACGCCACAAGCGTCGGCGAGCGCCGCGCGGCCGAGTACGTGGCGGAGAAGCTCGCCGAGGTGGGCGTCGAGTCGGTACTGCACGAGTCCGCGCCCGGCCGGGCCAACGTGATTGCCCGCATCCCCGGCACCGACCCGAGCCGGGGCGCGCTGCTGGTGCACGGCCACCTGGACGTCGTACCCGCCGACGCCGACGAGTGGTCGGTGCACCCGTTCTCCGGCGAGCTGCGCGACGGCTACCTGTGGGGGCGGGGCGCCATCGACATGAAGGACTTCGACGCCATGGTGCTCGCCGTGGTGCGGCACTGGCAGCGCACCGGCGTACGACCCCCGCGCGACATCGTGCTGGCGTACACCGCCGACGAGGAGGCCGGCAGCGACTACGGCGCGCGTTTCCTCGTCGACAACCACAGGGACCTCTTCGACGGCTGCACAGAGGCGATCGGCGAGGTCGGCGGCTTCTCCTACTCGGTGAACGACAGCCAGCGGCTCTATCTCATCGAGACCGCCGAGAAGGGCATCGACTGGCTGCGGCTGCACGCCAAGGGCCGCCCCGGGCACGGCTCGATGATGCACGACGACAACGCCGTCACCGCGCTTGCCGAAGCGGTGGCCCGGATCGGCCGGCACCGCTTCCCGGTCGTGGTCACCGACACCGTGCGGGCGTTCCTGGAGGAGGTCTCCGACCTGCTCGGCGTCGAACTCGACCCGGAGGACCCGGAGACGGCAATCGCCAAGCTCGGCCCGATCGCCAACATCATCGGCGCGACGATCCGCAACACGGCGAACCCGACCCGGTTGGACGCCGGCTACAAGGACAACGTCATTCCCGGCCGGGCCACCGCCACCATCGACTGCCGCAGCCTGCCCGGCCAGTCCGAGCTGCTGGAACGGCAGTTGCGCGAGCTGATCGGCCCGGACATCGCCATCGAGTACATCCAGCGGCAGCCCGCGCTGGAGACCACGTTCGACGGCGACCTGGTCGAGGCCATGTCGGCGGCGCTGCGCGCCGAGGACCCGGGCGCGCGGCCCGTACCGTACATGCTGTCCGGCGGCACCGACGCCAAGGCGTTCTCCCAGCTCGGTATCCGCTGCTTCGGGTTCGCCCCGCTGCGGCTGCCCGCCGACCTGAACTTCTCCGCGCTGTTCCATGGCATCGACGAGCGGGTTCCGGTCGACGGACTACAGTTCGGCGTGCGGGTTCTCGACCGGTTCCTGCGCACCTGCTAGCCGTGTCCGGTAACCGCACCCCGCGCGTTACTCCCCATCGTGAAGGGACTGCCCCACATGACCGACCAGCACGGTGAGCTGGACGCCGCTCTCGAGCGCGTTATCGAAGCGGCCCGCCGCCACCTGGCCGCCGTACGCGCCGCGCAGGGCCGCGTCGACGACGACGACGTCTGGCAGGCGTACGTGGCGTTGAACAACGCGTCCTTCGCCTACGACGAGCAGTTGCTCGACGCGTTCGGCGAGGTGACGCCGTGGGACGTCGACTCGATCGACCCGGACGAGGCCGACGAGCGCTTCGGCGGCGCGGACGCCGGCGAGGCCAGCGACCCGCACCCCCGGGTGATCTCGGTACGCCAGCGCCGCGACTACCGGGTGCCGAGCGTGGCCGCGCTGCTGCGGGCGGCCGAGGCGGCCCGCCGCGAGGGCACCCCGGAGGACGACGAGCCGGCGCCGGTGGAGGGCGTCGGCGAGGCGGTCCTGGAGCTGCTGCAGAGCGGCGACGGCTCGCTCGGCGCGCTGGACGTGCCCGAGCTGGAGCCTCTCGACGGGGTGGTGATGGTCAGCGAGGTGGGCACCCCTGTCGACCTGGAGTCGTTCGACGACGACGACGCTGTCGGCCCGTTCCAGCCGGCAGCCGACGACCGGCTGGTCGGTCGGCTCGACGAGCACCCGTTCCTGGAGCTCGACGACGACCACGACCACGCAGGGCACCAGCACTAGACGACGCGACGCGCCCGGCACCCCACCTGTGCGGTGGGGCGCCGGGCGCGTCGTCGTCAGTCCCGGGCGGCCGGCTCTCGTCAGTACGACAGGCCGGGCTGCGGCTGGTTGACCCGTCGGCGGCGCAGCACCACCTGCCGGGTTCCGTCGCGGAACAGCCGCACCCGGGCCAACTCCCACCCGGAGAACTCCGCCTGGATCGCCAGCTGCGCCGCGGCGGTCAATCGGTCGACGTTCGGCGGCAGCCGCAGCGGCGCGTATTCGTAGTCCATGCCACCCATGCTGCCCAGCCCAGCGGCCGTTCGCCACCCCCTTGCGGGGTGACCGACGCCGCGTCGGGGCGCAGACGGCCGCGTCCTCGACCTGAAGAACGCGGCCGCCGGGGTCAGCTGTCGCGCTCCGGGTAGCCCACCGGCACGCCGGAGACGTCGTCGAGCGCCGTGGTGATCTCCTCGGGCAGGGTGATCCGTTCCACCTGGAGCGCCCCGAGCAGCTGCCCGACGGTGCGGGCGCCGAGGATCGGCGCTGTCACCCCGGGCCGGTCCCGGATCCAGGCCAGCGCCACCTCAAGCGGCGAGACGCCCAGCCCGCCGGCCGCGGTCGCCACCGCCTCGACGATGCTGGAGCACCGAGGCTCCAGGTACGTCGACACGAACCGCTCGAAGTGCGGCGAGGCGGCCCGGGAGTCCGCCGGACGGCCGTGCCGGTACTTGCCGGTGAGCACACCCCGGCCCAGCGGCGACCAGGGCAGCACGCCCAGGCCGAGCGCCCCGCACGCGGGCAGCACCTCCCGCTCCACGCCCCGCTCCAGCAGCGAATATTCCACCTGGGCGGCGACCACGGGCGCGCGGCCCGGCCAGGCGGTCTGCCAGGCGGCGGCCCGTGCGGTCTGCCAGCCGGAAAAGTTCGACACGCCGACGTAGCGGACCTTGCCGCTGGCCACGGCGTGGTCCAGCGCGGCCAGAGTCTCCTCCAGGGGGGTGTCCGGGTCGTACCCGTGCACCTGGAACAGGTCGACGTGGTCGGTGCCGAGCCGGCGCAGCGACGCGTCGAGGGTGCGCAGCAGGTGGCCACGGGAGCCGTCGCGGCGGCGACCGGTGCCGGGGCGTAGCCCCGCCTTGGTGGCGATCAACAGCTCGTCGCGGGGTACGAGGGTGCCCAGCAGCGATCCGATCACCGACTCGGCGTCGCCGTCGCCGTACACGTCGGCGGTGTCGATCAGGTTGCCGCCCGCGTCCAGGTAACTCTTCAGCTGGGCGGCCGCGTCATCGGCGTCGGTGTCCCGACCCCAGGTCATGGTGCCGAGCGCGAGCCGCGAAACCGCCAGCCCGCTTCGGCCGAGCGGTCGCTGTTGCATGGGTGAACCTTATTTCGAACCTGCCGCCACGGATATCCTCGCTCCCGTCAACTCTGCCGGTTCTGCCGGTTCCGCCTGCGTCGGGTACCTCTACCGGCAGGGGATCATTGGCGGTGAGCCGGTGATGAGGCCCGATTGCGGCATTGCGTAACCTGGTGCGACCTGTGCCACGGATGGGGGAGGACCAGTGCGACTCGGGCTAAGCCTCGGATACCAGACAGCATGGAGCACACCGGCTGATCACCTGGCTTTGGCCCAGGAAGCGGACCGGCTCGGCTTCTCGGTGGTGTGGGCCGCGGAGGCCTACGGCTCCGACTCGCCCAGCATGCTGGCCTGGATGGCCGGCCAGACCGAACGGATCGATGTGGGCGCGGCGGTGATGCAGATCCCCGCCCGTACGCCGGCGGCCACCGCGATGACCGCCGCCACGATCGACGCGCTGTCCGGCGGCCGGTTCCGGCTCGGTCTCGGCGTGTCCGGCCCGCAGGTGTCCGAGGGCTGGCACGGGGTGCGGTTCGCCAAGCCGCTGGCGCGGACCCGCGAGTTCGTCGACATCGTCAAGCTGGCCATCGCCCGCAAGGAGGTGGCGTACGACGGCGAGCACTACACGCTGCCGCTGCCGGATGGCCCCGGCAAGGCGTTGCGGTTGAGCTTCCATCCGCCCCGCGAGCACATCCCGATCTACCTGGCCGCCGTCGGTCCGAAGAACCTGGAGCTGGCCGGCGAGATCGCCGACGGCTGGCTTGCCGTGTTCTACGCCCCGGAGTACGCCGACGAGCACCTCGCGGCGGTCGCCGCCGGGCGGGCCAAGGTCGGCAAGGAGCTGGCCGGCTTCGACGTGGTGCCGTCGGTGCCCGTGGTGGTCGGCGACGATGTGGCGTCCTGTGCCGAGCTGGTGCGCTGGTACGCCGCGCTCTACGTCGGCGGGATGGGCAGCCGCAAGCAGAACTTCTACAACCAGCTCGCGACGCGGATGGGCTACGGCGACGCCGCCCGCGAGGTGCAGGATCTGTACCTGGCCAAGCGGCAGCGCGACGCGGCCGCCGCGGTGCCGATGGAGTTCATCGACCGCACCTCGCTGCTCGGGCCGAAGGAGCGCATCGCCGACCGGATGCGGGAGTACGCCGCGGCCGGGGTGACGACGCTGTCGGTGAGCCTGTTCGTGGCCGACCGGGACTCCGGCGTGCAGACCCTGCGTACCGTCGCCGAGGCGTTCGATCTTTCGGGAGTTGGGGAGTGACCTGGGTCGAGGCCATCGTCCTGGGCATCGTCCAGGGGCTGACGGAGTTCCTTCCGGTCAGTTCGTCGGGGCATCTGCGGATCACCTCGGCGATCTTCTTCGACCGTGACGCCGGGGCGTCGTTCACAGCTGTCACCCAGCTCGGCACCGAGGCGGCCGTGCTGATCTACTTCGCCAAGGACATCTGGCGGATCACCCGGACGTGGCTTGTCGGGATCAGGGACAAGTCCGTCCGTTCCAGCCTCGACTACCGGATGGGCTGGTACGTGATCGTCGGCTCGATCCCGATCGGGCTGTTCGGTTTCCTCTTCAAGGACCAGATCAAGACGGTCGGGCGCAACCTGTGGGTGGTGGCGACAACCCTCATCGTGTTCGCGTTCGTGCTGGCGTTCGCCGAGTACTGGGGTCGGCAGACCCGCACCCTGGAGAACTTCCGGATGAAGGACGGCGTGGTGATGGGTTTCGCCCAGGCCATGGCGTTGATCCCCGGGGTGTCCCGCTCCGGCGGCACGCTCACCGCCGGTCTGCTGCTCAACCTGACCCGGGAGGCGGCGGCGCGGTACTCGTTCCTGCTGGCCATCCCGGCGGTGGTGATGTCCGGCGTGTTCAGCCTCGGGGACGTCTTCGAGCCGTCCGCTCCGGGCACGTCGGCGCCCTCGGTGGCGCAGATGATCGTGGCGACGGTGCTCGCCTTCGGCATCGGGTACGCGGCCATCGCCTGGCTGCTGCGCTACGTGGCCCACCACACCCTGTACGTCTTCGTGCTGTACCGGGTGGCGCTGGGCACCCTGGTCCTCGCGCTGCTGTTGACGGGCACGATCAGCGCCACCTGATCGGCTCCGCGCTCCGCCGGCCTCCGACCCCGCAGTGGGGTTCGGGGGCCGGTGTGCGTCTGGGGCGGTGCCGGCCGCGCATTCTGCGCATTTCGGATAAGTAGCTCAGGGCGCACCTACTCTTTCCCTGTCGGGGGTGACGTCTCGAACGGGACGCGCCGTCAGCTCGCGGGAGAGGGGCGACCGTGGCCGCCAGCGGCGCGAAGCGCGGGCGGGGGAGACCACCACGCCGCAACCTCGTCGCGGTCCTCTCGATCGTGGTGCTCTCCGGCGCGCTGTTCGGCTATGACCAGGGCGTCATCAGCGGGGCGTTGCGCGACATCCGGCAGACCTTCGACGCGGACACCTTCGCCGTCGAGGTGGCGGCGAGTTGGGTGACGCCCGGGGCCCTGGTGGGCGCGCTGCTCGGTGGTCACCTCGCCGACCGCGTCGGCCGCCGGAGGGCGCTGTGGGTGGCCGCCGTCGCGTTCGGGGTGGGCACCATCGCGCAGGCGTTCGCCCCGGTGATCGGGGTCATGTTCGGTGCGCGGCTGATCCTGGGTCTGGGCATCGGGGTGGCCTCGGTCGCCGGCCCGATGTACGCGGCGGAGGCCGCGCCGGAACGGATCCGGGGCAGCCTGCTCGCGGTCTACCAGTTCTCCACCACGTTCGCGATCTTCATCGGCTACCTGGCCGACGAACTGTTCGAGGCGGGCAACTCCTGGCGTTACCTGCTCGCGGCGGCGGTCCTGCTGGGGGCGGCCCTCGCCCTGGTAACCACGGTGATCCCCGACTCGGCCGTCTGGTACGTCGGGCGGGGCGACAAACGCAGGGCACAGGCGTCGCTGACGGCGACGGTGCCGGAGCGGAAGGTGCCCGAGCGGCTGCACGCCATCGAGGAGAGCCTCGCGGCCGGCAAGGCGGGCTGGCGGGAGGTGCTCTCGCGACAGTGGCGGCGCCCGCTGGCGTTGGGTGTGGGCCTTGCCCTGTTCCAGCAGTTGACCGGCATCAACGGGATCATCTACTACGCCGATCCGATCTTCTCGGCCGCCGGTTTCCACACCCCACAGGAGCAGTTGGCCGCGACCACCTGGGCGATCGGCGCTGTCGATTCACTCTTCACGCTTGTGGCGGTGGCCTTCCTGGACCGGCTGGGCCGCCGTCCGCTGCTGCTGGTCGGGTTGCTGGGCATGGCGGTCTCGCTCGTCGTGGTGAGCGTCAGCTTCGCGAAGATGGACCCGGCGGCGCAGGCGGCCGGGGCGACCGGGCACCATCCCACCGACGCGGGCATCTTCCTGCTCATCGGCGTGGTCATGTTCGTGGCGTTCTACGCGATGTCGATCGGCCCGACCGCCTGGACGGTCATCAACGAGATCTTCCCGGGGCGCATCAGGGGCAGGTGCGTGGCGATCGCCTCGGCCACGCACTGGGGCTCGGAGTACCTCATCACCCAGTTCTTCCTGACCATGCTCAGCGCCCTGGGGCGGTCGGGGGTGTTCGCGCTCTTCGCCGGCACCTGTGTGCTCGGCTTCCTGTTCGTGTGGCGCTACCTGCCGGAGACGAAGGGCAAGACCCTCGAACAGATCCAGCAGATGTGGCGATCCGACGCCAGCGCCCGCCATCCGCACCGCTCCCGGTGACAGCCGGATGGCCTGGATCGCACAACTCGTTCTGGTTCCGGGTTTCTGACTCGGTGCGCAGTGGTGAGGCGTACGGTCGGCTCATAAGGCATAAAACCGACCTATGCCTACATAGCGCAGGCTAGAGGACATACCGGGCGCGAGTCCCAGAGGTGGGTCCGCCGGCTGGTGTTCCCGATCGAACAGTCACGAAGGACCAGGACAGTGCATCTGACGCCGAAGGAATTCGACAAGCTGACGATTCTCTCGATGGCAATGGTCGCCAATGCCCGCAAGGCCCGGGGGATCAAGCTGAACCACCCGGAGGCCGTCGCGGTGATCTGCGCGGCGGCGCTGGAGGGCGCCCGTGAGGGCAAGACCGTCGAAGAGGTCATGAACGACTCCCGCACGGTGCTGGGCGTCGACGACGTGATGCCGGGCGTGGCGGACATGGTTCCCATGCTCCAGGTCGAGGCGGTGTTCACCGACGGCTCCCGACTGATCACTGTGCACTCACCGATCCAGTAGGCGCACCAGCGCAGACGCGGTCTCCAGGAAGGCGGAGCAGAAATGACCAAGCAGCATCCCGGGCCCAACTCGAAGCATCTGCGACCCATCGGCGGCTACATCCTGAGCGACCAGCCGCTGGAGTTGAACGAGGGTCGGCCGGTGACGGAAGTCGTCGTCCAGAACACCGGTGACCGGCCCATTCAGGTCGGCTCGCACTTTCACTTCTTCGAGGTCAACCGCATGCTCGCGTTCGACCGCGAGGCGGCCTTCGGCAAGCGGCTGAACATCCCGGCGACGACGTCCATCCGCTTCGAGCCCGGCGACAAGAAGACGGTGGAGCTGATCCCCTTCGCCGGGGTGCAGCGGGTCTACGGGTTCAACGGGCTCGTGCAGGGGTGGACCGGCAGCCAGTCGGCCCCGAGTTACCGGCCGGACCGGACCGAGGCGATCCACAACGCCAGGACGCGCGGCTTCAAGTTCGGCCCGGAGCAGCAGGACGACTCCAAGGGCAAGAAAAAGTAGATCCACTATCCCGCAGGGCTGGCAGCCGCGGGCAGGAGAGATGATTCGATGAGCCAGATATCTCGGCAAGAGTATTCGGGAATGTTCGGCCCGACGACGGGCGACCAGATCAGGCTGGGCGACACCGACCTGTACATCGAGATCGAGAAGGACCTGCGGGTCCTCGGCGACGAGGTGATGTACGGCGGGGGCAAGACGCTGCGCGACGGCATGGGCGTGCAGAACCAGTACACGAACGCCGAGGGTGGCCTGGATCTGGTCATCACCAACGTGACGATCGTCGACGCGACCCTCGGCGTGGTCAAGGCCGACGTCGGGATCAAGAACGGCAAGATCGCCGGCATCGGCAAGGCCGGAAACCCCAACATCATGCAGGGTGTCACGCCCGAACTGGTGACCGGGCCGGGCACCGACGCCATCTCCGGCGAGCACCTCATCCTGACCGCGGGCGGCATCGACGCGCACGTGCACCTTGTCGCGCCGCAGCAGGCGTACGCCGCCCTCAGCAACGGCGTCACCACCCTGTGGGGCGGCGGCACCGGTCCGTCGGACAGCAGCAACGGCGTCACCATCACCCCCGGGCCCTGGAACATCCATGCGATGATGCGGGCCTTCGAGAACATCCCGATCAACATCGGTCTGATGGCGAAGGGCAACAGCACCGGCCGCGCCCCGCTGGTCGAGCAGATCATGGCCGGCGCGCCGAGCTTCAAGATCCACGAGGACTGGGGTGCGCCGCCCGCGGTGATCCGCGCCTGCCTGGACGTCGCCGACGAGTTCGACGTGCAGGTCAGCATCCACACGGACACCCTCAACGAGAGCGGCTACCTGGAGGACTCCGTCGCGGCGTTCGAGGGCCGCACGATCCACACCTTCCACACCGAGGGCGCCGGCGGTGGCCATGCGCCGGACGTCATCAAGATCGCCAGCCAGATGAACGTGTTGCCGAGCTCGACAACGCCGACGGTGCCGTACGGCATCAACAGTCAGTCCGAGCTCTACGACATGATCATGGTCTGCCACAACTTCAACCCCAAGGTCCCCTCCGACGTCGCATTCGTCGAGAGCCGTATCCGGACCGAGACGATCGCCGCCGAGGACGTCCTGCTCGACGAGGGCGTCATCTCGATGATGCAGAGCGACTCGCAGGCCATGGGGCGCGTCGGTGAGACCTGGCTGCGGACCATCCAGCTCGCCGGGCAGATGAAGACCGTGCGCGGCAAGCTCGCCGAGGACTCCAGCGCCAACGACAACTTCCGGGTGCTGCGGTACGTCGCCAAGATGACCATCAACCCGGCCATCACCCAGGGCATCTCGCACGTGCTGGGATCCGTGACGCCGGGCAAGATGGCCGACCTGGTGCTCTGGGAGCCCGCCTTCTTCGGTACCAAGCCGAAGATGGTCCTCAAGGGCGGCATGATCGCCTGGTCGATCATGGGCGACCCGAACGCCTCGCTGCCGACACCGCAACCGGTCTACTACCGGCCCATGTACGGCGCGTTCGGCAACCAGATCGCCAAGACCTGCGTGACCTTCGTGTCCCGTGCCGCACACGAGGCCGGCGTCGCCGAGAAACTCGGCCTGCAACGTCAGATCATCCCGGTGTACCGGACCCGGGGTCTCACCAAGCGCGACATGGTGCGCAACGACCGGACGCCCAAGCTCGAGGTCGACCCCGAGACCTTCGCCGTGAAGATGGACGGCGTCCACGCGACAGTGCCGCCGGCCCGCAACCTGCCGATGAGCCAGCTCTACTTCTTCAGCTGACATCCCCCGCACGCCTGCGCCGCCGTGCGCGGCTGCGGCGCACCTACCGAAAGGAGACGCCCGTGCTCGTCGAGACGGTGCTGGGCAACATGAACGAGCCGGACTGGACGCTGCGGCTGAAGGAAGCGCGCATCGACGACCTGGTCCTCGACCAGTGGGACGCCCAGAAGAGCCGCATCCGCAAGATGACCAGCTCCGGGGCGGAGCTGTCAGTCTCGCTGGAGCGGGGCGTGCGGCTGCGCGACGGCGACGTCCTCGCCTGGGACGACCTGACCGCCACGGCGGTGGTGGCCCGTGTGCAGTTGGGCGAGGTGATGGTGGTCCACCTGGACAAGTTGCGCGGCGAGTCCGCCGAGCTGCTCATCCGCTCGGCCGTCGAACTCGGACACGCGATCGGCAACCAGCACTGGCCGGCCGTGGTCAAGGGCACCAAGATGTACGTCCCGCTGACCGTGGACCGCAAGGTCATGGACTCGGTGATGCGCACCCACGCCTTCACCGGGATCACGCACGAGTTCGTCCCCGGCACCGAGATCATCGCGTACCTCGCGCCGCACGAGTCGCGGCGACTGTTCGGTGGCGCCGACTCGACGCCGCACTCCCACCTCCCCGCCGACCTCAACTGAGCGGGGCCGGACGGTGCGTACCATGCCCGAGACCCTGAAGCTGCTCCAGTTCGGCGACTCGGTCTTCCCGGTCGGCGCGTTCTCCTTCTCCAGCGGGCTGGAGATGGCCGTCGAGCACGGCGTCGTCCACGACCGGACGACCCTTCAGGACTACGTCCGGACTGTCACCCGCCTCGCCGCCACCGGAGACGGTGTGGCACTGCTCGCCGCGCACCGGGCGGCCCTGGCCGGTGACCTCGACCGGATCCGGTCCGCGGACGAGGCGGTCCATCAGCGCAAGATCAACGAAGAGATGCGGACCATGTCCGCGCGGATGGGGCGCAAGCTGGCCGAGGCCGCGACCCGGATCGTCGGAGAGACGCTGCTCAAGAAGCGGCTCAGCGAGTCAACGGCCGGCACGCCCGTCACCTATCCGGTCGCGCTCGGCGTGTGCTTCGCCGACCTCGGGGTGCCCGAGGAGGACGCGTTCGCGGCCCACCAGTACGGCGCGGCGTCGACGGTGCTCAGCGCCGCCATCCGGTTGATGCGGGTCGACCACCTCGACGCGCAGTCGATCCTCTTCGCTGTCAACGAGAAGGTGAGCGACGACTACCGCGACGTGCGTACCGCGGGGCTGGAGGACATGCAGACCTTCGGGCCGCACCTCGACGTCCTGGCCGCCGCACACCAGCACATCCACGTGCGGATGTTCATGAGCTGAACCCGCATCACCCGAACCCGAACCGTACCCAGAAGGACAGGTCACAACATGAAGTCGGCAAGTCGTATCGGTGTCGGCGGCCCGGTGGGCAGCGGCAAGACCGCGATCATCGAGGCTGTCGTGCCGCGGCTCGTGGAGAACGGGCTGCGAATACTGGTGATCACGAACGACGTGGTCACCACGGAGGACGCGAAGCACGTCCGGCGGGCGCTGACCGGGGTCCTGGTCGAGGAGCGGATCATCGGCGTGGAGACCGGCGCCTGCCCGCACACAGCGGTGCGGGAGGACCCGAGCATGAACCTCGCCGCCGTGGAGGACATGGAGTCCAAGTTCCCGGACAGCGACGTGGTGCTCATCGAGAGCGGCGGGGACAACCTCACGCTGACCTTCAGCCCGGCCCTCGTCGACTACTTCATCTACGTCATCGACGTCGCGGCCGGCGACAAGATCCCGCGCAAGAACGGTCCGGGCATCTCCAAGTCCGACATCCTCGTCATCAACAAGACCGACCTGGCGCCCTACGTGGACGCCGACCTCGGCGTCATGGCCCGAGACGCGGACATGATGCGCAACGGCAAGCCCGTCGTGTTCACCAACTGCAAGACGGGCGAGGGCATCGACGAGCTGGTCTCGCTGATCCGCCGCAACGCGCTCTTCGACGCCGAAGTGGTCGCATGATCACACTGGACAGCGCGCGGGAGCTGGAGCCGTACCAGGACCAACCGGCCCAGCTACCCGCGGCGTCCAACGGCAAGGTCGGCATCCTGCGCCTGGGGTTCGAGCGGCGCGGAGACCGCACGATCCTGCGCGACCTCTTCCGGCAGTCGCCGCTGCTCGTGCAGCGGGCGCTCTACTGGGACGAGGAGATGCCGGACCTGCCGTGCGTCATGATCCTCACCACCTCCGGTGGTGTGCTCCAGGGCGACCGCCTGCACATGGACGTCGCTCTCGCCCCCGGCAGCCAGGCGCACCTGGTGACCCAGTCCGCCACCAAGATCCAGGAGATGGACGCCAACTACGGCACCCAGGTCCAGACGTTCACCCTGGCCGAGGACACCTACCTCGAATACCTGCCGGAGCCGGTGATCCCGTACCGGGCCAGCCGGTTCGCCACCGACACCCGGGTACGCCTCGCGGAGAGCGCCACCATGCTCTACGGCGAGATCCTGCAACCCGGCCGCAAGTACTACCGCGACGGCGAACTCTTCGCGTACGACCTCTTCTCGAGCGCGCTGCGCGTCCAGCGTCCCGACGGCCGGCAGTTGTTCGTGGAGAAGTTCGTGGTGGCCCCCGGGCAGTTCGACGTGGCGCGGGTAGGGGTCATGGACCGCTTCCACATCTTCGGCAACGTCGTGCTGCTCACCGACCCCGACCGGGCGGCACGGGTCCTGCACCGGACCTCTACGCCGGTCTGGGACGAGCAGACCCCACTTGCCAGCGCCGTCACCCGGCTGCCCAACGACGCGGGGCTCATCTTCAAGGTCCTGGGCCAGGAGACCGAGCCGGTACGCGCGGCGGTACGCGCCTTCTGCGTGGCCGCCCGCGAAGAGGTGACCGGTCGCACCTTCCCGCCGGCGTTCCGGTGGCGTTGACGAGAGGAAGAACGTCGTGACCGCAGTGGTGCACGGGTGGGACAGGCTCGCCGACCGCAACCCGCTGGTCGGGTTCGTCGACGCCTGCCTGCGCGGGCCGGCGCAGGTCGTCCTACAGAACAACCCGCTCACCGGCCTGCTGATCCTCGTGGCTGTCGCCTGGGGAGCCGTCGAGAACGGGCAGCCACGGATCTTCGGGGGAGGGGTCGTCGGCCTGCTCGTCGGCACCGCCACGGCCGTCGTCCTACAGGCCGACAACGCCTCGCTGCGCAAAGGGCTGTTCGGCTTCAGCCCGTTTCTGACCGGCATCGCCGTCCCGACGTTCCTTGACGACCGGCCGCTGATGTGGCTCTACCTGGTGCTCGGCGCGATCGCCACGACGGTTGTCACCCTGGCCCTGAACACGATCTTCAAGACGTGGGGGCTTACCGCCTTCACCATTCCGTTCGTGCTTACCACCTGGGTGCTGCTGATGGCCGCGTACCAGTTCGACAGGTTCACGGTGCTCACCAACCTGAAGCCGATGTTCCCCGGCGAGGGGCAGCTGACCGGTGGTCGCTTCGACTGGGACCTGATCCCCACCTTCCTGCGTGGTGTGTCCCAGGTCTTCCTGATCAACAGCTGGGTCACCGGGCTGATCATCCTGGTCGCGCTGCTGATCAACTCCCGCTGGTCGGCGCTCTTCGCGGTGATCGGAGCCGTCGGCGCGACACTGCTGGCGCTCTGGTTCGGCGCCGACGCGTCCTCGCTGGACAAGGGCCTGTTCGGCTTCAACGCGGTGCTGACGGCCATCGCCGTGGGCGCGGTGCTGCACCGCCCCGGCGCGCTGGTGACCGTCTACACGCTCTTCGGCATCGCGTTGACCCTCTTCATCCAACTCGCCCTGGCCACCGTCCTCACCCCGCTGGGCATCCCCGTGCTGACCGGGCCGTTCAACATCGCCACCTGGCTGCTGCTGCTGCCCCGGCGGCACTTCGCGCCCGTGCCCAACCACGAACGCGTCAAGGAGTCCGTCGTCAGCGCGGTACGACACACCGTCTGACGTACCGAGAGGAAAGGTGAGCCCCCATGCTCGCTCAGGAAGCGGTGAACTCGGGCGACACCGCCTGGGTGCTCGTCTGCACCGGCCTGGTGTTGTTCATGACCCCCGGCCTGGCCGTCTTCTACGGCGGGATGGTCCGCACCCGCAACGTGCTCGCCATGCTCCAGCAGAACATGATCGCACTGGGCGTCGTCAGCCTGACCTGGGTGCTCGTGGGATACACGATCGCCTTCGGCGACGACGCCGGAAGCGGCCTCCTCGGCAACTTCGAGTTGTTCGGGCTCACCGACCTGCGGGTCCCGCCCGCGCCCCACCTGCACGTGGTCGCCGGTCAGGTCACCATCCCCACACTGGCGTTCGTGGCGTACCAGATGATGTTCGCGGTGATCACCCCCGCGCTCGTCACGGGCGCCACTGCCGGCCGGCTGAAGTTCATCGGCTGGGTGGTGTTCATCGCCATCTGGTCCATAGTGGTCTACGCGCCGATCGCGCACTGGCTCTGGCACCCCGACGGCCTGCTGGCCCGGTTCGGCACCCAGGACTGGGCCGGCGGAATGGTGGTGCACGCCTCGGCGGGCGCCGCCGTCCTGGCCACCCTGATGGTCGTCGGACGCCGTCGCGGCTGGCCACACACCGCCGCCCCGCCCAACTCCATTCCGCTGACCATCCTCGGAGCGGGCATCCTCTGGTTCGGATGGTTCGGCTTCAACGGCGGCGACGGACTCCAGGCCAACGGTGTGGCCGCCCAGGCGCTCATCAACACCCACCTCGCGGCGGCCGCCGGCATGCTCGTCTGGCTCGTCGCCGAACGCGCCAAGGATGGCCACAGCACCGTCGTGGGCGGCGTCTCCGGTGCCGTCGCGGGCCTCGCGACCATCACACCCGCCGCCGGGTACGTCAACACGCTGTCCGCCATCGCCATCGGCGCGATCGCCGGCATCGTCTGCCACACCGCGCTGCGGTTGAAGTACCTGCTGCGGCTCGACGACGCCCTCGACGTCCTCGCTGTCCACTTCGTCGGCGGCATGCTCGGCTCGCTGCTTGTCGGCTTCTTCGGCAACAGCGGCACCAACCCGCTCGGCAAGGACGGCATCTTCTTCGGCGGAGGCGGATCCCTGCTCTGGCACCAGATCGTCGGCGTGATCTGCGTGGTGATCTTCTCGTTCGTGCTCAGCTGGTTGATCGCCGCCGGCGTGCAGGCGGTCATCGGGCTGCGCGCCCCGGCCGACACCCAGGACAGCCTCGACCAGGCGCAGCAGGGCACCGACGCGTACCACTTGGGCGGCGTCGCCGGGCTCAACGGCACCGGCGCGCCCGAGCGCCGCCGGACGGGACGAAGCCGATCCACCGCCCAGCCCGGCCGCGGCGGTCCGGCCGCCCAGCCAGTCCAGCCTGGTCAACCGGTGCGGCAGGTGCGGCTGGTCACCGCGACTGTCGACCCGGCGCGACTGCCGACCACCAGGGAGCTGCGGGAGGCCCTGCTCGACGCGGGCGCCACCTCCATCGTCGTCTCCGACGCCACTGTCTCGACAGCCCAGCCGGCCGCCCGCGCCCTGCCCCGCGGTTACTGGCTCGACCAGGACCTGCTGGACCGCGCCCGGGTCGAGGTGATGGTGGAGCGCGACGCCGTGCCGGCCGTGCTGAACGTCCTCGGCGGGTACGGCGCCGACCGGTCGGACAGCTTCGTGCAGGACGTCCAGCCCGCAACGGACGTCCGCTGACCTGGCTCCCGGGCCGGCGTCGCCGCACCGCGCCCGCGTACCGGTCCCGGCAGGTCATAGGGTGATCCCCGTGGCGACCCTTCTGCTTCTGCGACACGGCCGGACCACCGCGAACGCCGACGGCGGCCTGGCCGGCCGCCAGCCCGTCGAACTGGACGACACGGGCCGCGCCCAGGCGAGCGCGGTCGGCGAACGGCTGCGGACCGTGCCGCTCGCCGCGGTGGTGACCAGCCCGCTGATCCGCTGCCGGCAGACCCTGGAGCTGGCCCTACCGCAGGCCACCCCCACCGTGGAGGAGGGGCTCATCGAGTGCGACTACGGCAGCTGGGAAGGACAGCCGCTCAAGAAGCTCGCCAAGGAGCCGATCTGGCCCGTCGTCCAGCAGCACCCGAGCGCCGCGGTCTTTCCCGACGGTGAGGCGATGGCGGCTATGGCGGCGCGTGCCGTGGCGGCCGTACGCGCCTGGGACGCCCGGGTCACCGCCGAGCACGGGCCCGAGGCGGTCTGGCTGGCGTGCAGCCACGGAGACGTGATCAAGGCGATCGTGGCGGACGCGCTCGGCGTACACCTTGATCTTTTTCAGCGGATCGTGGCCGACCCGGCTTCGGTGACCGCTATCCGGTTCACGTCGTTGCGGCCGTTCCTCCTGCGCCTCAACGACACCGGCGGCGACCTTGCCGCGCTGGTGCCGCCGCCGCGCAAGCGGCGTCGGCGGGCGACCCGCGCCACCGACTCCGACGCCGCCGTCGGCGGCGGGGCCGGTGCGGCCGGGTGAGCCGCGCCACGAACCCTCAGCGCAACCCTGGGCCGCGTGCCCCACGGCCGGCGGTGAGCTCTCCGCCGGCCGCCACGCCCGGCGGTAACCCCTCGTACGCCGGGCGCGCCGCCCGTGCGGCGATTCGGGTCGGTGGGGTGCGCAACGCGATGACGGGCCGGATAGGGTCGTGGGTATGACCCACCAGGTGCACGCCTTCGAACCGCCGGAGCGGTTCGTCGCCGGGACTGTCGGGCCGCCGGGGGAGCGCACGTTCTTCCTACAGGCCCGGGGCGGCGGCAGGCTGGTCAGCGTCGCGCTGGAAAAGGTCCAGGTGTCACTGCTCGCCGAAAAGCTGGAGGAACTGCTCACCGAGGCGCAGCGCCGCTTCGGGGTGGACCTGCCCGAGCTGGCGCCGGTGGTGGGCGACAACGAGCCACTGGACACGCCTGTCGACGAGGAGTTCCGGGTCGGGACGCTCGGGCTGGCCTTCGACGTGGACACCGCGACGGTGGTGATCGAGGCGATCGCCGCCGGCGAGGTGGAGCCCGAGGTCGAGCTGGGCGACGATGACGACGATTCCGACGACGACGATGACGACGACGAGCCGGACGAGGACCTGGATCGGCTCCGGGTCCGGCTCACCCCGCAGGCCACCCGCCAGTTCATCGAGCGGGCCCGGCGCGTGGTGAACGCGGGCCGGCCGCCGTGCCCGCTGTGCGGCCAACCGTTGGACCCCGCCGGGCACCTGTGCCCGCGGCACAACGGTTACCACCGGTGACCTCGTCCGGTTTGCAGCCCCGCCAGGACGGCGACGCCGCGCTGCGCCTGCTTCGCGACGGCACGCTCGACCTGGAGGGGCGGCTCGTCGACGCGTCGAACACGACACTGCGCGGCATCCTGACGCTCGACGGCGCGACGGCCCGCTGCGTCTACAAACCGGTCCGCGGCGAGCGTCCGCTGTGGGACTTCCCCGACGGCACCCTGGCCGGCCGGGAAGTGTCCGCGTACCTGGTCTCCCAGGCCACCGGCTGGGATCTGGTGCCGCCGACGGTCCTGCGCGACGGCCCGTTCGGCCCGGGTTCCTGCCAGCTCTGGATCGACGAGCCGGAGGACGCCGAACCACTTGTCGGCTTCGTGCCCGCCGAGGCGTTGCCGCCGCGCTGGTTTCCGATAGCGGCGGCCCGCGACGACGACGGCGCGGCGTACGCCCTCGCTCACGCCGACGACCCGCG
The DNA here is from genome assembly GCF_049847245.1 of Micromonospora sp. DT68. Classification (NCBI taxonomy): domain Bacteria; kingdom Bacillati; phylum Actinomycetota; class Actinomycetes; order Micromonosporales; family Micromonosporaceae; genus Micromonospora; species Micromonospora sp. DT68. The sequence continues at coordinate 151,786 of NZ_JBNCNZ010000009.1, forward strand.
ACTGGCCCGCCTCGCCGTACTCGATGCGGTGATCAACAACGCGGACCGCAAGGGTGGTCACGTGCTTGTCAGCGCGGACGACCGGATCTACGGCGTCGACCACGGGGTGAGCTTCCACGTCGAGTCGAAGCTGCGCACCGTGCTGTGGGGCTGGGCCGGCCGGCAGCTGCCGCCGGACGCGGTGGAGATGCTGGGCGCGCTTGCCGGGCAGGTCGCCGGACCGCTCGGCGCGGAGCTTGCCGACCACCTGACGATCAGCGAGATCGCCGAGCTGGCCGCCCGCATCGACCGGTTGCGGGACACCGGCCGTTTCCCGCAGCCACCCGAGGACTGGCCGGCGGTGCCCTGGCCGCCCATGTGAGCAGCTGTCATTTTGATCACCGGTGGGGCGACTCGGGCGGGCCGGACGGCTGGCTAGGCTGAGGCCATGGAGTCTTGGGCGGGACACGAGGTGCCACGGCTGCCGGGCAGGGGCGAGCCGCTGGCGTTGTACGACTCGGCGCGGCAGGGTATCCACCCGAGCGAGCCGGTTGGCGCGGGAAGCATGTACGTCTGCGGCATCACGCCGTACGACGCCACTCACCTCGGCCACGCCGCCACCATGATCACGTTCGATCTGGTGCAGCGGATGTGGCGCGACGCCGGCCGTGCGGTGCGCTACGTGCAGAACGTCACCGACATCGACGATCCGCTGCTGGAGCGGGCCGAGCGCGACGGCGAGGACTGGGTGGTCCTCGCCATGCGCGAGACGGCGCTGTTCCGGGAGGACATGGAGGCGCTGCGGATCATCCCGCCGGAGCACTACGTGGGCGCTGTCGAGTCGATCCCGGACATCGCCGACAAGGTCGAGGTGCTCGTCAAGGACGGTGCCGCGTACCGGCTCGACGACGGCACCGGCGACATCTACTTCGACATCTCCGCCACCGGCCGCTTCGGCTACGAGTCGAACCTGACCCGCGAGCAGATGCTGGAGATCTTCCCCGAGAACGGCGGCGACCCGGACCGGGCAGGCAAGCGTGACCCGCTCGACCCGCTGCTGTGGCGCGGCGCGCGCGAGGGCGAGCCGTCCTGGCCCGGCGGCGAGCTGGGGCCGGGCCGCCCGGGCTGGCACATCGAGTGTGCCGTCATCGCGTTGAACCTGCTCGGCGACCGGATCGACGTGCAGGGCGGCGGCAACGACCTGCTGTTCCCGCACCACGAGGCGTCCGCCGCGCACGCCGAGCGGCTCACCGGCCAGGCGCCGTTCGCCCAGCACTACGTGCACGCCGGCATGATCGGCCTGGACGGCGAGAAGATGTCGAAGTCCCGCGGCAACCTCGTCTTCGTCTCGCGGCTGCGCGCCGACAAGGTCGACCCGATGGCGATCCGCCTGGCGCTGATCTCCGGGCACTACCGCAGCAACCGCACCTGGACCGACGAGGTGCTCGCCGTCGCCCAGGAGCGCCTGGCCCGCTGGCGGCAGGCCGCCGCAGCACCCGCCGGGCCGTCCGGGGCCGAACTCCTTGCCGAGGTACGCCAGCGCCTCGCCGACGACCTCGACACCCCCGGCGCGCTGGCGGCAGCCGACCGCTGGGCCGACGCGACGCTGGCCGGAGCGACAGACGATCCGGCAGCACCCGCCCTGTTCGCCAAGACAATGGACGCCCTACTGGGCATCCGCCTCTAACCTCACGCCACGCCACACTCGGCTGTGCCCGCGCCGGGCTGTGCCCGCGCCGGGCTGCTTCGTGCAGTGCAGTGCGGGGCTGCGCTGTGCGGGGCTGCGCTGTGCGGGGCTGCGCTGTGCGGGGCTGCGCTGTGCGGGGCTGCGCTGTGCGGGGCTGCGTCGCGACGGCTGTGCTGTCCGGCGCCGCATTGCGCTGCTTCGTGCTGCGCCGCGCTGTGCTGCTTCACGACGGGCTGTGCCAGCTCTGCTGCGCCGAGCTGTGCCGCGCCGCTTCGCGCTGCGCCCTCACCTCCCGATCTTGCACTTTCGGTCGCCGATATAGCCTTATCGATCACTTTTGTGAGGACAGGAAGCGCAAGATCGGCGGGGAGGCAGGGCGCCAGGGCCTGGAATCCCGTCGATCATGGAGTTGTGGTGCCCCGCAAAAGGTGCAGCGCGGCCCATACTGGCCACCACAACTCCATGATCGACGCGAGGGGCGAGGGGCGAGGGGCGAGGGGCGAAGGGCGAAGGGCGAGGGGCGAGGGGCGAGGGGCGAGGGGCGAGGGGCGAGGGGCGAGGGGCGAGGGGCGAGGGGCGAGGGGCGAGGGCGAGGGCGAGGGGCGGAGTGCGGAGCAGGGGCGCGGGAGCAGGGGCGCGGGAGCAGGGGCGCGGAGGCAGGGGCGCGGGGCGCGGGGCGCGGGGCATGGGACGCGGAGCCGCCGGGAGTGGGGGCGCGGCGGGGTGGTTTTCGAGCGGGTGGGTGGGGTCAGCCTAGGACCAGGCCGGGGTCGGGCTCCGGGTCCGGGGTTGGGGCGGGGATCTTGTACTCCTCGGTGAGGGTGGTCATGGGACCGGGCCAGGTGGCCTGCGCTACCTCGATCGGCTTGCGGTGGCCGTCGTACGCGACGTGCAGCAGGTGCAGCACCGGGGTGTCGGGCCGGATCTGCAGGGTCTCGGCCTCCTCACGGCTGGGCTGCCGGGCGCTGATCGTGTCGGTGGCCGAGATGTAGCGGCGCCCGGTTGCCTCTTCGGCCTCCTGGTAGAGGGGTCGCCCGAACGCTTCGGCGCGCTCCAGCGAGGTGCCGGCGGTGTCGTTGGGCAGGAACCAGGAGGCACCAACCTCGACGGGGGAGTCGTCGGTGCGGACGAGGTGGCGGCGGCAGAGCAGGTCGGTGCCGTCGGGCACCCCGAATGCGTCGGCTACCTCGGCGGGGGCGGGAGCGCGGCCGACCGAGACGAGTTGCTGACGGTACCGGGCGGCCAGGTCGGTGTGGTAGCCGCGGAAGCCGCCGTACCTGCCTCGGGAGAGCCGGTTGAGTCGCCGCCGGGTGCCGCGGACGTACGTACCGGAGCCGGGTTTGGTGATCAGGATGCCCTCGACCCGCAGCTGGTCGACGGCGCGCTGCACGGTCTGCTTGGCGACGCCGAACATCTCGGCGATGGCCGGGATGGACGGTAGTCGTTCGCCAGGCGCCCAGTCGCCGCGGCGCACCTGGGCCTTGAGCTGCGCGGCGATCTGGCGGTGCGGGAACTCGGCTGCCCCGGGATTGATCTGCATCGCCGCCTCCTCAATCATAGCTAGGTTCCTAGGATGCCCTAGCGGGTGTGACGGCGCCACCCCGAACACGCACAACAATCGGACTATGAGCACAAGCCAAGCCCCGAAGAACACGAAAGGCAGCGAAGGAACCGGAGAACAAAGAAAGCGGGCCTCGGACACCTAAGTCCGAGGCCCGCGTCGAACGGGGGAGGGGCAGCTACCAGGAGCCGGCGGTGGGGCCGGCCGAGCCGCCCCGGCGCCGTAGGTACTTCTCGAACTCCTGGGCGATCTCGTCACCGGTCAGCGGGGTGATGCCCTCGTCGCCGACCCGTTCCTCCAGCTCGCGGACGTATTCGCCGAGTTCGGCGTCCTGCTCGGCGGCGCTGCGTACCCGCTGCTCCCACTCGGCGGACTCTTCGGCCAGGTCGGCCATCGGCACCGGCAGGTCGACGACCTCCTCGACGCGGTGCAGCAGGGCGAGGGTGGCCTTGGGGCAGGGCGGGTTGTTGGCGTAGTGCGGCACGTGCACCCAGAACGAGACGGCGTCGACCTCGGCGCGGGTGCACGCGTCGTGCAGCACCCCGACGATGCCGGTCGGCCCGTCGTAGCGGGTGGGGGTGAGCTGGTAGCGCTCGGCGGCCTGCGCGTCGGAGGCGCTGCCGCTGATCGGCAGCGGCCGGGTGTACGGCACGTCGGCCAGCAGGGCGCCCAGCAGCACCACCCGCTCCACTTCGAGGCTGTGGCAGATCTCCAGCACCTGCTCGCAGAACGTCCGCCAGCGCATGCTCGGCTCGATGCCCCGGATCAGCACCACGTCACGGTCGGTGCCCTCGGGGCTGGCCACCATGAACCGGGTCGTCGGCCATTCCACCCGGCGGGTCTCCCCGTCGGCCATCGTGATGGTGGGCCGGCTGACCTGGAAGTCGTAGAAATCCTCCGGGTCCAGCTCGGCGAGCTGCCGCGCGTTCCAGACCTGCTCCAGGTGCTCGACGGCAGCGGTGGACGCGTCCGCGGCGTCGTTCCAGCCCTCGAACGCGGCAATCGCCACCGGGGATCGCAGCACCGGCAGTCCGTCGAACTCGGTCACGCCGTCACCTCACCCTGCTCGTCGCGGCCGACACCGGGACCGCGCCCGATCGTCCGGCCGTGGTGCACAGCGGCGTCCCTGTTGTCGTTCACGTCCGTCAGCCTACGTGCCGGGCAGGGATGCGGCCCGTCGGCCGCGCCGGTCCGGCCCGGCCGGGGGCCAGTCATACGGGAGTGAACCGGACAGCGTGATTCGGCTGACACAATATGGGATCGGGCTCGGAGGGCAGCCGGGCAGGCCGGGGGCCGCACTAACCTGAACGGGTGCGGACTTCGTTGATGGATGTGCTGGCCGATCGGATCCTCATCGCCGACGGGGCGATGGGCACGATGCTGCAGGCCGCGGACCTCACGCTCGACGACTTCGACGGCCTCGAAGGCTGCAACGAGATCCTCAACGTGACCCGACCGGACGTGGTGCGGGGGGTGCACGACGCCTACCTGGCCGCCGGCGCGGACTGCGTGGAAACAAACACGTTCGGCGCCAACCTCGCCAACCTGGCCGAATATGACATCCCGCAGCGCATCCGGGAGCTGTCGACGGCGGCCGCCCGGATCGCGCGGGAGGCCGCCGACGCGGCCAGCACTCCGGAGCGGCCCCGGTTCGTGCTGGGTTCGATGGGGCCGGGCACCAAGCTGCCCACCCTCGGGCACGCCGACTACGCCACACTGCGCGACGCGTACCAGGAGAACGCCGCCGGCCTGATCGACGGCGGCGCGGACGCGTTGATCATCGAGACCTGCCAGGACCTGTTGCAGGTCAAGGCGGCGGTCGTCGGGTCGAAGCGGGCAATGACCGAGCTGGGTCGACAGGTGCCGATCATCTGTCAGGTGTCCGTGGAGACCACGGGCACGATGCTTGTGGGCAGCGAGATCGGCGCGGCTCTGGCCGCGATCGAGCCGCTGGGCGTGGACCTGATCGGGCTCAACTGCTCCACCGGCCCGGCCGAGATGAGCGAGCACCTGCGGTACCTGTCGCAGCACTCCCGCATCCCGCTGTCGGTGATGCCGAACGCCGGCCTGCCGGTGCTGACCGCCGACGGCGCGTACTTCCCGCTGACTCCCGTGGAGATGGCCGACGCCCTGGAGCGGTTCGTCACCGAGTACGGCGTGGGTCTGATCGGTGGTTGCTGCGGCACCACCCCGGAGCACATCCGGGTGCTGTCCGAGCGGCTGCACGGCGTCACCGCCCCGGCCCGCGAGCCGCGCCACGAGGCGGGCGTCTCGTCGGTCTACCACCCGGTGCCGTTCGCACAGGACGCCTCGGTGCTGATGGTGGGGGAGCGGACCAACGCCAACGGTTCCAAGGCGTTCCGCGAGGCGATGCTGGCCGCCGACTGGCGGGCCTGCGTGGAGATCGCCCGCAGTCAGGCGCGGGACGGCTCGCACCTGCTGGACCTGTGCGTGGACTACGTCGGCCGCGACGGCACGCAGGACATGCGGGAGCTGGCCGGCCGGTTCGCCACCGCGTCCACGTTGCCGATCATGCTGGACTCCACCGAGCCGGCCGTTGTCGAGGCCGGGTTGGAGATGCTCGGCGGCCGGTGCGTGGTGAACTCGGTGAACTTCGAGGACGGCGACGGCCCCGACTCCCGGTACGCGCGGGTGATGCCGGTCGTGCGCGAGCACGGCGCGGCGGTGGTAGCGCTGCTCATCGACGAGGAGGGGCAGGCGCGTACCCAGGAATGGAAGGTTCGGGTCGCGGGCCGGCTGATCGACGACCTGACCGGCCGGTGGGGCATGGACCGCTCCGACATCCTCATCGACGCGCTGACGTTCCCGATCGCCACCGGGCAGGAGGAGACCCGCCGCGACGGCATCGAGACGATCGAGGCGATCCGGGAGATCGCCCGCCGCTATCCGGGGGTCAACTTCACACTTGGCATCTCGAACATCTCGTTCGGCCTCAACCCGGCGGCCCGCCAGGTGCTCAACTCGGTGTTCCTGCACGAGTGCGTGCAGGCCGGTCTGACCTCGGCGATCGTGCACGCCAGCAAGATCCTGCCGATGTCGAAGATCCCCGACGAGCAGCGCGAGGTCGCCCTGGACCTGGTCTACGACAGGCGTCGCGAGGGGTACGACCCGGTGCAGCGTTTCCTTGAGCTGTTCGAGGGCGTCGACGTGACGAGCGCGCGGGCCAGCCGGGCGCAGGAGTTGGCGGCGCTGCCGCTGGACGAGCGGCTCAAGCGGCGGATCATCGACGGTGAGCGCAACGGCCTGGAGGCCGACCTGGACGCGGCGATGGCCGGCGGCCGAGCCCCGCTGTCGATCATCAACGACATCCTGCTGGACGGGATGAAGGTGGTGGGTGAGCTGTTCGGCTCGGGGCAGATGCAGCTGCCGTTCGTGTTGCAGTCCGCCGAGGTAATGAAGACGGCGGTGGCGTACCTGGAACCGCACATGGAGACCACCGACGACGGCGGCAAGGGCCGCATCGTCCTCGCGACCGTGCGCGGCGACGTCCACGACATCGGTAAGAACCTCGTCGACATCATTCTGTCCAACAACGGCTACGAGGTGGTGAACATCGGCATCAAGCAGCCGATCAGCGCCATCCTGGACGCCGCCGAGCAGCACCGCGCCGACGCGATCGGCATGTCGGGGCTGCTGGTCAAGAGCACTGTCATCATGAAGGAGAACCTCGCCGAGATGGCCACGCGGGGGGTCGCGGAGCGCTGGCCCGTGCTGCTGGGTGGGGCGGCGCTGACCCGGTCGTACGTCGAGGACGACCTGCGGGCGATGTACCCCGGGCAGGTGCACTACGCGCGGGACGCCTTCGAAGGGCTGTCCCTGATGGACCGGGTGATGACCGCCAAGCGCGGTGGCGCCCCGGTGATCGACCCGGAGCGGGAGGCGGCCCTGGCGACCCGGCGGGCACGCCGGGAGCGGCAGCGCTCGGTCGTCAGCGAGTCGCTGCCGGAGCTGCACGATTCCTCGGTCCGCTCCGATGTGGCCGCCGACGTGCCGGTGCCCACGCCACCGTTCTTCGGCACCCGGGTAGTCAAGGGCGTACCCATGTCGGACTACGCGGCGCTGCTCGACGAGCGGGCCACCTTCCGCGGGCAGTGGGGGCTCAACGGCGCCCGGGGCGGCAACGGCCCCTCCTACGACGAGCTGGTGGAGACCGAGGGCCGCCCCCGGCTGCGCTACTGGCTGGACCGGCTGATCGCCGACCAGGTGCTGGAGGCCGCCGTCGTGTACGGCTACTTCCCGGCGTACTCCGAAGGCAACGACCTTGTCGTCCTGGACGAGAACGGCCACGCCGAGCGCGCCCGGTTCTCCTTCCCCCGGCAGCGCCAGGAACGCCGGCTGTGTCTGGCCGACTTCTTCAAGCCCAAGGGCGACCAGCTCGATGTGGTCGCGCTGCAACTGGTCACCGTGGGCCAGCCCGTCAGCGAGTACGCGGCGAAGCTGTTCGCCCGCAACGAGTACCGCGACTACCTGGAGGTGCACGGGCTGTCCGTGCAGCTGACCGAGGCGCTCGCCGAATACTGGCACCGGCGCATCCGTACCGAGATGACCCTGCCCGACGGTCGCCCGCTCGGCCATGACGACCCGACGGACCTGGCCGGCCTGCTGCGCAACGACTACCGGGGCTGCCGGTACGCGTTCGGTTACCCGGCCTGCCCGGATCTGGAGGACCGGGCGAAGATCGTGGACCTGCTCGGGGCGGACCGGATCGGCGTGGAGCTGTCCGAAGAGTTCCAGTTGATGCCGGAGCAGGCCACCGACGCGATCGTGGTCCACCACCCGGAGGCCAGCTACTTCAACGCCAAGTAACGGGCGCAACTGCCTTGACCTGCGCAACCCTGGGCCGTCGCACGCCTCGGGCAGCGCGACGGGCTGTCCCGTTCCGCCGTGACCGTTCGCGCGCTCCGACTCAGAATGGGTATTTCGGACAGCTGGCGGGTTGATCGACTCGGTTTCCTTGATATCGGGGTGTCCGGGTTGCGGGGATGCCCCGGTTTCAGTGAAGCCGAGTCGATCACGCCCGACTGCGTCGCTCGCCGCCTCAGCGGTGCAGTCCGCTGGACATCAGGCTGCGGGTAGATCTCGGCCCGTCTCGATCCCTTCGGGTGAGGGGTTCGACGACGTGGCGATCGGGCTGCTCTACTGACGCCGTGCGTACTCGTCTCGTTCTGTGCGCCACCTTGGCGGTGGCGGGTGTGATGACGGCAGGGGCTGGACTCGCGGTCGCCTTGGGTTACGTCGAGCAGCCGGGGCCCTTCAACGAGGCGATCCTGGGCGCAGTGGGCGGGGGAATGATCGTCGCGGGTTCCCGCCGTTGGAGGAAGCACCGCTGACCAATGCAGCGCCGAACGGCCACCGCACTCCGCGCTTGCCATACATTGATCACCGATATATGTTGTCGGCGTGAGCGAGATGCGAGAGCCGAGCTTCCTGATCCTGACCGCACTTGCCGACCAGCCACGGCACGGCTACGGGATCATTCAGGAGGTCGCGGTGCTGTCGGCGAACCGGGTCACGCTGCTCCCGGGGACCCTCTACACCGCGTTGGACCGCCTGGCTTCGCAGGGCCTCGTCGTACGGGACCGAGAAGAGATCGCCGATGGGCGCCTTCGCCGGTACTACCGGTTGACCTCGGACGGGCTGGCTGTGCTCGACGCGGAGACCGCCCGTCTGCGCTCACTCGCCGCGGCAGCGGAGCGCAAGCTGCGCATCGCCCGCCCGCGCCCGGCGTAAGTCGACGTCACCAAGGAGACCCCCATGTCACGTACGCGGGGAAGGCTCGCGCGCCGCTATCGCAGGCTGCTGCTGTGCTATCCACGCCAGTTCCGACGGACCCGCGGTGAGGAGGTCGTTGGGACACTCCTCGATCTCGCCCCGCCGGATCGGACCCGACCGACCATCCGTGAGGCGGCCAACCTGTTCCGCCACGGAATGCGGTGCCGACTGGGGCGACCGAACAGTCGCGGCGTTGTGGTGTGGGCCGCCTTGACCGCGATCGTGTGGGGACTGTTCGCCGGTGCCTTCGCTGCCCGGCTCGGGTGGGAGACCGCCCGTCCGTTGCCCAGCGCGGCCGAGGCGACGGAGCTGTTCAGTGGCGTGCTGGGTCAGGACGCGACTGGTCACGTCGGCGTGGACCCGGCGCTGTTCGTCATCTACGGGCAGCCGCTCGGCTCCGACAACCTGCATGTTCTGTTCTCGCCCGACGCTGGCGAGTACCAGCAGGGTCGCGCCATGGTGGGCCTGAGCGGCCCGGCGCAGGTGGACCACCAGGCGCTTGTCGAGTCCAGCCGAGGGTGGCTGCGCGACAACGGATGGCGTGTATCGGACGTGACCACCCGGAACAGGGTGGACTGCAACAGCTGTGACGAGTCGACGTTGCCCAGGAGCGCGGTGTTCGCCGCGTGGCGTGGGGACGACGTACTGAATCTCGAAATATCGCTCGGCAGTTCCCTGTCGGCTCCACCGAAGCCGGGGGTGACCGGCCACAACGACGAGACGTACGCCTCCGCCGAGCTGACGCGGGCAACCCCGGCAGCGGTCAAGCCTTTCGGCGTCGCAGGCTTTCTGCTCGGGACGGTGGTCGCCTGGTTGGTGTTCGGGTGGGCCAGTCGCCGCACCGAGAATCGCGGCCGGGCACTGCGCGTGCTCACCGCTGTTCTGTTCGGACTTGCCGCCGTCACGTGGTGGGTGCCGGTCCTCCTTGCCGGCCCGTCCACGGTGAGGCATCACATGGACGAGCCGCACCCGTCCTGGCACCCCATGTGGGAGTGGCTTGGGCAACCAGCTCTGGCGCCGCTGTTCGTGGTGGGGGCGGGTGCGGCGCTGCTCGCACTCATGGCGTCTGCGCTGCCCCGCCGCCACGTGGCGTCGACCAACGTGAGGCCGGCAGGTTGAGCGGCGAACCGCCGCACGGTGGTGGGGACCTGCATATGCGAACAGTCGTCACGAAGGTGAGTTGGCAGTCACGCACCTGCTGATCAGTACGGTTGGCCGCACACCTTCCAGGTGCCGTCCTCCTTCACCAGCGGGATCGCGCGCCTGTCGGTGAAGCCACTGTCCAGCTTCAAGGCCATGTTCACGGTCCCCGAGGTACGCCCGTTGACTGTCGACACGTTGACGCCGTTGACCTTGTGGCTTTGGATCTGTGGCTGCCTGGCGACGCCCTGGACGAACGTGTCCTTCGTGAAATTCCTGCGCGTGTCGCTGCACAGCAGTTCGTACGCCGCCGCCGCGTCGCCGGCCTCCAACTCGCTCACGAAGGACTCGGCAGCCTGCCGGGCCGGGTCGGTTGCGGCCTTGATGCCCTTGAACAGGAAGAAGCCGCCGGTGCCGACGCCGGCGCAGCACAGTACGACGACCACGCCCACGACGATCAGCACGGTCCGCAGCGTCCGCCGCTTGGGTGGTGGTGGGGGCACCTGGTACGGGTAGGTCATAGGTAGCGACGGTAGGGGACGCGAGAAAGTCTCGATCCCCCCGAACGGTTGATCTTGCCGTGGCGGTTCGCCCGTCCGTTCGGTCGGGCGCGCATCGGCACGTCCATCGGCGACCACCCGCATCGATGCGCCATGGTGGACGGCCAGCCGGCAGATATCGACGACCGGCCCCTCTGCTGTGATCCTGCTGTGGCCCGGCTGTGGGTCGTTGGAGTTCAACTGCCCCCGATCAGTGGTGCCGTCGGCTCATCCCGCCCAGCACACTCCCGGAGGTGACCACTTACCCGGCGAAAAAGAAGATCGGCAATCTCGGTGCCGTTGGTATCGCCGCCGCGATCTCGGTCTTACTGTGCTGCGGCGTCGGCACCATAGGGGCGCTCACCACCGACGACAGTGACAAGAAGCCCACCGCGGCGGCGACACGAACCGCTCCGACGGCCAGCGACCGTCTCGCGGAAGACGCGAGTGCCACGCCGGACGCGCCGCCGTCGGCGATCCCGGAGCCTGCCACGTCGAGCCCGACACCGGACCCGCAGGGCACAAGTGGTGAGCCGACACCTCGGCCGAACGCGAAGCCGACGACCACCAAACCCAAGCCGAAGACGACGACGGCAGCACCCAGGCCGAAGCCCACGACGGCGAAGCCGAAACCGAAGCCCACGACGGCGAAGCCGAAACCGCCTTCGCTGGCGACGGTGCATCCCGGGGCTTTCTGCTCCAAGCAGGGAGCGCGTGGTGTGACAAAGACCGGTAAGTCGATGGTGTGTACGACCACCGCGACGGATTCCAAGAAGCGGTGGCGAGCGGCGTAGTCCCAGGCGACGATGGTGTCGAGAACGGGAACGCGGCTTCGTCTCCGAGGTGGATGCGGTCACGGTGGCCGTACGCGACCAAGGGGAAAGATCCGGCATGGCGATTCAGCGGATGGACAACGTCCTCATCGTTGTCGAAGACCTCGACGCCGTCATCTCGTTCTTCGTCGAACTCGGCATGGAGCTTGAAGGCAGAGGGCCCGTCGAGGGTCGTTGGGTGGAGCGCGTCATCGGGGTCGACGGCGTCCGGCAGGACGTGGCGATGCTGCGCACACCCGACGGGCACGGCAAGGTGGAGTTGGCGATGTTCCACACGCCGACGGCGATCAGCAGCGAGCCGAGGCACGCCCCGGCGAACACGGTCGGCATTCGTCGAATCATGTTCGCCGTCGACGACATCGAGGACGTCGTTGCCTGCCTGCGTACGCACGGTGCCGAACTCGTCGGGGAGGTGGCGCAGTACGAGGAGAGCTACCGGCTCTGCTACGTCCGTGGCCCGGAGGGCATCATCGTCGGCCTGGCCCAACAGCTGACGTGAGGTGCCGTCGGCGGGGCGGCGCGTTTTGTCTGCGCCACCCCGCCGGGGATCTCACCCGAGTGCGATGACCAGCTTGCCGGTGGTGTGACCGGTCTCGACGGCCGCCACCGCCTGGGCGCTCTGGTCGAAGGTGAACGTGCGCGTGATGTGCGGATCGATGGTGCCGTCGACCATCAGCGCGGCGACAGCCTCAAGCGACGTCCTGCCGAGCCGGCGGTCCACGAACTCGCCACCCAGCTCACTCACCGCGTAGTCGGCGGCCGACAGCAGCTGCCGAACATCCTTCACCAGCCCGGCGACCGAGCGCAGGGAGTCGCCGCCGACGAGGTCGAACAGCCCGTCGACGCCGGTCGGAGCGAGCGCGCGCACCTGTCCCGGGATGTCGCCGGCGGTGTAGTCGACGAAGGCGACGCCGAGCGCCTCGGCCACCGTCCGCTTGCTGTCGCTGCCCGTTCCGATGACCGTCAGTCCCCGCGCTCGGGCAAGCTGTGCGGTGGCGAGGCCGGTGCTGCCACCGACACCGTTGATCAGCAGTGTCGAGCCTGCCGGCAGGTCGAGCCGGTCGAGCCCGTCGAGGGCTGTCGTACCGGACACCGGCACTGTCGCCGCCCACTCGTAGGGCAACGACTCCGGCTTGCGGGCCACGTTCTCGGCCGGCAGGACCGTCGTCTCGGCGTACGTGCCGGCGCCGCTGAGCGCGAACCCGAACACCGCGTCGCCCACCTGGAGATCGGTGACGCCGGCCCCGGTCGCGAGAACATCGCCGGCGGCCTCCATTCCCATCACCTGCGGGAACGGCACGTGCCCGTTGAGCGCCGGGACGGCGCCGGAGCGGAGCAGGTGGTCGAGGCGTGCCACCCCGGCTGCCCGGACCCGGATGAGGACCTCATTGTCGGCGGGCTTCGGGTCGGGTCGGTCGAAGTACTGCTGGACCTCGGGGCCACCGAATGCGTGGTAGCCAAATGCGCGGCTCATCGTCGCTCTCCTCCATCTGTTGACGACTGGCGACGCTATTTGCTGACGTTGACGTCAGAGGCAACACCACGTGGCCCGCGTCACACGTCGGCCGAGGCGGCCGGCGCTAGGGTCGTTCCTGACGGTGACGTCAGAGATAGGACCGGAAGGGGTGCTCGTGCGAATCGGCGAGGTGGCGGAGCGCTCCGGGGTCAGCGTGCGCGCCCTGCGCTACTACGAGGAGCAGGGTCTGTTGCAGGCCGACCGCAGCGCGAGCGGGCAGCGACACTACGGCGTGGCAGCGGTGGACCGGGTGCACCTCATCCAGCAGCTCTACGCCGCCGGCCTGTCGAGCCGGGACATCCTCGAACTGCTCCCGTGCGTCTACACCGGCAGCGCCACCCCCGACATGATCGCCAGGCTCACCGCCGAGCGCGACCGCATCGACAGCCAACTGCGCGGCCTCACCGAGGCCCGGGAACGGCTCGACTCGGTGCTCCGCACCGCGTACCAGCACCTGGACCGGGACGCCGTCGCCTGAGGACGCACCGCAGGCCTAGGCGGTGAATGTCTCGCTCAGGGCCGGACCCAGCGGTCGGCCGGTCGTCGGCTCGATGAACAACTCAGCGAGCAGGAGGTCGGCGAGGTAGGTCGGGTTGACGCCCGATTCCTTGCGGCCGAGGGCCTGTAGCGCGCCGCCGAGGCGTAGGGCGGCCTTCGCCGCGCCGGACGGCATCCGCGAGACCCGCCGGGGCCGGCCCACCGCCGTGGCGATGCGTCCGATCATGTCGTTCCAGGTCAGGTTCTCGTCGGCCACCGGGATGTCGTCGCCGCTGGCCCTCTCCAGGGCATCCACCGTGACCTCGGCGACGCTGCGCGCCGAGGCTGCGGCGCTTCCGCCGGTAGGGGCGACCAGAGGTGTACGCGAGCGCGCCCACCGGTCCAGCGGTCCGGCCCAGTTGGGCAGCCGGTCACCGGCGCGGCCGAAGACGAACGGCAGTTCGAGGACGGTGACCGGCAGATCGGGGCCGGCGGCCTCCCGTCCCTCCCGGGCCTGCTCCACCCGGCACCGGATGTACGTGTGCCGCTCGGCGAGCCGCCACTGCGGATGCAGCCTGTCGAAATAGGTGTAGTACGAGCCCATGACGACGCCTCGGGTGAGGCCCTCCAGGCGCGCGGCGGTGAACAGGCGCACGACAGGCTCGACGTTGTCGTGGCGGAACTGCGGATAGATCGGCTTGGGCAGCGGTCGTTGCTCGTCGGTGCGGGTGGCGTAGACGACACCGTCATGGTCGGCGAGCAGCGGGCGCAGTTCGTCGACCGAGGCGGACTCCACGTCGACAAGGTGGTCGACACCCGGATTGGCGGTACGCGCCACAGTGGTCGCGGTGTGCCCCCGCTCGCGCAGCACCTCCACGACATGCGCGCCGATCAGACCACTGCCACCCACCACGAGAATCCGCACGATGCATCGTCCACTCTGGATGCCGGTGCTTGTCAAGTGACAGTCGTCCGGGTGGCCTCCGCTGTGTTCTGCGTCGCCCAGAGCGCGAGCAGGCGCATGTTGTCGTGTGAGCTGCTGCCGGGATCGGTGTTGTAGACGAAGAGCGTCTGGTCATCGTCGCCCGGCAGCGTCAGCGCCTCGTACCTGATGGTGATGGGCCCCACGGCGGGGTGGATCATGTGTTTGGTGCCGTGGGTCCGCTCGTGCACCCGATGGTTGTCCCACCAGGTGCGGAACTGCGGGCTCTTGATGGTCAGCTCGCCGACGAGTTCGTTGAGCTGAGGGTCGTCGGGGAAGCGGCCGGCGTAGAGGCGCAGGGTGCCCACGACGTCGGCCGCCACTGTCGCCCAGTCGGTGTAGACCTCGCGGGCGGCGGGGTCGAGGAGGACCCACCGGGTGTAGTTGCGCTCGCGGGGTGGCAGTCGGGGCCAGTCGGTGAGCAGGGTGCGCGCCAGCAGGTTCGACGCGAGGACGTCGGTGCGGCGGCCGACGATGAACGCCGGGTGGTCGACCATCGACGCGATCAGCTGGTGCATTGCGGGCCGTACCCGCTGCCCCGGCACCTCCCCGGTGCGGTGCCGGGCCGGCCGGGCCAGGTCGGCGAGGTGGGCCCGGGCGGCGGCCTCAAGCCGGAAGACCCGCCCCAACGCGTCGAGGACCGCCTCCGACGGGCTCGTGTGCCGGCCCTGTTCGAGCCGGGTGTAGTAGTCGACGCTCACCCCGGCGAGCTGCGCCACCTCCTCCCGGCGCAGGCCGCGGACGCGCCTGCCGGACTGCTCGACGAAGCCCGCCGCCTCCGGCGTCGTGTCGGCCCGGCATTTCCGCAGGAAGTCGCCCAGCTCTGTCCGTCGCGCCATGCCGTCAATCATCGCGCGCGTCGCGGCGAACGCCCAGGCGCTGGGTGGGCATGGCATTCCCCGGTACGGCTGGGCCCGGCCAGGGGTGTCCGGGTCCGCCCACCCGGCAGCAGCATGAAATGCGTTCCCGGCAGTGCCAGCGCTGCTCAAGCTGCCACACCAGTCACAAGGGAGAACTTCGATGGCCTACCCCACCACCCGACCCGCCACCTGGTTCGTCACGGGCACCTCCCGTGGGCTCGGCCTGGAGTTGGTCAAGCAGCTCCTCGAGCGGGGCGACAACGTCGCGGCGACGACCAGGTCGGCCGAGCGTCTCGACGCGGCACTGGCCTCCGTGGACCGGTCCCGGCTGCTGCCGATCGAGGTCAGCCTCACCGACGAGGCGGCGGTAGCGGCGGCGATCGGCTCGACCGTCGAGCGGTTCGGCGCGATCGACGTGGTGGTGAACAACGCCGGCTACGGCTTTCTCGCCGCCGTCGAGGAGGTCACCGACGCCGACGCCCGGCAGATGTTCGACGTGCAGATCTTCGGACTCTGGAACGTTCTCCGTGCCGTGCTGCCGCACCTGCGCGAGCAGGGCAGCGGCCACATCATCAACGTCTCCTCGATCCTCGGCCTGACCTCGTTTCCGGGCTGGGGCCTCTACTGCGCCGGGAAGTACGCCCTGGAAGGGCTGACCGAGTCGCTGGCCGCGGAGGTCGGCGGGTTCGGTGTGCGGGTCAACCTCGTGGAGCCGGGCTACATGCGGACCGACTTCCTGCGTACGGAATCGCTTGGCCTGCCGTCGGGGACCGTGGCCGGCTACGAGTCGATCCGGGAGATGACCGAGGCGCACCTGGCGATGCCCGGCACCCAACTCGGTGACCCGGTGCGGGCCGCGACAGCCATCATCGAGGTCGCCGTCTCGGGTAGGGCGCCGCTGCACCAGCTGCTCGGCTCGGATTCCTACTCGCTCGCCAGGGCCCGGATCGACTCGCTGAGCGCCGACGTCGAGGCGGGTCGCGAGCTGGCGTACACGACTGACATCCCGCAGCAGAGCTGAGCGCCGTGACGTGGGCCCGGCCCGGACACTGTCCGGGCCGGGCCCACGTGCACTCAGCCGGTCAGGATGAACCTCTCCCAGGAGCCGACCGACGTGCGGTTGGCGATCAACGACCCCGCCCCGGCGTTCTCGGCGGCCACGATCTGGTTGTTGACAGTGGCTCGCAGGCTGACCGTCCCGTCGGTGTTGGTGATGAGCTGGAACGTCTCCCACGCGCCGATCGTCGTGCGGTTGGCGACAAGCGGTTCGGCGCCCGCGTTCTCGGCGCACACGTACAGGCCGCTGGCGCGCGACCGCAGGGCGATGGTGCCGTTGCCGGCGTCCACCCTGTCGAACTGCTCCGTCGACCCGACTGTGGCCTTGTTGGCGATCAGCGCTGTGGTGCCGACCGCCGACACGTACTGGTTGTTCACCTGCGCCCGCAGGCTGATCCCTGCGGTGCCACCAGGGGTGCCGGTGGTAAACGTGAACGCGTCCACGTCGAACAGGTAGCCGGACCCACCCTTGAAGACCAGGTACAGCGTGGTCGTCGAGGCGGGCGGGTTGGTGATGGCGCCGGACACCTCGGTGAAGGTCTCCCAGCTGCCGGTCACCGGCACCGTGACGGTGCCCAGCAGTGTGCCGGTCGCCGACCCGGCCCGGACCTCGACGGTGCCGCCGGCACCGGCTGACGACGCCCGCACGGTGAAGCGCGTCGCGTTGGACAGGTTGTACGGCTGGTACGAGATCCAGTCGTTGTTCTCGATGAACCCGGCGGTGCGGCCACCTTCGGCGCTCGTGTGCTCGGTGACCTGGACACCCGACTGGGCGCCGAAGTGCTCACCCTGGCGGTGCTTGGGTTGTAGCGTCTTGATGCTGTGCGTGGTCAGCCCACCGTTGTCTGTGTACGCGGCGTCGAAGACCCCGTAGATGTTTGCCGCCGAGTCGTGCTCACCGTCGGTCGGGACGGTGATCGAGCCGCTGCACCCGTTCTTCGAGGTGATCTGGTGGGCGTGGCTGTCGTGACCCAGCGCGTAGGTCAGGCTCACCTTGGTGCAGTCGATCGTGCCGTCCTGCGGGTCGCTCACGCTGATCTGGTACGACACCGTGTCACCGAAGCTGAACAGCTGCCCGTCGGCCGGCGAGGTGAGCGTGACCGTCGGTGCCGTGTTCCCGACTGTGACGACCAGACTCGCCGTGCCGGACAGCCCGGCCGGGTCGGTGACCTTCAACGTGGGGGAGTACGTGCCGTTCGTGGTGTACGTCTTGGTGGGGTTCGCCGCCGTCGACGTGGTGCCGTCACCGAACGTCCACAGGTAGCTCAGCGCCCCACCCTCGGGGTCGGAGCTGCCCGCCGACGAGAAGTTGACGGTCAGCGGGTTGGCCCCCGACGTGGGGTTGGCCGAGGCGACGGCGATCGGGCTGCGGTTGCCACCACCGATGTACTCGATCCGGAACAGCGCCTGGTTGTTGGAGCCGGTGCCGTAGTCCAGCACGTAGAGCGCGCCGTCCGGGCCGAAGGCCATGTCCATGACCTGGGTTCCGGACCACGGGAAGTTGGAGATCTCCCCACGGGAGCCGTCGGAGTTGACGGCGATGGCCTTGATCCAGCGGCGGCCGTACTCACCGGCGAAGAACTGCCCGTTCAGCGAGGCGGGGAACTTGATGCTGGAGTTGAGCGAGGCGTCGTACCGGTAGACCGGTCCGCCCATCGGGGACTCCGAGCCGCTGCCGAACTCCGACGGCGAACCGGAGTCACCCGCGTACTTGATCCAGGCCGGTTTCGCCGCGGGCAGCGTGCCGAGGCCCGTGTTGCGGAACGAGTTGTTGGTCGGCCCGCCCGTGCAGTTGTACTTCGACTGCGACGGGCCGGACGGGAAGGTGTATTCATTGTATGTTTCGGCGCTCGTGTTGGTGCCCGTGCAGTACGGCCAGCCGAAGTTGCCGGGCGCGGTGATGCGGTTGAACTCCACCTGACCCTGGGGCCCCCGGCTGGAGTTCGTGGATCCGGCGTCCGGGCCGTAGTCGCCGAGGTAGACGACGCCGGTGGCCTTGTCGACGCTCATCCGGAACGGGTTGCGCAACCCCATCGCGTAGATCTCGGGGCGGGTGTTCGCAGTCCCGGGCGCGAACAGGTTGCCCGACGGAATCGTGTACGTGCCGTCGGACTGCGGCTTGATCCGCAGCAGCTTGCCCCGCAGGTCGTTGGTGTTGGCCGCCGTGCGCTGGGCGTCGAACTGCGGGTTGCGGTTGGTTCGCTCGTCAAGCGGCGCGTAGCCGGACGACTCGAAAGGGTTGGTGTCGTCGCCGGTGGTCAGGTACAGGTTGCCGGCGGCGTCGAAGTCCAGGTCACCGCCGACGTGGCAGCACTGCCCACGGTCGTTGACGACCTGCAGCACGATCTTCTCGCTGCCCATGTTGAGCGTGTCGTCGCTGTTGAGGGTGAACCGGGACAACCGCAGGTGCCCCTTCCACCGGTCCCAGTCCGACTGCGAGCCGGTGGTGGGTGCGTCCCCGGACGGCGTGCTCAACGTGGGGGAGTAGTAGAGGTAGATCCACCGGTTGGTGGCGAAGTTGGGGTCGACGGCGACGCCCTGCAACCCCTCCTCGTCGTGGGTGTAGACCGACAGGGTGCCGGAGACCTTCGTGTTGCCAGCCACGTCGGTGACCCGCAGCACGCCGTTGCGGGCGGTGTGCAGGACCGAGCGGTTGGGCAGGACTGCCAGGGACATGGCCTCACCCAGCTCCGCCGAGCCGGTGGCGAGTTTGACCTGCTGGTAGTCGGAGGCGGGGATCACCACCGCCTGGGCGGGGGCTGGTGCCGCAACGGCCAGGAGCACGCCCGCGGCGGCGGTGAACGCCGCGACGAGGGCCCGGGGCCAGCGCCGGGGGTACGAGAGCATAGATCGTCCTTCCTCGACGATCCGGGGCCGGGGCGTGCGGGGGCGCACCACGGCCGAAAGGGTGGTGGAGAACGCGTCGAGGCGCTGTCAGTTGGTGGTGACGAGGTCGAACTTCTCCCACTGCCCGATGGAGGTCCGGTTGGCGATCAGCGGAGAGGAGCCCCCGTTGTCGGCGGCGACGTACCGGTTGTTGACCGTGGCGCGCAGGCTCACCGTGCCGTCGGAGTTGCGCACCAGCTGGAACGTCTCCCAGGCGCCGGCGGTGGCACGGTTGGCGATCAGCGCGGCGGCACCGGCGTTCTCGGCCGCGACGTACTGCCCGTTGCTCTTGGCTCGCAGCGCCACGTTGCCGTTGGCGAGGTTGACCAGGTCGAACCGCTCGCTGGTGCCGACGGAGGTCTTGTTGGCGATCAGCGCGGTGGTCGAGTTGGGCGCGCTCACGTACTGGTTGTTGGCGCGGGCCCGCAGGGTCGAGCCGCTGACGGTGGGCGGCGGGGTGGTCGTACGCGGGGAGCAGTCGGCGGTCACCGAACCAGCGGCGACCTGGATGCCGCCGAGCAGCATCCGGGTGAAGTTCGGGTCGGTGTACGACGCCTCGGTGTGCCCGAGACCCGTGTACCAGGCCCGCCCGCCGCCGTACGCCTTGCACCAGGTGATCGGGTGGTCGCCGCTCATGTTGCCGCCGCTGTAGGACGACTCGTCGAGGCTGGCCAGGACCCGCGCGCTGGACCGGGGGTTGGTGCGGTAGTTGTACCACTCGTCCGAGCGCACCCAGGTGCTGCCGAGGTGGGCGGTCGACGGGTTGGTCTGGTCCTCGATCCGCACGGTCGCGGTCTGGATCGCCGGGTGCGAGTCGAACCACGCGCCGACCAGCGAGCCGTACCACGGCCAGCTGTACTCGGTGTCGGCCGCCGCGTGCACGCCGACATAGCCGCCGCCGGCGGCGATGTACGCCTCGAACGCCGACTGCTGACTGGCGTTGAGGACGTCACCGGTCGTGGACATGAAGACCACCGCTTGGTATTGGGCCAGGTTGGAGGTGGTGAACTGGCCGGCGTCCTCGGTCGAGGTCACTGTGAACCCGTTGTTGGCGCCGAGCTGCTGGATCGCGGCAATGCCGTTCGGGATGGAGGAGTGGCGGAAGCCCGCGGTCTTGCTGAACACCAGGACCTTGGTCAGGGGGGCGGCCGCGGCCGGGGCCGGTAGGGCGACGAGGCTGGCCAGCATCACGGCCAGGCCGGTGATGAGTGCCAACACACGGGGACGGGAACGCATGGTTGTGCTCCTCTGCTGAGCGGCGACCCCGGATGTGCCTGCGGGCACGCCAGGGCCAGGTGGCGGTGGTGCGGAAGCCAAGCCGCCGATGCTCGGCCGAGGTGGTGTGGTCGTGCCCGAACGGTGCGCGGGGAGCCAGCCGACGGCTCCGAGCGACCATTGTGAGCGTTCACAGTATATCGATTGTCGTCGCTGACGCAGTAAACCTCTGATGTATGAGCGTCGTCAAGCGCGCGCCCGGCTGCGTCCACGGGTTGGAATCCGGCCGGTGCCGGGACGCCTCAGGAATCGGCCTCCGGGCGGACGGCACGCCAGTCCAGGCGGTCCCGGTAGAGGTGTCGCACGACGGTCCAACCGACCGCGAACGGTATGGCCCCCATCGCGACGCTGCCCAGGACGTCGGCGCCCCGCACGTCGAAGACGCCGCCCACGTCCCCGAACAGTTGGGCGACTGTCTGGAAGGCGACGTGGAAGCCGATGCCCGCCCAGATGTCGCCGGTGGCGGCGCGGAAGCCACCAAGCAGCAGCGCGAAGACGAAGAAGAGCAGCAGCCGGTCGGGGGACCGGGCGGCTCCGACGAGGAACCCGAAGCCGGTGAACAGCGCGGCCTGCCCGACAGCCGCCTGCCAGGCCGGCAACCGGGTGGCGAGGGAGTGTTGCAGGTAGCCACGGAAGACCAGTTCCTCCGGCAGCGCCTCGTACAGGAAGACGAGCACGACCAGCAGGGCCGCCACGCGCACGGCGTCGCCCACCGACGTCCGCAGGCTGATCTGGACCCAGCCGAGGCCGAGGCAGAGCGCGAACCCGACAGCGGCCGGGACGAGCCAGCAGGCCATGCCGAGCAGCAGGCGCCGCCAGCCGACCCGCAGCGATGGCAGCCCGAGCCCGGCCCACGGACGCCGGTCCAGCAGACGCCGGGCGGCCACCACCAGGGGTACGACAAGCGCCGTCGTGAGGACGGCCCGGACGACGTGGGTCGTGCGGCTGTAGTCGCGGCCGAGCAGGGCATCGTGATAGAGGAACAGCCACACCAGCACGGTGCCGGCGAACACGACGAGGACCCGCCAGTGCAGGGCGAGGCGAGGTCGGCCGCTCACCCCGCGCAGCGTAGCCACCGGGGTCAACGACTGGCGGTCAGTGACCCAGGACGAGGTACGCGAGGCCGACGACGCCCCGGTAGTCGCCGACGTACTGGCGTAGCCGGTCGTCGAGTTCGGCGCGGACCTGCGCCGCGCGGGGATCCTGCGGGTACGTCAGCAGCCACTCCTGACGGCCTGCCAGCCAGGTGGACTCGAAGTCGTCCCACTCGCGCTGGTCGGCGGTGCTCACGTGCAGCATCCGCCAGCCGCGCTCCCGAGTCGTCTCGACGAGGCCCGCGAGGTCCGTCATGTCCGCGCCGAAGATCTGCTCGGCCGCCGCCGTGGGGTCGCGCTGCCAGTAGGCAGTGCCGAACAGCAGCCGACCGCCCGGCCGGACAACCTTGGCCAGCGCGTCGAGGGCCGCGCCGGTGCCGCCGAAGGCGTGCGCCGAGCCGATGCACAGGACCCGGTCGGCCGGCTCCTGCCAGGCCGCCGCTTCCCCCATCACGAATGCGACGTGCCGGTTCAGCGACCGGCCGGCGGCGAGTGCGCGCCCCCGGGCGAGGGCGGCCTCGTCGGTGTCGACGCCGACCCCCCTTGTCGCGACCGGGCCGGCCACGCCACCGGCGGCGACGGCCCTGAGCAGCAGCTCACCCCAACCACACCCGAGATCGAGTACGCGCGCGCCGGGCCGGACGTCGAGTCGCCGCAGCAGTAGGGCTGCGTGCTCCTCCGACAGCGGCGTGTTCCAGCGCATCCGCGCGTAGCGGCTGGTGGCGAGGTGGTCGGTGGATCGCATCGGATCAGGGTGTCAAGCCCTGATCAGCGGCGCGCAGCGGGTCCGGTGTGGCGGGTGCCGCCGGGGCGGCGGCGAGCGCCTGGTAGTAGGACTGCATCGCCGGGTGGTAGTCGTCGAAGGCCGGTCGGGGCGAGCCGTCCCGGGAGGCGACGAGCATGTCCAGGTAGTACTCCCATCCCGCGCCCGTTTCGGCGACGCCGTCGAGGCTGGTGAGGTGCTGGGTGAACCGCAGGTGGGTGGTGCCGTCGGTCTCGGTCAGCGCCATGTCCAGCAGCCAGGCGCCGTAGCTGTCGACAATCGACACGGCGAGGTGTCGCTGCGGTTCGCACTCCTCGATGCGGACCTCGCACCAGGGCTGCTCCTCCTCGTACGCCATCTGGACCCGGATGGTCCGGCCCGGCGCGGCGTCGCCCTCCCAGGGGCCGAACCACCGGGCGGTGCGTTCTGGCTCGGTCAGGCTGGCCCACACGTCCGCCGCCGGTGCGCGAAATGTGCGGGTGAGGACGAGATCATGGCCGGTGGCGGTGCGGAACAGGCGTCCGCCTGGTGTGCGGGTCATGCCGTGTGCTCCCTTCGGTGCTCCGCCGGGCCGCGGGCGCGGCTCTCTCGGCGGGTGCGATAGACCTCGGTCTCCAGCGCGTCGAGGTGCTGCTCCCACGGCGCGGGCGTGGCGAGATCGGCGAGCCAGTCGAGCAGTTCGGCGAGCGGGCCGGTGTCGAGCCGGTAGATCCTCCTGCGGCCGACCAGGTCGTCGCGGACCAGTCCGCTTTCGCGCAGCACGCGCAGGTGGCGGCTGATAGCGGGTCGGCTGATGGCGAACTGCTCGGCGATCTCGCCCGCGGGCAGCGGCGCGTCGCGCAGCAGGGTCAGGATGCGTCGCCGTACCGGGTCCGCGATCGCGGCGGCCACCTCGTCCACCCGGAAAGTGTAACCCATCGGTTACGGATAACTTCTGTGGAGATTTCCAACACTCCCAGTCGCCCCCGTCGATGGTGGCGACATGATCACCTGACCTGGCACTCTTGAACGTATGCCAGCAGCCCTGCTCCGATTCCGCATGTCCGACTGGACTGTCGCCGTGCCTGTGCTCGCGGTGCTCATGCTGATCGTGACCTGGGGACGAGAACTTTCCGGCCCCATCGTGGTGGTGGTGGCGGCGCTGCTGGGAGGTGCGGTTCTCGCGGCCGTGCACCACGCCGAGGTGGTCGCGCACCGGGTTGGTGAGCCGTACGGGTCGCTGGTGCTCGCCGTCGCGGTCACCGTCATCGAAGTGGCCCTGATCGTCACGTTGATGATCAGCGGGCCGGAGAAGACACAGTCGCTCGCCCGGGACACCGTCTTCGCCGCTGTCATGATCACCTGTAACGGCATACTCGGCCTGTCGCTGCTGCTCGGAGCGCTGCGCCGACGGGTGGCCGTGTTCAACCCGGAGGGCACCGGCGGGGCGCTGGCCACCGTGATCACCCTGGCCACGCTGAGCCTTGTCATCCCGACCTTCACCACTGCCCGGCCCGGCCCGGAGTTCAGCCCGGCCCAGCTCGCCTTCGCCGCCGTCGCCTCACTGGCCCTGTACGGGCTGTTCGTGCTCGTGCAGACCGGCCGGCACCGCGACTACTTCCTGCCGGTCGACAGCCGGGGCAAGGTCATCGAGACGGAGGAGCACGCCAAACCGCCCTCGAACCGTGCGGCGCTGGTCAGCCTCGGCCTGCTGCTTGTGGCGCTGGTAGCGGTGGTCGGCGACGCCAAGACCGTCTCGCCGACCATCGAGGCCGCTGTGGCGGGGGCGAACCTGCCGCACGCGTTCGTCGGCGTGATCATCGCCCTGCTGGTGCTGCTGCCGGAGACCCTTGCCGCCGGCCGTGCCGCCCGCCGCGACCGCGTCCAGATCAGCCTCAATCTGGCGCTCGGCTCCGCGATGGCAAGCATCGGCCTGACCATCCCGGCCATCGCTATCGCCTCGATCTGGCTCGACGGGCCGCTGCTGCTCGGCCTCGGCGGCACCCAGCTCGTCCTGCTCGCGCTGACCGCCGTGACAGCGGTCCTGACGGTGGTCCCGGGCCGGGCCAACGTGTTGCAGGGTGGCGTGCACCTGGTGCTGCTGGCCGCCTTCGTCTTCCTGGCCGCCAGCCCCTGATACCGACTCGTCCAACGGAGGGGTTCCCGGTCACTCAACCAGGAATCCCTCCGTTCGTCTCTGCCGGTGGATCGCCGGAGAGGCGGTCCGCGCGGGCGTTCAGGTAGCGCTGCTGGGCGAGGTTCGTCGACAACGCCGCCGCCAGCCGGTACGCCTCGCGCGCAGCGTGAGCGCGATCTGCGAGGCAGGTGTGAGCGCCGGATGGCAGCACAGGAACAGCAGGATGAGCGTGTCGTCGGCGTCCTCCGGCGGCCGGTCGGCGGGCGGCGCCAGCCACCGCTCCGGCGGCGTCCACCGCGCCACGGTGTCCTCCCGCCGCATCCGGGCCTGGTCACGACGCAACAGGTCGGTAAGCCGCCGGGACGCCACGGTGATCAGCCAGCCGCGCGGATTGTCCGGTACGCCGTCACGCGGCCACCCGACCGCCGCCGCGATCAGCGCCTCCTGCACCGCGTCCTCGGCGGTGTCGAAGTGCCCGAAGCGGCGGACGAGCGCGCCGAGGACCTGCGGCGCCAGGCTGCGCAGCAGGTCCTCGACAGGTGTTTCCGGCACCGGTCAGCCGCCCAGGTCCTCGACGCCGTCGAGCACCGGCCGCACGTCCACGTACGCGCCGGGGGTGTCCGGGTCGACAAGGCCGGCGGCGATAGCGGTGGCCCGGTCGAAGCTGGCGCACTCCACGACCGTGTAGCCGGCCAGGACCTCCTGCGTCTCCGGGTACGGGCCGTCGGTGACCACTGGCGCACCGTCGCGCACCTGCACCCGGCGGGCGTGCACCGGCTCGCTGAGCCCTCGGGCGTCGACGAGTTCCCCGGACTCGGCGAGCGCCTGGTGGAACGTCTCCATGTGCTTGTGCATGGCCGCGACCTGCTCGGCCGACATCGCCGGCCGGTCGGAGGCCCGCCCGGACAGCACGTCGTAGTCCTGCTGCGACCCGTAGAGCAGAATCATGTACTTCATCGTGGTTGCCTCCTCCTGTTCCGGGCGGGGCCCGGCGTCCGTCACAGGAAACGTCGAACCTCAGACCCGATCCCCGGACACGCTCGCCCCATCCGATTTGTTGACCATGAGGTTGCCGTTCCGACACGCCGGGGAAGATGCCGACAACCTCATGATCAGCGGATCGCAGAGGTGGTGGTGCGCAGGGTCGTGAACCGTCTGCCCCTGCCGCTCGTGTAACTGGTGACGGGCTTGGCGGTCGTGTCGTCGGGGTATTGCCCAGCGCGGCACCGACGACCTGGGGAGGCGCAGTGGGGACACGTTCAGGACGCGACGCCCGAGGCCCGTTGGCCGCTCTGGTGGTTGCCGCTCTGGTGTCGCTCGCCTGCGCCGGCGGTGGGTTGACCGAGCCGCAGGCGGAGCGCCCCGCGCCGGGCCAGTCCCCGGCGTCGCCGAGGGCGGACACCACCCGGGCCGACGGCACCACGAGCGTGGCCGAGTTCGAGCAGGACGTCGCCGACGCGCAGGCGGTCGCCGAGCGCTACTGGGCCGCCCAGTTCAAGGCGTCCGGGCAGCGGTTCGAGCC
This sequence comes from Micromonospora sp. DT68, assembly GCF_049847245.1. Lineage (NCBI taxonomy): Bacteria > Bacillati > Actinomycetota > Actinomycetes > Micromonosporales > Micromonosporaceae > Micromonospora > Micromonospora sp. DT68. Next base: position 177,865 of record NZ_JBNCNZ010000009.1, read on the forward strand.
GATCCGGCGGATCATCCCGTACCAGCGGGAGGGCGAGGTGTCCTGCGGCGGCCAGCCGTTGCCCCGCAACAACGCCGTCTACTGCTCGCGGGGTGACTTCATCGCGTACGACGTCAACTGGTCGGTGGCGGCGTTCCGCCAGGTCGGTGACGCGTTCGTGTTCTACCTGCTCGGGCACGAGTACGCGCACGGCATCCAGGTGCGGCTCGGCATCAACTACAGCTTCACCATCCAGCAGGAGTTGCAGGCCGACTGCATGGCCGGCGCTTACCTCGGCGACTCGGTGCGCTCCGGTGCGCTGACCCTGGCCGAAGGCGACCTGGAGGAGTTCCGGGAAGGGGTGGCGGCGGTCGGTGACGACCCCGACCAGCCATGGTTCGCCGAGGGCTCACACGGCACCCCCGAGCAGCGCACCGACTCGTTCTTCCGGGGCTACGAGCGTTCGCTGAAGGCCTGCGACCTCGGTTGATCGGGTGTCCAGCCTGGCAAAGCGGCGTTAACCGGGTCACCTCGGCGTCCGCCGCCAGCACCGGCCGCGACCGGCCCTGGCAGGATCGCCGGTGTCGCCCACGACCCTGGAGGACCCACTGAGCAGCCATCACCCCGCCGCCGTGCTCTTCGACATGGACGGCACGCTCGTCGACAGCGAGAAGCTGTGGGACGTCGCGCTCCAGGAGTTGGCCCGCGAGTACGGCGGTGAACTCTCCGAGGACGCCCGCCGGTCGATCACCGGCACCAGCATGGCCGAGTCGATGCGCATCCTGCACGACGACCTGGGCCAGCCCGAGCGGGACGCGGAGATCAGCGCGGCGTGGATCAACGCCCGGATCCTGGAGCTGTTCCGCACCGGGCTGCGCTGGCAGCCGGGCGCGTTCGCCCTGCTGGGCGCCGTCCGCGCGGCGGGCATCCCCACGGCGCTCGTCACCTCCAGCGGCCGGGCGCTTGTCGAGATCGCCCTGGACACCCTCGGTCGGAACAACTTCGACGCGGTGGTCTGCGGCGACGAGGTGGTGGCCGCCAAGCCCCACCCCGAGCCGTACCTGACGGCGGCTCGACTGCTCGACGTGCCGATCGGGCGGTGCGTGGCTATCGAGGACTCGGCGACCGGCGTGGCAAGCGCGCTCGCCTCCGGCGCGGCGGTGCTTGCCGTACCCGAGGCGCCCCTGCCCGACACGGCCGGCGTACACCAGGTGGAGAGCCTGACCGGCGTGGACCTGGACGTGCTCGCCGGGCTGCTCTCCGACCGAGCCGGCGCGACCGGCTGATTCAGACGTCAGGAGAACCCTGACCGCAACAGCGGAGGCCCCCGATCGCGATCCGATCGGGGGCCTCTGCTGTTGCCGGTCAGTCGTGGGCGATGGCGCCCAGGACGTTGATCCGGGCCGCGCGAACGGCGGGTAGCACCGCGGCCACCACCCCGATGATCGCGGCGAGGCCGAGGAAGACACCCATCTGCCCCCACGGCAGGATCAGGTCGGTGATCCCGTCGTCCTTGAGCGCCTCGACCACGGCGGCGCCGAGACCGGTGCCGACCACCACGCCCAGCAGCGCGCCGAACACCGAGATCACCACCGCCTCGACAGTGATCATGGCCATGGTCTGCCCACGGCGCAGGCCGATCGCCCGCAGCAGGCCCAGCTCGCGGGTCCGCTCCAGCACCGACAGCGCCAGGGTGTTGATGATGCCCAGCACGGCGATCACGATGGCCAGCGCCAGCAGGATCTGGATCATCGTGAGCAGCCCGTCGAGCTGGCTGGTCTGCTGCTCGATGAACGCGTTCCGGTCAGCCACCGACACCTCGGGGCTGTCCGCGAGCAGCGACTCCACCTGCGGCTGTACGTCGGCCACAGCGGTGCCGGGCGCCAGCTGGATGTACCCCTGGAAGGGCTGCGGGATCGCGAAGTCCTTCGCCGCCGTCGCCGGAAGCACCACAGGGTTCAACAGCTGCCCCGACTCGTAGATGCCGCTGATCGTGTACGTCCGCGCCTCGCCCCGGGTCAACTGCACGTCGACCGTCGAACCCACCGACCAGCCACGCGAGGCGGCAGTGTCGGAACTGGCGAGCATCTGCGTCGGCCCGAGCCGGTCGATGTCACCGGCGGTGGGCTTGGCGCTGAAGATCTGCCGCAGCGACGCGATGTCGCTGCTGGCCCCGACCCAGGTGCTCTCGCCGTTGATCTTCGCCATGTCGCCGTACTCGCCGGTGACCAGCTGCACGCCGGGCAGAGTCTTGGCCTGGTCCAGCACCGCCGGGTCGAAACTCGGCGGGCGCGGGCCGCCCTGGCTCCCGGCGATCACCAGCTCGGCCTTGATGTTGTCCTGGGCGAGCGCCCCGATGCTGCCCTTGGCCGAGTCGAGGATCACCGTGACGCCTGTGACGAGCGCGATGCCGACCATCAGCGCGGCGGCTGTGATCGCGGTGCGGCGCGGGTTGCGCCCGGAGTTCAGCCGGCCCAGCTTGCCCGGCACCGACCAGGAGAAGATCGCCCCGAGCAGGCCCACGACCGGCCGGCTGAGCAGCGGGGTCAGCAGCGCCACCCCGATGAAGGCGAACAGCACCCCGCCCAGGATGGTGGTCAGTGTCTGGCCGCCGGCGTTGCCGCTGAGCCCGAGGAAGAGCAGCACGGCGCCGATCCCGGTGACCACCGACCCGGCCACGGTGACCTTGGTCAACGGCCGGTCCGGTGTGGCCACGTCCTGCATGGCGGCGATCGGCGGAATCCGGGACGCCCGCAGCGCCGGCAGCAGCGCCGCCACCACGGTGATCACCAGGCCGACGGCGAACGAACCGATCACCGCCGACGCGGGCACACCGACGCCGGCCAGGGCGAGACCACCGGCCAGCTTGCCGAACAGGAACGCCAGCAGCGCGCCCACGCCGATGCCGGCGGCCAGGCCGAGCACCGAGGCGATCAGCCCCACGGCTATCGCCTCCAGCACCACCGAGCCGATGATCTGCCGGCCACTTGCCCCGATGGCGCGCATCAGCGCCAACTCCCGGGTCCGCTGCGCGACGATGATCGAGAAGGTGTTGAGGATCAGGAAGGTGCCCACCAGCAGCGCCACCGCGGCGAAGCCGAGCAGGATCTTGTTGAAGAAGGACAGACCCTCCTTCAGGCCGTCCGCGGCGTCCGCGGCCAGTTGCTCGCCGGTCTTCACCTGGAAGTTGGCGCCGAGGGCACCGGCCAGGTCGTCGCGCAGCTTCTCGTCGGAAACCCCACCGGCAGCGCGCACGGTGACGCTGCTGAACACGTCCGGCTCGCCGAGCATCAGCCGCTGCGCCACGGGCGTGGTGAAGAAGACCTCGTTGGCGCCACCGATCGAGTCCCGGTCACCGCTGTAACCGAAGATGCCGACAAGCGTGAAGTCCCGCTTCTTCGACTCGAACGCGGTGAGCACGCCGACCTTCTGGCCGACCTGCACCTTCGCCGATGTGGCAAGGGCCTTGTTGATGACGATCTCGTCGTCGGCCTGCGGCGCGCGCCCCTCACGCAGTCGCAGCAGCTCGCTCTCGCCGATCCAGTTTTCGCCCAGCTGCGGCGGACCGAACGAGGTCACCACCTTGCCGTTGCTGCCGATGATCCGGGCGCCGTCGGCAGCGACGACGCCGGTCGCCGACGCCACCCCCGGCACCTGCTTGACCTGCTCCACCACGGAGGCCGGCAGCGGATTGGCGGTCTGTTCGCCCTCGAACTCGTCGACATCCACCTTCGGTTTCGCCGCGACGTTCACGTCGATTTCCGAATAGGCGTCGGCGAAGGTCGAGTCGAAGGAGCGGCCCAGCGTGTCGGTGAGCACGAAGGCACCCGAGACGAACATCACGCCGAGCACCACCGCCAGCCCGGACAGGATCAGCCGGACCTTGCGGGCCAGCAGACTCTTCAGTGTCGCCCGGAACATCAGTTGCCCACCTCGGCGGGAGTGTCAAGCTTCTTCATGGTGTCCAGCACCGTCTCGGCCGTCGGCTCGATCAGTTCCGAGACGATCTGCCCGTCGGCGAGGAAGACCACCCGGTCGGCGTACGCGGCGGCCGTCGGGTCGTGGGTGACCATCACGATGGTCTGCCCGTGCTCGCGGACCGAGTTGCGCAGGAACGCCAGCACCTCCGCGCCGGAGCGCGAGTCGAGGTTGCCGGTCGGCTCGTCGGCGAAGATCACCTCGGGGCGGGAGACGAGCGCACGCGCGCACGCCACACGCTGCTGCTGGCCGCCGGAGAGCTGCGCCGGCCGGTGATCCAGCCGGTCCCGCAGACCGACCGTGTCGATCACCGTGTCGTACCAGGCCGGGTCGGGCTTACGCCCGGCGATCGACAGCGGCAGCAGGATGTTCTCCTTGGCGGTGAGCGTGGGCAGCAGGTTGAACTGCTGGAAGATGAACCCCACCTTGTCCCGGCGCAGCTTCGTCAGCCCCGAGTCGCCCAGGCCGGTGACAGTGGTCTCGCCGATCGCCACAGTCCCCCGGGTCACCGAGTCCAGGCCCGCCAGGCAGTGCATCAGCGTCGACTTGCCGGAACCCGACGGACCCATGATCGCGGTGAACTGGCTCCGTTCGAACTCCGCGCTGACCCCCCGCAGGGCGATGACCTGAGCCTCGCCGCTGCCGTACACCTTCCACACGTCGTTCGCCCGGGCCGCGGCCTGCGCCTGCTGGCCTACCGTCGCGGTCACGTCATCTACCTCTTCCGTCTGTTTCCGTCTGTCAAACACCGCGCCGCCCCCCGATGGTCCGGCGCGGCAGCTCCATTCTCGGCGCCTGTCACGCCGATCCTGTCCGCCCGTGGGCGGACCCGGAGCGGATTTCCGGCTGAGGGTGCACCCCCATGCCGGGTCAGGGTTGCCCCTGACCCGACGGCCGGTCGAGCGGTTTCCCACCGCCGCAGTCGAGCCTTCCGCCTCACGTCACAGGAGGGTCAACCGCGCCGGGCCGTCTCCGGTCACGGTATGTGACCACGGCAACCGGGCCGTCCCCCCACGGTGTGATCCTCTGGTACGCCGAGCGGCGTAGTCACCGAACGGCGGCTACGCCCGGGGTCGGACCAACCCCGACTCGTACGCCAGCACCACCGCCTGCACCCGGTCACGCAGACCCAGCTTGGTCAACACGTGCCCGACGTGTGTCTTGATTGTCGTCTCGCTCACCGACAGCGCCGCGGCGATCTCGGCGTTCGACAACCCGTGTGCCACCTGCACGAGGACCTCACGCTCCCGCTCGGTGAGCGGGCTGAGCGCCGCCGACGGGGTTGCCGTCGGGTCGGGCAGCAGGTCGGCGAAGCGGTCCAGCAGCCGCCGCAGGATCCGGGGCGCCACCACCGCGTCCCCGCCGGCCACCGTGCGGATGGCCGCGATCAACTCCTCGGCGGGCACGTCCTTTGCCAGGAACCCGCTGGCACCGGCGCGCACCGCGCCCACCACGTACTCGTCCAGGTCGAACGTCGTCAGCACCAGCACCCGGACGGGCAGCCGGGAATCGACGATGGCCCGGGTCGCGGCGATCCCGTCCATCCGGGGCATCCGGACGTCCATCAGCACCACGTCGGGCAGCAGCCGGCGGGACAGCTCCACCGCCTCCACACCGTCGCCGGCCTCGGCCACCACGTCCAGGTCGTGCTCGGCGCCCAGCACCATCCGGAACCCGGTGCGCAGCAACGGCTGGTCGTCGGCGATCAGGATCCGCACCGGCCGCGCCGGAGCCACCCGCTCGGTCATCCCGTCTCGCCGAGGTCACGGGTGAGCTGGCCCAGTGTGTCGAAGCGCGTGGGCCGGGTTCCCACCAGCGCGGTCAGGTGCCGCTCGAATACCTCAAGCTCGGCGGTGCCGATCTGCTGCTCCCACTGATCGCGTAGCTCGTCGAAGATCGCTTCTCCTTGCCGCAGCACCGTGAAGCCCAGTGCGGTGACCTGAAGGCGCTTGCGGCGGGCGTCGAGAGGGTCCTTGTCGCGGGTCACATATCCGCGTTCCTGCAGCACCGCGATGGTCTTCGCGGCGGACTGCTTGGAGATCGACAAGTGGCGGCCCAGTTCCGAGGCGCTGTCGGCACCGGCGGTGATGGCCCGCATGGCGAACTCGTGAACGGGGCGGACGTCCTCGTAGCCGCGTCGGGCCAACTCGACGATGACGGCGTCCGTGAGCGTGCGGAAGCCCCCGAGAAGCAGTCGCGCGAGTTCCGCACCAGAGCCAGGCATGCAAGAAGGCTACGACAGTGGCAGAAAGACAGCCTGGCTGCCTATTATTGGTCACCTAGGCTGTCTAATTGAGGAGTGGCATGACCGTCACACCAGCTGGCCCCACGGTGCCGGGGATCACCCACCACACCGTCGAGGTCAACGGAACCACCCTGCACTACGTGGCCGCGGGAACCAGCGGATCCCCGATCCTGCTGGTCCACGGCTTCCCCGAGACCTGGTGGACCTTCCGGAAGCTCATCCCGCTGCTCGCGGTCAACCACCGCGTCTTCGCCGTCGACCTGCGCGGCTTCGGTGACTCGGACAACCGGCCGGGCGAGTACGACAGCACGACCTCGGCAGAGGACCTGCACCAGCTGATCGCGCACCTCCACGTCGGCCCCGTCCACCTCACCGGGCAGGACATCAGCGGGGCGACGGTCTTCCGCCTGGCCACCACCTACCCGGAGGACGTGCTCACCTTCACCGCCATCGAGATGGGCCTGCCCGGATTCGGCCTCGAGATGCTTGCCGACATCACCCACGGCGGCGCCTGGCACATCGGCGTCCTCGCCGCGCCCGGCATCCCCGAGCTGCTGCTCGCCGGCCGTGAACGTGAGTTCCTCGGCCAGTACGCCTTCCCGGCGATGACCGCGATCCCCGGAGCGATCACCGACGTCGACATCGACGAGTTCGCGCGCACCTACGCACGCCCGGAGGGCTGGCGCGGTGCGATAGGCCTCTACCAGTCGATGCTGCGGGAGGGCCCTGAGATCACGACCCTCGCACAGACCCGCGGTCTGAACGTGCCCGTGTTGGCGATCGGCGCGGGCGGCGGTGCCTTCACCGCCGCCACCATGTCCCAGGCGACGTCGACCGACGTCAGGTCGGTGACACTGGACGGCGTCGGCCACTACGCCGCAATGGAGGCCCCGGAGGAACTGGCCAAGGCCCTTCTCGCCTTCACCGCGAGCGTGGACGCCGGATAACCGGCCCGCGCCCTCGAACCTCAGTCGTCGGCGCCCGGTGCCACCGGACGGGACCGGGCGTCGCGCAGGGGATCGGCACCGGGCCCCGCGACCGGGAACGGCGGCGGCGTCCCCCCGAAGCTGGGGCACAGGGCCTGATGGCTGCACCAGTCGCAGAGCCGGCTCGGCCGGGGCCGGAAGTCCTGCCGCTCGGTGGCCTGCTCGATGGCCCGCCACAGCGCCACCACAGTGCGTTCGAAGCGGACCAGCTCGTCGGCGTCGGGCGCGTAATCCAACACCTCGGCGTCGCGCAGGTAGAGCAGCCGCAGCACCTTGGGCACCACCCCCCGGGTGCGCCACAGCACCAGGGCGTAGAACTTCAGCTGGAACAGCGCCCGCGCCTCGAACGCCTCCCGCGGGGCACCACCGGTCTTGTAGTCGACCACCCGCAGTGCGCCGTCCGGTGCGACGTCCAGGCGGTCCAGGTAGCCACGGATCAGCAGCTCGTCGTCGACAACCGCCGAGATCAGGCTCTCCCGCTCGGCGGGCTCCAGCCGGGTCGGGTCCTCCACCGCGAAGTAACCCTCAAGCAGCCCTGCCGCCGAGCGTAGGAACTCCACAGGGCCGGCGGGCTCCGCGCCGTCGAAGATCGCTGCCAGCTCCGGCTGCTCGGTGACCAGCCGGTCCCACTGGGGGGCCACCAGGTCCCCGGCCGCGGCCGGGGTGCGGCCCGACGCGGGCAGGTCGAACAACCGCTCCAGCACGGCGTGCACGAGGGTGCCGCGGGCCTGCTCGATGGTCGTCCGCTCGGGCAGACGGTCGATGCTGCGGAAACGGTAGAGCAACGGGCACGTCTTGAAGTCCGCCGCCCGCGAGGGGGACAGCGAGGCCCGCACCGTCGGCGGCGTCTGTGCCGGGGAGGGGGGCTTGGGGCTGGTGACCGGTTCCGCCGTCATGTGCGCAAAGGGTAGGGCACCCGTATGACACCGACCGCCGCCCGCCCCGCGTACGGCCGGTCCGTAGCATCGTGGCGATGGAGCAGACATCTCGGCCGGCGCGCCGTCCCGACCGGCCCGACCGGCGTCCCGGCCTGAGCGTGGGCCGGGTGTTAGGGGTCCCGCTGCACCTCAACGTCTCGATGCTCCTGCTCGCCGTGCTGGTCGCCGTGCTCTACGCCGAATTCGCCCGCCGACAGCTGGACCTGCCGCAGATCAGCGGCTACCTGATCGGCTTCGGGTTCGTGGTGTCACTGCTCGGCTCGGTGCTGCTGCACGAGCTGGGCCACGCGCTCACCGCCCGGCGCTACGGCATCGGTGTGCGCGGGATCACCCTGGAACTCCTCGGCGGGTACACCGAGATGGACCGCGACGCCCCGACGCCCCGGATCGACCTGCTCGTCTCGCTTGCCGGCCCGGCGGTCTCCGCGGTGCTCGGCGTCCTCGCGGTGGCCGCGACCCTCGCCCTGCCCCAGGGCACTGTCGCCCACCAGCTCGCCTTCCAGCTCGCGCTGAGCAACGTCATCGTCGCGCTGTTCAACATCCTGCCCGGCTTGCCGCTGGACGGCGGCCGGGCGCTGCGCGCCGCCGTGTGGGGCCTGACAAGCGACCGGCACCGCGGCACCGAAGTCGCCGGCTGGGCGGGGCGTGTGGTCGCCGTCGGCACCGCCGGCCTGGTCCTGCTGCTCACCCTGGCCGACTTCCTGGCACCCCTGGCGCTCCCACTGATGCTCCTTGTCGCCCTCACCCTCTGGCGGGGCGCCGGGCAGTCGATCCGGTCCGCCCGGGTGAGCCGCCGGTTCCCGCTCATCGACCTGTCCCGGCTGGCGCGACCGGTCTGGCCGGTGGCCACCGGCACGCCGCTGTCCGAGGCGCAACGCCGCCGTGCCGAGGGCGGGCAGCCGGCAGCCGCGCTGCTGGTCACCGACTCCACAGGCCGCCCGGTCGCGCTCGTCGACCCGGCCGCCGCCGCGGCCGTACCCGCCGAGCGTCGACCCTGGTTGGCGGTGGACGCCGTCGCCCGGTCCCTGGGCACGCTTCCCACCCTTCCGGTCGGGCTGGACGGGGAGCGGGTGATCGAGGCCGTGCAGACCCACCCGGGCGCGCAGTACGTCGTGACGGCAGGCGAAGATGTCGTCGGCGTTCTGCACATCGCGGATCTGGCGCAGCTCCTCGAACCCAACCGGAAGATGACATCGTGACCGCAATTCCCTCCACCGTCCCGGCCGCCGCCCCGACGCTGACACCCGTGCACCGTGGCCCGTTCCGGCCCGGCGACCGGGTGCAGCTGACCGACCCCAAGGGGCGGATGCACACCGTGACGCTGGAGCCCGGCAAGGAGTTCCACACCCACCGCGGCATCCTGGCGCACGACGCGCTGATCGGGCTGCCCGACGGCAGCGTGGTGACCACCTCCGGCGGCGGCACCGCCTTCCTGGCGCTGCGCCCGCTGCTGTCGGACTACGTGCTGTCCATGCCGCGCGGCGCCCAGGTGATCTACCCGAAGGACTCGGCGCAGATCGTCGCCATGGGTGACATCTTCCCCGGCGCTAAGGTCCTCGAAGCCGGCGCTGGGTCGGGCGCGCTCAGTTGCTCGCTGCTGCGGGCCGTCGGCACCGAGGGCGAGCTGCACTCGTTCGAGCTGCGCGACGACTTCGCCCAGATCGCCAAGCGCAACGTCGAGGCGTTCTTCAACGGGCCGCACCCGGCGTGGCAGCTGCACGTCGGCGACGTGGCGCAGTGCCAGGAGACCGGCTTCGACCGGATCATCCTGGACATGCTCACCCCCTGGGAGACCCTCGACATGGTCGAGCGGGCGCTGGTGCCCGGCGGCGTGTTCATCGGCTACGTGGCCACCACGCCCCAGCTCTCCGAGCTTGTCGAGGCGCTGCGCGAGCGCGGCGGCTGGACCGAGCCGCGCGCCTGGGAGTCGCTGGTGCGCGACTGGCACGCCGAGGGCCTGGCTGTCCGTCCGGACCACCGGATGATCGCGCACACCGCGTTCCTGGTCTCCGCGCGCAAGCTGGCCCCGGGCGTCACCGCGCCGCCGCGCCGCCGCAAGCCCAGCAAGGGCACCGAGGCGTACGCGCAGCGCCGCCAGGACCTGCGGGAGGCCGAGGCCGCCCGGCAGGCCGCAGCCGCGCAGGCGGCCGGCGCGCAGCCCGACGCGACGGGGGAGATGGAACGGCCGTGACCATCGAGTTGGGCGCCGGCGTGACCAGGCGGATCGACCTGGGCGCCGGCCTCACCGGGCGGGGGAGGGCGGCATGAGCCGACCGGGCTACGGCGGAGGCGACCTTCCCGCAGTGTTTCCGGACTGGTCTCCCTACCAGGACCTGGAGTCGGCGGCGCGGGCCTACCTGCGTGACCCGGACGTCGCCCTGGAGGCGCTCGGCGGGGTGTTGCGCGGCGCCTCGGTGCTCGGCTTCACCCTGGAACGCTTCGTGAACGAGGTGAACGGCGTGTGGCAGGAGGTCGTCGTCTGCGACGGCAGCCGGCTGATCCTCTGGCACGGCGAGGACGTGCCGCCGGGGGAGGGGCCGCCGGGGTCGATGACCTCGTCGTTGCGGGTGGTGCCGGTGTCCACGGTGACCGAGGTGGGCTGCCGGCGACGCCTCAACCGCTCCGAGAGCGGCGAGATCCGGGTCGACAGCATCGACGTCTACCTGCTGCTGTCCTCGCTGGACGAGGCGCCGCCGAGCGAGGACATGGCCGGCACGCCGCGGCACGACGCGCTGCGCTTCGGCAAGACCCTGGACGACGGCGGGGCCGGGCAGATCGCCCGGTTGGAGGAGTTCGCCCGGCTGGTCGCCTCGGTGGTCGGCAGGCCTCTGCTCTGAGGCGTACCCCCGGCCGGGCCACGCGGCCCGGCCGGCGGTCGACTCAGTCGTCCTCGGCGTCCGGGCCGGCCACCTCGACGCCGTCACCGCGGACGACGTGGATGCAGTCGCCCGGGCATTCCTTCGCGGAGTCGATCACTTCGAGTCGCAGATGCTCGGGAACGTCGACCCGGCTGCCCGGCGTCATCCGCAGTTCACCGTCGGCGCCCTTGACGTACGCCAGGCCGTCGATGTCGAACTCGAAGACCTCCGGCGCGTACTGCACGCAGAGCCCGTCGCCCGTGCAGAGATCCTGGTCCACCCAGACCTGCAACTGATCGGTCGCGACCTCGGCCATTGGTGCACCCCCCATGTTCTCCCGTGCCACCACCCGACGGTACCCGAACGCCGGTACCGGCCCGGCAGACCACCCCTTGGCGATCAAGGTTCAGTGACGAGGGTGTTGCGTGGGACCGAATCGGGCTCATAGCGGCTAGTGTTAGCTCAGAACGTTCAAGCCCCCCGGGGAGGTGGGACGTGGCAGCACGCAGCGACGACGCGGACTCGCGCGCCGCACGGTGGGAGAAGGAAGCCCACGATCTCTCCACGCAGGTCGCGTTCCTTCAGGAGGAACTCGCTCTGGTGCGGCGTAAGTTGACCGAAAGCCCCCGACACGTCCGGCAGCTCGAAGAGCGGCTGGCGGCCACCCAGGCACAGTTGGCGCGGCTGACCGAGAACAACGACCGGCTGGTGAGCACCCTCAAGGAGGCTCGCACGCAGATCGTCACGCTCAAGGAGGAGATCGACCGCCTCGCGCAACCGCCGAGTGGCTACGGCGTCTTCCTAACCAAGCACGAGGACGGGACGGTGGACGTGTTCACCGGCGGCCGCAAGCTGCGGGTCGCGGTCTCGCCCTCGTTGGACACAGCCGAGTTGCGTCGTGGTCAGGAGGTCCTGCTCAACGACGCGCTCAACATCGTCGACGCGTTCGGGTTCGAGCGGGTCGGCGAGGTGGTGATGCTCAAGGAGATCCTGGAGGGACCAGGCGGCGGGCCGGGTGACCGGGCGCTTGTGGTCTCCCACTCGGACGAGGAGCGCATCGTGCACCTCGCCGAGACGCTCATCGGCTCGGCGATCCGGGCCGGCGACTCGCTCATGATCGAGCCCCGCTCGGCGTACGCGTACGAGCGGATCCCGAAGAGCGAGGTCGAGGAGCTGGTCCTGGAGGAGGTGCCCGACGTCGACTACAGCGACATCGGTGGCCTCCAGTCGCAGATCGAGCAGATCCGCGACGCGGTGGAGCTGCCGTTCCTGCACGCGGACCTGTTCCGCGAGCACCAGCTCCGCCCGCCGAAGGGCATCCTGCTCTACGGTCCGCCCGGCTGTGGGAAGACGCTGATCGCCAAGGCGGTGGCCAACTCACTGGCCAAGAAGATCGCCGAGCGGCAGGGCAAGGAGAAGCACACCAGCTTCTTCCTCAACATCAAGGGCCCGGAGCTGCTCAACAAGTACGTCGGCGAGACCGAGCGGCACATCCGGCTGATCTTCCAGCGGGCTCGGGAGAAGGCCGGCGAGGGCACCCCGGTGATCGTGTTCTTCGACGAGATGGACTCGATCTTCCGTACCCGTGGGTCAGGTGTCTCCTCCGACGTGGAGAACACCATCGTCCCGCAGTTGCTCAGCGAGATCGACGGCGTGGAGGGTCTGGAGAACGTCATCGTCATCGGCGCCTCCAACCGGGAAGACATGATCGACCCGGCGATCCTGCGCCCCGGTCGGCTTGACGTGAAGATCAAGATCGAGCGGCCGGACGCCGAAGCGGCGAAGGACATCTTCTCCAAGTACATCCTCTCCGGGCTGCCGCTGCACCCGGACGACCTCGCCGAGCACGGAGCCGACCCCCAGGCCACCGTCGCGGCGATGATCGACGCCGTGGTGCTGCGGATGTACTCCGAAACCGAGGAGAACCGCTTCCTCGAAGTGACCTACGCCAACGGTGACAAGGAAGTCCTCTACTTCAAGGACTTCAACTCCGGCGCGATGATCCAGAACATCGTCGACCGGAGCAAGAAGATGGCCATCAAGGAGTTCCTCACCTCCGGTCGCAAGGGGCTGCGCCTGCAGCACCTGCTCGACGCCTGCGTCGACGAGTTCCGCGAGAACGAGGACCTCCCCAACACCACCAACCCCGACGACTGGGCCCGCATCTCCGGCAAGAAGGGCGAGCGGATCGTCTACATCCGCACGCTCGTCTCCGGCGGCAAGGGCGCCGAGGCCGGCCGGTCCATCGAGACCGCAAGCAACACCGGCCAGTACCTCTGAACCACCGGTAGCACAGCGGAGCCCGGGACGCAGAAGCGTCCCGGGCTCCGCTGTGCCGCCCCCACCGGCAACCATCCGGTCGGTACGCTGTGGCGTTCCCACTCTTTGAACGTCGAGGATCCGCGTGCCGCCCCAGCTCACCTTCACCGACCCGTCGGCACGCCAAGCGATCGACCCGGACCGCCCACCGCCCGTACGCCCGTACCGGTGGCTGCTCATCGCGCTGGCGGCGGCCTGGCTGGTGCCGGCGGCGACGTACCCTCTGCACCTGGCGTGGCTGCTGCCGCCGCTGGTGCTGCTGGCCACGGCCAGCCTGCTGCGCGGCGGCCGCACCCTGCTCGACCGGCTGCTGCTCGCCGCGCTGCTGCTCGTCGGCGCCACCACCGCCGCCGGTCTGCTCTTCTCGGTCTGGCCCTGGGGGCTGCACCCGGTCGCGGTCAGCGGCACCGCGCTCACCGCCCTGACCCTCATCGCCGCGGCCACCGGCCGACGGCCCGCCCTGCCCCGCCCGCGCTGGGCCGACCTGCTGCCGGTCGTCGCCTCGGTCGCTGTCGTCGGCTACCTCGCCCTGCCGTGGTTGCGTGCCAGCACCGTCGCCGGGCGCCTCAGCCTGCTCGCCCTCGGCGAGGACAACTTCCGCCACCTGGCGCTCGTCGACGCCGTCGGCCGGCTCGGCGGGTACGCATTCCTCGACCCGGCCGGCGCCCGCGAGCAGGTCGTCTCGCTGCTGGTGCGCTACCCACAGGGCTGGCACCTCACCACCGCCCTGCTCGACTCACACCTGCGGTCGGCCACCGGCACGCCCAGCGGGGCCAGCAGCCTCACCCACTACGGATGGTGGTGCATCGCCACCGTCGGCCTGCTCGTGCTCACACTTTTCTGGGCCGCCCAGCGGCTACCCGGCCCACTGCACCCGCTGCACAGTGGCGTGCTGACCGTCGTCGTCGCCGCGCTGATCCTGGGCAGCCAGATGCCCCGGCTGCTGATCGCCGGCTACCCCAGCGAGGTGCTCGGGCTCACCCTCGCCGTCGCGTTGGCCGCCCTCGTCGTACGCCCGCTGGCCGGCAACCGCGAACAACTCGTCCTGCTCGCCGCCCTGCTGACGGGGATCGGCTTCACCTACTACCTGCTCCTTCCCCCGGCCGGGTTGCTGGTGCTGGGCTGGCTGATCGGGCACCGCCGGGAACTGCTCCAGGTCCGCCGGACGCTGCTGACCGTCGCCCTGGTCACTGCCGTGCTCGCGCCACTGCCCCTGCTCGTCGGTGTGCTCGGCGGCGGCCAGACCGACGCGATCGACGCGAAGGCCGGGCCGGAACTCGCCGAGGCGTGGCGGGCACTGCTCGGCCTCACCCCGATCGTGCTGACCGGCCTGGTGATCCAGGCACGCCGCGCCGAGGGCGCCTGGCGCCGGCACCTCGCCGCCGTACTGGTGGCCGTCGGGTTCGCCCTGGCCATCGCCCTTGTCAACGTCCTCGACGGTGTGCAACCGGCGTACTACTTCATGAAGGGCGTGCATCTCGCCACCGCCCTGCTTATCGTCGGCGTCGCCGCGCTGGTCCGGCTGCTGCCCGTACCGTCCGGTGCCGCCCGGTCGGCCCGCGCCGCCGCGATCCCCGCGCTCGCCGCCGCCGTGGCCGTGCTCACTGTCGTGACCCTCTGCGGGCTCACGGGGTGGCGCGGCAGCCTGCTCGTGGTCGACAAACAGAGCTGGACCCAGCTGTGGGTCCAGCACAGCGTCGACAAACCGTCGAGAGTGGCCCAGGTCTGCGACGCCGCGTACCGCCGCCACCCGGCGCAGCCGGGTACCGTCACTGTGGTGCTGGACCGCGCCGGCTACCGCGGCTACATCGAGTCCATCTGCCTGTCGGCACTGCAGGGCACCACCGCGCAGACCGAGCAGGTCATCTACCTGCCGATGTTCGACGAACCCGACCGCACCAGGAACATCCTGCGCGCGGCCGATGGACGGCTCCGGCTGCTCGTCGCCGATTCGGCGGCGCGGCGGCGCGTGGACCGGCTGCTGGCCGGGCACCCCGAACTGCGGGCCCGGGTCACCGTCGTGCCAATGATCGTCAAGTACTGACGCGACGCCGCGAGCAGCGACACCGGGAACCCGGCTGCACCGGCGCGCCCCCCTCCCCGAACAGTCGGACTACGCTCGACATGACGGGGGACCGGGTCGGGCGAGCGAAGCGGGTAGGTCGATGAGCGTAAGACGGATCATGGGCACCGAGGTCGAGTACGGCATCTCCGTGCCCGGCCAGGCCGGAGCCAACCCGATGGTCACCTCGTCGCAGGTGGTAAACGCCTACGGGGCCCGGCCCGAGCTCAACCGGGGCGGGCGCGCCCGCTGGGACTACGAGGAGGAGTCGCCGCTGCGCGACGCCCGCGGCTTCACCTACTCCGGCGCCGCGTACGACCCCGCCGAGGCTCTCGCGGACGAGGACCTCGGCCTGGCCAACGTGATACTCACAAATGGCGCCCGGCTCTACGTGGACCACGCCCACCCCGAATACTCCACCCCCGAGGTCACCACCCCCCGGGACGTGGTGCGGTGGGACAAGGCGGGGGAGCGGGTGATGGCCGAGGCGTCCCGCCGGGCCGCCACCATCCCCGGCACCCAACCGATCCACCTCTACAAGAACAACACCGACAACAAGGGCGCGAGCTACGGCGCCCACGAGAACTACCTGATGCGCCGGCAGACGCCGTTCGCCGACATCGTGGCGTACCTGACGCCGTTCTTCGTCACCAGGCAGATCGTCTGCGGCGCGGGCCGGGTCGGCATCGGGCAGGACGGCGGGCAGAGCGGCTTCCAGATCTCCCAGCGTGCCGACTTCTTCGAGGTCGAGGTGGGCCTGGAGACCACGCTCAAGCGGCCGATCATCAACACCCGCGACGAGCCGCACGCCGACGCCGACAAGTACCGCCGGCTGCACGTCATCATCGGTGACGCCAACCTCTCCGAGATCTCCACCTACCTCAAGGTCGGCACCACCGCGCTGATCCTCACCATGATCGAGGAGAAGGCGCTCACCGCCGACCTCGGCATCGCCGACCCGGTCAGCGAGCTGCGCGCGGTCAGCCACGACCCCTCCCTGTCGCACCTGATGCGGCTGCGCGACGGTCGCCGGCTCACCGCGCTGGACCTGCAATGGGCGTACCTGGAGCGGGTGCGGTCCTTTGTCGACGACCGCTACGGCACCGACGTCGACGAGCAGACCGCCGACGTGCTCGACAGGTGGGAGAGCGTGCTGGACCGACTCGGCCGGGACCCGATGCTCTGCGCCGACGAGCTGGACTGGGTGGCCAAGCTGCGGCTGCTGGAGGGCTACCGCGAGCGGGAGAAGCTCGGCTGGGGCTCGCACAAGCTCCAGCTCGTCGACCTCCAGTACTCCGACGTACGGCCGGAGAAGGGCCTCTACCACCGCCTGGTCTCGCGAGGGGCTATGAAGACGCTGCTCACCGACGACGAGACCCGCACCGCGATGACCGAGCCGCCGGAGGACACCAGGGCCTACTTCCGTGGCCGCTGCCTCGCCCAGTACGCCTCCGAGGTGGTCGCCGCCAGCTGGGACTCGGTGATCTTCGACGTGGGTCGGGAGTCGCTGGTCCGGGTACCGATGATGGAGCCGGAACGGGGCACCCGCGCGCACGTCGGTGCGCTGTTCGACCGCTGCGCCAGCGCCAAGGACCTGCTGGAGACGTTGACCGGAGGCTGAAACCGCGTCCGGATGCCCGCCGTGTGCCGTAACCCGGCGCGCGGCGGGCTTTTCGTCGCCCCCGCGAGGTAAGTTCATCGCAGACGATCGTGGAGGAGGCAGCAATGGCCACTCATGACAGCGGCGGCCAGTCGCAGTCCGGCAAGTCCCGGCAGGGCGAGGAGATCGAGGACGTCACCACCGAGGCCAACCCCGAGGTGGCCGAGCGGCACGCCGAGATCACCGAGGACGTCGACGACCTGCTCGACGAAATCGACTCCGTCCTCGAAGAGAACGCCGAGGAATTCGTGAGAGGCTACGTACAAAAAGGAGGTCAATGATCATATAGGGTCAATTCGGACATGGCGAGAACAGGTGATGACCGGGACGGCCTTCGTTGCTGCCGAGATTGTGGCGAATGGAAGGAACTCGATCAGTTCTGTGCGAGCGCGAAGAGACCGACAGGGCGGGGCAGCTACTGCAAGCTCTGTTTCAACGAGCGGTCCAAGGCAAGCTACGCGCGTCGGGTGAGGGCGAAGTTCGACCGTGAGGTGCGCGAAGGTCGCGTCGTGCCGGAAGGGCACAAGCATTGCCCGGCCTGCGGCGCGGTCAAGCCGTTTGATGCCTTCCCCCGCAACCGCGCCGACACCTCCGGCTATGCCACCTACTGCAAGCCCTGCCACAACACCAAGACCAGAGAGGCCAAAGAGCGGCTGTACGGGGGAAACCGCGAATACCACCTGCGGCGGCGGTACGGCGTCGGGGAGAAGGAGTTTCAGGAACTCCTGGCGGAGCAGGGCGGCGTCTGCGCCATCTGTGAGCGCCCCGATCCGGAACATCTGGACCACGATCATCGCACCGGATGGGTGCGCGGGATACTCTGCTTCAACTGCAACGGTGGTCTTGGCCAGTTCCGTGACAGTCCCATGAGGCTGGCCAGGGCGATCACGTACCTGAGAGGAACCACGTGGCAGCGGGCTTTGATCCATCCGGGCGTCTACCAGATGTGTTCACCAACGCGGGGACGTCCTCCTTCACCACGTTCCTGAGTCGGGTGGCCCCCGAGATGCTGCCCGGACGGCGTCCGCTGCCGCCGGGCATGGCCGCCGACCTGGCGCCGCACGCGACAACAATCGTGGCCATCTCGGCCGCCGATGGCGTGGTGATGGCCGGCGACCGACGGGCCACCATGGGCAACCTGATCGCCCAGCGTGACATTGAGAAGGTGCACCCCGCCGACGCGTACTCGCTTGTCGGCATCGCGGGCACCGCGGGCATCGGCATCGAGCTGATGCGACTGTTCCAGGTGGAGTTGGAGCACTACGAGAAGATCGAGGGCGCGATGCTCTCGCTCGACGGCAAGGCCAACCGGCTGGCGTCGATGATCCGGGGCAACCTGGGCGCTGCCATGCAGGGCCTCGCGGTGGTGCCGCTGTTCGCCGGCTTCGACCTGGCGGCCGCCGACCCGGCGAAGGCCGGGCGGATCTTCAGCTTCGACGTGACCGGCGGCCCGTACGAGGAGACCGGCTACGACGCGATCGGCTCCGGTTCTCTCTTCGCGAAGTCGGCCCTGAAGAAGCGTTTCCGGGCGGGCCTGTCCGTCGAGGACGCGACCCGGCTCGCTGTCGAGGCGCTCTACGACGCGGCCGACGACGACACCGCGACCGGCGGCCCGGACCTGACCCGCCGGATCTATCCGGTGGTGATGACCGCCACCGCCGAGGGCACCCGTCGGCTGACCGATCCCGAGACGGCAGCTATCGCCGAAGGTGTGGTCAGCGGCCGGATGGAGAACCCGGGCGGTTGAGCCCCGCCCACCCCCACCCGTCAGCAGTCGTCAGCACAGCGCCGTAAGGAGAACCGCCGCCGTGGCCATGCAGTTCTACGCCTCGCCCGAACAGATCATGCGCGACCGTTCCGAGCTGGCCCGCAAGGGCATCGCTCGGGGCCGCAGCGCGGTGGTCCTGAGCTACTCCGGTGGCGTGCTCTTCGTCGCGGAGAACCTCTCCAGTGCCCTGCACAAGGTCAGCGAGATCTACGACCGGATCGGTTTCGCGGCGGTCGGCCGCTACAACGAGTTCGAGAATCTGCGCCGGGCCGGTGTGCGGATGGCCGACCTGAACGGGCTCAGCTACGACCGGCGTGATGTCACAGGCCGCGCGCTGGCGAACGCCTTCGCGCAGACCCTCGGTGCGATCTTCACGGAGCAGTCGAAGCCGTTCGAGGTGGAGATCTGCGTAGCGGAGGTCGGTGCGACGGCCGACGAGGACGAGCTGTACCGGCTCACCTACGACGGCTCGGTCAACGACGAGCCGGGGCGGATGGCCATGGGTGGCCAGGCCGAGGCGATCACCGGTGTGCTGAAGTCGCAGCACCGTCCGGACATGTCCCTCGCCGAGGCGGCCCGCGTTGCGGTGCAGGCGTTGAGCGCCGTCGGCGGGGAGGGCGGCGCGGCCCGTACGATCGCCGCCAACCAGCTTGAGGTGGCGGTGCTGGACCGCCAGCGGGTGGGGCGTACGTTCCGCCGCATCACGGGCGCTGCCCTGACGGCGCTGCTGGACGGTGACGTCGCCGCCACCGACCAGCCGGCCGAGGCGGGCGGCCCCGACACGCCGGCGGTACCGACGACCGAGCCGCACAAGCCGACGACGTCGGCGGGCTCCGCCGACCTGGAGGACAAGCCGGCCGACGGCAAGTAACACCAGCACTGCGCGCTGCCCACTGTGGCGGCAGCACTGCGTCGCCTGCCGGCGGCCAGCGCTGCCGCCACCAGCCGTTGGTGAGCGCTGCCGCCTGCGTTGGTGATCGTTTCCCAGGGCTACGCCGACGTTCCTCTGACGAGCATGGACGTCCTGCGGCACGTACCCCCGCCTGGGAACTTCGGCCGATCAGGCCGGGGCGGGGTTGACGAGCGCCTGGGTGGCGACGAACGCCGCGACGGCGAAGACGAGCCAGGCGAAGGCGCGTTGCAGCCTGTGGGTGGGCAGCCGGGTGGCGAGCCGGCCCGCGGCGAGCGAGCCGATGATGGCGGCTGCGGTGAAGGCCACTGTGATGCCGTAGTCGAGGGTGACGTCGCCGAGGTGGGCGGCGAAACCGGCGGCGGAGTTGATGACGATGATGGCCAGTGAGGTGGCGACGGCGGTCGGCATTGTCAGGCCGAGCAGCAGCACCAGCGCGGGGATGATGAGGAAGCCGCCGCCGACGCCGAACAGTCCGGTGAGGAACCCGACGCTGAGGCCGGCAGCGGCGGATTTGGGCAGGCAGCCACGCCAGTTGATGCCGCCGCCGGGCAGGGCGCAGTCGCCTCCGGAGTCGTCGGTGTCGCGCAGCATCCGCAGGCCGGCGACGACCATGAGGGCGGCGAAGCCGCCGAGGACGACGCGGGGGTCGAGGAGCCGGTTGACGGCGGCGCCGGCGAAGGTCGCCGCTGCTCCCGTGCCGCCGATGATGGCGGCCAGGCGCCACCGCACCAGGCCGGCTCGCAGCCGGGGGAGCAGTGCGGTGGCCGACGAGACGCCGACCACGAGCAGGGACGTGGGGACCGCGGCGGCGAGCGTGAGGCCGGCGCCGTAGACGAGGGCGGGGACGGCCAGGATCGAACCACCCCCGCCGAGCAGGCCGAGCAGGACGCCGACGAGGGCACCGAACCCGATCGCAGCGATCATGCGTCACCTCCTCCCGGCCGACCCGCGCCGGTCGGCCGGGAACGGGTGCTGCTGCACCGACAGCGCATGGTGCTACCGCTGGTCCGTGGCGAGGGCCCTGACGACCTGGTCGACGGTGGTGCGGGGGCCCCTGTTGTACGGGAGTTTGGCGAGCATCATGCCCATGGCGCAGGTGTTGGTGAGTGCGGCGACGGTGAGGCCGGCGCCGATGAACGCGGCGACCCACTTGACCGGCTCGACAAGGGCGCTGACGAGCACGGCGGCCAGGACGATGCTGCCGGCGACGAGGCGGACCTGCCGTTCGAGGTCCCAGCGGGGCGTGCCCGTGGTGGTCGGCGCGTGGGCTGCCTGCCAGGCGTTCATGCCGCCGGTGAGGACCCGCACGTTCGGCAGGCCGGCAGTGGCGAGGGCCTGTTCGGCCTGGGCGGCGCGCTGCCCGGAGCGGCAGACGAGCACGACCTGCTCGTCGAGGTGGGCGCGGAGTTCGTCGCGGTGCTCGCGCAGCAGGTCCAGCGGCACGTTGTAGGAGCCGGGGATGTGCGCGCTCTCGAACTCGGCAGGGGTACGCACGTCGATCAGTCGAGGCGCCTGGCCGGTGCCGATGAGGTCCTGCAGGGCGGCGACGTCGAGGCTGGCCGGGGTGCTTGTGGGCGTGGTCATGTGGTGCTGGTGCTCCTGTTCGGTTTCGGGGAGGGGTCAGTTTCCGGGGACGGTGGGCAGGCCGGCGTCAGCGGCGACGGCGTAGGAGTCGTCGATGTGCACGACCTCACGGCCGGCTCGTTGCAGCAGGCTGCTGGCGATCGCCGCCCGGTAACCGGAGCCGCAGTGCACCCACACCGTGCCGGCCGGTACGTCGTCGAGACGGTGCGGCAGGTCGGGCAGCGGGATGTGGG
Source organism: Micromonospora sp. DT68 (assembly GCF_049847245.1). NCBI lineage: Bacteria > Bacillati > Actinomycetota > Actinomycetes > Micromonosporales > Micromonosporaceae > Micromonospora > Micromonospora sp. DT68. The sequence goes on from NZ_JBNCNZ010000009.1 coordinate 199,388, forward strand.
TCACGCCGTCGATGTGCTCGGTGCGCCATTCGTTCGTCATCCGTACGTCGAGCACCACGTCGGCGGCGGGCAGGCCGTGGTTGCCGGCGCGGGCGGCGGCGAGGTCGGCGAAGGACGCCGTGGTGAGGGTGGCCAGTCGGGTGTCGTCGTCGGCGGCCCACTGCTCGGGGCTGCCGGTGGCCGCGGCGGCGGGCCTGTCGATCCCGATGCGGGCCAGTTCCCGCTGCGCGTCGGCGACCTGCTGCTCGCTGTCGCCGAGCAGGGTGATCGGTGCGCCCCACGGTGCCATCCAACCCAGCCAGGTCGACATCGGGCCGTCGAGGCCGAAGCTGAGGGTGCCGGTGAGGTGCCGGTGCGCGAACGCCTTGCGGGAGCGCAGGTCGACCACCCACTCCCCGTCGGCGATCCGCTGAGCCAGCGCGGCCGGGTCGGCGACGGCGACCGGGGTGAGGTCGATGAGATCGGCGCCTGCGGTGTTACGGGCACCCATGTGCGCGTAGTAGGCCGGGTAGGCGTCCAGCCCGGCGAGGGTCTGCTGGACGAAGTCGTCGGCCTCCAGGCGTAGCGCCGGGTTGGCGGTGCGTTCCCGGCCGATTGTCGACTCGGGGGCGTCGGCCTGGGCGGCGGAGCAGAAGCTGCCGAAGCCGTGGGTGGGCCACACCTGGGCGCCGTCGGGCAGGAGGTCGGCCAGCCGGTGCGCGGAGGCGTACTGGCGCTCGGCGAGGGTGTGGGCGTGCTGCTTGCCGAGCAGGTCGGTGCGGCCGGTGGTGCCGAACAGCAGGGAGCCGCCGGTGAACACACCCATCGGGCCGTCGTTGCCGTCGAGGACGTAGGACAGGTGGTGGAAGGTGTGTCCGGGGGTGGCCACGACCCGCAGCCGCATCCGCTCCGACACCGTGATCGTGTCGCCGTCGGTGACCGGCTGCCGCTCGAAGTCGACCTCGTCGTCGGCCGCGACCAGGTACGTCGCGCCGGTGAGCCGGGCGAGGGCGAGCCCTCCGGAGACGTAGTCGTTGTGCAGGTGGGTTTCGGCGACGTGGGTGATGCGTACGCCGAGGCTGCCGGCCAGTGCCAGGAGACGGTCGATGTCGCGTTGCGGGTCGACGACGATCGCCACCTGGCCGTCGTGGGCAAGATAGCTGCGGTCGCCCAGGGACGAGGTCTGCACGACCTCCACGCTCAGGTCAGTCACTGCCGTATCTCCTCGTTCGGTTGCCGTGAGTGGGTAAGCGGCCGGTGTCGGTACGAGCCGGGCCGCGGGGCGAGCCAGGTCTCGGACGATCGGCTCGCCTGCGCCGGGATCCGTCGTCAGCCGGTGTACGGCGACCAGCCCGCCGCGGGGGCACACGGTCGCCAGGACGGGCACCCCGAGGGCGGCCGCGTCGATCGGTGCGTTTCACCCAGCGGCGGGTTGGTTGGCCGTTGTGCCCCATCTCGCCGTGCTGGTGCGGCTCTTTCAGCCCTTGTCGCGCAGGTGGCATCCGCCAGCGGATACCCCGGGGGACCTGGAATGCACGGTCGTCCTCCGTCCCCGTAGGTCAGGAGAGGGCCAGGAACAGCTTTTCGAGTTCTTCCTCGCTCATCGGCGGCTCCTCGCCGCGCCCGCGGGCAGCCTGGCACTCCCGCATGCCGGTGGCGATGATCTTGAAGCCCGCCCGGTCGACAGCGCTGGACACGGCGGCCAGTTGGGTGAGGACCTGCTTGCAGTCGTCACCGTTCTCGATCATCGCGATCACGGCGCCGAGTTGCCCCTGCGCCCGCTTCAGTCGGGTCAGCGCGTCCTTCAGCATGATCGGACCCATCTCCATGCGCACCCGCCTCCGTCGCCAGGATACCCCCGGGGGTATGTACGAACCCCGCTACTGTCTCCGTCCAACATACCCCCGGGGGTATCTGTTTCCGCTGCTGCGGTGCTGTGCGTCACCGGTCCCCGTCCCTGGGCGAGCCAAATACACCTTCCGGCGGCGTCCAGCGCAAGCCAGCCCGGGCCGAGGCCAGACAAACGCCCACGCTCGGCACAGGCCCAGCCACGATCGACTCGCCTTCCTGGAGATCGGGGCATCCGACCTGCTGGGACACCCAGATTTGCAGGAAAGCGAGTCGATCATCCGTCTGAGGCCGTGACGGCACCGGGGTCATGCCCCTCCGGGCACTCCCGGCGTGACAGCCTCCCGTACCTCGGGCGACGGGACGGAACCCAGGCCGGAGGTACGGGCGCGCAGCAGGACGATCATCGTGGCGGCGACAACTGCGGAGCCGATGGCGTAACCGAGCTCGACCCGCAGCGTGGTGGCGACCGGGGCGAGGGTGGCGACGACGAGCGCTGCCACGCCCACTGCCCACGCGGCTGCCTGCGCGCGGTGCCGGTCGAGGGCGAGCAGCCCCTGACCGAGGACCATCGCCCACAGGTAGGCGAGGGTGGCGACCGCGAGCCAGGCGAAGTCACCGTGGCCCAGGACGGCCGGCGCGTCGAAGAGGGTCTGCACCAGCCACGGGCCGAGCAGTACGGCGACCACGCCGCCGGCGAGGCCGAGTGCGGTGACCACCCCCAGTGCCCGGCGCAGAAGGCTGTGGAAGCCGACGCGGTCGCCGGTGGTGGCGGTGGTGGCGAGACCGGGCAGCAGGGATGCCTGCAACGAGGCGAAGACGAACAGCGGGATCCGGACCAGGACGAGCGCGGAGAGCAGCGCACCGGCGGTGGCGACGTCGGACGGGTCCAGCACCTTGACGTTGATCACGCCGATGTTGACAACGACCTGGGAGAGCAGGCTGGACACGATGAGCAGGCCGAGGCCGCGCAGGAACGGCGCCCAGGCCACCGGGACGCCGCCGCCGATGGCCCGCAGCACCGGCGGGGCGGTGAGTGCCACCCCGACCAGCGGGGCGACGATCAGCACCGCGCCGAACCACACGGGGGAGGTGACCCCGGTCAGGCCGAGCACTGCCACGAGGGCGATGCGCAGGCCGCCGTCGACGCCGAGTTGGGTGCCGTACCAGGGGAACAGTTGCAGGCCGGAGAGCACACCGCGGGTGGTGTGCGCGACGGCGAGCGCGGCGAGCGACCCGATCAGCACGGTGACCATGCGGCTGTCGCCGGCGAAGAACCGGTCGGTGAGCGGCCCCCGGGCGGCGATGATCAGCGCGACGATGGCCACGAGCAGACCGAGGGCCAGGGCGGCCCCCCGGGCCAGCACCGGCCCGGGGGGCAGGCCCTGGCTGTGCCGCCCGGCCACGAGCCGGGCGACCTCCTGCTCGACGGGCATGAACAGGCCGATGCCCAGGGTGAAGACGATCGACCAGAGCACCGACAGCGACGAGTAGTCCGCCTTGGTGAGGCTGTGGCCGGCGACAGCCAGGTGGACGTAGGAGGCGAGCCCCAGCAGGGCCAGGCCCGCGCCGACGGCGAGGGTGCCCGGTGGGACCAGACTCAGAAGCCGCCGGATCACCTGCGGATGAGCGCCAACGTGAGTACGGCGAAGGCGCGGCCGAGGTAGATCATCGCCTTGGCCGGCGAGTGGCTGGGGGTGCCCGCCATCCGCTTGCGCATGGCCACCGGCACCTGGCGGATGGTGTAGCCGCGCCGGGCGGTGTGCACGAGCGTCTCGACTGTGTCGCCCAGGTACTCCACCGGATACCAGGTGGCGAACATGTCGATGACCCGCCGGTTGGCGGCCCGGAACCCGGAGGTGGTGTCGGTGAGCTTGGTGCGGGCCACCCGGGACAGCACGCCGGAGAGCATGACCATCGCCCAGCGGCGGGGGCCTCGGACGCTGTAGTCGCCCTCGCCGGCGAACCGGGCGCCGATCACCAGGTCCGTCTCGTCGAGCAGGTCGACGAGCTTCGGCACGTACCGGGGATCGTGCTGGCCGTCCGCGTCGATCTGGATTGCCACGTCGTAGTCGTGGTCCCGCGCGAACCGGTAGCCCAACCGCATGGCACCGCCGACACCAAGGTTGTACGGAAGTTTCGCGACCCGGGCGCCGGCAGCGGCGGCCACGGCGGCGGTGCGGTCGGTGGAGCCGTCGTCGACGACGAGTACGTCGACGCCCGGCAACTCGCCACGGACCTCGCCGACCACCTCGGCGATCGAGCCGGACTCGTTGAGCGCCGGGATGATGATCAGGACCCGCTTGCCGTTAACCATCGTGCGACACCAGTTCGTCTCGGGCCGCCCGGTCCGCCTCGATCTCGGCGCGGAGCAGGGCGAAGTCTTCTGCAAGGGTGCGGGTTTCTTCCTCCAGGGCGCTGACCTCCCAGCTGAGGTGCACGCAGACCAGCAGCAGGAAGACGATGCCGAGGAAGAGCACCAGGCTCACGCCGGAGGCGACGCCGAGCAGTTCGGCGACGTTGTCCAGCAGGCGGGGGAAGAGCGACAGCGGGATGACGATCACCAGGACGCCGAGCCAGAGCATGCCGTACTTCTCGCGGAGCTGGCGGCGGCGCAGCAGCTCGACGATCGTGGCCAGCAGTATCAGGCCGGTCAAGCCGGTGACGAGGGTGAGCTTCATGCGACCTTCCACGGGGCGGGTGGAGCGGCGGAGGCGAACGCGGCGGCCAGGGTGGTGTGCCAGCCCACAGGGGGTGGCACACACGTGGCGGCCCGACGGCCGTTCCCTAGCAGACTGTACGCCGATCGGGGGGCGGAACGGGGGGACCGGTCGCCGCGAATCGGCCGGATCCGGGCGGAATCCCGGCCGTGCGGCGCCGACACCGACCGGACCAGGCCGGACCAGAAGGTACGGCCGGGGCCGGTGACGAGCAGTCGGGTCATGCGGGTGTTGCGGCCTTCAACGGCTCCCACCAGGCCCGGTTGTCGCGGTACCACTGCACGGTCTGCGCCAGGCCGTCGGCGAGATCGATGCTCGGGGCGTACCCCAGCTCTTCGTTGATCTTGGTGATGGCCAGCGAGTAGCGGCGGTCGTGGCCCTTGCGGTCGGCCACCGGAACGACCCGGTCCCACCCGGCGCCGCAGGCGTCCAGGAGCAGACCGGTGAGCTCCTTGTTCGTCAGCTCGGTGCCGCCGCCGATGTTGTAGACCTCGCCGGCGCGACCCTTCTGCTGGACCAGCGCGATGCCCCGGCAGTGGTCGTGCACGTGCAGCCAGTCGCGGATGTTGCCACCGTCGCCGTAGAGCGGGACGGTGCCGCCGTCGAGCAGGTTGGTGACGAACAGCGGGATGACCTTCTCCGGGAACTGGTACGGCCCGTAGTTGTTGGAGCAGCGGGTGACCACCACGTCCATGCCGTGGGTGCGGTGGTAGGCGAGCGCGAGCAGGTCCGAGCCGGCCTTCGACGCCGAGTACGGCGAGTTCGGGGCCAGCGGCCACGTCTCGGTCCAGGAACCCTCGTCGATCGACCCGTACACCTCGTCGGTGGAGACGTGCACGAACCGGCCGGTGCCGTGCCGCAGGGCGGCGTCCAGCAACGTCTGGGTGCCCAGCACGTTCGTGGTGACGAACGGCGCGGCACCGGCGATCGAGCGGTCGACGTGCGATTCGGCGGCGAAGTGCACGATCACGTCGTGCCCGGCGACCACCTCGTCGACGGTGGCCGGATCGCAGATGTCGCCCCGCACGAAGCGCAGCCGGGGGTCGGCGCGCACCGGCTCCAGGTTGGCCAGGTTGCCCGAGTAGGTCAGCTTGTCGAGCACTGTCACGGCGGTGGGATCGACCGCGGGCACGCCCGAGGCGCTGCCACCAGGCACGCCGAGCAGCATGCGGACGTATTCCGAACCGATGAAGCCGGCACCGCCGGTGACGAGGATCCTCACGGGTCCAGGAGTGTACGCGAAACGGACGGTCAGCCGGGGGCGGCGACCACCGACATGCCGGCGGCCGGTTGCGGCTAAGCTCCCCCGGTGCGCGGAATCCTACTCGCCGGCGGCACCGGTTCCCGGCTCTGGCCGATCACCCGGGCAGTGTCCAAGCAGCTGATGCCGGTCTTCGACAAGCCGATGATCTACTATCCCCTCTCCACCCTGGTCATGTCCGGGGTTCGGGAGATTCTGGTGATCACCACACCGGAGGACCAGGACCAGTTCCGCCGGCTGCTCGGCGACGGAAGCCAGTTCGGGCTGCGGCTGGAGTACGTCACGCAGGCCCGCCCGGAGGGCATCGCGCAGGCGTTCGTGCTGGGCGCCGACTTCATCGGCGACGAATCGGTCGCGCTGATCCTCGGCGACAACATCTTCCACGGCGTCGGCCTGGGCCGGCAGTTGGCCGCCCACGGCGACCTGGTCGGCGGCCGGGTGTTCGCCTACCCGGTGGCCAACCCCGAGGCGTACGGCGTCGTCGACTTCGACGCCGACGGCCGGGTGCTCTCGATCGAGGAGAAGCCGGTCCGGCCGAAGTCCCGCTACGCGGTGCCCGGTCTGTACTTCTACGACAACCGCGTGGTCGACATCGCGGCCAAGCTCACCCCCAGCGCCCGGGGCGAGCTGGAGATCACCGCGATCAACGAGACGTACCTGGAGCGCGGCGAGCTGTCCGTCACCCTGCTCGACCGGGGCACCGCCTGGCTGGATACCGGCACGTTCAACTCGATGATGCAGGCCGGCGAGTTCGTCCGGGTCATCGAGGAGCGGCAGGGCCTGAAGATCGGCTGTATCGAGGAGGTGGCCTGGCGGGCCGGCCTCATCGACGACGACCAGTTGCGTGCCCTCGCCGAGCCGTTGACCAAGAGCGGCTACGGCGACTATCTGCTCGGCCTGCTGGCCGAGAAGCACGAGCGGCAGGGGCAACGATGAAGATCCGCGAGCTGACCATCGAGGGCGCCTGGGAGATCACTCCGCAGCAGCACGGCGACCCGCGCGGCATGTTCATGGAGTGGTACCGCTTCGACAAGCTCGCCGAGGCGGTCGGCCACCCGCTGCGTCTGGCGCAGGCCAACCTGTCGGTCTCCGCGCGGGGTGTGGTGCGCGGCATCCACTTCGCCGACGTCCCTCCGGGCCAGGCCAAGTACGTCACCTGCGTGCGTGGCGCCGTCCTCGACGTGATCGTGGACCTGCGGGTGGGCTCGCCGACCTTCGGCCGGTGGGAGGGCGTACGGCTGGACGACACCGACCGTCGGGCGGTCTACCTCAGCGAGGGCCTGGGGCACGGTTTCTGCGCGCTTACCGACGACGCGACGCTTAGCTACCTCTGCTCGGCCACGTACAACCCGACGGGTGAGCACGCGATCCACCCGCTGGACGGCGAGCTGGGCATCGAATGGCCTGCGGACGTACCGCTGCTGTCCGCCCGCGACGACGCGGCGCCGACGCTCGCCCAGGCCCGCGAGAGCGGCCTGCTGCCGGAGTACGACAACTGCCGGCGGTTCGTGGCGAGCCTCGGGCCGGACGGAATGTCGCACTCAACCGGTATGTGACCACGCCCGGAACACCACCTGTGGTGTGACAGTGACGAACGGGGCCTCCGGGCGGCTAATGTCACACCATGGAGCGGCGAATCTTCGGCCTCGAGACCGAGTACGGCGTCACCTGCACCTATCGCGGGCAGCGGCGGCTGTCCCCGGACGAGGTCGCGCGGTATCTGTTCCGTCGCGTCGTGTCCTGGGGCCGGTCGAGCAACGTCTTCCTGCGCAATGGGGCCCGGCTCTACCTGGACGTCGGGTCGCACCCGGAGTACGCCACACCGGAGTGCGACTCGGTGACCGACCTGGTCGCCCACGACCGGGCCGGCGAGCGAATCCTGGAAGGGCTGCTCGTCGACGCGGAGAAGCGACTGCACGACGAGGGCATCGCAGGTGAGATCTACCTGTTCAAGAACAACACCGACTCGGCCGGCAACTCGTACGGCTGCCACGAGAACTACCTGGTGTCCCGGCACGGTGAGTTCGGCCGGCTCGCCGACGTACTCATCCCGTTCCTCGTCACCCGGCAGTTGATCTGCGGGGCCGGCAAGGTCCTGCAGACCCCGCGCGGCGCTGTCTACTGCCTGTCGCAGCGGGCCGAGCACATCTGGGAGGGCGTCTCCTCGGCGACCACCCGCAGCCGCCCGATCATCAACACCCGCGACGAGCCGCACGCCGACGCCGAGCGCTACCGGCGGCTGCACGTCATCGTCGGCGACTCCAACATGAACGAGGTCACCACGCTGCTCAAGGTCGGCACCGCCGACATCGTGCTGCGGATGATCGAGGCCGGTGTGGTGATGCGCGACCTGTCGCTGGAGAACCCGATCCGGGCCATCCGCGAGGTCTCGCACGACATCACCGGCCGACGCAAGGTCCGGCTGGCCTCCGGCAAGGAGGTCAGCGCACTGGACATCCAGCAGGAATACCTGGCCAAGGCCACCGAGTTCGTCGAGCGTCGGGGCGGCGACCAGGCCGCCAAGCGGGTCGTCGAGCTGTGGGGCCGGGTCCTGAACGCGGTCGAGACCGGCGACCTGGAGCCGGTCTCCCGGGAGATCGACTGGGTCAGCAAGCTGCGGCTGATCGAGCGCTACCAGCGCAAGCACGACCTGCCGCTGTCGCACCCCCGGGTCGCGCAACTCGACCTGGCCTACCACGACGTACGCCGCGGACGCGGCCTCTACGGGCTGCTGGAGCGTCGCGGCGAGGTCGACCGGGTGACCACCGACCCGGAGATCTTCGAGGCGAAGGAGACCCCGCCGCAGACCACCCGGGCGCGGCTGCGCGGCGAGTTCATCAGGCACGCCCAGGAGAAGCGCCGGGACTTCACAGTCGACTGGGTGCACCTGAAGCTCAACGACCAGGCGCAGCGCACAGTGCTCTGCAAGGACCCGTTCCGCGCGTACGACGAGCGGGTGGAGCGGCTGATCGCCAGCATGTGACGGTCGTGCCGGTCCCGTCGGTGGTCATCGCCGGCGGGGCCGACCGGCCCGGTAGGCTGGGCGCGCCATGACGACTTCTGGACCTTCCGACGGCTCCGAGCGCGGCGCGCGGCAGAACTGGGTCGAGCGCCGGCGGGAGAAGATCCGCGCCGAGATCGACCGCAACCGGCGCGGCGACTACACAGTGCCGACGTGGGTGCTGGCCCTGGCCCTGGCCCTCATCGTGGGCGGCTGGCTAGCCCTGATCTTCCTGGCCTAACCCCCGGCCCCCGCACCCCCCGCACCCCCACGCGGCCCCGCGCCCTCCGCCTCGTGCGTCGATCATGGAGTTGTGGTGCCTGAGTTCTGGTGATTCGCCGCCTTCGCCCTCCACCACAACTCCATGATCGACGGGGTTGAGGGGGGTTCCCGGGCTCAGGGGAGGTGGGTTACTGCTTGGCGGCCGGCTGCTGCTGCGGCCAGGAAGTAGGCGTGGTCGGCGTCGAGGCCGCGGCCCATCGTGGACAGTGGCACCGGGGTGGCCCGCAGGGCGGCGTCGAGGCCGGCGGTGGGCACCCGCACGATCCGGTGCCGGGCCGCCAGCGGCGCCAGCGCCGCGTCGACCTCGGTGGCCAGCGCCGGTTCCAGGTCGTCGGGCACCACCAGCTCCGCCGGGGCGAGCGCCACTCGGCCGTACGCGGTGAGGCTGTGGTGGGACACGCCGCGGTGCCGGGGACGGGCGTCAGCGTCGGAGATCCGTAGCGAGCCGACCGCCCGGCCGCCGAGCGTGACGATCGCGTTGACGGCCTCGCCGACTGCCACTCCGGAGAAACCCCAGCGGGTGCCGGTGCCCAGGTTGCCCGGGCCCTGCGCCACGATTGCCACGTCGGCGTCGAGCACGTGCCGGGCGGCGAGCAGGCCACCGTGCAGCGAGGTGGCCTCCAGGTCGCCGCCGAACGACTGCCCGACGGTGATGGTGCCGACCAGTTCGCCGCGTAGCCCGGCCAGGGTGCGGGAGAACCAGGCCGGCAACGCCCCGCCGTCGGTCAGCAGGTACGCCACCCGGGCGTGCGGGGCGTCGGCCCGGATACCGGCCAGGATCGCCGGCAGCGCCGAGTGCAGGTCCGCGGTGACCACGGGCATCCCGTCCAGGTCGTCGGCGTCGGCCAGCACGTCCCGGTACGGCGACGCCTCCTCGTCGACGCCGAGCAGGATCGGCTGGAGCGGGGTGTAGCGGGCCTTGACGAGGTGCCCGGCGTCGCGGGTGTCGCCGGCGTCCGGCGGGTCCGGCGGCAGCCGGTCCGGCAGCGCCACGACGAGGGCGTACCCGCCGGTGCCGAGTCCCATCAGCAGCGCGCCGGCGTTGAGCAGCACCCGGTCGCCGGGCTCGGGGGTGCCGACCAGTTCGGGGTACGCGAGCGCCCGCATCCGGGTGCCGTCGGGCAGATCGACGTCGAGTTCCACCGCCCCGGTCCACTGCCGTCGCAGCGCCGCCACCGTCCCCGCCCGCCATCGCACCATGACGGGAAACGCTATCGGCGCAGGCGCGCAGCCCCGCGTCCGGGTGGGCAGGCCGCGTGGAGCGTCCACCCGGGCCAGCCGGCCGCCGGCTCGGACCGCCCGCCGTCGCCCGTTGCCGGTTGGCGCGGCTCAGCTCGGGTCGGGTTCGCCGCCGGCGTCCTCACTCGGTCGGGCCTGGGTGTCGCGGGCCGTTCCGGCAGCACCGGGCAGTGACCTGGTCGGGTCGAGGAAGACGTAGCGGATCTCCGGGTACCGCCCGGTGAGCCGCCGCTCGGCCTCGTCGGCGATGGCCTCGATGGCCGCGCCGGTGGCATCGTCGCGGAAGTCGACCTTCGCGGCGACCAGGACGTCGTCCGGGCCGAGCTGCATTGTCAGCAGGGTGTCGATCCGCTCCACCTCGGGCAGGCCGGCCAGGTCGTGCTCGATCTCGCGACGCAGCCGCTCCGGAACCGACCGGCCGACCAGCAGCGACAGGTTGTTGCTGGCCAGGATGCCGGCGACGGTCAGCAGCAGCAGCCCGATCAGGATCGAGGCGATGCCGTCCCACAGCTCGTCGCCGGTGGCCTCGGAGAGACCGACGCCGAGTGCGGCAATCAGCAGCCCGATCAGCGCGGCGCTGTCTTCCAGGAAGACCGCCTTGACTGTGGTGTCGGCGGTCAGCCGCAGGAACCGCCGGGGTGTTGTCCGCCACCGCCGGGACTCGCGGCGGACCTGCCGCACGGCCCGCGCCAGCGAGATCGACTCGATGACGAACGAGACGGCAAGCACGACGTACGAGATCAGGTAGTCGCCGCTGTGCTCGTGCACCAGGATTGTGGTGACGCCGTGGGTGACGGCGAAACCGGCACCGGCCACGAATGTGAACATGGCGGCGAAGAACGCCCAGACGTAGCTTTCCTTGCCGTACCCGAAGGGGTGTTGGGGGTCGGCCGGTCGTGCGCCCCGGCGTAGCGCCTGGAAGAGCAGCACCTCGGTGGTGGTGTCGGCGACCGAGTGCGCCGCCTCGGAGAGCATCGCCGCCGAGCCGGAGATCAGTCCGGCAACCAGCTTCGCGACGGCGATCGCGAGGTTGGCGGCACCGGCCACGACCACCGTTGCGACGCTCTCGCTCTCGGTCTTCGTCCCCGCTTGCGCCATGAGGGCCACACTATGGCCGGTGCCGGACACACGTAGTGGACACCGCCGATCCGAACAAGTGTGCGGCACGCCCGCGCGGGTGCACGCCTGCGGCGTGTCGGCTGCTAGCGTCTACCCGTGTCGCGGACCCGCACCGAACGCCTGGTCAACCTGGTGATCTGCCTGCTGTCCACGCGACGGTTCCTGACCGCCGCGCAGATCGCCGCGACCGTGCCCGGTTACGAGCACGATCCGGACGACGCGCGTGACCACGAGGCGTTCCAGCGCAAATTCGAACGGGACAAGGCCGAGCTGCGCGAGCTGGGTGTCCCACTGGAGACCGGGACGGCAAGCGTCTTCGACGCCGAGCCGGGTTACCGCATCGCCCACCGTGAGTACGCGTTGCCCGACATCCCGCTCGAGCCGGACGAGGCAGCCGCGGTGGGCATCGCCGCCCGCCTGTGGCAGCACGCCGGGCTGGCGGCCGCCGCGTCGTCCGGGCTGGCCAAGCTGCGTGCCGCAGGCGTGGACGTCGACCCGCAGGCCACCCTCGGTCTGGAGCCGATGGTCACCGTCGACCCGGCGTTCGCGCCGCTGACCAGCGCCGCGCGGGACCGTCGCGAGGTCGGATTCGACTACCGAATACCTGATCGGGACTCGCCCAGCCGTCGGCGATTGCAGCCCTGGGGCGTGGTGTGCTGGCGTGGCCGGTGGTATGTGGTCGGCCACGACCTGGACCGCGAGGCCACCCGCTGCTTCCGCCTGTCCCGCGTCGTCGGCACGGTACGGGTGACCGGTGCGCCCGGCGCCTACGAGCCGCCCGTTGGGGTGGACCTGATCAGCCATGTCGCGCGCTGGTCCGGCCCGGTGGAGCACACCGGCCGTGCCACTGTGCTGGCAGCGCCGGGCCGCGCCGCCGGTCTGCGCCGCTGGGCGGTGGAGGTGACCGCCGGCCCGGACGGCGACCGGCTGACGCTGCCGTACTCCGATCCGGACGGGCTGGCCGGCCAACTCATCGGTTACGGCCCGGACGTGCGGGCGCTCGACCCGCCGGAGGTCCGCGAGGCGGTCATCCAGCGGCTCAAGGAGATCGCCGCCCGGCACGACGAGCTGGCCGTCGCGGGAGGTGCCCGGTGACCCGGCCGGCTTCCCGAACCTCCGCCGACCGGCTGGCCCGGCTGCTCAACCTGGTGCCCTACCTGCTGGCCCGGCCCGGCATCGAGATCGCCGAGGCGGCCGACGACCTGGGTGTCACCGAACGCCAGCTCCGGGAGGACCTGGAGCTGCTCTGGGTCTGCGGGCTGCCCGGTTACGGCCCCGGTGACCTGATCGACATGGCGTTCGACGGTGACCGGGTGACGATCACCTACGACGCGGGGATCGACAGGCCGCTGCGGCTCACCCCGGACGAGGCGCTCGCGCTCGTGGTAGCGCTGCGGATGCTCGCCGAGACGCCCGGGGTGGCCAACCGGGAGGCCATCGAGCGGGCCCTTGCCAAGATCGAGGACGCCGCCGGTGACCTGGTGGGCGCCCCGGTGGCGGTCCGGCTGCCCGGCGACACCCGGCGCGTCGAGGCGCTGCGCGCCGCCGTGGAGGGCGGCCGGGCCCTGCGGATCCTCTACTACACCGCCGCCCGGGACGAGACCACCGAGCGCGTCATCGACCCGCTGCGGATGCTTATGGTCGGCGGCCGGGCGTACGTCGAGGCGTGGTGCCGGCGCGCAGAGGCGGTCCGGCTGTTCCGCGCCGACCGGATCGACGCGATCACCGAGCTGGACGAGCCGGCCGCCGTTCCGCCGCAGGCAGTCCCGCACGACCTCGCCGGGGGAGTCTTCCGCCCGTCACCCGACCTGCCGCTGATCACCCTGCGCATCGGGCGGAGCGAGCGGTGGATCACCGAGTACTACCCGTGTGAGCGGGTGGAGGCCGGTGACGGCGACCAGTGGCTCGTCTCGCTGCGGGTGACCGACCTCAGTTGGGCCCGCCGGTTCGTGCTGGGGCTCGGCCCGGGCGCCACTGTTGTCGCCCCGGTCGAGCTGGCCGAGCAGGTCAGGGCCACGGCAGCCGCCGCCCTCGACGCGTACGCCGTGCCCGCCCCCGCAGGCGTGCCGGCGCCTGCCGCTGTGCCCGCGACTGACGCCGTACCCGGGGGGTCCGAGGCCGACACGGCCGGGGCCCGGGACGCCGCCCCCGAGGCTGTGGCCCGTGACGCCGCGACGTCCGGCTCGGCGGCGTCCTAGACACGTGACTCCCGACTCTGGCCGGGCCGACGCACGATCGGCGACGGTGACCGGGGGCAGCCCGTTCACGATGGAACAAGTGACATCCGAGGCGCGGAGCGGCCACCCGTTCCTGCATACGGCACGCTCGTCAGGCAGTGGCCGACCGCACCCAGTAGGCTGTCCGTCGTGCTGATCTGGATCGTGCTCGCGGTGGTGCTGCTCCCGCTCGTGGTGCTCGCGCTGGCCGTACGGCCGGTGTTGACCCGGCTGCCCCACCTGCGTCGCGCCTCGGTGGCGTTGCAGCGGCGGGCCGCCGAGGCCGAGGCGCTGCGGGAGACCGCCGAGGCGCTTCAGCAGCGCGCCGAGGGAATCCAACAGCAACTCGACACCGCGCAGCACCATCTCGCTCTGATCAAGGCCAAGCGCAGCTGATCGACGGGCGTCATCGGTCCCTCCCCACAGGGCTGGGCATCCGACTCGGTGACCTGTTCGGCGACGGTTGACGGATCATCCCGGTTGGTCGAGACTTCACCCGGCCGGGCCTGGATCATCACCGCCCCGGCAGGTGGCATTCGGCTCGTCCGCACGTACGATGGGCTGCGTACCACCCCCGGACACAGAGCGACTGGAGCTTCTCATGGGTGCCCTCAAGCCGTGGCACATCGCCGTTCTTGTGGTTGTGCTGATCCTGCTGTTCGGCGCGAAGCGGCTCCCCGACGCCGCCCGCTCGCTGGGCCGCTCGCTGCGGATCATCAAGGCCGAGACCAAGAGCCTGCAGGATGACGACCGCGACCTCGCCGAGAAGGCCGACGCGCAGGCCGGCTACCAGCCGCTGCCGCCGCACGCCGGGCAGCAGGCGCCGTACACCGGTCAGCCGCAGCAGGCGCCGTACCAGCAGGCGCCGCAGCAGCAGCCGGTCGTCGACCCGGTGCACCGCGGCCGCGACAACTGACCGAGAGGCCCCACCATCGTGGCCTTCGCCCTGCGTAAGCGCGGCCCCAGCACGTTCGAGCGGGCCGCCGACGGCTCGATGACGCTCATCGAGCACGTCCGCGAGCTGCGCAACCGCCTGTTTCGTGCCTCGCTGGCGATCCTGATCGGCTTCGGGTTCGGCATCTGGCTGGCCGAGCCGGTCCGGTTGTTGCTGTCGCGGCCGTACTGCGACCTGCCCGGCTCGGTCGACCCGAGCACCGGCAAGTGCTTGTTCGTCCAGCTCGGCCCGGCGGACCTGTTCCTGCTGAACCTGAAGATCGGCCTGTGGGTGGGTCTGATCATCGCGGCGCCGATCTGGCTCTACCAGCTCTGGGCGTTCATCGCGCCCGGTCTGCACCGGCACGAGCGGCGCTACGCCTACGCCTTCACGGCTCTGGCGGCGCCGCTCTTCGCCGCCGGTGCGGTGCTGGCGTACTTCGTCACCGCCAAGGGCCTCGAGTTCCTGATGAACGTGTCCGGCGATGACATCTCGACCACGCTGGAAGTCACCAGGTACATATCGTTCGTCACCAACCTGATCCTGTTGTTCGGTGTGGCGTTCGAGTTCCCGCTGATCGTGCTGATGCTCAACTTCGTGGGCATGGCAAGCGCTAAGCGGCTGCTCAGCTGGTGGCGGGTGGCGGTGTTCGTGTTCTTCGCGTTCTCCGCAGTGGTGACGCCCACCCCGGACCCGTTCGGGATGACCGCGCTGGCGATCTGTCTGTGCGCGCTGTACTTCGCAGCGGTCGGGGTGGCGTTCATCAACGACAAGCGGCGTGGGCGCGGCAAGGAGGTCTACGCCGGTCTGGACGACGACGAGGTCTCGCCGCTGGAGCACGAGGCGGATCCGGTGGTGGCCGGGCAGCGGGTCGACGTGACAGCGCCGATCGGTGCCCCCGAGCCGATCGCCAAGCCGGCGCCGATCGAGCGTCGCTACGACGACATGACCTGACGGCCGCGCGCCGCCTGGTCCCGCCGACGCCGTCCCCGCCTGCCGGGGGCGGCGTCGCCGTGTCTGCCGCCCACCGCCGCCCGCGGGTGCCTCCCACCACCGCCGACACCGCTGTCGACAAGCGCCCGCAGGTGCCTCCCACCACCGCCTACACCGCTGTCGACAAGCGCCCCGTCGGTCGCCGCCCGCCGCAACGTCAGCGGGACTGATCATGACGCCACGGCAGCAGGTGACCGGCGGGTGTGCGGGCGGTACGGTGCTGCCCGTGACCGCAGACGATCACCTGCCCGGCGCGCTCGCCGGTGGTCCCGTCGCCGTGCTGACGAACCCGACGGCCGGACGGGGACGGCACCGCGCGTTGCTGCCCCAGCTTGTGGACGGGCTGGCTGCCGCCGGCCGGGTGGTACGGCTGTTGTCGGCGTCCGGTCCGGGCGAGGCGGAGGCGGCCTGTCGTGCGGCCGTCGCGGACGGTCTCGGTGCGCTCGTGGCGATCGGCGGGGACGGCACGGTCCACCAGGCGTTGCAGGCAGTAGCCGGCACCGACGTGCCGTTCGGTCCGGTGCCGGCGGGCACCGGTAACGACTTCGCCGTCGACACCGGGTTCCCGGCCGACCCCCTCGCGGCGGTGGCGGTGATGGTCGAGGCGCTGCGCGCCGGCCGGACCCACGCCGTCGACCTGGCCCGGATGGTCGACGCGGAGGGCGTCGAACGCTGGTACGGGGCGGTCCTCGCGGCGGGGTTCGACGCGATCGTCAACGAGCGGGCCAACCGGATGCGGTGGCCGCGCGGCCCCCGCCGGTACGACCTGGCGATCCTTGTCGAGCTGGCCCGGCTGCGACCGCGCCGGTACACGCTGCGCCTGGACGGGGTGCCGCACGAACTGGACGCGGTCCTCGTGGCGGTGGGCAACTGCCCGACGTACGGCGGTGGGATGCGGATCTGCCCGGACGCCGACCCGACCGACGGGCTGCTCGACGTGGTGGTGGCCGGCAGGGCCGACCGTCGGACCCTGATCCGGGTGAAGCCGCGCATCTACCAGGGCACCCACGTCAGCCATCCGCTGGTGACCACCTACCGTGCCCGCACCGTGGAGGTGGCGGCCGAGGGCATCGTCGGGTACGCCGACGGGGAGCGGTCGCTGGCCCTGCCGGTGACGGTCAGTGCGGTGCCGGGCGCGGTGCGGCTGCTGCGCTGACGCGTACCGCGCCGATGCTCGCCACGATGACCAGCAGGATGGCGGCGCACTCCAGCAGGGTCAGCGCCTGCCGCAGCACCAGCCAACCGGCGAGTGTGGCGATGGCCGGGCCGAGGCTCATGAGCACCGCGAAGGTGGCGGTGGGCATCCGGCGCAGCGCCAGCAGCTCAAGGGTGTACGGCAGCCCGGAGGCGAGTACCGCGAGGGCCGTGCCGAGCGCCAGCACTGTCGGGTCGAGCAGGACAGCGCCGCCGTCGACGATCCCGATGGGCAGTGTGACAAGCGCGGCGAGGGCCAGTGCGAGCGCCAGCCCGTCCGCGCCCGGGAACCGACCGCCGACCCGCGCGCTGAGCACGATGTACGCGGCCCACATGGCGCCCGCGCCGAACGCGAAGGCGACACCCGCCGGGTTGAGCCTGTCGAAGCCGCTCTGCCCGAGCAGCGCCACCCCGGCCAGCGCCAGCCCTGCCCAGCACCAGCTGGCCAGCCGTCGGGCGCTGAACACCGACAGCGCCAGCGGGCCGAGCACCTCAAGGGTCACCGTCGGGCCGAGCGGGATGCGTTCGATGGCCTGGTAGAACAGCGAGTTCATGCCGGCCAGCGCCAGCCCGAACGCGCCTACCGCGAGCCAGGCCGACCGGTCGTGTCCGCGCAGGCGCGGCCGGCAGACGACGAGCAGCAGCACCGCCGAGATCGCCAGTCGCAGGGTCACCGCGCCGGCCACCCCGGTACGCGGGAAGAGCAGCGCGGCCAGGGCCGAGCCGAACTGCACCGACAGCGCCCCGCCGAGCACCAGCCCCACGGCGACGACGCCGCCACGGCGCTCGGGCGGCGCGTCGGCCGACCGCGGGGCGGGCAGCAGGGTCTCCGTCACGGCACGACGCTAGGCGATCGGCGTCGGCCGTTCTCGGGCGGCTCCCGAGGTCAACCGCTCGTGTGCCTCGACCACGACGCCTCGATCCGCAAGCGGAGAGACCGGTGCTGACGGCGTGGAGAACCGCCCGTCAGGCAGGTAGGGCCAGGTCCAGCACCGCGCCGAGCCCGTTCTCCCGGCCCGGGTCGGCGGCCGGGAGCACAAGCACCGCGCAGCCGGCTGCCACCGCGCCCGCGTCCGCCGGTGTGTCGCCGACCATCAGCGTCTGCTCCGGATCGACGCCGAGCATCCCGCAGGCCCGCCAGAAGATCGCCGGGTCGGGCTTGCACCGCCCCACCTCGTAGGACAGCACGAACGCGTCGACGAGGTCGGTCAGGCCCCAGGTGTCGAAGTGCGGTCGCAGGTCGAAGCCGATGTTGCTGACCACCGCCACCTTCACACCGGCGTCGCGCAGCGCGGTCAGCGTGGGCGTGGTGTCCGGGTACGGCAGCCAGCCGTCGGCGACCAGCAGCCGCTCGTAGAGCGCCTCGGCGAAGCCCTCGATGCCGGCGTCGACGGTCTCGGCCAGCCCCGTGTACGCCGCCCGGTGCGCGTGCTCGTAGAGATCCCGGTCGGCCCACAGCTCGGCCAGCCGGGGCGGCACCCGGGCCGGCAACGGGCCGCCTGCCCGCCCGGCTGTCAGGAGCCGATCGGCAAGGGACGTGGCCCGGACCGGGTCCAGGGTGACCCCGCACGCGGCGGCGGCCTCCAGCACCCACCGCCGAGGTTCCTCCACCTGGGCCAGGGTGCCGTGGAAGTCGAAGAGCACCGCCTTGACGGGCCGTCGGGAGGCCCGGGGGGCGGCGGCGGCGTCGACACTGCCCGGCGGACTGGTCTGGGGCGGTTCGGCATGGTCCGGCACGCCGTGCACCCTACCGACCCCCGCTGACGGCCCCTCCGGACGGCCTTGTCGGGTGTCGTGTCCCGGCACGCACTAATCTTGGTGCCATGTCGAGCCCCGCCGAGCGGTACGCAGCGGCGCGCCGCCGGGCCGCGCAGGCCTCACAGTTCCCGGCGCTGGACGAGTTCGCCCTTGACCTGGGGTTCGACCTCGACGATTTCCAGCGGGAGGCGTGTCAGTCCCTCGAACGGGGCAGCGGGGTGCTGGTGTGCGCCCCCACCGGCGCCGGCAAGACCGTGGTCGGCGAGTTCGCCGTACACCTGGCGTTGCGGGGACGGCCCGACGACCCGGCGGCGGCCGACGGCGCGGCGACGCCACCGGCGCGGCGCAAGTGCTTCTACACGACGCCGATCAAGGCGCTGTCCAACCAGAAGTACCACGACCTGGTCGCCCGCTACGGCGCCGAGCAGGTCGGCCTGCTCACCGGCGACAACGCCATCAACGGCGACGCGCCGGTGGTGGTGATGACCACCGAGGTGCTGCGCAACATGCTCTACGCGGGCTCCAGCACCCTCGAAGGGCTCGCCTACGTGGTGATGGACGAGGTGCACTACCTCGCCGACCGGTTCCGCGGTGGCGTGTGGGAAGAGGTGATCATCCACCTGCCCGCCTCGGTGACCCTGGTCTCGCTGTCGGCCACGGTGTCCAACGCCGAGGAGTTCGCCGACTGGCTGGTGACCGTACGCGGCGAGACGGCGGTGGTGGTCAGCGAGCACCGGCCGGTGCCGCTGTGGCAGCACATGCTTGTCGGCAAGCGGATGTTCGACCTGTTCCACGACGCCGACGCCGCCCGCAAGCACGACGTGCACCCGGAGCTGCTGCGCTACACGCGCGACACGATGCGCCGCCTGGAGTTGGGGGAGGGGCGCAGCGCGGGTCCGGGCGCCGGCCGCCGTGGGCCGCGGTGGCGTGGCCCGATGCGTCCGGACATCGTCGACCGGCTGGACCGCGAGGGTCTGCTGCCGGCGATCCTGTTCATCTTCAGCCGCGCCGGGTGTGCCGCCGCGGTGCAGCAGTGCCTCGCCGCCGGGCTGCGGCTTACCTCGCCCGACGAGCGGGCCGAGATCCGCCGGGTGGTCGAGTCCCGCGTCACCGCCATTCCGGGCGAGGACCTGACGGTCCTGGGCTACTGGGAGTGGCTCGACGGGCTGGAGCGCGGCCTCGCGGCCCACCACGCCGGCATGCTGCCGGTGTTCAAGGAGATCGTCGAGGAGTTGTTCGTCAGGGGCCTGGTCAAGGCGGTCTTTGCCACCGAGACCCTCGCCCTGGGCATCAACATGCCGGCCCGCTGCGTCGTCCTGGAACGCCTCGTCAAATACAACGGCGAGGCGCACGTCGACCTGACCCCGGGGGAGTACACGCAGCTCACCGGGCGGGCCGGCCGACGCGGCATCGACGTGGAGGGGCACGCCGTGGTGGTGTGGTCCCCGGAGACCGACCCTCGGCACGTCGCCGGGCTCGCGTCCACCCGCACCTATCCGCTGCGGTCGAGCTTCCGGCCGTCGTACAACATGGCGGTGAACCTGGTCGGCACCGTCGGCGCGGAGCCGGCCCGCGCCCTGCTGGAGTCGTCGTTCGCCCAGTTCCAGGCGGACCGGTCGGTGGTCGGCCTGGCGCGGCAGGTGCAGCGCAACACCGAGACCATCGAGGCGTACGGCGCGGAGGCCGTCTGCCACCACGGCGACTTCGACGAATATTTCGCGCTGCGCGTGGCGATCGCCGACCGGGAGAAGGCAATCGCCCGCCAGGGGCAGACGCAGCGGAAGGCCGCAGCCGTGGCGTCGCTGGAGCGGCTGCGGATCGGCGACGTGATCCGGGTGCCGTCGGGCCGGCGGGCCGGCCTGGCCGTGGTGTTGGACCCGGCGACCGGCGGTTTCGGCGAGCCGCGTCCGTTGGTGCTCACCCAGGACCGCTGGGCGGGGCGGGTCAGCCCTGGCGACTTCACCACCCCGGCCGAGGTGCTGGCCCGGATCCGGGTGCCCAAGCACTTCAACCACCGCTCCCCGGCGGCCCGGCGCGATCTCGCCGCCGAGGTCAGTGGCACGGGCCTGGACCGCCACGGTGGCCGGCGCGGTGGCCGGTCCCGGCAGGCGCCGGGCGAGGACCACCAGCTCGCCCAACTGCGTACGGAGCTGCGCCGGCATCCCTGCCACGCCTGCCCGGAGCGGGAGGAGCACGCCCGGTGGGCGGAGCGCCGTCGCCGTCTGGAGCGGGACACCGAGGAGTTGCGCGAGCGGGTGTCCGGGCGTACCGGGTCGCTCGCGCGGACCTTCGACCGGATCGTGGCGCTGTTGACCGAGCGTGGTTACCTCGCCCGCGACGGCGCTGTCACCGACGCGGGTCGGATGCTCGGCCGGATCTGGACCGAGGCGGACCTGCTGGTGGCCGAGTGTCTGCGGCGGGGCGTGTGGAACGGGTTGTCGCCGGCCGAACTGGCCGCCGCGGTGTCGGTGGTGGTCTTCGAGGCGCGCCGCGACGTCGACGAGCGGGCGTCGCTGCCGCGCGGGCCGGTGGCCGACGCCGTCGACGAGACGCTGAAGCTGTGGGGGGAGATCGAGGCCGACGAGGCGGCACGTGGGCTGACCGCCACCCGGGAGCCGGATCTGGGCTTCGCCTGGCCGGTGTACCGGTGGGCGCGGGGCGAGGCGTTGGCAAAGGTGCTCGGCAGCGGCCACGAGATCGACGGTGAGATGCCGGCCGGTGACTTCGTCCGGTGGGCACGGCAGGTCGTTGACCTGCTTGGTCAACTTGCTGACTCTGGCGGCGCGGCCCCGGAGCTGCGTTCCACCGCCCGGCAGGCAATATCGGCCATCAACAGGGGCGTACTGGCATACCACACCTCGGCGTGATGATCACTTTCGGTCACGGCCGCTGACGAGGCGGCATAGCGGACGGTCACCGTGACAGTACGCCCCGGATAGCCCCGGGGTCACTGTTGCATCGGCCCGAAGCACCCCTGATCATTGCCCGAGCGCCGTGCACGCGCGCTGGTGACCAGTGGGGAGCAGACCGCCATGGCGGAGATCAATCATTTTGAGTACGGGTGGATCACACCTGCGCTGAGTTACGCGCTGTCCGTCCTCGGTTCGATCCTCGGGCTCGTGTGCGCCGGCCGCATCAGAACGGCCCGTACCGGCGGGCAACGCGCCTGGTGGGGTCTTCTCTCGGCCTGGGCCATCGGCGGCACCGCCATCTGGGCGATGCACTTCATGGCCATGCTCGGCTTCGCCGTCGACGGCACCCGCATCCGGTACGACGTGCCGCTCACCGCCGCCAGCACCGTGATCGCCGTGGTGGCGGTCGGCATCGGCCTGGCCATCGTGGGAACCGGCCGGTTGAACCCGGTACGGCTGATCGCCGGAGGTGTCTTCACCGGCGCCGGCGTCGCGGCCATGCACTACACGGGCATGGCGGCGATGCACCTCAACGGCAGCCTCCGCTACGACACCCTCCGGGTCGTGCTCTCGGTGGTCATCGCTGTCGTCGCGTCCACCGTCGCGCTGTGGCTGGCCATGACCGTCCGCCGTGGCCTTGTCATCTTCGCCTCCGCCCTGGTCATGGGCATCGCCGTGAACGGGATGCACTTCACCGGCATGAGTGCCCTCTCGGTGCACCTGCACGAGCGGCAGGGCGGCGTGGCCGGCGCGGGCGTGAGCGCGTTGCTGGTGCCGATCGTCCTGGCGGTGATCTTCGGAGTGGTCGGGCTGCTCTACGCCCTGCTCGCCGCGCCCACCGACGACGACCTGGCCGGCGCCGCGTACCTGAACGCACGCCGGATTCCGGAGCAGCCGGCGGCGCCGGTGGCCGCGCCGGACCCGGTCGGGCTGCGCGCCCGCTCGACGCTCGGCCAGCCGGGCACCCCGTTCCCGTCGCGGCGGGACAACCCGCCCCGCTGACGTCGACAGTCAGGTCACCAGGCCCGTCCGGTAGGCGTAGACGACCGCCTGCACCCGGTCGCGCAGGTCGAGCTTGGTGAGGATCCGCGACACGTGGGTCTTCACGGTCTCCTGGCTGATCACCAGCCGGGCGGCGATCTCGCCGTTGGACAGGCCGGTGGCGACGAGGCGCAACACCTCCAGCTCACGCGGAGTCAGGCCGAGGTCGTCCACGGCGTTCCCGGCCGGGCGGATCCGCTCGGCGTACCTGCCCACGAGCTGCCGGGTCACCTCGGGTGCCAGCAGCGCGGCACCGGACGCGACAGTGCGGATGCCGTTCAGCAGTTGGGCCGGAGGGGCGTCCTTGAGCAGGAAACCGCTCGCTCCGGCGCGCAGCGCCTCGTACACGTACTCGTCGAGGTTGAACGTCGTCACCACGAGCACCTTGACGGGATCGGTGACACCGGGACCGGCCAGCAGCCGGGTCGCCCCGATGCCGTCGAGGATCGGCATCCGTACGTCCATGACGACCACGTCCGGGCGCAGCCGGCGGGCGAGGTCGACGGCGTCGCGCCCGTTGCCGCACTCGCCCACCACGTCGATGTCGGGCTGGGCATCGATGATCGTGGCGAAGCCCGTGCGGATCAGCTCCTGGTCGTCGGCGACGAGCACCCGGATAGACGCGGTCACGACGGGCTCCCGGTGGGGATGCGGGCCCGCACGACGAAACCGCCGCCCGCCTGCTGTTCAGCGCTGAACTCGCCACCGAGCACGTCGACCCGTTCGCGTAGCCCCGCGAGGCCGCGCCCGCTCCCACCGGGCGCCGCGGCGGGCGAGCCCGATCCGTCAGTGCTGACGTTCACCGAGGTGTCCCTTTCGCCGTGCCGTACGTGGACGATGGTGCGGCTGCCGTGGGCGTGCTTGAGGGCGTTCGTCAGCGCCTCCTGCACGACCCGGTAGGCGACGACCTCGGCACCGCCGGTCACCCCCGCCGGGCTGCCCTCCTCGGTGAACTCCACGGGCTGCCCGGCCCGGCGGGTCTGCTCCACGAGCGCGCGCAGGTCGCCGACGGCCGGCGTACGAGGGTCGGTGGCGTGGTCGGGGTTGAGCAGGTCGAGCAGATGCCGCAGGTCGGTGATGGCCCGCCGGCCGGTGTCGGTGATGGCGGTCAGGGTCGTGTCGAGGCGCTCGGGGGCGGCGGTCAGGTAGCGCGCCGCCTCCGCCTGCACGACCATCGCCGTCACGTGGTGGGTCACGACGTCGTGCAGTTCACGGGCGATGAGTGTGCGTTCGGCGTTGCGGGCGGAAACGGCTACGTGGTGACGGCGTTCGGCCTCGGCAGCCCTGGACTGCCGCAGCCAGGCTCCGACGCCCCACGCGAAGGCCAGCATCAGGTAGAACGTGCCGAACCCGAGCAGCCCCTCGGTCGCACCCTGCCGGTGCAGGGCGACGGCAAGCGACAGGTACGCGGCGGAGGCCAGGACCACTGCGGTACGCCTGTGGTGGTCGAGGTGGGCCGCCGCGCTCACCAGCGCGATGGCAAGCCCGGCACCCGCCACCGTGTGGTAGGCCCGCAGCTGGTCGAGCGCGAAGCCGACTGACACCAGGGTGAGGCAGAGCGCCGGCCAACGTCGACGGACGGCGAGCGGCAGGCACTGGAGGAGGATCGCCACGGCGGTCAGCGCGTCGAAGGGACGCCCCGGCAGGTCGCCGAGCTGCGTCCCGCGGTCCTGCAACGCCGGCACCACCGACGCGGCGGCGAGCAGCAGCGCCACCGGGAGATCCCGGACCGTGACGGGATACCGCCGCCACCGGTCCAGGAACGTCCGACGGTCGATCATGGGGTGACTGTAACCGTCGCCGGGGAGACGGCCGCGCGGCGGCGGCGCGGGACGATGGTGCCGCGGCGGTGCGCCATCCACATGAACCCCGCGGTCATCAGTACGCCCGCCGTGACCGCGAACACGCTCGCCTCCGGACCGAAGTCACCCCCGGTGAGCAGCGCCGGGCCCGACATCGCCGTCTCCAACAGGCCCTTCGACTGTTCGTTGCCCGAGACCACCGAGCTGAAGATTCCGCCCGCGGTGATGTTCCAGCCGAAGTGCAGGCCGATCGGCAGCCACAGGTTGCGGGTGGCGGCGTAGGCGGCGGCGAACATGAACCCGGCCTCGATCGTGATCGCGGTCGCGCCCCACAGGCTGGCGTCCGGGTTGGTCAGGTGCATCATGCCGAACGCCACGCCGGTGATGAGCAGGGCGATCCAGGTGCCGGCGCGTTCCTCGATGATGCGGAACAGGACGCCGCGGAAGAGCACCTCCTCGGTCACGGCGGCGGCGGCCATGAACCCGACCAGGCCCATCGCGCCGGTCGCCGAACCGAAGCCGTTGATGTGGTACTCGGCGAAGAGGGCGATGTTGACGAGTACGGCCACGAACATCCCGACCCCGAGGACCGTTCCCAGGCCGGTCTGCGAGACAGCTCCGGCCCGCGCCAGTTCGGTGACCGCGCGACGTTCGGTACGCCGTACGACCCAGATGTAGACGAGGATGGCGAGCACCGACGTCAGCACACCGAGTGGCAGTGTGAGCCAGTCGTTGCCCCGCACGGCGACGATTGCCTGGCCGCCGGCGAAGGCGACCGCCGCGACGGCCACGAGTTGCTTTACGAAACGCATTGCAGTCCTTCCCAAGGCCGTTGCACGGGCGCAGCGGCTTGGGTTGAACGCTATTTTTTCGCCTGCCGGAAATCGTCACCGCTCGGAGCGCACCTGCGGTAGCTCGCACGGGGGACAAGCGGGCCGTCGAGGTGCGAACACGCACCCCGACGGCCCGTTTGCTGTCGTCGGTCGTCAGCCGTTGTTGTCGATCAGGCTGGCGATCTCGTTGTAGATGAGGTGCGCCTTCGCGCCCTGGTTGGACGGGCAGCCGCCGAGGTGGTGCAGGGCGATCACCCGGTGGCTGGCGTTGAGCACCGGCGAGCCCGAGTTGCCGCCGGAGGTGTCACAGCTGTAGCTGATGTTGTACGTGTTGTAGTTGGCGTTCTTGACGGAGCACGTCGTGCCGCCCTGGGTGTCCTCGTAGATCGACAGTCGCTTCGGGCTGCCGTCACCGTGGCCGGGGATGTAGATCCGGGTGCCTGTGGTGGTGGCGCTCGTGGCGAGGTACAGGGTGCCGAAGGTCTGGATGCTTGCGAAGTTGTTGACCGAGAACAGGGCGTAGTCCAACTGGCTGGAGCCGCCGCTGCTCACCTTGTAGAGGGTGGCGCCGCTGACCTTCGTGCCGGCGCCCGGGTTCGCGCCGCCGCAGGTGGCGCACTGGTAGTTGAACTGCATCTCGCTGCCGCTCACGGCGGCCTGGGTGGAGAAGCAGTGCTTGTTCGTCAGCATCCGGTTGGTGTTGCCGACGCGCCAGGTGGTGCACATCCCGCCGCCGCTGATCAGCAGGCGTGCCACGGCCCGGCCCCGGGCGAACTCGGTGGGGTGGCTGCTCTGGTAGCAGACCGCGTCGCGTCGGGCGTCGGTGCTGCACACGGACAGCGTGGAGAAGTTGTGCTGGGTGATCTCCGTGGGGTCGTAGCCGCGCCAGAACCTGTCGATGGTGGCCACGGTGCCGCGCGAGGGGCCGCTGCTGTGCAGCGTCACCACCGCCGTGTCGCCGTCCACCGACATCGCCCAGAATCCCGGCTGTTCGTCGGTGGTGTAGGGCGATCCGCTCGACGCGCTGAGGTGGCTGTCGTACCGGTAGCTCTCCCGGCCGTCCGGGCTGGACACTGTGACGTAGTCGCTGGGGCCCAGGCGCAGCGCGCTGAAGTGCACCTTGATGTACGTCGCGCCGGGGTGCCGGATGACCTGGGTCCGCTGGTCGCGCCTGTCGGAGAGGGTGCCGTCGACGACGCGGAGTTCGCCTACTGTGGTGACCCCCTCGGCCGAGAACTGGCTCGACTCGGGTGCCCGTTCGGATTGTGGCGCGAGAGGTCGGACGGGTGTCTCTGCGGCGGCGGGTAGCGGCAGCAGGGTGAACCCGAGCGCGCAGGCGCCGACTGTGACGGCGACCGCTCGCAGGCGGCGTAGAGCGTGTTTCATCGTTGCTCCTCCCCAAAAACAGCACCTGGTGGTGCTGCAGCCTTCCTACACGAGCAGATGCAATACATGCAAGAGTATCGATATATAGCTTTCATGATCGGTACGCGGCGCCCAGGCGACAGGTGTTGAATGACCGCGAACGTTCACAGAGGAGATGACGATGAACTTCCAGCGGCTCGGCCCGCCCGGCCGGGAGATCCCGGTGGTCCGGCACGACGGCAGCACCTACGACCTGCGGCCGCTCACCGCCGATCTGGACGGGGCCTTCTGGGCGTCGGAGGGGATCGCGCGTACCCGTGCCGCGCTCGGTCGCAAAGAGCTGGCAGAGCTGCCCGACGCCGCCGCGCTACGCGTGGGCGCGCCCCTCGCGCGGCCCAACAAGATCGTCTGCATCGGGCTCAACTACCGCGACCACGCGGCGGAGACAGGTGCGGCACTGCCGGCCGAACCCGTGGTGTTCATGAAGGACCCGATGACAATTGTCGGGCCGTTCGACGACGTCCTCGTCCCGCGCGGCTCCACCCGCACCGACTGGGAGGTCGAACTCGCCGTCGTCGTCGGCACGACAATCCGGTACGCCGACTCGCCGGAGCAGGCCATGCGGCACGTCGCCGGGTACGCGGTGTCGCACGACGTCTCCGAGCGCGAGTTCCAGCTCGACCGGGGAGGCCAGTGGGACAAGGGCAAGAGCTGCGAGACGTTCAACCCGTTGGGGCCGAGCCTCGTGCCGGCCGACGAGGTCGACGACCCGCAGTCGCTCGCGCTGCGGTTGTGGGTGAACGGGGTGCTGCGCCAGGACGGGTCGACCCGCGACATGATCTTCCCGGTCGCGCACGTCGTCTGGTACCTCAGCCAGTTCATGGTCCTGTACCCGGGCGACGTGATCAACACGGGCACTCCGGCCGGGGTGGCGCTCGGCCTCCCGGACCACCCGTACCTGCGCCCCGGTGACGTGGTGGAGATGGAGATCGACGGCCTGGGTCGTGCCCGCCAGGCGATGGTGGCGGCATGACCGGGGAGTTCGCCGGGCTGACCGCGATCGTCACCGGCGGCGCGTCCGGCATCGGTCGCGCCACCGCCCTGGAACTGCGGGCCAGGGGCGCCCGGGTGGCGGTCCTCGACCTCGACCCGAGCGGCCTGGACGAGGGCGTCGCCGGCTACACCGCCGACGTGACCGACCGCGCGTCGGTGCAGGAGGCGGTCGGTGCGGCCGCCGCCGACCTCGGTGGCATCGACGTGGTCGTCAACAACGCGGGCGTCGGCGCTACCGGCACGGTTGCCGACAACACCGACGACGAGTGGCACCGGGTCCTCGACGTCAACGTGGTCGGGATGGCCCGGGTGGTCAGCGCGGCCCTGCCGTGGCTGCGCCGCTCGGAGCACGCGTCGGTCGTCAACACCTCGTCCATCGCCGCGCTCAACGGCCTGCCCAACCGGGCGCTCTACTCGGCAAGCAAGGGCGCCGTGCTGTCGCTGACCCTCGCCATGGCCACCGACCACGTCCGCGAGGGCATCCGGGTCAACTGCGTGTGCCCCGGCACCGCCGACACACCGTGGGTCGGCCGCCTGCTGGCGCAGGCCGACGATCCGGCCGCCGAGCGGGTGGCGTTGCAGGCACGCCAACCCATCGGACGACTGGTGACCCCCGAGGAGGTCGCGAACGCCATCCTCTACCTGGCGTCGCCGCGCTCGGGCTCCACCACCGGCACCGTCCTGGACGTCGACGGCGGCGTCACCCACCTGCGCGTACGGCCATGACTGTCGCGCCCCGCCCCCCGCTGCCGCAGAATGAGCCGACAGGTGGAGGTGGCCCGTGCGGATCGCGCTGTTCGTGACCTGCCTGGCCGACACCATGTTCCCGCAGGCGGCCACCGCGACCGTGCGGTTGTTGGAGCGGCTCGGGCACGAGATCGCCTTTCCGCAGGGCCAGACCTGCTGCGGTCAGATGCACGTCAACACCGGCTACCAGCGCGACGCGGTGCCCCTGGTACGCCGGCACGTGGAGGTCTTCGACAGGTACGACGTGATCGTCGCGCCGTCGGGCTCCTGCGTCGGGTCGGTGCGGCACCAGCACGCCATGGTGGCCCGGCGGGCGGGCGACGATCGGCTCGCCGGGCGGGCCGAGTCGGTGGCGGGGCGGACGTACGAGCTGTCGGAGTTGCTTGTCGACGTGCTCGGTGTCACCGACGTGGGGGCGTACTACCCGCACCGCGTCACCTACCACCCGACCTGCCACTCGTCCCGGATGCTGCGGGTGGGGGACCGGCCGCGACGACTGTTGAGCGAGGTGCGCGGGCTCACCCTTGTCGAGTTGCCGGCCGCCGACCAGTGCTGCGGGTTCGGCGGCACCTTCGCGGTGAAGAACGCGGAGACCTCCACGGCGATGCTCGCGGACAAGATGCGCCATGTGCTCGCCACCGGCGCCGACGTGTGCGCCGCCAGCGACGCCTCCTGCCTCCTGCACATCGGCGGCGGCCTGTCGCGGCTGCGGACCGGGGTCGGCGTCGTGCACCTCGCCGAGATCCTGGCCTCGACCGAGCAGGCCGCGACAGGCCATGCCGCCAGCCGACCGGCGGCGCGGCCATGACGCGCCGGACGTTCCTCGGCATGCCGGCGACCGCGCCGCCCGGTGTGGGCCACCTGCGCGGCGCGGAGTCGTTCCCGGCCGCCGCGCGGCGCGGCCTGGCCGACCCGCAGCTGCGCCGCAACCTGCGGCACGCGACGACGACGATCCGCGCGAAGTCCAGCGGCGTCATCGCCGAGCTGCCCGACTGGGAGCAGCTACGGTCGGCGGGCGCGGCGATCAAGGCCGACACCCTGGCCCGCCTGCCCGAACTGCTGGAGCAGCTCGAAGCGCGGGTCACCGAGGCCGGCGGCGTCGTGCACTGGGCGGCGGACGCGGTGGAGGCCAACCGGATCGTCACCGACCTCGTCCGGGCGACCGGCGCAGACCGGGTCATCAAGGTCAAATCCATGGCGACCCAGGAGATCGGCCTCAACGAGGCTCTCGAAGCCGCCGGGATCACGCCTGTCGAGACCGACCTCGCCGAACTGATCGTGCAGCTCGGTGGCGACCGGCCCAGCCACATCCTGGTCCCCGCGATCCACCGCAACCGGGCGGAGATCCGCGAGATATTCCTCCGCGAGATGCCTGGCGTCGACCCGACGCTTACCGACGACCCCACGGCCCTCGCCGCCGCCGCGCGCCGCTTCCTGCGACAGACGTTCCTGAGTACGCCTGTGGCGGTGTCCGGCGGAAACTTCGCCGTCGCCGAGACCGGCACGCTTGCCGTCGTCGAATCCGAGGGCAACGGCCGGATGTGCCTCACCCTGCCGCAGACGCTGATCACCGTGCTTGGTGTCGAGAAGGTGGTGCCGACCTGGCGGGACCTCGAGGTGTTCCTCCAACTGCTGCCCAGGGCGTCGACGGGGGAGCGGATGAACCCGTACACGTCGATGTGGACAGGGGTGGTCCCCGGCGACGGGCCGCAGGCGTTCCACCTCGTGCTGCTGGACAACGGGCGCAGCGCGGTGCTCGCCGACGAGGTCGGACGGCAGGCGCTGCGGTGCATCCGCTGCTCGGCCTGCCTCAACGTGTGCCCCGTGTACGAGCGCGCCGGCGGGCACGCGTACGGCTCGGTGTATCCGGGGCCGATCGGGGCGGTGCTGTCACCTCAGCTCACCGGCATCGAGGACAACGCCTCACTGCCGTACGCCTCGACGCTGTGCGGCGCGTGCTACGACGCCTGCCCCGTGAAGATCAACATTCCGGAGCTGCTTGTGCATCTGCGGGCCGAGGCCGTCGAGTCGCATCGCCGGCCCACAGCAGAGTCGATCGCGATGGCCGCCGCCGCGTACGCCATGGACCATCCCCGGCTGTACGCGGCCGGGCAGCGCGCCGCCCGCCTGAGCCGGTTCGCCGGCCGGCGCGGGAGGGGTCTGCCGCCGCCGTTGAACGGCTGGACCGGCAGCCGGGACCTGCCGGAACCGCCGGCGCAGACGTTCCGTGACTGGTGGGCCGACCGATGAGCTCGCGTGACGTCGTCCTCGGCCGGCTGCGGGCCGCGCTCGCCGCCGGCGGCACCGAGCTGGTGGAGGTGCCCCGCGACTACCGGCACACGGGCACTCTCGACCTTGACCAACTGGTGCAGCGGCTGACCGACTACCGGGCACACGTGCACCGGGTCGCCGAAGCCGCCGTGGCCGACACGATCGCCAGCATCCTGCCTCCGGGCGGGACTGTCGTTGTACCTCCGGGTCTGCCGTCGACGTGGCTGCCGCCGACGGTGACCGCCATGCCCGACGACGGCCTCGACAACGCGCGGATCGGGGCCGCGGACGCGGTCGTCACCGCCGCCGCGGTCGCCATCGCCCAGACCGGCACCGTCGTTCTGGACGGCTCGCCGGACCAGGGGCGCCGGGTGCTCAGCCTCCTGCCGGACCGGCACATCTGCGTGGTCCGCGCCGGCCAGGTGGTTTCCAGCGTGCCCGAGGCGCTCGCCCGGCTGACGCCGCACCGCCCACTGACCTGGATCAGCGGCCCGTCGGCCACGAGCGACATCGAGCTGATCCGGGTGGAGGGGGTGCACGGCCCACGCCGGTTGCACGTAATCCTGCTGCCCTGACTCGCGGGCGACTCGCCGGTCAGCGGTCGGTACGCCTGCCGTCGACGGTGAGGGTGGTCAGCAGCGCCGGGTGGTCGGTAGCGCCGTCCATGCCCACTGACCGGGTACGGGCCGGGACGATGTCGCCGCTGGCCAGGACGTGTTGCAGCGCGCCGTCGTCGACCCGCAGATAGCCCGGCGGTGTGCAGGCCCGCACGTCCGGGTCGCCGCCCTCGCGGAGGTTGAGGTCACCGGCCAGCACTGTGGGCGTGTGGCCGGTGCCGCCCCGAAGAGCTGGCAGGACCTCGTCGAACAGGTGGCCGCACTGGGCGAGCGCGACGGTGCGACTGGTGGCCGCCAGGTGGGTGGTGCAGGCGTGCAGCGTGCCGTCGACGTGGACGCAGAGCCAGGCCCGTTCCTCGGGGTCGGCGACGTCCTGTATCGGGTGGATTCCTCTGTGCACAGTGTGGCGGGTGTCCGGCGTCGGCAGGCGGGCCAGCAACCCGATGCCGTACGACTGGCCGTTGCGGCACCAGGTGTCGGCGCCGCTGGGACGGTCGCCGGCCGCCTGGAAGGCGGACACGACTGTAGCGCCGGTGTGCGCGTCGGCGAGGACGCGGTGCAGGGCGGCCACGTCGTCCCGGCAGATCTCGTTGAGGGTGACCAGATCGGGCCGCTCCGCGGTGATCACCTCGGCGGCCCTGGTCATCGATCGGCCGGTGTAGCAGCCGGCACGACCACTGTTGCACAGGTTCATCTGAAGCATGTGCAGGATGGTGGGCGCGGGGAGGTCGGCGATCGGAGGCCGGGCCACCGACGAGCCGGCCGGCACCGCGGCGGCGGCGATCAGGCAGCCGACGGCGAGGGCCCGGCGGAGCCGTCGGTGCGGGCGATCGGTGCTGCCGCGACTGCGGAGCCGGCTGAGGCCGCGCGGGTGCCACCAGGATCGGGTGCCGGAGGCGCCCGGCTGCTCGGGCATGCGGACTCCGGGTGTGCAGGCGACGTGCCGTTGATCCTACTGCGGGCCGACGGCCGGTCGGGGGTGCGTCGGGTTCTATGGTGGACCCGTGATCACGTGTGTCGTGCACTACACGATCGACCCCGCGCAGATCGATGCGTTCGAACGCTTCGCCCGCGCCTGGATGCTGCTGGTGGCCCGGCACGGCGGGGTGCACCACGGCTACTTCCTGCCCGCCGAGGGTGCCAGCGATCGGGCCGAGGCGCTGTTCAGCTTCGAGAGCCTGGCCGCGTACGAGCGTTATCGCGCGCTGTTCGGCAATGACCCGGACTTCGTGGCGGCGGACCGCATCCGCGACGAGTCAGGCTGTGTGGTGCGCTACGAGCGGACGTTCATGCGGCCTCTCCTGCCTACCGACTGAGCGGTCGCGCGACGCGGGCCGGGTGCGGGAGGTCAGCCCCACACCCGGCCCGCGCCAGCTCAGCGGCGCGGCTTCGGCGCGATGCGAGGCAGCACGTACGGCGGTCCGGCGAAGATCAGGTCCGACTTGATCTCGTGGTACGCCCGCTTGGGTTGGTAGTTCTCGTCGTAGATGGTGGCCATGCCCTCCGGCGGGTCACTGAACCACTCCGGCACCCAGGAGTACTTGTCGCTGAAACCCCACACCGTGTACGACAGGCAGGTGCGGACGGCGAGGCACGCCTTCATCAGCACGCTGAAGTTGGCGGCCGACGCCTGCAACCGGGGGTTGATCTCGGCGGAGTTGCCGGCATGCACGGCTTCGGTCATCTCGCTGCGTACGTCGACCTCGGTGAAGGCGGTGGCCAGACCGAGCCCGGCGAACCGCTTCAGCGCGGCAGTCACCTGGAGCGTGTCGAAGTTGCCGTACTGGGTGCCCAGGTGGCCCTGTGCGCCGACACCGTCGATGGGGACGCCCTTGGCGCGCAGCCCCTTGGCCATGTCGTAGACGAACTGCGTCTTGTCGTCGGCGGGGTTGCCGGAGCCGAACGCCTCGATGTTGTAGTCGTTGTAGAACAGCAGCGCCTTGGGGTCGGCGGCGCGTGCCCAGCGGAACGCGTCGGCGATGTAGTCGGGGCCGAGGTTCTGTGCCCAGAAGCCCTTGTAGTGCAGGGTCGACGGGGTGTCCCACGGGTCGCTGACGGCCTCGTTGACGACGTCCCACTGCCAGATCTTGCCCTTGTAGCGGCTGACGACGGTGGTGATGTGCTTGCGCAGCAGGTCGCGCAGCTCCTGCTTGCTGATGCTGCCGTCGGCGACGCCGCTGGTCAGCCAGGCGGGCAGCTGGTTGTGCCAGACCAGCACGTGGCCCCGGACGCTCTGCCTGTTGCGCTTGGCGAACTCGATGAGCTGGTCGGCGGCGGCCCAGTCGTAGGTGCCCCGGGTGGGCTCCAGGCTCTCCCACTTCATGGCGTTCTCGGCGGTGACCGAGGAGAACTCGGTGGCCGCCAACCGGCGGTACTGCGGGTCGCTGGCGTCGTTCAGGGCAGTCGCGTTGACAGCCGTGCCGATGTGCAGGCCGTGGCGCTGGCCGAGAGCGCCGAGGGTCTGCGCTGTCGGGTCGTACGGTCGGCTCGCGGTGGCGGGCACCGCGTTCAGCGCCGCAGCGGTCGCGACGGCGACGGCGCCGACGCTGATCCACCGTCTTGGCTTCATCTGCCTTCCTCTCGATATTGATCGATAGATGTCGATCTTTGAAGGGAGGGTGCGGCCCCGGATTCGGTGTGACGGAAACGGAAGTCGGCGCCGGGTGCCGGGGTGTGGACAGGTCAGGGGTGGCGCCGATGGTTCCACGGAGGAACCGGAAACTTGCTCGAAACGTTAAGCCCGTCGATGGACCTCGTCAACTGTGAAAACTTCCGGAAATCGGCCGAGTGAGCTGCACGGCCACGAACATCGGATGGTTGAAACTTTCGGGCGTCCGGGCGGCCCCGAAACAGCGACGGTGCCACCGTCGACGATCGACAGTGGCACCGTCGGTACGTGCACGTGCTACCGCAGGTGGGCCTCGATGGCCTCGATGATGCGCGGGCGCAGTTCGGCGGCGCGGATGACGGCGTCCACCGAGCCCACCTCGACGGCGCGTTGGATGTTGTGCACCCTGTCGAACTCCGTGGCCACCTCGCCGAGCTTCTCCGCCCGCACCGAGGACCGCAGCTCGTCCAACTCGGCGGTCAGCGCGGCGCGGTCGGTGCCGGACGCGGCGGCGACGCGAGCCTGTAGGGCGCGGACCCGATCGTCGGCGGCGGTACGGGCGTTGACGTCCGCGGAGAACACCACCGCCGCGGCGGGAGCGCCGCCGAGTACCGAGGCGAACGATCCCTCCAGCGCCAGCACCGTCATGCGCGGGTTCAGCGCCTTCGAGAACACCACGAACGCGCCGCCGTGATAGCGCGAGATCACGCAGAAGACGATCGGGCCGTTGAAGTTGACGATCGCCCGGCCGATCTCGGCGCCGTACTCCAACTGGAGCTTGCGCATCGACTCCGGTGAGCCGTCGAAGCCGGACAGGTTGGCAAGCACGACGAGGGGCCGGTTGCCGCTCGCCGCGTTGATGGCCCGCGCGGCCTTCTTCGACGACCGCGGGAACAGCGTGCCCGCCGTGTAGGTGTCCGGGCCGTCGGTGGGCGGGAAGCCACGCCGCGGCACCGACCGGGACTCGATGCCGAGCAGGCACACCGGGATCCCGCCGAGGTGGACGTCCTGCACCACCGCGGTGTCCGCGTCGGCCATGCCAGCCCACCGCTCCAGCACCGGGTGGTCCTGGTCGGAGAGCGCCCGCATCACCGTACGGATGTCGAACGGCTTCTTGCGGTCCGGGTTGGACTCGACCGAGAAGATTTCACCGACAGTACGGAACGGGCTGCTCGCCACGTCGTGCGGGAAGTCGGAGACGTCACGGTCCACCGGGTCCGTGGTCGCCGCCCGCCGAGGTGCTGCCTCGCCGGGCACGACGTACGTGTGGTCGTAGTGGGCCATCAGCACGTCCCGCGCGGCGGTCAGGGTCGGCGCCCAGTACTGCGCCTGCCCGTTCGGGCCCATCACCCGGTCGTAGCCGCCGATGCCGAAGTTGTCCTCAGCGGACACGCCACCGGAGAAGTCCAACGACTGCTTGCCGGTGAGCACCATCGCCGAGTCCGGCGTCATCACCAGGACGCCCTTTGTGTGCATGAGCATCGTGGCCTCGGCGTTCCAGTACGGCTGCGCACCGACGTTGATACCCGCCACCACGATGTTGATCTCGCCGCCGGCCTGGGTGAACTCGACGATGCGCTTGAGCGCCGCCGCCACCCAGTCCATGTTCTCGGTGCCCGATGTCATCGAGATCCGGGCGCCGGCGGACAGCGCCCACCACTCCAGCGGCACCCGCATCTGCTCGGCGAGGTCCAGTGCGGCGATCACACGCCGGCACTCCGGCTCGGACAGTGCGCCCAGAGACTTCGTCGGGTCGCCGAGCAGCACGACCCGGGTGACGCCCTGCGGGTGCAGCGGCGCCGGCGTGGTGACGACACCGGCGACGATCGCGGCGCGGTTGCGCCCCTTCGGCCGGTCTACAGGCGCCAGCGCGTGGTCGTCGTCGAGGTCGTACTCGACGAAGTCACCGAGGCGGCCGGTCAGCTCGTACGGGTAAACGGTGTTGCGGCTGCTGGCGCGCAGCACCTTCAGCCGGTACTCGTCCAGCGGCTCGACAGGCTCGACCGGTGGCTCGCCGACGGTCAGCTCGGCCCCGCCCGCCGCGTCGAACGTGATCCGGACAGCGATCTTGGTCAGTTCGCCGGTGCGGCGGTCACGCTGGCGGGCGATGAAGAGGACCTCCTCAAGACCGGCGCCCACAGTCGTCGGACGTACGCGCCCGGCGATCATCTCCATCTCCTGGCGGGTCAGCTCGCTCGGCGGCCAGACGTACACCACGATGCGGTTTGTGGTGAAGCGCGTCTTCGACGGCCTCAGCGTCTGGGCGCGGCGGATCGAGTCGAGGCAGGCGGCGATGGCGTCCTCGGCGGTTGGCAGCGCCACCAGCCGGCCGTCCTGCTCGCGCAGCTCGGTCAGGTCGCGCACCTGCGCGAACGCGACGAGACGCTCGTCGGACGGGTTTTCCCTGGCCACGCACTGGAAGAGGTAGACCTCCTCGTCCGCCGACGGCAGCCGGGTCAGGTCGAACTTGTGCAGCCGCTCCAGCTGCATGCGCTGCGCGATGTACGGGTGCAGACCCCGGATCAGCCGGTCCTCGGCCATCTGGCCGTCCGACGGGCGGAACGTGAAGTGGTGGTGCATCACCGCGCCGCCGCGACCGGCGACGGTGGTGGTGAGGCGGCGCACCTGCGCCGGCAACGGGTGCGCGGTGACGACCTCCAGCAGGGCTGCGGCCATCGCGTCGAAGTCCTCCGGCTGGTTCTCCCAGCCGAGGTAGATGTCGGCGTCGACGGCGTCCTCACCGCTGGCCAGCTCGGCAAGCCCGCGCAGTGCGACACCGAGCGTGTCGAAGCGCACCGCTGCGGAGACCACGCTGGAATCCGCGCGCTCGGCGACAACGAACGAGCAGCCCTCGACGTCTCGGGTACGCACGCTGGTGAGCGCCCGGTTGCCGTAGTACCGCCGGGTCAGCACCTCCAGCATCACCGCGTTGTCGAGGTGGTCGCGCACGAGGCGCTGACCGAGCAGCCGGACCAGCGGCTCGGTGCTGCGGACCATCTCCGCGATGCGTTCGCCGCGGTCGGGCGCGTCCGGGTGCGCGTCCAGGTGCCGCAGGTGCCCACGGACCTGGGCGTAGACGCGCGCGCGGTTGCGGCGCAGCAGCGGCTGCGCGAACCAGGCGAACACCACGCCCCGGGCCAGGTCGGCGACGACGGGGAAGCGGACCTGGGTGGCGGCGATCAGCCGCTCCAGTGCCAGACCGGCCGGCTCGCGCATCGCCTCCTCCGGCGGGGTCTCGCGCAGCCACGCACGCAGCAGCGCCGCGATGACAGTGGCGTCGGCCGCCGCCCGCTGCTGGGCGAGGAAGATCCGGAAGACGGCGGCTTCGACGTCGCCGCAGCGGTCCAGGTCGACGACACCGTAGTGGCCGAGCGCCTTGGCGAGCTTGGCCTGGAAAGCATCCGGCAGCCCGGCCCGCTCCACGTCCAGGCTCTGCAGGTACGTGTGGAAGTACTCGCGCGCACTACGGACGTGGGCGCCGCCGTCCTCGCCGGTGGGCCGGTTGCGGCTCAGCTCGGTCAGGTCGGCGAAGACCTCGATCAGGTCCAGTTCGGCGGCGAGCGGCGGGTGGCCTTCCTCTGCCGCCGTCCGCCGCACCGCAAGGTAGTCGTCGAGCACGCGACGGTCGTCGTGCGGGTCGACGTCGAAGCCGAGCAGCAGGCCGCGCAGATCCTCCTGGCCGCGCCGGCTGCGCTGGTACGCCGACGCGTCGTCGTCGGCAGCGGGCAGGTCCAGTTCGACGGCGGCGGCGCTCGGGCCGGCCACGGTCGTCGCGGACTCGTCGCCGAGGGGCTCCAGCCGCAGCAGCGGCGCGCCTGCCTCCACCTGGCTACCGACGGAGACGGCGCACTCCTTGAGCCGGGCCCGGAACGGCGCGCGCAGCACCGTCTCCATCTTCATGGCCTCCAGCACCAGCACCGGCGCGCCGGCCTCGACCTCGGCGCCGACCTCCAGCGGTGTGGCGACGACCAGCGCCGGCATGGGGGAGCGGACGACGCCGCCCTCGTCGCGGCTGACCCGGTGGGTGACGCCGTCGACCTCGACGAGATGGGTCGGGCCGTGCGTGCCGGTGAGCAGGCGGTACCGGATGCCGTTGACGACGATCTGGCCGGTGTGCCTGTCGAAGCGGTCCAGGACGACGTCGGCGGTGCGTACGGTGCCGCCCGCCTCGATGCCGACGCGGAACCGGTGCGCGCCGATGCGTGCCACCCGCAGGCGGTAGGTGGCCCCGCGCAGCTTGAGGTCCAGCGGACGGCCGCTGGCGTGCTGCACCTGAGGGCGCCCGCCGGAGGCCGTCGACAGCAGGCGCTGCCGCTCGGCCCGCTCCTCCTCCTCGTACGACTCGATGGCTGCTGCGGCCAGCGCCACGGCGGAGTGCCGGTGCGTGACGAGCCGGCCCTCGCCCCGGACCCTGTCGATCCAGCCGGTGTCCGCGCTGGCGTCGAGCACCTCGGGCTGGTCGAGCAGGTCGAGCACGAAGCTCTTGTTCGTCGCGCCGCCCTCGATGATCACCGTGGTGTTCGCCATCGCCCGGCGCAGCTTGCCAAGCGCCTCGTCGCGGTTGCGCCCGTACGCGATGATCTTCGCGATCATCGAGTCGAAGTCGGCGGGGATGGTGTCGCCCTCACTGACGCCGGTGTCCACCCGGATGCCGGGGCCGCTGGGCAGGTCCAGCCGTGCGATGCGGCCCGGCGACGGCGCGAAGTCCCGGTCGGGGTCCTCGGCGTTGAGCCGGGCCTCGATGGCGTGCCCGCGCTCGACCGGGGGCTCACCGTCGAGGCGGCCGCCCGCCGCCACGTGCAGCTGGGCCTTGACCAGGTCGAATCCGGTGGTCAACTCGGTGATCGGGTGCTCGACCTGGAGGCGGGTGTTGACCTCCAGGAACGCGAACAGCCGGTCGCCGGGGTGGTAGAGGAACTCGACTGTCGCCGCGCCCCGGTAGCCGACGGCGATGGCGAGCCGCTCCGCAGACGTCTTCAGCTCGGCCGCCTGCTCGGGGCTGAGCACCGGCGACGCCGACTCCTCGATGACCTTCTGGTTGCGGCGCTGCACCGAGCAGTCGCGTACGCCGAGCGCCCACGCCGTGCCCTGCCCGTCGGCGATCACCTGGACCTCGACGTGCCGGGCGCCGGTGACAAGGCGCTCCAGGAACACGATGCCGCTGCCGAACGCCCGCGCCGCCTCCTGGCTGGTGCGCTCGTACGCGTCGATCAGCTCGGCCTCGTCGCGGATCACGCGGATGCCGCGACCGCCACCGCCCGCGGTGGCCTTCAGCATCAGCGGGTAGCCGACCTCGGCTGCCGAGGCGCGGGCGGCGGTAAGTGTCTCCACGGCGCCGCGGCTCCAGGGCGCGACCGGTACGCCCACCTTCTCGGCGATCAGCTTCGAGCCGATCTTGTCGCCGAGCTGGCGCATGGCGTCCGCGCTCGGGCCGACGAACGTGACGCCGATCTTCTCGCACAGCTCCGCGAACGCCGGGTCCTCGGCGACGAAGCCCCAGCCGACCCAGGCGGCGTCCGCTCCGGTCTCGACAAGGGCGCGCTCCAGGGTTGCCAGGTTGAGGTACGGGCGCGCGGACGCCGGACCGAGGTCGTAGGCGATGTCCGCCTCGCGGACGAACGTGGCGGTGCGGTCGACGTCCGTGTAGAGGGCGATCGTCTCGATCCGGATGCCCGTCTCCGCGGCCAGCTCTCGGACCGCGTGGATGAGCCGCATGGCGGCTTCACCACGGTTGACGATGGCGACACGGTTGAACACCCGACTGACCCCTTTGGTAGACCATCATGTGCACGTCGCGAGTTGACGGGCTCCCGACAGTGATCACTTTTCCGGCTCGGGGCGCGGAATGCCATGGCGCAACCGCCGAACAGACCGCCGCTCAGTTGTAGGAACCTGACAAAAGTTTTTGGCTGCCACGTCCAGGTTGCCGAATCAGTGTCCGATCCTTGGCGTCGATGCCGCGATGCGTTATTTGGGCGGTCTGTCGGTTTGCTCGCCGCAGGTCCACCAGGACGCGGTTCCGGGTCGCCACCGGTCGTTGCCCGACCGACGGCGACCCGGAAAGCGTGCTCAGGAGTAGGGGAGCCGGAGCACCGACTGGTTGCCGATGCCCAGGGTCGTGGGGTTGTTGCCGATCGCCGACCAGACCTCCACCCGTACCGTGCCGTTGGACAGCGCGCCCAACGTTCCGGTGGCCGAGGCCAGGCCGGCGCTGTGGGTGTAGTGCTCGTAGCCGGAAACCGGGTCGGTGGCGAAGTAGCGGAAGGTCTCCACCCGCTCCCAACTGCCGTTGCCGGTCAGGTCGTAGGAGATCCGCACCTGCACGCCGTTGCCGACCGCAGTGCCCGCGTCCAGGAACAGGTCGAACGCGCTCTGCCCGCCGGAGTAGGCGAGGTTGAGGCCGGTCGCCGTGAAGACGCGCGCGTTGGTCGGCGTACCGTCGTGGTTTCCGTTCGCCGCCGCGACAGTCGTCGTGGTCGCGCTTCCGGCGGCGCCCAGCCCGCCGTTCGACAGCAGGTACCGCGTCGGAGAGCCCGAGCTGGGCGGCGGCGTGGTCGGGGGTGCCGTCGTCGGGGGAGCCGTGGTGGGCGGTGCCGTCGTCGGCGGGGCCGTGGTGGGCGGCGTGGTCGGGTTGACGCCGCCGGAGGCGTTGCCACCGCTCCAGGTGTACGCCCCGGTGGTGGCAGTCTTTCCGGCCGCCACGGTGAGCCGGGTGCCGTTGGAGAACGTGACGGTGATCGGGCTCGCGGTCGGGTTGGACGCCACGTAGGTGCGCGAACCGTTGCGGGAGAAGACCGCGCTCAGCGGATGGTTCGCGGTGACCGTCGTGTCGACGGTGCCCAGCGCCGCGAGGTTGCGGATCCAGTGGAACGTGTGCGCCCGGCTCTCACCCTCCTCGACCGTGTAGTTGGGGTTCGCCCGCAGGTTCGCCAGCGCCGCGTCACCGTCGCCGAGGGCCTGGAACTGCCACAGGATGTCCTGCCACACACTGGGTGGCCCGCCGTTGTTGCGGACCAGCTCGGCGTAGTTGGTGCGTACGTACGCCGGGTTGTTGCCCAGGTAGAGGTGCCCGCCGGTGATCGGCAGCAGGTTGATGCCCTGGATCATCTCCGGCTCGGCGCTGAACCAGGTGGCGTACGCGCCGCCGTCGCCCCAGACCATGCCGACAGTCGAGTGCCCGAACGCGGCCGGGAAGTTCTGGTCGCTGACGTCGAACCAGTACTCCTGGATGGCCGCGGCCTGCGTCGTGTAGAGGAAGATGCCGGCGTCACGGACGGCGGTGTTGCCGGTGACCTGCCCCCACTGGATGAGGGCGCTGGCGAAGTTCATTCCCTCCGACGAGGACTCCTGGTTGTTTCCGGAGCCGAACGAGCCGTGCCCGGAGGCCCAGTCGTGGCCGGCGTAGATGTCGAAGTCCCGCAGGTAGGGAAATTGCGTGTCGTCGCGCCGGTAGTTGTTGGCGTCGCGGATCAGCAGATCCACCATGCCGCCGTAGCGGCTGGTGGAGGCCCACGACGGGTCGAACTTGGCGAGCGTCGCGGCGGCCGCGATGTAGTAGCCGTAGTGGAAGTGGTGGTCGTTGAGCTCCTGGTCGGAGCCGTACGACGCCGGGTAGCCGATCAGGGTGCCCCAGTTGCTGTCGTAGTAGAAGACCCTGCTGGTCTTTCCGCTCGACGCGGTGAACCAGTCGGTGAGCGTGCTGCGGATGGCGTTCAGCGCGCTGTCGCGGGTGGCCGTGTCGTTGACCAGGTCGGCGACCTCGGCGAGCCGGGCGGCCCGGCCGAGCCCCTTGCCGGTCCAGTAGGTGTCGCCACCGCGCTGGTCCATCGGGTTGCTACGTGCGGCGGCCAGGTGACCGTTGAGCGTCGCCAGGTCGGCGCCACTGCCGTCACCGACGGCCGGCAACTCCGGCAGGATGCCCTGGAACTTCATTGCGGTGCGGAACTGGCTGACGCCGGTGAGCACCTTCATCCGTCCCCGCGCCGACGGGTATGTCGGAGTGATCGCTGTGGACCCGGACAGCGACTTCCACTGGTGCGGGTAGAGGCTGACCACAGTCTGCGTGGCGCTGCCCTCCCGGGCGGTGGTGGTGAACGCGTACGTGGTGGTCAGCCCGCTCGTGGCCTGGTCGTAGGTGTACGAGACTGTGGTGCCGGTGACGTGGGCGTGCGCGTACCTGCCGTAGGTCGCGGCCAGGTCGGCGCGCTCCGACGCGCTGGAGGTCGGCGGCAGCAGGGCCACCGAGAAGTACCCGCGACCGGCCAGCCCCGAGGAGATCCGGCCGGAGGCGACGCTCCAGCTGGCGCCGCTGGGTGCGTACCCCACGTAGTCATGGCCGTTGACCCGGAACCCGATAGTGGCGCCGCTGTTGGACCAGACCTCCGGGTTGCCGCTCGTGCTGATGACCGCGTCGCCGCCGGTGCTCTGGAAGTACGCGAACGGCAGGCCGTGGCCGATGGTGGCCCGCAGGGTGCGGCTGCCGTCGCTCCAGTGCGGACTGACCGTCCAGTCGCTCCAGCCGTCGACCTTTACCTGGGGTGCGCCGAGCCCGGCGACGCCGACCCGGATGTCCTGCACGTACGGGTAGTGGAATTCCCCGACACCGGTGGCGGTGCCGCTGATGGCGGGCGTGGAGTTGGCGGAGAACCCGAGACCGTCGGTGAACGTGTCGTACGAGATCGGGTGGGCGTGCAGGGGCTCGCTGAAGGAGCAGTCGGTGCGCTTCCAGAGCAGCGAGGACCACCAGTCGTTTGTGGGGATGGCGCCGCCGGGCGCGTTGGCGGTGGCGAACTGCCGGGGGTTGCTGGACATCGAGCCGCAGCCGGAGGGGAGCGGGCCGACCGGGGTGGTGGTGTAGCTACCGGCGCCGACCGGGGCGGCCTCGGCGGCGCGGGTGAGGGGAATCGTGAGGCCGCCGACGACCAGGGCCAGGGCCGTGGTGGCGGCCAGGGCCCATCGACGGTGGGGGACGGGAGGTTTCATGGTGCCTCCATCGCACGCCGGGTCACGGTCCGTGCCCGCTCCGGCGCGTTGCGTCTGAAATGAGGAGAAGGTCGACTGAGAGAGCGCTCTCTCTCGCTCGCACGGTAATCGAACGCCGAGATCCGCGTCAATGTGTCAACCAGGTTGCGTACGGATGTCGCTATTTGCCGCCGCCGGACCGACCGCTCGCGTCCGGCTCCGCCGTTGGCGTCCGGCCCGTCAGGGGCGGGCGGGCCGCTAGCCCGGGAGCGTGGCGGGGGCGTCGAGGTCGGCGGCGAGCGCGTCCGGTGCCCGCATCCGCCACGCGTCGGTCACCAGTTCGCTGAGGCGCTCCACGTCGACCTCGGGCAGGCGCAGCAGCACCAGGGGCAGCCCGTCGTAGCCGGGCGCGGTGAAGAACAGAGCGGGCTCGCCGAGCAGCAGCGCCTGCTTCTCGGCCTCGTCACCGACGAACAGCACGGCG
This sequence comes from Micromonospora sp. DT68, assembly GCF_049847245.1. Taxonomy (NCBI): domain Bacteria; kingdom Bacillati; phylum Actinomycetota; class Actinomycetes; order Micromonosporales; family Micromonosporaceae; genus Micromonospora; species Micromonospora sp. DT68. The sequence goes on from NZ_JBNCNZ010000009.1 coordinate 242,626, forward strand.
ACGTCGGTGCGGATCAGCCGTGGCTTCCCCGGCTGGCGCTCCGGATAGGACCAGACGAACCCCTTGTCGGCCACCCGGAAGTCGAAGCCGGCGCTGTCGACCTCCACCACGTGCGGCAGGGCCAGCGCCAGCCGGCGTACGTCGTCCGCGTCAGCCACCGAGCCCCCTCGCGGAGCGCGCGATCCACATGCCAAGAGGTTACGCGTCGGCGCGCGTCCGATCACCGGTTGGTGCCGAGTCGCGTGCGGACCGCGGTCGCGGCGCACAGGATGACCACGAGGCCGCCGAGAAGGGTCGTGGCGCCGATGTGCTCGCCCAGCAGCAGGGCCGCCCAGGCGATGCTCATGACGGGCTGGGCGAGTTGCACCTGACTGACCTGCGCCATCGGTCCGATCGCCAGACCGTGGTACCAGGCGAAGAAGCCGAGGAACATGCTGACCACCCCGAGGTAGCCGAAGGCCGCCCACTGCGTCGGCGTGCCCTGCGGGACCTCCCGGCTGACGGCGACGACCGTCAGGGCCACCATGAGCGGGGAGCACAGGACGAGCGCCCAGGAAACCGTCTGCCAGGCGCCCAGTTCACGCGCCAACAGGCCGCCCTCGGCGTACCCGGCGGCGGCGGCCAGAACCGCGCCGAAGAGCAGCAGGTCGGCCGCGTGCAGTCGACCGAGGCCACCCCACTGCGCCGAGGCGAAGGCCGTGGCGGCCACCGCGCCGGCGGCGGCGGCGATCCAGAACCCGACCGGCGGGCGCTCGTGTCCGCGAAGGACGGCCAGCACCGCGGTCGTCGCCGGCAGCATGGCGATCACGACGGCGCCGTGGCTGGCCGGCGCGCTTGTCATTGCGTACGACGTCAGCAGCGGAAACCCGACGACCACGCCACCGCCGACCACGGCGAGACGGAGCCACTGCGCGCCGCGCGGCAGGCGCTGGCGGGTGAGCGTCAACGCGACGGCGGCCAGGAGCGCCGCGACAACCGCTCGGGCCGACCCGATGAACAGCGGCGACAGGCCGCCCACCGCCAGCCGGGTGAGGGGGACGGTGAGCGAGAACGCCGCTACTCCGACCAGGCCCCAGGAGAGGCCCGCCGAGGATATCGCCGGCCGCGTGATGGTAGTAGCGCTACTCTGTGCTGTCATGGATGACAGTAGCAGCTCGCGGATCGCCGCCGACCTCGGCGACTGGATCGCGACGGCCGCGCCGGGTGCCCGCCTGCCGTCCAGCCGGGAGCTGGTCGCCCGCTACCAGGCCAGTCCGGTGACCGTGCAGCACGCGTTACGCGCCCTCACCGCCCGGGGGCTCATCGAGAGTCGGCCCGGAGTCGGCACGTTCGTCCGCGCCGTACGGACCGCGCGACCGGCCGACTACGGCTGGCAGACCGCCGCGCTGCGCGCACCCGGGGTCCGCCCCGGCGCGGTCCCGACCGCGTTGCGTAGCGTCCCCAACGATGTCGTCGCGCTGCACGCCGGCTACCCGGACCGGGAGCTGCTCCCGGAGCGGCTGGTCCGCGCCGCGCTCACCAGGGCGGCGCGCTCCGACGCGGCCCTGACCCGGCCACCGGCGGCGGGCCTGCCGGAGCTGCAGACCTGGTTCGCCGGCGAGCTGGCTGCCGTGACCCCGGCCGGGGTGACACCACCCACCGCCAGCGACGTCACCATCCTGCCCGGCAGCCAGAGTGGATTGACCTCGGTGTTCCGCGCCCTGGTCGGCCCCGGGCAACCCCTGCTGATCGAATCACCGACCTACTGGGGAGCCCTCCTGGCCGCACGGCAGGCCGGCGTACGCCTCGTCCCGGTCCCCAGCGGCCCGGCCGGCCCGGACCCCCGCGAGCTGGCCCGCGCCTTCGCCGAGACGTCCGCGCGGTTGTTCTACGCCCAACCGAACCACGCCAATCCCACCGGTGCGCGGTGGCCGGTGGCGTTGCACGAGCAGGTTCTGGCGGTGGTACGCGAGCACGGCGCGTTCGTGGTCGAGGACGACTGGGCACACGACCTGGGCATCACCGGCACCGCGACGCCCCTGGCCGCGCACGACGACCGTGGCCACGTCATCTACCTGCGCTCGCTCACCAAGAGCGTGTCGCCGGCCGTCCGCGTCGCGGCGGTCATCGCCCGGGGGCCGGCCCGAGCACGGCTCCTGGCCGACCGTGCCGCCGAGTCGATGTACGTCAGCGGTCTCCTCCAGGCTGCGGCGCTCGACGTGGTGACCCAGCCCGCCTGGGCCACGCACCTGCGCGGCCTGCGCCAGCAACTCGGTACCCGCCGCGATCTCCTCGTCACCGCGCTGCGCGAGCACGTCCCGCAGGCCGACATCGGCCGGGTGCCCGCCGGAGGCCTGAGCCTGTGGGTCCGCCTCCCCGACGGCACGGACGTCGCGCAGCTCGCGTACGACGCCGAGAAGGCGGGGCTGGTCATCGCGCCCGGGGCCGAGTGGTTTCCCGCCGAACCGACCGGGCCGTTCGTACGACTCAGCTACGCCGGCGCCAACCCGGCGGCATTCGCCACCGGCGCACGCCTGCTGGGCGAGGCCCTCGCGCGTCAGCACGTCTGACAGGGCACGCGCGTCTGACAGGGCACGCGCGTCAGCGCGTCCGACGCCGCAGGTGGTGCGTCAACGGCGGCTGCGGCGCTGGTCGCCGAGCCGCAGCGTGTTGCAGACATCGAAGACTCCCGGCACGTCCCAGGCGAGTTCCGCGGCGACCTGGCGTGCGTCCGTGTCGCTCACCAACCCGGACAGGATGACCACCCGGTTCTGCACTGTGACGCCGATCCGCTGCCGCCTGGTGGTCGAGTCGATGCTCAGTCGCTGCGCGACAAGCGCCTCGAGCCGCCGGTCCGGGCTGTCCGGCTCGGGCTGACTGGCGGCGAACCAGTTCTCGTCAGGCAGCGGCCATGGCATGTGCACGAAAGAGCTCCTTGCTGGTGGTTCGCTGTGATCAGACGCGGGTGCCCGACACGGACGCGTCCTGCGACAGGTGGGCGAGCGCGTCGGCGCGGCTCTCGAAGATCGGGAACGTCCCGTCCAGGCGCATGGTGTGCAGGACGGTGCGGATGAACCGCGACGGCGCGGCGAGGCTGAGCGTGGCGCCACGGCTGCGGGCGTCCTGGTGGGCGCGCACGAGCAGGCCCAGTCCGGTGGAGTCGATGAGGTGCACGCGACTCAGGTCGACCACGACGTGCCCACCCATCTCGGCGGCGTGCCGCAGGGCGGAGCGCAGTGTGTCACCGGCTTCGAGGTCGATGTCGCCGGTGGCCGCGACGACAGTCACGTCGTCGAGGTGGTCGATGCCGAGGATGCCGCCGGGTCCGTGGTCGCTGCACGAGACCGTTGCGCCCTGCGAGGACGGCAGCAGGCTGCAGTGCGGGCAGCGATGAGGGCCGGTGGCGAACGGCGATCCACTCCAGCCGTGTTCGGACACCAGCGTCCAGACGACCTCCGCGTCGGGCAGCACGCACGCGGTGGCCCGGAGGGAGTCACCGCAGATGTCGCAGATCAGGGTCATCAGGTCGTCGTCGGGGACGACGGTCATGGCGCTGTCCTTCCTACGTCCGTGCCCGGCCGCGGACGACCTCGGTGCGGGCTCAAATCGGTGGTGCGGATCCCGTGCGTCACGGTTCTGGCGTCTCTGAGGTGGCCCGTCCCGTTGTCACCACGACGAGAACGACGCCGACACCGGCGACGCCGATCTGCAGGAGGAACTCCAGGAAACCGAACCCCTGGGCGGTGACACCGGCCAGGCGCGCGGCGGTGGACCCGATCAGCGCGGCGACGACGCCGACGGTCAGGGCGACCCACAGCGGAACGCTGTGCGGGCCGGGAACGACACGCCTGCCGAGAGCCCCCGCGACGACACCGACGACGACGGCGCTTACCAACCCGCTGACACTCATGCTGCCTCTCCTGTCGCTGCCGGCGTCAGTGCCGGGTGGTCACGGGCGCCCGGCCCTGCGCGATCGGCGACGGCGGAGCGGCTTCGGGCTGGCCGTCCTCGGCGTCGATGACGATCGGCAGAACCTGGTCCAGTCGGGCGGTGTGCAGGATGCGCCGGATGCGGGGGTTCGGGTTACGGATGGTGAGGATCCCGTCGGCCCGTACCAGCCGCCGGTGGACGTCGAGCAGCAGCCCGATGGCGGCGGCGTCGATGTGCCGGCAGCGTGACAGGTCCACCACGACGCGGCCGGGACACAGCGCCAGCAGCCTGTCGAACACGGCCCCGGTCTCCGGCAGGCCGGCCAGATCGAACGTGTCGATGCACACCTCGACCATCGGCAGCGTCCACGACGTCGGTGCCGGTGACTCCGTCATGGCGTACCCCTTCGCTCGCGGACCTGTACGCCAACGACCGTGCCGGGCCGGCTTGGCGGTCACCGCGCGGATCCATGACAGTTGCGTGACAAATACACCAACCGGCGGACGCGGTTGGCCGCGCGACGTGCGGCCTGGGGATGATTCCCTGTATGACGGCCGTACTGGTGATCGAGGACGACGACCGCATCCGGCTGGCGCTGCTGCTCGCATTGGAGGACGAGGGGTACGACGCCGTGGGCGCGGCCACCGCCGAGGAGGGCCTGCGCGCCCAGCGCCGTGACCCGGCCGACTACGTGCTCGTCGACCTGATGCTGCCGGGCCTTGACGGTTTCGAGTGCATCCGGCAGTTGCGCCGCGACGACGACGTCCCGATCGTGGTGGTCAGCGCCCGCGACGAGACCCACGACATCGTGGCCGCGCTCGAAGCCGGCGCCGACGACTACGTGGTCAAGCCCGTGGCGATCAAGGAGTTGACCGCCCGGTTGCGCGCCCTGCGTCGCCGCGCCCGCGCGGGCGTCGCCGGTCCGGGGCCGGCGCCGGTGCCCGTGTTCGCCTTCGGCGACCTGGAGATCAGCCCCGACGCGGGGGAGGTCCGCCGGGCCGGCCAGCCCGTGCCGGTCACCCGCACCGAGTTCCGGCTGCTCTGCGAGCTGGCCGAGCACGCCGGTCGCGTGCTGTCCCGGCAGCAGCTGCTGCAACGGGTCTGGGGGTACGACCTGGGCGACGAGCGCCTTGTCGACGTGCACGTGGGCCGGCTGCGGCAGAAGATCGAACGGGACCCGGCCACGCCCCGTCACCTGGTCACCCTGCGGGGTATGGGCTACAAGCTGCAACGATGAGACTTCGCCTCGGACTCCGTACCCGGGTCACCGCCGCGTTCGCCGTCGGTGCGCTCCTGCTTGCCGCGTCGATGGCCCTCGTCTCGTACGAGCTGGTCAGCCGTTCCCTGCTTGAGGAACGCGAGCGCACGGCCCTGCGCGCCGCCTACTTCGACGCCGCCATCGTGCGTGCCGGCCTCGACACGGACACCCCGGACGTCGTTGAGGTGCTGCGCTCGCTGGACACCGGCGGAAGCCGCCGGCCAGTGCTGCACCTGGACGGCGAGTGGTACGCCCGTACCGTCGACTCGGGCACCACCACGTCCATCCCGCCCGACCTGCGACGGCTCGTGGCCGCCGGGGAGCCGGCGTTGCAGCGGGTACGCCTCGACGGCCAGCCCGCCCTCGTGGTCGGGGTGCCGCTGTCTGATACGTCGATGTATTTCGAGGTCAACTCCCTGCGCGAGCTGGAGCAGACGTTCCAGGTCCTGGCGTTGGCGCTGACCACCGTCGCGATCATGGTGGCGGGCTCCGGCGCCGCGCTCGGCTGGTACGCCACCCGGCACGGGCTGCGTCCACTGACGGCGGTCGCCGACGCCGCCGAGAAGATCGCCGCCGGTGACTTCACCGCCCGCCTCGACCCGACCACCGACCCCGACCTGACCCGCCTGTCGTCGTCGTTCAACCAGATGGTCGACCGGCTCGAGCAGCGCATCGAACGGGACCGCCGCTTCGCCGCCGACGTCAGCCACGAACTGCGGTCCCCGTTGCAGACCCTCGCCGCGGCGGCAAGTGTCCTGGCCCGCCGCCGCGAACACCAGGACGAACGGACGGCGACCGCCGCGGGTCTCGTCGCCGACGAGATCGACCGCTTCCAGCGGCTCGTCAACGACCTGATCGACCTGGCCCGCAGCGACCACCCCGCCCGTCGGGCCCCGGTGGACGTGGTGGCGCTGGCCCGGGACGCCTGTCACGCCCTGGACCTGCCCGCAAGCATTGTCCACCTCGGTCCGGGCGTGCCGGAGACCTGGCAGGTGGAGCGGCGGCGGGTGGCCCAGATCCTCGCGAACCTGCTCGGCAACGCGGCGACCTACGGCGGTGGCCCGGTGGCCGTCCGGTTGAGCCGCGACGGCAGCGTCGGTGTCATCGAGGTCGACGACGAGGGCCCGGGCGTGCCGATCGAGGACCGTGAGGCGATCTTCGACCGGTTCGTGCGGGGCCGCGCCGCGAACACCCGTGGCACCGGCGACGGCACCGGTCTCGGTCTCGCGCTCGTCGCCCAGCACGCCGCCGCGCACGCCGGCGGCGTCACCCTCGGCGACCGGCCCGGCGGCGGCGCCCGTTTCCGGGTCACCCTCGCGGAGAGCCTGCCATGACCGGCCGTCGTCTGGTCGTCGCGTTGACGCTCGCCGCGCTGCTCGCCGGCTGTGGCATCCCCACCGACGACACGGCCCGTCCGGTGACGCCCCCACGCGGGCCGTTTCCGACAGTGGCTTCCACGGATGCCACGGTCCCGGCCGGCAGCGCCGCGGAGATCCTCTGTCTGCTGCGCGACAACCGCATCGTCCCCGTGCTCCGGCGCGTGGAACGTCCGCCGACTGTCGAGGAGCATCTGCGGCATCTGCTCGCCGGGCCCACCGCGGCCGAGCGGGACGACGGGTTGACGAGCGCGCTCGCGGGTGCGGTGAACGCCGCCGGGGCGACGGTCACCGACGCCGAGGCCCGCGTCGTTGTCGACGAACCCGGCCACGATGTGGGCCGCAGCGACGAGGTCCTCGCCTTCGGCCAGATCGTCTGCACCCTGACCAGCCGCGACGACGTCGCCACCGTCACGTTCCTGCGCGACGGCAAGCCCCTCGGCGTGCCGCGCGCCGACGGCTCGCTTACCGAACGACCGCTCACCCGCACCGACTTCGCCCCGCTCATCGTGCCGCGGTGACCGCGACCGCCGGCCGTGGGGCGCAGTCATACGTTTCATGACAGTCGCGTGACAAATCGGCTGACGAGCCGATCTCCGGTTTCGGTGGCGCACCATCGGGGGCACGAAAGCGTCGCCGACGAAAAATTTCAGCTTCACGACACTGAGGAAGGACGGTTCCCGTGGAGGTTACGGGCTTCTTCACCGCCATCATCATCGGTCTGATCATCGGGGCCCTCGGCCGGCTGGTGGTGCCGGGCAAGCAGAACATCCCGATCTGGCTCACCCTTGCCATCGGCGTACTGGCCGCGATCCTCGGCACCCTCGTTGCCGGTGTGTTCGGCGTCGACGACACCGCAGGCGTCGACTGGATCGAACTGTTCATCCAGATCGTGTTCGCGGCGATCGGTGTGGCAATCGTCGCAGGCACGTACGGCCGCCGACGGCACTGAGGACCACGCACGGGCGGGCCCACCCTCAACCAGGGGCGGGCCCGCCCGTGCGTCGTGCCGGAGAACGATCGAGCGGAGCCGGCTGTGATTGGATGGCCCGGTGCAGTTCACAGTGACAGAGGCGCCGACGCGGGAGCGGTTCGAGGCGCGCGACGAGGCAGGCGCGGTCGCTGGATTCGTCACCTACCAGGTGACCGGCAGCATCATCGCCTACACCCACACCGAGACCGATCCGGCGTACGAGGGCAGGGGTGTCGGGTCGACGCTTGCCCGTGCGGTGATGGACGACGCCCAGGCCAAGAGGCGCATGGTCGTGCCGATCTGCCCGTTCCTCGCCGAGTGGCTGCTCAAGCACCCGGAGTACGAGGGCATCGTGGTCCGGTCGACCCGCAAGGTCAAATAGCTTCCGCCCGTCCCAGCACCCCTGCGCACCCGTCGGGAGACGTGACCGATGACAGCCGCCGCCTTTCGTGCCCTGCACCACGACCGCGCCGCCGGTGACGCGCTTGTCCTGCCGGGGCCGTGGGACGCCGGAAGCGCGAAGGTGTTCGCCGACGCCGGGTTCCCGGCACTCGCGACCCCGAGCGCCGGAGTGGCCGCCTCCCTCGGTTACGAGGACGGCGCGACACCGCCGGACGAGATGTTCGCCGCGGTGGCGCGGATCGTCCGGGCCGTTTCCGTGCCGGTCTCCGCCGACGTCGAGGGCGGTTACGGGCTCGCCCCCGCCGAACTGGTCGAGCGTCTGCTGGAGGCCGGCGTCGTCGGCTGCAACCTGGAGGACTCCGACGGGCACGGCACGCTCAAGGACCCGCAGCAGCACGCGGACTGGCTGGCCGAGGTGCGGGCGGCGGCGGGTGACGCGCTCGTCATCAACGCGCGCGTCGACACGTTCCTGTTCGGCACCGGCGACCCAACGGACGCCGTGGCCCGCGCGCAGCTGTACGTGGCCGCCGGCGCCGACTGCGTCTATCCGCTGCTGGCGCCGCCCGAGGTGTTCCCGGTCCTGCGAGAGGGCATCACCGGGCCCATCAACATGGCGGCCGGCCCGGCCCCGGAGTCGGTGGCGGAGGTCGCCCGGCTGGGCGCCACGCGCATCACCTTCGGCCCCGGCATGCAGCGGTACACCATGGGCAGGGTCGCCGACCTCGCGGCCGCACTGCGCGGCTGAGGTCGCCCGAGCGCAGCCGGCGGTCGACGCCGACGCCGCGTGACACCGACGTCGGGTGGGCCCGCGCGTGGCGACGGCCCACCCGGGCGGGATGGTCGCTGTCAGGCGCGGGCGGCCAGGGCGTCCACGAGGCGGCGGGTCGAGCCGGCCAGGTTCCACTGCGCGGCCAGTTCGAGAAGCCGGTCCGGGTCGGCGGGGGCGGTCGGCAGCTCGGTCGGCAGCTCCGGCAGCGGCACGTCCAGGGCGACCCGGACCACCGTGGGCGCGACGGCAAGGTAGTCGCGGGCAGCGGCGAGCTTGGTGCGCAGGCCCGGAGCGAACGACGAGTCGGATTCGTCAAGCGCGGCGAGGATGCCGGCGATGCTGCCGTAGCGCTCGATGAGCCGGGCGGCGGTCTTCTCGCCGACACCGGGCACGCCGGGCAGGCCGTCGCTGGGGTCGCCGCGCAGCGCCGCGAAGTCGGCGTACCTGTCGGCCGGCACGCCGTAGCGGGCGCGCACCGCTGCGTCGTCACAGTCGTCGAGCTTGGCCACGCCGCGCCCGACGTAGAGCAGCCGGACCGGTCGGCTGTCGTCGATGAGCTGGAAGAGGTCCCGGTCGCCGGAGACGACCTCGACCGGGCCCGGCTGGGTCACCGACAGCGTGCCGAGCACGTCGTCGGCCTCGTAGCCGGTCGCCCCGACGGCGGTGATGCCGATCGCGGCCAGCACCTCCAGGATCATCGGCACCTGCGGGGAGAGCGTGTCCGGAACGACCTCGCCGCCCTGCGGGGCAACCCGGTGCGCCTTGTACGACGGCAGCAGTTCGACCCGCCACGCCGGCCGCCAGTCGTAGTCGAGGGCGCAGACCATCCGGTCGGCGCCGCGTCCACGGATGAGGGTGGCGAGCATGTCGAGGAAGCCACGTACCGCGTTGACGGGAGTGCCGTCCTCGGTGCGGGCTGCGGACTCCGGAATGCCGAAGTAGGCCCGGAAGTAGAGGCTGGCTGCGTCGATCAGCAGGATCGGGGGTCGATGTGCCACGCCGGACAGCCTGGCACAGCCCTCCGACGATCTCGGGTACGCCCTGCCGACGGCGGCGTCAGCGTTGCTCGTCGTGCCCGTAGACGGTCGCCCGCCGGGCCAGGTGCTGCACGACGTAGCTGGTCACCAGCAGCACGACGGCGACAAGCACCTCGATCCAGGCCGCGACACCGTCGGCCACGGTGAGCCCGATGACCAGCAACACCAGACCGACGAGCGCGAGGACGCCGGCCCACAGCTGACGGCGACGGCGTGTGGCCGCCCGGTTCGCCTGGTTCGCTGCCACGTCGCTCCTCCCGGTCGGGAGCCCGTGCGGGTTCCTGACCCCAGGCTATGACCGCCGGGGCCGTCCGACCGGGAAAACCAGAGCGTCCGTCGGCCAGCGTGCCGGCGATGAGCGTGAGCGCGAGGATCCCCGGCCGGCGCGGGGCGCGTCGGCCGGGGATCTCACGGACCGTGCCGTCAGGCGGGAAGCGCCCAGCGCTGGTTGGCGCCGGCGAAGCAGTCCCAGATCTGCAACCGGGTGCCGTCGGCGGAGCTGTTGTCGCTGGCGTCCAGGCACTTGTTGGACTGCGGGTTGCGCAGCGTGCCGTCGGACTGCGCCTGCCAGACCTGGGCTCCGGTGCCGTTGCAGTCCCAGAGCTGGATCTTCGCGCCGTTGGCGGTGGAGCCGCTGGTGATGTCGGCGCACTTGCCGAGCGCCCGCAGGGTGCTGTCACCGGCCACCGTCCAGGTCTGCGCGTTGGTGCCGTTGCAGGCCCACAGCTGCACTGCGGTTCCGTTGGCGGTGCTCGCGGAGGCCACGTCGACGCACTTGCCGCCGATCCCGGTGATCCGGCCGGTACGCCCGCTCGGCGGCGGGGTGGTGCCGCCCATGATGGTGTCGTACATGGCGCTGACAAGCGAGGTCGAGCCCGTGGTGTCCTGCGACAGTTCCCAGTTCATGACGCCGCCGGCGTTGGCGAGCGCCCACTGGGTCTTGCGCTTGACCGTCGGGATGCCGTTGTAGCACTGCTGCACGCCGCTGACGGTGGCGCAGTCCCGGTTGGCGTTGGCCGGGTCCATGCCGACAAGCGCCGAGTACGTGTAGTAGCCGGGGCGGCTGTAGAACGGGATGCCGAGCACTGCCTTGCTGGCGGGCAGGCCGCGCGACTTCCACAGGTTGATGCTGGCGATCGACCAGTCGTAGTTGGCGTGTGGGCTGCCGCCGTCGTACGCCATGATGTTGAGCCAGTCGACCTGGGCGAAGACGGCGGTGGGTACGCCCTGCACGTAGGTGCCCTCGGAGACCACGGCGGCGGTGAGAAGCTTGCCCCTGCTGTGCAGTGCGCTGCCGAGCTGGGTCATGAGCTGGGTGTAGTTGTTGGCCGAGGTCCCCGGGTCCGGGTATTCCCAGTCCATGTCGACACCGTCGAGGTTGTACTGGTTGACGAAGTTGACGAGGTTGTTGACGAAGGCGGTCCGGGTACCTGCGTTGGCGGCGAGGGCTTCGAAGGCCGAGTCGTTGCCGTCGTTCCAGCCGCCGACAGCGATCGACACCTTGACGTTGTTGGCGTGCCCGAGCGAGACCAGCGAGGAGAGCTTGCTGGGGTTCTCCACAGGGCGCAGGCTGCCGTCGTTGTTGGGCAGCACGAAGGCGTAGTTGATGTGGGTGAGTTTGTTGTACTGGATGGTGTTGACGTTGCCGGCCCACGAGGGCAGGTAGCCGACGCTCTTGAAGTTGTTGGGCAGTACGGCGGCCTGCGCGGCGGTGGGGACGAGGGTGAGGGTGGCGCCGGCGGTGGCCAGCGCGAGCAGGCCGGCGGTGAGCGCGCGGCGCAGTGTTGAGGGCATCGGTGGGGCCTTCCCGGGCGGGGGACGACGCCCGCCCGCGCAGGGTTGTCACGGGCGGGAGGTGCGAAAACGCGGGTATGGCCTCGATGCAGCCAAATCTTAAAGAGTGTTAACTGTCGGCGTCAATCAACCCCGGTGGATTTCCCACGGCGGACCCCGCGCGGCTTCTGGGGATGCCCAAACGACCGTTAAGCTGACGGGGTGGGAATCGACGAGCTGCACCCGTCCGACCGGTTGATCGCCGCGCAGCGCGCCACAGCGGCCGCCGGTCTGGACGCGCTGGTGCTCACCCCCGGTTCCGACCTGCGCTATCTGACCGGCTACGACGCACACGCGGGGGAGCGGCTCACCTGCCTGGTGCTGCCCGCCGAGGGTGAGCCCACGCTCATCGTGCCGACCCTGGAACGTCCGGCCGCCGAGGCGTCACCGGCCACCGGCCTGCGCATCGTCGACCACGCCGACGGCGTCGACCCGTACCCCCTTGTGGTGACAGCCCTCGACGGCCCGCCGGCATCGGTGGGGTTGGCAGACCGGATGTGGGCCGAGCAGGTTCTCGCACTGCGCGCGGTGCTGCCCGGCGCCGCGCAGCGGCTCGCCTCCGAGGTGCTGCGCGAGCTGCGCATCCGTAAGTCCCCGGCGGAGGTCGCGGCGCTCGCCGAGGCCGGCGCGGCCATCGACGAGGTGCACCTGCGGATGGGCGAATGGCTGCGCCCCGGCCGTACCGAGGCCGAGGTGGCCGCCGACATCGCCGCCGCGATCCGGGCCGCCGGGCACGTCAGCGTCGACTTCGTCATCGTGGCCGCCGGTCCCAACGGGGCGAGCCCGCACCACGGCACCTCGAACCGGCCGATCGGCGCCGGCGAACCGGTGGTTGTCGACATCGGCGGCACGATGCCGTCGGGCTACCGCTCCGACTGCACCCGTACCTATGTCGCGGGCGGACCCGCGCCGGCCGATTTCCTGGACTACTACGCGGTGCTGCGCGACGCCCAACGCGCGGCGGTGGCGGCCGTGCGACCCGGGGTCACCGGCGCGGGGGCCGACGCCGCGGCCCGGGAACCGATCGCCGCCGCCGGCTACGGCCCCGCGTTCCTGCACCGCACCGGCCACGGCATCGGGCTGGACGGTCACGAGGAGCCCTACCTGGTCGCTGGCAACGACAGGCCCCTGGAACCCGGGATGGCATTCTCCATCGAACCGGGCATCTACCTCGCGGGCCGACACGGCGCCCGCATCGAGGACATCGTCGTCTGCACAACGGACGGCGTGCAACGGCTCAATACCACCCCCACGGAGCTCATCGCCTTATGACTGTCGACCGGATCCTCCCCACCGACGAGGCCCACGACCTGCTGGACCTCGCCACCGAGCTCGCCGACCGGGAGCTCGCACCCAAGGCCGCCGGCTTCGAGGAACGCGCCGAGTTCCCCCGCGACGTGCTGCGCACCATCGGTAGGGCCGGCCTGCTCGGCCTGCCCTACCCCGAGGAGTACGGCGGGGCAGCCCAGCCCTACGAGGTGTACCTCCAGGTGCTGGAGATCCTGGCCAGCCGGTGGCTCGCGGTCGCCGAGGCGGTGAGCGTGCACACCCTGTCCTGCTATCCGGTGGCCGCGTTCGGCACCGACGAGCAGCGCAAGCTGCTGCCGGACATGCTCGGCGGTGAACTGCTCGGGGCGTACTGCCTCTCCGAGCCGCAGGGCGGCTCCGACGCTGCGGCGCTGACCACCCGGGCGGTCCGCGACGGCGACGCGTACGTCCTCTCCGGCACCAAGGCGTGGATCACCCACGCCCGGAACGCCGACTTCTACAACGTGTTCTGCCGCACCGGAGGCCCGGGTCCAAAAGGGATCTCCTGCGTGGTCGCCGACGCCGCGACGCCGGGCATCGCGCCGCAGGCGGCCGAGCGGACCATGGGATTGCGGTCCTCGCCGGTGGCGCAGATCGTCTTCGACCAGGCCCGGGTGCCGGCCGACCGGCTCGTCGGGGGCGAGGGCGCGGGCTTCACGATCGCGATGTCCGCGTTGGACTCGGGGAGGCTCGGCATCGCTGCCTGCGCGGTCGGGCTGGCCCAGGCCGCGCTCGACTACGCGGTCTCCTACGCCCGGGAGCGCCAGCAGTTCGGCCGCGCCATCATCGACTTCCAGGGTCTCGGGTTCGGTCTCGCCGACGCGGCGACGCAGATTTCGGCGGCCCGCGCGCTGACCCTTGCGGCGGCGCGGCTGCGCGACGCCGGGCGGCCGTACTCGATCGAGGCGGCCAAGGCCAAGCTGTTCGCCACCGACATGGCGATGCGGGTGACCACCGACGCGGTGCAGGTGCTCGGTGGTGCCGGCTACGTGGCTGACCACCCGGTGGAGCGCTACATGCGTGAGGCGAAGGTGTTGCAGATCGTGGAGGGCACCAACCAGATCCAGCGGTTGGTGATTTCCCGGTCGCTGGCGAAGGGCTGAGCGGGCTGCGACGGGTGCGGCGGCTTCGCCGTGCCCGTCGCCGTCGGGCCGTTTTCCCGGTAGGTTGCTCGCCGTGGAAGAGATCGACCGCGCTGTCCTCGCCGCGCTCACCGCTGACGGCCGCCTGTCGTACACCGACCTGGCCGAGAAGGTGGGGTTGTCGGTGTCCGCCGTGCACCAGCGGGTGCGCCGGCTGGAGCAGCGCGGGGTGATCAAGGGGTACGCCGCCAAGGTCTCCTTCGAGGCGCTGGACCTGCCGTTGACGGCGTTCGTGGCGATCCGGCCGTTCGACCCGTCGCAGCCGGACGACGCGCCGGAGCGGCTGGCCCACCTGCCCGAGATCGACTCGTGCTATTCGGTGGCGGGGGAGGACTTCTACATGCTGCTGGTGCGGGTGGCCAGCCCGGCTGACCTGGAGCGGGTGTTACAGGAGATCCGCACCTCGGCGAGCGTGACGACCCGGACGACGGTGGTGTTGTCCACCCCGTACGAGAGCCGGCCGCCGAAGATCAGCGCGGGGGGACCGAGTCGGTCGCGGTCCCGGGTGCCGGCGGAGCCGGCTGGTTCCACCGAAGGATGACCCGCCGTCCGTGCTCGTGACCGAGCGCGCTGACGGTGGCGGTGTCCAGCCGCAGGAGGCCGCCTGCGGACGGGGGCAGGCCGACCCAGCGGGCGCCGAGGACCCGCAGGCTGTGCGCGTGACCGACAAGGGCTACGGTGCCCTGGTCCAGCAGCGGCGTGGCCCGGGCCAGCACCCGGTCGAGCCGGGCGCCCACCTGGGCGGGTGATTCACCGCCGGGGCAGCCGTCGGTCCAGATGTTCCACTGCGGCTGGTCGGAGTGGATGTCGACGGTGGTGCGCCCCTCGTACTCGCCGTAGTTCCACTCGACGAGATCCTCGTCGACGCCGTCGACGGTGAGCCCTGCCAGCTGCGCGGTGTGCAGGGCCCGCGTGCGAGGGCTGCTCAGCACCGTGGCGAACCGCCTGCCGGCCAGAAACGCCGCGAGGGTGCGGGCCTGGCGCTCACCGTCGGGGGTCAGCTCCAGATTGGTGTACGAGGTGTGCCGGCGGGCGGCACTCCAGGTGGTCTCGCCGTGCCGGATCAGCAGGAGCTCTCCCATCCGGCCAGTTAACCACCGTGCGGACGGAGGCATGCGGCTCCACCATCCCACCTATCTTCCTAGGATGCCTTACGGGTTGTGCCGACCGGCACCGCCGGTTTCGGCACCCAGAGACCGGGCAAGCGGGTGGGGACAGTCGCCAGACCGAGGAGGCGCGATGAGCTTCACCGAGAAGGCACGTAACAAGGTTGAGCAGATGGCCGGCGCCGCGAAGGAGCGCGTTGGCGACATGACCGACAACGAGCGGATGCGGGGCGAGGGCGCCAGCGAGAAGAGCGAGGCGCGCGCCAAGCAGGCCGGTCAGAACATGAAGGACGCGGGTCGCAACGCGAAGGACTCCTTCACCAAGTGACCTGAGCTGTCCACGGGTCCCCGGGCGTACGACGGCCCGGGGACCCGTGGTGCTGCGGCTACTGTCGCCGGGTGACGGTGCTTCGTTCGCTTGTGTTGTTCGCGCTCGCGGCGCTGGCCGAGATCGGTGGCGCCTGGCTGGTCTGGCAGGGCTGGCGGGAGCAGCGCGGCCTGTGGTGGATCGCCGCCGGTGTGGTGGCGTTGGGCTGCTACGGCTTCGTGGCGACGTTCCAGCCGGATGCGAACTTCGGCCGGATCCTGGCCGCGTACGGCGGGGTGTTCGTGGCGGGCTCGTTGGGCTGGGCGATGGTGGTCGACGGTTTCCGCCCGGACCGGTGGGACGTCACGGGTGCGGTGCTGTGTCTGCTCGGTGTCGCCGTCATCATGTACGCGCCGCGAGGCGGTTCCGTGTAGGCGGCTGAGCGGGGGACACCGAGTCCCTTTCGCGTCTGTCATGATCCGCTGCGTGATCCACTTTCGGCTCCGGCTTCTGGCAGGTGTTCTGGCGGCAGGTGCCGTGCTCGGCGTCACGGCTTGCGGCACCCCGCCCTCCCGGGCGTCCTCGCCGGTCTTCGTGAGCCCGTCCGGTGCTTCGGTCGCCCCGTCGGGCGCTTCGCCGCCGGCGGTCCCTGCTCCGGCGGCTTCGATCCCGGCGGTTTCGGCTTCGCCGTCGGGCGCTGTCGCGGCGCCGGTGAGCCCGCAGCCGACTGGTGTTCCGGGTGCGACGCCGACGGGGATCAGGCCACCGGTGGTCGATCACGGGCCGCGTGTCGGCAACCGGGTGGCGTTGACGTTCGACGCGGACATGACCGACGGGATGCTGCACAGTCTGCGCAGCGGCCGGGTGCGGTCGTACGCCAACCTGCGCATCCTTGACCTGCTGGAGCGGGAGCAGGTGCCGGCGACGTTCTTCCTGACCGGCAAGTGGGTGCAGCGCTATCCGGAGGTGACTCGGCGGATCGCCGGCAATCCGCGGTTCGAGCTGGCCAACCACACGTACGGGCACCTGGCGTTCACGGGGGACTGCTACGGCCTTCCCCGGTTGCCGGCGAGGGGCATGACCGAGGACGTGGCGAAGACGTTCCGGGTGATCGAGCCGTTCGGGGGTCGGCAGACCCGGTACTTCCGCTTTCCGGGCCTGTGCCACGACAAGGCTGCGCTGGACGCGCTCGCTCCGCTCGGGCTGACGGTTGTCGACGGGGACGTGGTCAGCGGTGATCCGTTCGCCGAGGCGTGGCAGCCACTGGTGCGCGCGGTGCTGGACAAGGCGCGCCCCGGGTCGATCGTGATCATGCACGTGACCGAGGCGAACGCCTCGATGACCGACGAGGCGTTGCCGCACATCCTGGCCGGGTTGCGCGAGCGGGGCCTGGTGCCAGCGACGCTGTCGGAGGTCCTGACCGGCGGCTGAGAGTCCGGCGGCTGCTGGCCGAGCAGGGAGGATGCCGCGGCGGGTCGACCTTGCCGCCGAGGCCGTATGCGTTCATGCCAGCCATGGCGGCAAGCACGGCCAGCGGGCTTGATGGGCGAGCGTGATACCGCAGAGTCATATTGATGACGCAGAGGTATCACGCTCGCCGCAGACCTACGTCGCCGTCGCCTATGACGGCCGATGCCTACGACGGCTGACAGCCGACGGCCCGCGGCACCGGGCGCCCTCGCGGCGAAACAGGCGCTCCGGGTGGTGGATCAGTCGTCGCGGTGGTCGGTCCACCACTGCTGCCCGCTGTCGGGCAGGGTGTCGATCGGGTCGTAGTAGGCGTAGCGCTTGTTGAGGGCCTCGAGGTCTGCCGACTCGATGGAGGTCCGGTAGTTCTTGGTCCAGTAGGAGATGCCGCGGTCGCGGTCGTAGTCGGTGAGCATGTGCACCCACCGCTTCCCGACGAAGGGCACGTCGCAGACGATGCGGGGGGTGGCGTAGCCGGGCAGGTAGCCCATGATGTCGTGCTGGAGTTGCTGGGCGTGCCAGACGGGGACCCGCCAGTGTTCGGCGTTGGGGATCATGTCGCACATGTAGAAGTAGTACGGCAGGATCCCGGCCTCGCCCTGGAGCGCGAAGCAGAGGTCGAGCAGCTCGGGTGTGGTGGCGTTGACGCCGCGCATGAGGACGCCCTGGTTGCGGACGTCGCGTACGCCGACGTCGAGGGCGGTCTGTGCGGCCTTGGCGACCAGAGGGGTGAGCGACTGGGCGTGGTTGACGTGGGTGTGGATGGCGAGGTTGACGCCGCGGCGGGCGGCGGTACGGGCCACCCGCTCCAGCCCTTCGACGACGTCGGGCTGCAGCCAGTGCTGGGGGAGGCCCATGAGGGCCTTGGTGGCGAGCCGGATGTCGCGGACCGTCTCCAGTTCCAGGAGGCGCATCAGGTACGACTCGAGGTTGCGCCAGGGGACGTTTGCGACGTCGCCGCCGGAGACGACGACGTCGCGGACGCCGGGGTGGGCCTTGAGGTAGCTGATGTGGGCGTCGTAGCGGTCGACGGGCTTGAGGGTGAGCTTGAGTTTGTCGACGGCGGGGGTGGAGTTGCCGACGAGGTCCATGCGGGTGCAGTGCCCGCAGTACTGCGGGCAGGTGGAGAGCAGTTCGGCGAGGACCTTTGTGGGGTAGCGGTGGGTGAGGCCTTCGGCGACCCACATGTCGTGCTCGTGCAGGGAGTCACGGCTGGCGTAGGGGTGTGACGGCCAGTCGGTGCGGCGGTCGGAGGCGACCGGGATCATGTAGCGGCGGATGGGGTCGGCGAGCAGCGCCTCGGTGGTGGGCGGCGCGAACGGCACCATCGTGTTGATCATTTGGGGTGGTACGAGCATCGACATGGTGGCCAGTGCCTGCTGGTCGGCCTGGACGTCGGCGTAGAAGCTCTCATCGACGAGGTCGCCGAGGACGGCGCGTAGTTGCTTGACGTTCTTGACGCAGTTGACGCGCTGCCACTGGGCGGATTCCCACTGGTCGCGGGTGACGTGGCGCCAGCCGGGGAAGCGGGTCCAGTCGGGTTCGACAAGCGGCTGGCGGCGGTATTCGTACGGCTGCCCGGCGCTCGGCACGGCGACCGGGGCGTGACGTGGTTGAGCGATGGTCTCGACCGGTTGGGTCTGGGTCACGGCCCCTCCTCGGTGCTCGTGGCTGATCATGAGGCTCGAAGGCTACTGGAAAATATCCGGCAAAGAAATTAGTCTGCCGTAAGTTTTCCCGTTACGCGAGCCTTGACCGGGGCTTCGGACGGCTGGGCAGGGGAGGTCGGCGTGACGTCACCGGTGGGACTGCACCGCGTCGTGGAGCCAGCGGGGGTGCTGCCGCAGGCGGCCTGGCGGCTTGACACGTCCGCCGCGATCGCGCCGAACGAGATGCGGATCCGGGTGCAGCGGCTGAACCTGGACGCGGCGAGCTTCCGGCAGTTGTCGGAGAAGCACGGTGGCGACGGGGACGCCGTCCGCGCCGAGGTACTGGAGATCATTTCGACGCGGGGCAAGATGCAGAACCCGGTGACCGGGTCCGGCGGGATGTTGATCGGCACTGTCGAGGAAGCCGGTCGGCGTTCCCCGCTGGGGCTCAAGGCGGGGGAGCGGGTCGCCACGCTTGTGTCGCTCACGTTGACGCCGCTTGTGGTGACCGATGGGCTGGCCCGCTGGGACGGGCGCAGCGAGCAGGTGCCGTGCGACGGGTGGGCGATCCTGTTCGCCCGTTCCATCGCGGCGGTGCTGCCCGAGGACGAGGACCCGCAGTTGTCCCTGGCGGTGCTGGACGTGTGCGGGGCGCCGGCGTTGACCGCGCGGGTGGTGGCGCGCTACGTCGAGGATCGGAGCCGTGCGGGTGATCCGACGCCGGTGCGGGTGGCGGTGATCGGCGGGGCGGGCAAGAGCGGGTCGCTGTCGTTGGCGGCGGCGCGACGTGCGGGTGCGGCGCGTACCGTCGGGGTGGTGCCGGTCGCGGCGGAGCGTGACGCGCTGGTGGCGGCCGATCTTGCGTCGGTGGTGGCGTTGGCCGACGCGCGGGATCCGGTGGGGTTGTCGACGGCGGTGACGACGGCGCTGGGTGCCCCGGCGGACGTGACTGTGGTGTGCGTGGACGTGCCGGGCTGTGAGCACGGGGCGGTGCTGTCCACGGCTGACGGTGGCACTGTGGTCTTCTTCTCGATGGCGACGAGCTTCTCCGCGGCGGCGTTGGGCGCCGAGGGGTTGGCGGCGGACGTGACGATGCTTGTGGGCAACGGCTACGTGCCGGGGCACGCGGAGTTGGCGTTGGGGTTGCTGCGTGCCGAGCCGGGGGTGCGTCGGCTCTTCGCGGCGCGGGTGGCGGCAGACTGAGGTCATGACGAACCCCTCGACGTTGTACCGCGGCGGTGTGCTGCACTGTCCCGCTGATCCGAGCGCTACCGCGCTGTTGGTCTCCGGTGGGCGGATCGCCTGGTTGGGCATTGACGGTGACGCGCCGCCTGCCGACCGGGTGGTGGATCTCGATGGTGCGCTGGTGACGCCGGCGTTCGTCGACGCCCACGTGCATGCCACCGACACCGGGTTGACGCTGTCCGGGCTGGAGTTGTCCGGGGTGCGGTCGGCGGGGCAGTTGCTCGACGCGGTGGCAACGTACGCGGCGGGGCTGCCGGTGGACGCTGTGGTGTTGGGGCACGGCTGGGACGAGTCGGGCTGGTCGGACGCGACGTTGCCGGATGCGGCGGCGCTGGACCGGGCGGCCGACGGTCGGCGGGTGTATCTGTCGCAGGCGTCGATCCATTCGGCGTTGGTGTCGTCGGCGCTGCTGGCGGCGTGCCCGCAGGCGGCCGACGCGGCCGGCTTCGACGCGTCGGGTTGGTTGCGGCGCGACGCGCATCATGTGGTGCGGGCGGCGGCGCAGGGGTCGGTGAGTCGTGCGCAGCGGGTGGCCGCGCAGCGGGTGGCGCTCGCGCACGCGGCGTCGCTGGGTATCGCGGCGGTGCACGAGTGCGGTGGGCCGGAGATCTCCGACGAGGAGGACTTCACCGGTCTGCTGGGCATCTCCGGTGATGGGTTGCCGGAGGTGTACGGGTACTGGGGTGAGCTGGGTGGCGCGGCGCGGGCCCGGGAGTTGGGTGCGGTGGGCGCTGGTGGTGACCTGTTCGCCGATGGGGCGTTGGGGTCGCGGACGGCGCACGTGTCGCAGCCGTACGGCGATGGTGACGGGTGTGGGCACGGGTACCTGTCGGCGGAGCAGGTGCGTGATCATCTGCTGGACTGTGCGGCGCATGGCATGCAGGGAGGGTTTCACGCGATCGGTGACGCGGCGATCGGCACGGTTCTCGACGGTTTCGCGGCGGCGGCGCGGGCGGTGGGTGTGGAGCGGCTGCGGGCTGCTCGGCACCGTATCGAGCATGCGGAGATCATGAGTAAGCGGTTGATCGCCGGGTTCGTGGAGTACGGGGTCGTGGCGAGCATGCAGCCGGCGTTCGACAGGTTGTGGGGTGGCGCGGGCCGGATGTACGAGTCGCGGTTGGGGTTGGACCGGTCGTTGGAGTCCAACCCGATGGGTGCGATGCATTCGGTGGGTGTGGCGTTGGCGTTCGGTTCGGATTCGCCGGTGACGCCGCTGGACCCGTGGGGGTCGGTGCGGGCGGCGGCGGCGCACCACAATCCGGCGCAGCGGATGGGTGTGCGGTCGGCGTTCGCGGCGCACACGCGTGGTGGGTGGCGGGCGGTGCACCTGGACGTCGAGGGGGTCCTGGCGTTGGGGGCTCCGGCGACGTTCGCGGTGTGGTCGACGCCGGCCGGTGTGGATCGGGGTCTGCCGGTGTTGCTGGCCGAGGATCCGGAGTTGCGGGGTCCGGACGATCCGACGCCGCTTCCGGTGTGCCGGCGTCTGGTGCTGCGCGGTGAGGTCATCTACGAGGAAGGGTCGTCGTGAGCGAGCAGTTGAGCGGTGTGGTGTGACCGGAAAGCTTGATCTTGATCCGGTGCTTGTGGCTCGGGCGCGGGAGTTGGCGCGTCGGGCTGGGCAGCCGGTGGTGGACCTGGCCCGTAGTCACACCACGGTGTCGGTGGAGCGGGCCGTGCTGCGGCTGGCTGGGGTGACCGGCGCCGACCCGGACGGCATTCCGTGGGTGAACCGGCTTGTCGACGCGGTCGTCGCGGACATCGGGTTGGGCCACGGTGTGGCGGTGCCGGTGTTCGACGCCCTCGCCCGTGAGGGCATCACCGACGTGACGTTGCTGGCGCAGAAGGCGGCGGCCGGGTCGGTGCGTTTCGCCGTGCCGACCGGCCGCGCCGCGACGAGCGCCCGGTCCGCGGCGCGCAAGGCCGTCGGAGCGGGTGTACGGCGCATCGACCGGCGGCGCGCGGAGCGGGACCGTCTGATCAAGCGGCACGGTGACCCGGCGCAGCGGCCGTGGATCTACCTGATCGTGGCGACCGGCGACATCTACGAGGACATCCCGCAGGCGCAGGCGGCGGCGCGGGCGGGCGCGGACGTGATCGCGGTGATCCGCTCCACGGGGCAGTCGCTGCTGGACTACGTGCCCGAGGGCGCGACGCGGGAGGGTTTCGCGGGCACGTACGCCACGCAGGAGAACTTCCGGCTGATGCGGGCGGCGTTGGACGAGTCGTCGAAGGAGTTGGGCCGCTACGTGCGGTTGACCAACTACGCGTCGGGGTTGTGCATGCCGGAGATGGCGACGCTTGCCGGGTTGGAACGGCTCGACATGATGCTCAACGACTCGATGTACGGGATCCTGTTCCGCGACATCAACCCGGTCCGTACGTTCGTGGACCAGCGGTTCTCCCGGCAGGTGCACGCGCGCGCCGGGATCATCATCAACACCGGTGAGGACAACTACCTGACGACCGCCGACGCGGTCGACGAGGCGCACACGGTGACGGTGTCGCAGTTGCTCAACGAGTTCTTCGCCCACGAGGCGGGGTTGGCGGACTGGCAGTTGGGCCTGGGGCACGCGTTCGAGATCAACCCTGAGGTGCCGGAGTCGTTCCGGTTGGAGTTGGCGCACGCGCTGCTGGCCCGGGAGTTGTTCCCGGACGCGCCGCTGAAGTGGATGCCGCCGACGAAGCACATGACGGGCGACGTTTTCCGGGGCAACCTGCTGGACGGGTTCTTCAACCTGGCGGGCACGCTGACGGGGCAGGGCATCCTGCTGGTGGGGATGATGACCGAGGCGGTGGTGACGCCGTGGTTGTCGGACCGGGACATCGCCCTGCAGAACGTGCGGTACGTGCTGGGCGCTGCCGGTGGGCTGCACGAGGACTTCGTGCCGGCGCCGGGCGGGTTCATCCGTCGCCGGGCCAATCAGGTCCTCGGTGAGGCGCTGGACCTGTTGGAGCGTATCGGGGAGCAGACGCTGCTCACGGCGATCGCCGAGGGCACGTTCGGGATCATGAAACGGCCGGCGGACCGCGGTAAGGGCCTCGCGGGGGTGGCCGCGCACGAGGCGGACTACTGCAACCCGGCTACCGAGATCCTGGAGGCTGGACGTGAGTAGGCAGATCGTGCGGCCGTACGGGGACACCACCGGTGACGGAATGGTGCAGGTGTCGTTCACGCTGCCGGTGTCGCACGACAAGCGGGCCGAGGGCGCGGCGGTGCAGTTGGCCAACCGGATGGGCATCGACCCGGCGATGGTGGTGCACGCCAAACCGATGGGTGACGGGTTCACGTTCTTCGTCGTGTACGGGCGGGTGAACCACCTGGTGGACCTGGACGCGGTGCAGGTGGTGGAGCGGGACTTCGCGCTGCTGTCGGCCAAGGAGGTCAACACTGTGGTGAAGCAGCGGCTGCGGCGCAAGCTGTCGGTGGTGGGGGCCTGCATCGGCACCGATGCGCACACGGTGGGCATCGACGCGATCCTCAACGTCAAGGGCATCGCGGGGGAGAAGGGCCTGGAGTACTACCGGGAGTTGAAGGTCACCAACCTGGGTGCGCAGGTCAGTGTGCCGGAGCTGGTGGAGGCGGCGCGGGTGGAGAAGGCCGACGCGGTGCTCGTGTCGCAGGTCGTCACCCAGCGCGACGCGCATCTGCACAACACCCGGGAGATGTCGGCGGCGTTCCGGGAGGCGATGCCGGCGGGGCGGCGGCCGCTGCTGATCGTCGGTGGTCCCCGGTTCGACGAGTCGATGACCGACGAGTTGGGTGTGGACCGGATCTTCGGTAGGGGCACCACGCCCGGCGAGGTGGCCAGTTACCTCGTGCACGCCCTGATCACGCAGCGGAAGGCGATGGCATGACCGACTCCAGGCTCGGGTTGACGGTGACGCACCGGCGGTATGTGCCGTACGCGCACGCCCACTACGCCGGCAACCTCGTCGACGGGGCGTACGCCCTCGGGTTGTTCGGCGATGTGGCCACTGAGGTGTGCATCCGTACCGATGGTGACGAGGGACTGTTCGCCGGGTACGCCGATGTGCGGTTCCTCGCGCCGGTGCGGGCCGGTGACGTGGTGGAGGTGACGGCGCGGGTGTCGAGGGTGGGCTCGCGCAGCCGCACGCTGGAGTTGAGCTGCGCGGTGGTGTGTCGGGGTCGCCCGGACCGCTCCGAGTCCGCCGCGGAGGTTCTCGACCCGCCGATCGTTGCGGTCACCGCGACCGGCACCGTGGTCGTTCCCGCCGCAGGTGTGAGTCGCGAGGAGTGAGCCGGGGTTGCGAGCCCCGCAGTCGCGAACAGGGGAGGCCTGTGACCCTGGCGGTCTGCGCGGACGTCGGCTCGACGTACACCAAGGCGGCTGTGGTGGATCTGGCCGCCGGTGTGCTGGTGGGTGCGGCGGCCGCGCCCACGACGGTGGGCAGCGACGTGTTGCACGGCTTGGACGCCGCGGTTGCGGCGGCCACCGCCGGGCTGGGTGTGGGTGACGTGCCGTGGTACGTGTGCTCGTCGGCCGGTGGTGGGCTGCGGCTTGCCGTGGTCGGCTATGAACCGTTGGTCACCGCGCAGGCGGGCCGGCGGGTCGGGTTGTCCGCCGGGGCGCACGTGGTGCACGTCGCCGCCGGACGCCTAGGTCGCGCGGATCTGGCGGCGCTGCGCGCGGCCCGGCCGGATGTGGTGCTGCTCGTGGGCGGCACCGACGGCGGCGACGCCGACACGATCACCCACAACGCGACACGGCTGGCCCGCGCCCGCTTCCGGACACCTGTGGTGCTGGCGGGCAACGGTGACGTGCGCGGCGAGTTGACAGGGCTGTTGGAGGCCGCCGGGGTGCCGGTGACGGGCGCTGACAACGTGCTGCCCCGCATCGGGGTGCTGGCGCCCGCCTCGGCGCGGGCGGCGATCCGCGCGGTGTTCCTGCGCCACGTCATCGGCGGCAAACGGCTGTCCACGGGCAGCCGGTTCGCTCGGTTGGTGCGGGCGGCCACGCCCGACGCGGTGCTCACCGGTGTGGAGGTGCTCGCCGACACCATCGGCGGGGACCTCGCGGTCGTCGACGTGGGTGGGGCCACCACCGACGTGTATTCGGTGCTCACCCCCGACGAGCGGGCCACCGGGCCGGGTCGTGAGGTGGCCGGGAGCCTGTGGCGGGCCCGTACCGTCGAGGGTGACCTGGGTATGCGGTGGAGCGCCCCCGGGGTGGTGCGCGCCGCCGTCGAGGAGCGGCTGCTGGCCGACGCCGACGCCGAGGGCCTGGAGTCTGCGGCGGCACGGCGGGCGGCCGACCCTGCGTTCCTGGCCGGCGACGACGCCGAGCGGGCCGTGGACCGGCGTATCGCCACGCTCGCCGCGACCGTCGCGTTGCGGCGGCACGCCCGTGGGGCCGCGACCGGGGAACGCGCCGGCCGGGATCTGCGCGACGTGAAGCTGCTGGTGGGCTCCGGTGGGGTGCTGCGGCACGCTGCCGCGCCGGTGTCCGCTGAGGTGC
Organism: Micromonospora sp. DT68; assembly: GCF_049847245.1. Taxonomy (NCBI): domain Bacteria; kingdom Bacillati; phylum Actinomycetota; class Actinomycetes; order Micromonosporales; family Micromonosporaceae; genus Micromonospora; species Micromonospora sp. DT68. The sequence continues at coordinate 267,884 of NZ_JBNCNZ010000009.1, forward strand.
TGGCGGCGGTCCTCGCCGACCACGCGGGCGGGTGGGCGCTGCCGCGTGCCGCCCGCGCCGTGGTGGACGTGGACTACGTGTTGGCCGCCGGTGGGCTGCTCGCCGAGGAACACCGGGCGGCGGCGGGGGCGCTGCTGCGCCACCATCTGGGCACGCAGTGAGAAACACCGGCCGACACGCCGTGGTACAACACACGACAGGCCGGGGGTGGGTTGACAGGAGGCGGGGTGCAGCACGTACCGTCTTTGAGTCCTACCACGGGAAGCGGCTGTTGTTCGCTTCGTCCCTTCGTCCGCTGGCCGAGCGACAGTTGAGCGTGATCGTCGCAGCGGCCAGGTCCAGCGGGCGGGGGTCGGCGGGGCGGCGCGAACCGGTCGCGGTTACCGGTGTACGGGCAGGGTGAGGTGCACGGCCAGTAGACAACGGCCCGGCGGGGGCAGCCAGTCCGCGTCCGGTCGGTCCGAAGGTCGGCGCTCCTCGTCCTCGCCACACCGGCCGGGGAGGGCCTGGGAGCATCGGGGCGCGGCGCGAGCCGCGCCCCGATTTCATGTCCGCCGGGTGGTCTGTCCCCGGCGGCCCGATGCGGCCGGTGGGCCCGCCGGCCAGGTAGCCTTCGCCCCGTGATCGAGGGGATGCTGCGGTGACGATGCTGGACCGGGACGAGACCCACTCCCCGGCGGTGCCGCCGCGTCCGGTTGCCGCCGGGCGGCCGTTGCCGCTGAAGGTCGCCGCGCCGATGGCCGTCGTCGCCGGTGTGGCGCTGCTGCTGGCGTTCCCGCCGTACGGGATGTGGCCGCTCGCGCCCGTCGGGGTGGCGTTGCTGGCCGCCGCCGCGCACCGCCGCAGGTTGCGCGCCGGCGCCGGATTGGGCTTCCTCACCGGAGTGGCACTGTTCGCGCCGTTGCTGTCCTGGACGAACCTGCACACCGGCTACCTGCCCTGGGTGCTGCTGTCGCTGTTGCAGGCCGGCTACCTGGCCCTGCTGGGCGCGGCCGCCTCCTGGGTGTCGCCGCTGGCCGACCGTGGCCGCTGGGCGTGGCCGGCGCTGACCGGGCTGCTGTGGGTCGGGCAGGAGGCGCTGCGCGACCGTACGCCGTTCGGCGGGTTCCCGTGGGGGCGGCTGGCGTTCAGCCAGGACGACTCGCCGCTGCTGCGTCTGGCCGCGCTGGGCGGCGCTCCGCTTGTCACCTTCGCGGTGGCCCTCACCGGCGGGCTGCTTGTCACCGCCGCGTGGCACGCCTGGGCCACGCGCTCGGCCGCCCGCCAGGCACCAGCTGACCCCGCGCCAACCGACACCGACGTGCGCGACACCGCACCGACCGGCACCGACCTGCGCCACCCCGCACCGGGCGGCAGCACCCTGATCGGAGCGGCGCCCGCGCGGCGGTGGGCACCGGTGATCGCGCCGGCCGTCGCGGCGGTGGCGGTGGTCGCGGCGGGCCTGCTCGTGCCGGTCGCCGCCGCGGGCAGCGGCGCGCCCGTCACCGTGGCCATCGTGCAGGGCAACGTCCCCCGCCTCGGGCTGGACTTCAACGCCCAGCGCCAGGCGGTGCTCAACAACCACGTCGACGCCACGATCGAACTGGCCGCGCAGGTCGCCGCCGGCACGCAACGCCAACCGGACCTGGTGGTGTGGCCGGAGAACTCCAGCGACATCGACCCGCTGCGCAACCCCACCGCCGGTGCCCGCATCTCCCAGGCCGCCGACACGATCCGCGCCCCGATCCTGGTCGGCGCGGTGCTGCTCGGCCCCGGCCCCGGTCAGGTCCGCAACGCGGGCATCCTGTGGCGGCCCGACACCGGGGCGGACATGTCGCAGCTCTACACGAAGCGGCACCCGGTGCCGTTCGCCGAGTACGTGCCCCTGCGCGACGTGGCCCGGATGGTCAGCGACAAGGTCGACCTGGTCCGCAACGACTTCGTGCCCGGCAGCACCCCGGGCGTGGTACGCGCCGGCCCGATCGTCCTGGGCGACGTCATCTGCTTCGAGGTGGCCTACGACGAGGTGGTCCGCGACACCGTCACCGGCGGCGCGCAGCTGCTGGTGGTGCAGACGAACAACGCCACGTTCGACGTGGCCGAGGCCCGCCAGCAGTTGGCGATGGTGCGGTTGCGGGCCGTGGAGCACGGCCGACCGGCGTTGATGGCGTCCACTGTCGGTGTGTCCGGGTTCGTCGCCCCCGACGGGCGGGTAAGCGACGCCACCGGGTTCAACACCCGGGAGGTCGTGGTGCGGGAGCTGCGGCTGCACGACGGACGGACCCTCGCCACCCGTCTCGGTTGGTGGCCGGAGCTGGCCCTGGCCGGGTTGGCCGTGGCCGCCCTGGTCGGCGCGGGGGTGCTGCGCCGCCGGCAGCGGGTCGTGCCCGGGTAGCAGCAGCCGGTACGCCGGCGGGAGCGGAGGAACCGTGATCCAGGCGACCGATACGATCCGGCGGCCCGACGAGGTGCCCGGCGTGGGCCAAGTGCTGGTGGTGATCCCCACCTACAACGAGGCCGACAACGTGGCGGCGATAGTGGGCCGGGTTCGCCGTGCGGCGCCCGCCGTGCGGATCCTCATCGCCGACGACAACAGCCCCGACGGCACCGGCGCGATCGCCGACGCCCTGGCCGAGAACGACCCGCACGTGCGGGTTCTGCACCGTGAGGGCAAGCAGGGCCTCGGGGCGGCGTATCTGGCCGGTTTCGGGTGGGCGCGCGAGCACGGCTACGACGCGGTGGTGGAGATGGACGCCGACGGCTCGCACGCCCCCGAGGACCTGCCGGCGCTGCTGGAGGCTGCCCGCGACGCCGACGTGGTGATCGGGTCCCGCTGGACCAGCGGGGCGCGGGTGGTGAACTGGCCGCTGCGGCGGCTGCTGCTGTCGCGGGGCGGCAACCTGTACGCGCGCCTCGCGCTGGGCATGCCCGTGTCCGATGCCACAGGCGGGTACCGGGTGTACCGGATCAGCGCCCTGGACGCCATCGACCTGGAGTCGGTCTGCTCCCAGGGCTACTCGTTCCAGGTGGAGTTGTCCCGTCTGGCCCACCAGGCCGGTGTGCGGATCGTCGAGGTGCCGATCACGTTCGCCGAGCGGGAGCACGGGGACAGCAAGATGAGCCCGCGCATCGTCGCCGAGGCGCTGTGGCGGATCACCAGGTGGGGTGTCCAGGACCGCCGTCAGGCGGTACGGCGGGGCCTGAACGGCACCTCCACCGGTCAGGTGCGGTGGCCGTGAGCACGGCCGTGTCATGCTGGATGTGCGGCGCGTGTGGGTGTGCCGCCCAAATAGCGATGAGGTGAGATGCGGCGAGGACTGAGGTTCGTACCAGTTGCCCTGCTGCTGGCGGTGCTTGTGGAGTTGGCGGCGTTCGTCCTGTTGGGGCGGGCGGTGGGGTTCGGTGCGGCGGTGCTTGTGGTGTTCGCCGCGTCTCTGCTGGGGTTGGTGCTGCTGCGCCGTGAGGGGATGCGCGCGTGGCGGGGGTTCCGGACGGCCGCGCAGGCCGGGCAGCCCCCGGGGCGGCAGGTCACCGACGGCCTGGTCGGGTTGGCCGGTGCGCTGCTGCTGGCGGTTCCCGGGCTGGTCAGTGGCCTGATCGGGTTGTTGCTGATGGTGCCGCCGCTGCGTCGTCTGGCCCGCGCAGGGGTGCAACGCACCGCCGAGCGGCGGGTGTCGACGATGGTCGCCGGTGACCTGTTCGGGCCGCGTACGGTGCGGGTGCGCCAAGGCGCGCCGCAACCGACGCCGCGTCCGGAGCCGGAGCAGCCGCCGGTCGTCGTGGACGGCGGCCGGGCCATCGAGGGCGAGATCGTCGAGCCCGGCCCACGTAACTGAGGCACAGATACGTCGGGGCCCCCCCGGGGGTGCCCCGGGGGGCCGGCGCCGGGGGTGGGGCGTGGTGAGGCGCGGCCGCGGCGGGGG
>NZ_JBNCNZ010000010.1:0-231097 GCF_049847245.1 Micromonospora sp. DT68
CTTGTCGGCCTGCACGACCGCGACGGGCTTGCCATCCACCGGCGCGGCGGAGTGGGCGGCGATGGGGCCGGCGAAGATGCCACCGGCGAAGGCGAGACCGGCAACGGACAGCATGCTCTTACGGATGATCGTGTTCATGGGGGTAGCTCCTTCAGGGGTAGGAAACACCCGCCAACCCAAAAGGGGGATGGGCGCGCGGGTGTGAGCACCTCGTCCGGCGCTGCACAAAAACAAAGGGGGGAAGGTCGTTCACGGCGGCTGGGCGCGGGGGGCGCCTCTGGCGGCCGGTCCATGTGTAACCACCCGGGGGTCGGGGTCATTCCCGGGGCGGCCTATCCATTGGCTACCGCGTCGAGCCGGCTCCACGGTCCAGGCAGCGTCCCCGCGAGAGGGGGGCCTGCGGCCGGTGGTACTGCGACCGTCAGGGGTATGTAACCCGGCCGGGGCCGCCGCGATTCCGGCCTGGGGATGCCACCGGTCACACCCAGAAACCCCCGCCAATGGACATACCGCCCACATGTCCGCCGCAAGGCGTCGCCGAATCGGTCAGCCGGGCGGTGATCGACTCGGGTTCCTTGAAACCGGGGCATCCCTCGCAGTCGGACACACCGGTTTCAAGGAAGACGAGTTGACCATGCTGGCGAGGCTGTTCCAGCTGTCCTGCAAGCGCTGGCGCGGTCAATCCGCATGCTCGCGTCGACCGTGGGTGGCCAGCGAGCCGGTGGGCTGGGGTCGCGGGAGCGGCCGGACCCCGACGGCGAGGCAGAAGCCGCCGGGGGTCGGAGGCGACCCGTCGGCCGTTCGAGGACGTGTCGGAACCGCTGTGCGGCGGCGGCCTGGGCAAAGTGACCCGGGCGCCCGGCGCGAGCGACGGGGCGCTCTGCGGCGCTGATCTCGGGGCTTCCTCAAGGCGGGTAAATCGGTTGATTCGGCGGCGTTGGGGCCGGCACGCTGGGTGCTCAGCCACCCACAGCCGGAGGAACTCCGATGCGTCTGCTCCGTGATCTGTGGGGCACCTCTGCACGCCGTATGACGATGGTGGCGGTCCTGATCGTGCTCGGTGCCGCAGGTCAAGCTGGCGCGTCGGCGCTCGCGGGCGCGGTGCTCGTGCATCGCTCGGCCGGCTTCTTCACGGTGCTGGCCGCAGCGCTCGTCGCCGTGGTGATCAGCGACCTCGCGGTGAGCCTGCTGATGGCCGGTCTGACCGCCGACTGGTCCGCTGACGTGCGCCGCCGGCTCTGCCGGGTCGCCCTCGGGCAGGACCTGCCCACCCTGGAGACCACTCCGGTGGGCGAGTTGCTCGACCGCATCGACGGGGACGTCTACCAGGTGGCGTCGGCGGTCCGTAACCAGGGGACGCGGCTCGCCCAGGGGCTCTGCGTCGGCCTGCTGTCGATGGTCGTCGCGGTGGTCGTATGGTGGCCGGCCGGGCTCGCGATGCTGCTGCTCACTGTGGTGCTCGCGGTCGGACTGCGCCGGCCCACTGCGAAGATCGGCCCGGCCCGGATGGCCGAGGAGGAGGCCTGGTCGGATCTGGCAGCGGTGATGGAGGAGGCGGTGCACGGCCAGGACGACGTACGGACGAGTCTGGCCCGGCCGTACGTGCTCCGGCTGTACGCCCGGCGGGCCGCCGCAGTGCTGTCCCGGGGCCGTGTGGTCTGGGTGTTGTCCGCCCGGGTGGCCACGGCCGCCACCGCGACGATCCGGGCCGGCATCGGAGTGGTGGTGCTCGGCGGGGCGTGGGCGTTGGCCACCGGCCGGGTCGACGCCGCCCGGCTCACCGCCATCTGGCTGCTCGCCCTGGCGTTCGGCGCCACTGCGGAGCACGTCAGTCGCATGGTGCCGGAGATCCAGGAGGCCCTCGGCGCGTGGGCGCGGGTGCAACTGCTCCAGAAGGCCCGGCAGGAGCCCGTCGGCGGGGCCGCCCCGACCGAGGGTGACCTGCGGATCCGTGACCTGACATTCCGGTACGACGTGAGCGGTGAGGAGACGGGCCGGGGGGCCGCACTGCGGGGGCTCAGCCTCACCTTCGCGCGTGGCCGTTCGTACGCGCTGATCGGGCGTACCGGCTCGGGTAAGTCGACACTGGCGAAGGTGCTCACCAGGGCTGTCGACGTGCCGCCGGGAACGGTGTTCCTCGGCGGCACCGACCTGTGCGACCTCGATGTGGAGCAGTTGCGTCGCTGGGTGGCGCTCGTACCGCAGCGCACCGAGATCCTGGCCGGCACGCTCGTCGAGAACGTCGCGCTCTTCGACCCTGCGCTGCTCGACGCCGCCGCTCGGGCACTCGACGAGCTGGGTCTGGCCGGCTGGATCGCCGAGCTGCCGGACGGGCTGGCGACCCGGCTGGGGGAGGGCGGGCACGTGCTCTCCGCCGGTCAGGAGCAGTTGGTGGCGTTCGCCCGGATCCTGGTCCGGGAGCCGCACGTGGTGGTCCTCGACGAGGCCACCGCACGGCTGGACCCGGTCACCGAGGCACGGGTGCAGCGGGCCACCGAACGGCTGCTGCGCGACCGGATCGGGATCGTCATCGCGCACCGCCTCTCGTCAGTACGCCGCTGCGACGAGGTGGTGGTGCTTTCCGACGGCGCCGTGGTCGAGGCCGGCCCGCTGGAGACGTCGACGCATTTCGCCGAACTGCTGGCGACCAGTCACGCCGCCGCCTATGCGGCGGCGGCGCCGGCTGGCCGCAGCGGCGCCGGCACCGACCTGCTGGTCGGCCCCAACCCTGCTGATGCCTGGCCGACCGAGCCGGCGCTCGCACCGGCCGAGCAGGACGCGCCGCCTCGCGCCGATCCGCCGCCTTTGCCGCCCATGCCACCGGCGCGGACGCTTCGCGAGATCGCCCGGCTCTGCACGAACGATCCCCGGTACGGGCTGGCCGCGGTCGGGCTGTTCCTCGTGGTCACCCTGCTGGGGTTGGACGGCCCCGTGCTGCCCTGGCTCTGGGCCGATGTTGTCGACGGGACGGGCAGCCCGTACCTACCGGCGTTGGGGATCATGGCCGGGCTGCTGGTGACGCTGCCGGTGCCGTACTACACCCACGTCTGGTTCCCCGGGTGGTGGGTGCGGCAGATGTTGCGGATCGGCCTTCGTCTGGTCCACGGCCAGACCGGGGCGCGTCGGGTCAGCTCACATACCCCGGCCGAGGTGGTGGCGCAGGGTGGCGACACCGAGCGGGTGGTCCAGCTCGCCGACAACGTGCTGGACCAGGCCGTCGCGCTGGTGATGGTGGTCGCCATGACGGCTGTCACCGGCAGCGTCGTACCCGCGTTGTTCTTCCTCGGCACGATGGTGGTTTCCGGGCTTGCCGCGACGCTGTTCGGCCCGAAGCTGGAGCGCGCGGCCCGGGCGACTGTGGCGGCGCGGGCCTCCTTCGCCACCGCGCTGGTCTCCGCGCTGTCCGCGGCGCGGACGGTGAAGCTCGCCGGTGCGACCGCCGCGGTGCTGCGTCACCTGGCGGACCTGGACGTGCTGCGCAGTGACAGGCAGCGGCGGGAGATCTCGGTGCAGGTGTGGTCGCGCTCCACGCCGTCGGTGGCCAGTGGGCTGTTGCCGATCGGCGCGTGGGCGCTCTACCTGAGCGGCGGGCTCTCCGCCGGGGCGGTGCTGGTCGCCGTCTCCACACTGGGTGCGGCCCGCTGGTTCGCCTGGACGACAGCGTCGCTGATCTCCCAGATGCCCTCGGCGCGGGTCTGGACCCGACGGACGGTGGCGATGACCGGGACGAACGTGTACTCCGCGGGGGTCCCGGCGGTCGACCTGGCCGCCGGGACCGCGCCCGCGCCGACCATGCCGCCCCGGCATCCGCTGCGCCGGCTGGAGCTGCGCGGCTTCGGGGTGGTGCATTCCGACGGTACGGTCGCAGTCCGCAACGTGGACCTGACCGTGCAGCGTGGGCAGTTGGTGCTGGTCGTGGGGCCTGTCGGCGCGGGAAAGTCGTCGCTGTTGCGGGCGTTGGCCGGGATCGTGCACCACACCGGTGAGCTGACCTGGAACGGCGACCCGGTCACCGAGCCGGAGCTGTTCCTGCGCCCCAACCAGGTCGGCTACGTCGGCCAGCTGCCCCGGGTGCTGTCCGGCACGGTGGCCGACAACATCGCGCTCGGGCACCAGGTGGACGCTGCCGGGGCTGTCACCACCGCGCAGCTCGACCACGACCTGGCCGCAGCTGGTGGAGGGCTGGGGCTGCTCATCGGGCACAAGGGCACCCGGCTCTCCGGTGGGCAGTTGCAGCGGTTGGCGTTGGCTCGGGCGCTGGCACCGCGTACCGAATTGCTGGTGGCCGACGACGTGTCGTCGGCGCTTGACGTCACGACGGAGCTGGCGCTGTGGCAGGCGCTGCGGGCGCACGGGGTGACAGTGGTGGGGTCGACCGCGAAGCGGGCCGCGCTGGTCCGGGCCGACCACGTGGTGGTCCTGCAAGCCGGCACTGTGGCGGCCCAGGGCACCTGGCGGGACCTGGAGGGCGACTGGTCGCACCTGGCTGGCTGAACGGCCGGGTGGCTGCCGAACAACGGCAGCCACCCGGCCGGCGCAGCTCACGAGCCAGCGGGGTTCAGGGGGCGCCGGGTTCAGGAGGCGCGGGCGTACTGCGCCGGTCCGGTGTACGCGACGCCGAGCTTCGCGGCGGCCCGGCGGGGCCAGTACGGGTCACGCAGCAGCTCCCGGCCGAGCAGCACGAGATCCGCCTCGCCGCTGGCGATGATCTGCTCGGCGTGCTCGGGCTCCACGATGAGTCCGACAGCGCCTGTCGGTACGCCGGCCTCGCGGCGGATCTGGGCGGCCAGCGGCACCTGGTAGCCGGGGCCGACCGGGATGCGCTGGTCCACGCTGACGCCGCCGGAGGACGCGTCGACGAGGTCCACGCCGACACCTGCCAACTCGCCGGCGAGCACCACGCTGTCCTCGATCGTCCAGCCGCCGTCGACCCAGTCGGTGGCGGAGATGCGGGTGAGCACCGGCACGCTCTCGCCGACCGCTGCGCGTACCGCGCGGGCCACCTCAACTGTGAGCCGCATCCGGGCGGCCCGGTCACCGCCGTAGGCGTCGGTGCGGTGGTTGCTCAGCGGCGACAGGAACTCGTGCAGCAGGTAGCCGTGCGCGGCGTGGATCTCCACGGCGGCGAACCCGGCGGCGAGGGCCCGCTCGGCGGCTGCGGCGAATGCCTCGATGACCCCGGCGATGCCTGCCGCGTCGAGGGCTGTCGGCGTCCGGTAGTCGGCGGCGAACGGCTCCGATCCGGGGCCGACGGGCGTCCAGCCGCCCTCGACGTCCGGTACGCCGCCGCGCTCCGGTGCCCACGGCCGGTACGTGGAGGCCTTGAACCCGGCGTGCGCGAGCTGGACGGCCGGCACCGCGCCGTGGGCGGCCACGAACGCTGTCACGGGACGCCACGCGTCGACGTGCGCGCCGGACCACAACCCGGTGTCCTGCGGGCTGATCCGACCCTCGGGCAGCACTGCCGTCGCCTCGCTCAGCACCAGCCCGACCCCGCCGACCGCGCGGGTGCCGAGGTGGATGAGGTGCCAGTCGGTGGGCAGACCGTCGGGACCGGCGGAGTACTGGCACATCGGGGCCATGGCGATCCGGTTGGCCAGAGTGACCGCGCGCAGGGCCAGGGGAGTGAACAGGGAACTCATGAACTCATCCTCTCCGACACGACGACAAGCCCTCGGGGTGAGGGCCTGTCGCCGTGCGGGTGTGTCGGTCAGGCGGGGGCGGGGGCGGGGCTCAGATCGGGGCGCGTCTGCGCGACCGGCTCCGGGTCGGTCAGGTCCCGCCGGCCGGCGGCGTCGTACGCGGCCCTGTCGAGGGTGCCTTCGCGGGCGGCCACGACCGTCGGCACGAGCGCCTGCCCGGCCACGTTGGTGGCGGTCCGGATCATGTCCAGGATCGGGTCGATGGCCAGCAGCAGGCCGGCGCCGGCAAGCGGCAGACCCAGCGTGCTCAGGGTGAGGGTGAGCATCACGATCGCCCCGGTAAGGCCGGCGGTGGCTGCCGAGCCGACCACCGATACGAAGGCGATGAGCAGGTAGTCGGTGACGCCGAGGTGCACGCCGAACACCTGGGCCACGAAGATCGCGGCGAGTGCCGGGTAGATGGCGGCGCAGCCGTCCATCTTCGTGGTGGCGCCGAAGGGCACCGCGAACGAGGCGTACTCGCGGGGGACGCCGAGGCGCTCGACGGAGCGTTGGGTCACCGGCATGGTGCCGACCGAGGAGCGGGATACGAATGCCAGCTCGATCGCCGGCCAGGCGCCGGCGAAGAAGCGCAGCGGGTTGAGGCGGCCGGCGAGGACCAGCACCAGTGGGTAGACCACGAACAGCACGAGGGCGCAGCCGACGTAGACGGCTGTGGTGAACTTCGCGAGGGGGGCCAGCAGGTCCCAGCCGTACGAGGCGACGGCGTTTCCGATCAGGCCGAGGGTGCCGATCGGCGCGAGCCGGATGACCCACCAGAGCGCCTTCTGGACGATCTCCAGCAGGGAGCGGTTCAGTGCCACGAACGGCTCGGCGGCGTCACCGACCAGCAGCGCCGCGGCGCCGACCACGAGGGCGAGGAAGACGATCTGGAGGACGTTGCCCTCGACGAACGCGCCGACCGGGTTGGTCGGCACGATGCCGGTGAGGAAGTCGGTCCAGGAGCCGGTGTTCTTCGGCGGGGCTGCCGCACCGACGTCGAGGGTGACGCCCCTGCCCGGGTTGACGAGCAGGCCGAGGCCGATGCCGATGCTCACCGCGATCAGCGCGGTGATGCCGAACCACATGAGGGTCTTCACGGCGAGCCGGGCGGCGTTCGCCACGCCGCGCAGGCTGACCACGCTGACCACGATCGCGGTGAAGACGAGTGGCGGTACGGCCAGCTTGAGCAGCTGGACGAAGAGGCTGCCGACGGTGTGCAGGGTGCTCGTGAGCCAGCTCAGGTCATTGCTCCGGGCAACGAAACCGAATGCGACGCCGAGTGCCAGGCCAAGAAGTATCTGCACGGAGAAGGGAATCTTGCGCAGGCCAAAAGACATGAGAATGATCCAATTGTCGGGTCTGGTCGGGGTAGGCGCGGGAAGCGGCTACGCCGGACAGATGCCGCTGGCCTGTAGTCGGAGATCGACGTACAGGCGGACGGTGAGGCCCCAGACATTGGTCATCGATGACTGACAGTACGCCGATGGCGAGCCGCCGCAAGGAGCGCTGACCGTGACGCTCCCTACGGGCGTGAAGACCCGAACGGCGGAATAAACCTGCCCACTGCCAGCACGGTGGCGGTGACCATCGCCCACAGCACCGCGAGCGCGAGGACCAGCCGTTCCAGCACGCCCACAAGCGTTCCCCGGCCGACGACAAGCATGGCCAGCCCGATCGCCGCGCACAGCGGGAAGGCGAGCATCGCCGCGCGAGCCGCCAACCGGCGCACCGCCGACCCCGCCTGCTCGGACACGGCAAGCACCGCCATGGTGAGGACCACCGCCCCGGTCGCCACGATGCTCGCGCCACCATGCACCAGGTCGGCCACCGTGGCCCGCTCGAACGGCGGCAACGGACAGCCCTCCGAGCAGGTCACCGCCCCGGACACGGCGGTGGACACCGCGCCGGTGGCCAGCAGCGCCGGGGCCGCCACCCGCACCCCGGGCGGCAACGCCACGGCGAGCAGCAGCAACGCGCCGGCCAACGCCAGGATCCCGATCCGGTACGTCGAGGCGTACGCGCTGCCGGCGATGCCCGCCTCGCTCACGTACCCGGCGAGGCCCGGACCTGGACCGGCGACCACCGCTACCGTCACCGCTACCGCACCGGCAAGCGCGCCTCCGGCAGATGCCGACGCGGCGAGCCTGCGGGCGACGTCCGAGCGCGCGGGGGCGGCCTCGACGCTGGCCCGCGCCCGGTCAGCCACGGCCGTGCGGGGTGGTCCAACCGGACTCGTCAGGCCCCAACGGCACGATGCCGCTCGGGTTGATCGCCCCGTGGGTGCCGTAGTAGTGCCGCTTGATGTGGTCGAAGTCCACAGTCTCGCCGAAGCCAGGGGTCTGGAACAGGTCGCGGGCGTACGCCCAGAGCACCGGCATCTCGGTCAACTTGTTGCGGTTGCACTTGAAGTGCCCGTGGTAGGCGGCGTCGAAGCGGACCAGTGTGGTGAACAGCCGTACGTCGGCCTCGGTGATCGCGTCGCCCATCAGGTAACGCCTGTCGGTGAGCCGCTGCGACAGCGCGTCCAACCTGGCGAAGAGCGCCCGGAACGCCTCGTCGTACGCCTCCTGGGAGGTGGCGAACCCGCACCGGTAGACGCCGTTGTTGACGTCGGTGTGGATCTCGGCCATCAGCGCGTCCATCTCGGGGCGCAGTTCGACCGGGTAGAGGTCCGGTGCGTCGGGGGCGTGCAGTCGTCGCCACTCGGTGGAGAAGTCGAGCGTGAGCTGCGGATAGTCGTTAGTCACCACCCGGCCCGTGAGCGTGTCGACAAGCGCCGGCACTGTCACCCGGCCGGTGTAGTCCGGGTCGGTCGCCAGGTACGCCTCGGAGAGGAAACCCACGCCGAGGACCGGGTCGAAGCCGTCCGGGTCGAGGGCGAACGCCCAACCCCGCTCGTCACGGATCGGGTCGACGGTGCCCAGCGAGATCGCGTCGTCAAGCCCGAGCAACCCGCGCACGATCCTCGCCCGGTGCGCCCACGGACAGGCACGGCACCAGATGAGCCGATAACGACCGGCCTCCAGTGGCCAGCGGCCCTGGTCGTCGGGACCGCCGCCGGGCGGGGATGTCGACTCCGGGGTGACCCGACCGGTGAACCGGTTGGGCTGGCGGACGAACGCGCCGCCGCCGCTGGTCTCTGCGCTGAACTGGGGCCGGGCCATGCCGCAAACCTATCCGCTGCGAGCGCGGATATCCTGGCGGCCGGCAGCCCTCGCGACCCGGTGGGTGTGCCCCGCCCCCGCCGTCTGCACCCCCGAAGGACTCGCGATGACCGTGGCATACCTGGTGGCCGGTGTCCGTACCCCGATCGGCCGGTACGCCGGCGCGCTGGCCGGCGTCCGCCCTGACGACCTGGCCGCGCACGTGATCCGTGAGCTTGTGGCCCGCCACCCGTCGGTGGACTGGGCCCGCGTCGACGACGTCGTGCTCGGCTGCGCCAACCAGGCCGGCGAGGACAACCGCAACGTGGCCCGGATGGCGGCGCTGCTTGCCGGTCTGCCCGAGGAGGTGCCGGGCAGCACGGTCAACCGGCTCTGCGGTTCGGGGCTTGACGCTCTCGCCACCGCCGCCCGGTCCATCGTCGCGGGTGACGCGGAGATTGTGGTCGCCGGTGGGGTCGAGAGCATGAGCCGGGCGCCGTTCGTGATGCCCAAGGCCACGTCGGCGTACTCCCGCTCGGCCGAGGTGCACGACACCACACTTGGCTGGCGGCTCGTCAACCCGCTGATGCGTAACGGCTGGGGGGTCGACTCGATGCCGGAGACGGCGGAGAACGTGGCCGCCGAGTACGGCGTCGGCCGGGCCGAGCAGGACGCCTTCGCGTACCGCTCGCAGCAGCGCGCGGCACTGGCGCAGGCCGCCGGCCGGTTCGCCGAAGAGATCGTGCCGGTCACAGTGCCGGCGGGTCGTCGGGAGACCCGGCTGGTCGAGGTCGACGAGCACCCGCGGGAGACGTCGCTGGAGAAGCTCGCCGCGCTGCCGACACCGTTCCGCGACGGCGGCACTGTGACCGCCGGCAACTCGTCGGGCGTCAACGACGGCGCTGTCGCGCTGCTGGTGGCGAGCGAGGCCGCGGTGGCCCGCTACGGCCTGACCCCGCTGGCCCGCATCGGCGGCGCGGCGGCGGCCGGCGTGCCGCCCCGGATCATGGGGATCGGCCCGGTGCCGGCCACCCGCAAACTGCTCGACCGGGTCGGCGTCGAGTTGGGCGCAGTGGATGTGGTCGAGCTGAACGAGGCGTTCGCGGCGCAGTCCGTGGCGGTGCTGCGGGAGTTGGGCCTGCCGGTGGACGCCGAACACGTCAACCCGAACGGCGGGGCCATCGCGCTCGGGCACCCGCTGGGCGCCAGCGGTGCCCGGCTGGCGTTGACCGCCGCCCTGGAGTTGCGCCGTCGCGGCGGCCGGTGGGCGCTTGCCACAATGTGCATCGGCGTCGGTCAAGGTATCTCGCTGTTGCTGGAGTCGGCCGGCTGAGCGCGGAAAGAGCGTGAGGGGATCTCCCGAACGCGGGAGTCGGCGGCCTAGAGTGGTCCACACCACACAAAACGCGGGGTCGGCCGGTGGTCGCAGGGGCAGCCGGCGCCGAGCCGCCTCGCCCGCGGCGCTGAACTGGGGAGCACGCTGATGCCGGACGGACTGCCGACCGAGATTGACCTGACCAGGCCGAGCGCGGCCCGGGTGTACGACTACTTCCTGGGCGGGGCACACAACTTCGAGATCGACAGGCAGTTGGCCGAGCAGATCGCCAGCATGACCCCGAATCTCGCCGCCACCATGCGCTCCGGCCGGGAGTTCCTGCGCCGGGCCGTCCGGGCGCTGCTCGACGTCGGTATCGACCAGTTCCTCGACATCGGCTCCGGAATTCCCACCGTGGGCAACGTGCACGAGGTGGCCCAGGCCGCGAACCCGAAGGCCCGGGTGGTGTACGTCGACATCGACCCGGTGGCCGTCGCGCACAGCCGGGAACTGCTCGCCGGCAACGACCTGACCGGTGTGATCCACGCCGACCTGCGGGAGCCGGCGCGCATCCTCGAAGAGACCCGGCGGCTCGGGCTCATCGACTTCAGTCGACCGATGGGCATCCTGCTGGCCGGGGTGGTGCACTTCATCCCGGACGCCGACCGCCCCGAGGACATCCTGGCCACGCTGCGGGCCGCCGCCGCGCCCGGCAGCTTCCTTGTCATCTCGCACTCCACATTCGAGGACCAGCCGCAGGAGATGCTCGACGCCCAGCGCCTCTCCTCCCGGACCGACACCGAGATCACCCTGCGCTCCCGCGCTCAGGTCACCGGCTTCTTCGGCGACTGGACGGTGCTCGAACCGGGCGTGGTGCACATGCCGCTCTGGCGCCCCGACTCGCCGGCCGACGTGGACGAGCACCCGGAGCGGTTCGGTGCCTTCGGGGGCGTGGCCCGGTACGACCAGTCCGTCGGCTGATCCCGTGGCCGCCGTCCCGGACCCCACCGGGGTCGACGTCGGCCGGGCCGACGCCCAGGGGTACGCCGCCGACTGGGCCCGCGCGGTACGCCGCCTCGGTTTCGTGCCGCTCAGCGCGGCCGAGACCGAGCGGCTGCTGCTCGTACACACAGTGCGGCTGGCCCAGGCCGTGCAGGCCGAGCCGTTCTCGGTCCGTCCCGCCGAGGAGGTCGGGCGGGCGCTGGTGGAGGCCCACCTGACCGAGCCCCGGGCGCTGGAGTGGTCACTCACCGCCCTCGGTGACGACTTTCCCCGTCGGGTGTTGGCGGCCGACGACCGACCGGCCGACCTGAGGCGGAGGATCGCCGCGGTGCAGGGCGGGGTGGCCGCCGGGTTCGCCCGCGCGTTGCGCGACCGCACGTTCACCCAGCAGGAGCGGATCGCCCGGTCGGCGTGGCAGGCACGCGACGAGGTCGAGCAGGCGCTTCGCGACAGCGAGGCGCGGTTCCGTGCGGTCTTCACCGGCGCGGTCATCGGCATCGGCATCGCCGGGGTCGACGGTCAGATCCTCGACGTCAACCAGGCGTTCGCCGACATGCTCGGCTACTCCATCGAGGAGTTGTGCCAGACCAACGTGGCGTCGCTGGCCTACGCCGACGACGCAGCCGGCATGTGGGAGATCTACAAGGAGCTGATCGAGGGAAAGCGCGACTCGGCGCGGGTCGAGAAGCGCTACTACCGCAAGGACGGCAGCGTCGTCTGGACGGACCTTGCCGTCTCGTTGATCCGCTACGACGACGGTCGTCCCCGCTTCACCGTCGCCATGGTCGAGGACATCACCGAGCGGTACGAACTCCAGCAGCGGCTGCGTTTCCAGGCGTTGCACGACCCGCTGACCGGCCTGCCCAACCGGACGTTGTTCTTCGAGACGCTGGGTCGGGTCCTCGACACCGCGCGGCCCCGTCAGCGGGTCGGTGTGTGTTTCCTCGACCTGGACGGCTTCAAGGCGATCAACGACAGCCTCGGCCACGACCTCGGTGACCGGCTGCTTGTGGTGATCGGCCGGCGGCTGGCCGAGTGCGTGGCCGACCGCGGTCACCTCGTGGCCCGGATGGGCGGCGACGAGTTCGTCATCCTTGTCGACGGCGGGGACGGCAACGGCGACGCCGACGCGGTGGCCGTGGCGGAGGCGGCGCTTGTCGCCGTCGCCGCCCCGGTGCACGTCGGCGACCAGCAGTTGGCGGTCTCCGCCAGCGTGGGCATCGTCGAGTGCCCGGCCGCGGAGACCACCGCCTCGGAGCTGATGAAGGCCGCCGACACCACGCTCTACTGGGCCAAGGCCGCAGGCCGGGGCCGCTGGGCGGTGTACGACCCCGAGCGCAGCGCCCGCGACATCGCCCGGTCGGCACTTGTCGCAGGGCTGCCGGCGGCACTCGACAGGGGCGAGTTCGTGGTGCACTACCAGCCGATCGTGGCGCTGCTGGAGGGCACCATGCTCGCGGTGGAGGCGCTTGTCCGCTGGGAGCACCCGGAGCTGGGCCTGATCGGCCCGGACCGGTTCATCGGCCTGGCCGAGGAGACCGGCCTGATCGTCTCGCTCGGCGAGTGGGTGCTGCGGCGGGCCTGCCACGACGCCGAGCGGTGGCGGCGGGAATTCCCCGAGGCCCAGCTTGTGGTGAGCGTCAACCTGGCCGCCCGGCAGGCCGACGACCCGGCGATCGTCTCGACGGTGGCGGACGCGCTTGCCACCAGCGGACTGCCGGCCGAGCTGCTCCAGCTGGAGTTGACCGAGAGCGCGGTGATGGGCAGCGCCGGAGAGCCGCTGCGCAGCCTGCACCAGCTCGCGGCGCTCGGCGTCCGGCTGGCCGTGGACGATTTCGGCACCGGCTACTCCAACCTTGCGTACCTGCGCCGGCTGCCGATCCACTGTCTGAAACTGGCCGGCCCGTTCGTCGAGGGCATCCGCGCCGACGGGACGGACGTCGCGGCCGACCATCGGGACGAGCGGATCGTCGACGCGCTCGTCCGGCTCGCGCACGCCCTGGAGCTGTGGGTGACCGCCGAGGCGGTGGAAACCGCGGTGCAGGCCGAACGGCTGCGGGCGCTGCGCTGCGACACAGGTCAGGGGCGATACTTCGGCGCACCAGCGCCGGCCGACTCGATCACCGCGCGGCTGCGCGCCCGGGAGGTGACGCGGTGAGCGTGACGGACGCCTCCGCAGCGGTCACTGTGCTCGCAGGGTTGGCCATTCTGGCCGGGTTGGCGGGCGTTGTGGTGCCCGGCCTGCCGGCGTTGCCGCTGTGCTGGGGCGGCGTGCTGGTCTGGGCGATCTTCGGGGGCGCCGGCCCGGGTGGCTGGGCGGTGTTCGCCGCCGCGACGCTCGTCGCCGTCACTGGCACCGTGGTCAAGTACGCCTGGCCGGGGCGGAACCTCAAACGCACCGGTGTGCCCACGATGACGCTGCTCGCGGGCGGGCTGCTCGGGATCATCGGGTTCTTCGTGGTGCCGATCGTGGGCCTGGTGCTCGGGTTCGTCGGCGGGGTGTGGGCCGCCGAGCGGCTGCGTCTCGGTGACTCGCGGCTGGCCTGGCCGTCCACGAAACAGGCGGTCAAGGCCGCCGGCCTGTCCATGCTCGTCGAGTTCGCCGCCTGCACTGCCGTCGCCGCGCTATGGCTGGCCGGCCTCCTGGTGACCTGACCCTTGGGGGAAACGCCGGCATCGTATTGACCACAGTTGATCGGCGGGATGACACTTTGCCCACTCGCACGCGGAACCACCTCAGGGAGGTGTGCAGTGGCCACGACGCCCGTGCCGACCGCCGAGCAACCGATGGACGAGGATGCCCGCCGGCTCGCCGAACTCGGCTACAAACAGGAGTTGCGCCGCAAGTGGAGCGGCTTCTCCAACTTCGCCATCTCGTTCTCCATCATCTCGATCCTGGCCGGCTGCTTCACCACGTTCGGCCAGGCGTGGAACAACGGCGGGCCGGTGGCCATCTCCTGGGGCTGGCCGCTGATCTCCCTGTTCATCCTGATCATCGGCTTCTGCATGGCCGAGCTGGTGTCCGCGTACCCGACGGCCGGCGGCATCTACTGGTGGGCGGCCACAATGGGTCGTCCGGTGCACGGCTGGTTCACCGGCTGGCTGAACCTCATCGGGCTTGTCGCGGTCACCGCCTCGGTCGACTACGGCTGCGCGACGTTTCTCAACCTCACCCTGTCGGCGCTCTTCGACGGTTGGGCCGGCACGCTGCGCCAGGCGTTCATCCTCTTCGTGATCATCCTGGCGCTGCACGGGCTGATCAACGTCTTCGGGCACCGGATCATCGACGTACTCCAGAATGTCTCGGTCTGGTGGCACGTTGCCGGCGCGGCCGCCGTGGTGGCCATCCTGGTCTTCGTTCCGGACAACCACCAGAGCTTCCAGTTCGTGTTCACCGAGCGGTTCAACAACTCAGGCTTCGGTGACGGGGACGTCGGCGGGCTGACGTTCTGGTTCTACGTGCTGCCGTTGGGTTTCCTGCTCACGCAGTACACGATCACCGGCTTCGACGCCTGCGCGCACGTCTCGGAGGAGACCCGCGGCGCCTCGCAGGCCGCCGCGCGAGGGCTCTGGCAGTCGATCTTCTATTCGGCCATCGGTGGTTGGATCCTGCTGCTGGCGTTCCTCTTCGCGGCCACCGACGTGGAGGCGGTGAACGCGGCCGGCGGCTTCTCCGGCGCCATCTTCGAATCCGCCCTGACCCCGGTGTTCTTCAAGATCGTCATCATCATCTCCACGATCGGGCAGTTCTTCTGCGGCATGAGCTGCGTGACATCGATGAGCCGCATGACGTACGCGTTCAGCCGTGACCGGGCCGTGCCCGGCTGGCGGCTGTGGTCCAAGGTGGACCGCAACGGCACCCCGGCCAACGCGATCATCGGCGCCACACTTGCCGGGCTGGTGCTCACCCTCCCCGCGCTCTACGAGAGCCCCGCCGGCATTCCGATCGCCTTCTACGCCGTGGTGTCCGTCGCGGTGCTCGGGCTCTACCTGTCCTTCCTCATCCCGATCGCGCTGCGCCTGCGGATGGGGGACCGTTTCACCCCCGGCCCGTGGACGCTGGGGCGGAAGTACAAGGTGCTCGGCTGGATCGCTGTCATCGAGATCGCTGTCATCGCCGTCTACTTCGTGCTGCCGATCGTGCCCGCCGGGGTGCCCGGCAACGACGACTTCGCCTGGTCCGCGGTGAACTACGCGCCGCTGGCCGTGGGCGGGGTACTGCTGCTCGTCGCCGTCTGGTGGTACGCCTCGGCCCGGAAGTGGTTCACCGGCCCCGTGCGTACCGTCGAGGCGTCGCCCTCGCCGACGCGGGAGCAGCCCACTGTCGGTACCGAGGGCGGCTGACGGGTCGTCGGCCGGGCGGGGGTTGTCATACCCGTGTGCGAGTCTGCGGCACATGGCGACTTTCGTGCTCATCCACGGCGGCGGTGGCAGTGCGTGGGACTGGCATCTGGTGGTCCCCGAGTTGGTCGATCGGGGGCACGACGTGGTGGTGCCGGAGCTTCCGATCGACGACAGTTCGGCCGGGTTCGCCGAGTTCGTCGACACGGTCGTGGACGCGGTCGGTGACCGTGGCGACCTCGTGGTCGTGGGCCAGTCGTACGGGGGGTTCACCGCGCCGCTGATCGCCGCCCGGCTGCCGGTGCGACTGCTGGTCCTGCTCACCCCGATGATCCCGCGTCCCGGTGAGCGGCCCGGCGACTGGTGGGACAACACCGGTTACCGCAGCCCGCAAGGGCTCAGCGAGGAGGAGCAGTTCTACAGCGGGGTGCCGGCCGAGGTCGTCGCGGCGGCCCCGGCGCACGTCCGCGAGCAGGTAAGCGCGGAGTGGAACGAGCCGTGGCCGCTGGACGCCTGGCCGGCCGTGCCGACGAAGGTGCTCATCGCCCGCGAGGACAGGTTCTTCCCGGCGGCCTTCCTACGCAAGGTGGCCGCCGATCGTCTCGGCGTCGTCCCGGACGAGGTCGACGGTTGTCACGCCGTGGCGCTCAGCCACCCACGGCAGCTCGCCGACCGACTGACCGACTATCTGACCGGCGGGTCATGAGCTTGGAGTAGCCGCGGCGGGGGTCGCGAACCGGCGGCCCCCGTGTGAGGCGATCAGGGCGTCGGCCACGGTCGCGGCGTCCGCCGCGGCGACGTCGGCGGGGTATTCCGGCAGGAGGTCGTCCCAGACGGGCAGCCAGGAGCCGAAGAGCTGGGCCTGGCCCTCGGGTCGGGCGAAGAACCAGATGTGCAGGTGGGCCGCGCCGTCGCCGAAGCGGTAGACGTGCGCGCGGGAGATGTACGGCAGTGCCTGCACGTGGCGGGCGATGCGGGTGGTCAGCAGGCCCAGTTCGGCGGCGAGCTCGTCGGGGAGGTCGGTGAGGTCGTGATGGTCGCGCGGCCACAGCATCAGCACCAGCGGCACGCCCACGCCCGCGACCTGGGCCAGCCGCCAGTGGTCGTTGAACCAGATGCCCTCGTCGCGTTCCCGGCACGGCTGGCAGTCCGCCGGGTCCTCGCCGTGCCGAGCGGGCTCGGGCAGGACCGGTGGGCGCAGCGGCGCGACCCGCAGAGTGTCCTCTTCGAACGGGCTGATGTCCCACCCCGTCATACGCGCCAGGGGAAGCCGCCGCTCGTCGTCGGCAACGGCCAGCGCATGGTCGTGAAACTGATCCGGACTCAAGGCCATGGCGTGCAGGCTAGTACGACCAAGATCCTTTCGTTGCCCGCGAAGCGGGTCCCTCTCGAACGAAGCGACTACCGCGTTTGCCGGGGTGCCGGCCGGGGGCATTGACGGTGGTCCGGTTTGCCAGTAGACCTTGGTGATGGAGGGCCCGCCAATGAGGAAAGCTCCGCTCACGCTGGAACAACTGCGGGTCGCCGTCGCCGAGGGTGAAATCGACACCGTGGTGCTGGCCCTTGTCGACATGCAGGGCCGGTTGCAGGGCAAACGCTTCCACGCGCCCTACTTCCTCGACCAGGTGGTGGAGGGTGGCAGCGAGGGCTGCAACTATCTGCTCGCAGTCGACGTCGACATGAACACCGTCGACGGGTACGCGATGTCGAGCTGGGAGCGTGGTTACGGCGACTTCGCAATGGTGCCGGACTTCGCGACCCTGCGCCGGACGCCCTGGCAGCCCGGCTCCGCGCTGCTGCTCGCCGACCTGGCCTGGCTGGACGGCTCCGGCGACGTGGTCGCCTCACCTCGGCAGATCCTGCGCCGGCAACTGGCCCGGCTGGCCGAGCACGGGCTGACCGCGTACGCCGGCACCGAGCTGGAGTTCGTGCTGTTCCGCGACTCGTACGAGGAGGCGTGGCGGCGCGGCTACCGCGACCTCACCCCGGCGAACCAGTACAACGTGGACTACTCGCTGCTCGGCACCGCCCGGGTGGAGCCGCTGCTGCGCCGCATCCGCACCGAGATGGCCGGCGCCGGGCTGACCCCGGAGAGCGCCAAGGGCGAGTGCAACCTCGGCCAGCACGAGATCGCCTTCCGGTACGACGAGGCAGTGGCGTGCGCCGACCACCACGTGATCTACAAGAACGGGGCCAAGGAGATCGCCGCCCAGGAGGGCATGTCGATCACCTTCATGGCCAAGCCGAACGAGCGGGAGGGCAACTCCTGCCACATCCACTTCTCGCTGCGGGACTCCGGCGGCTCGTCGGCGATGCTCGGCGACGGGCCTGCCCACCTGTCGCAGACCGGTCAGCGGGTGCTCGCCGGGCTGCTCGCCACGATGCGGGAGTTCAGTCTGCTCTTCGCCCCGAACATCAACTCCTACAAGCGGTACCAGCCTGGGTCGTTCGCCCCGACGGCGCTGCGCTGGGGGGTGGACAACCGCACCTGCGCGCTGCGGGTGGTGGGGCACGGCCAGGGGATGCGTGTGGAGAACCGGGTACCCGGCGCCGACGTCAACCCGTACCTCGCGATCGCCGGCCTTGTCGCCGGCGCCCTGCACGGCATCGAGCGCGAGCTGGAGTTGGGCGAGGAGTGCACCGGCAACGCGTACGACGACCCCGAGGCCGAGCGGGTTCCGGGCACTCTCCGTGACGCCCTGACCCTCTGGGAGAACTCCCAGGTGGCCCGCGAGGCGTTCGGCGAAGAGGTGGTGGCCCACTACGCCAACCAGGCGAGAGTGGAGATCGCGGCGTACGACGCAGCGGTAACAGACTGGGAGCTAACCCGTGGCTTCGAACGCCTCTAACCCGCCCCCCGCCCGCGTCGATCATGGAGTTGTGGTGGGCAGAATGCGATCGAATGTGGCTTTCGCGAGGCACCACAACTCCATGATCGACGCGGCAGGGTGGGTGGGGGCGGCAGGGTGAGGGGTGGGAGCGGGTATGGCGTTGATTGTTGATCCGGCTTCTGGGGCGGGGATTCGGGACGTTGTCGGGGCGACACTCGCCGAGGTTGACTCCGCTGTTTCTCGGGCTGCTTCTGCTTTTGAGTCCTGGCGGGCTGTCGGGGCGGGGGATCGGGGGCGGTTGCTGCGGCGGTTCGCCTCCGTCGTCGACGCGCACCTCGACGAGCTGGCCGCGCTGGAGGTCCGCAACTCCGGGCACACCATCGGCAACGCCCGCTGGGAGGCCGGAAACGTCCGCGACGTGCTGGACTACTACGCCGGCGCGCCGGAGCGGTTGACCGGGCGGCAGATCCCGGCGCCGGGCGGGTGGGACGTCACATTCCACGAACCTCTCGGCGTCGTCGGGGTGATCGTGCCGTGGAACTTCCCGATGCCGATCGCCGCCTGGGGTTTCGTTCCGGCCCTTGCCGCCGGCAACACTGTGGTGCTCAAGCCCGCCGAGCTGACCCCGCTCACCGCGCTGCGGCTTGCCGAACTGGCCCGCGAGGCCGGCCTGCCCGACGACGTGTTCACCGTCATCCCCGGCGAGGGCTCGGTGGTGGGGGAGCGGTTCGTCACCCACCCGGCCGTCCGCAAGATCTGCTTCACCGGCTCCACCGAGGTCGGCACCCGGATCATGGCCGGCTGCGCCGCGCAGGTGAAGCGACTCACGCTGGAGTTGGGTGGCAAGAGCGCCAACATCGTGTTCGCCGACGCCGACCTGGAACGCGCCGCCGCGACCGCGCCGGGCGCGGTCTTCGACAACGCCGGCCAGGACTGCTGCGCACGGTCGCGGATCCTGGTCCAACGCCAGGTGTACGACCGCTTCCTCGAACTGCTCGAACCGGCGGTACGCGCGGTGCGGGTGGAGGACCCGTCCCGGGACACCGCCGAGATGGGTCCGCTGATCTCCGCCGCGCAGCGGGACCGGGTGGCCGGCTACCTGACCGGGGCGACAGTCGCGTTCACCGGGTCCTGCCCGGACGGCCCCGGCTTCTGGCACGCGCCGACAGTGCTGCTGGCCGACTCGCCCGCCGACCGGCACTGGCGGGAGGAGATCTTCGGGCCGGTGGTCTCGGTCCTCCCGTTCGACGACGAGGCTGACGCGATCCGGCTCGCCAACGACACCGAGTACGGCCTGTCCGGCTCGATCTGGACCCGGGACGTCGGTCGGGCGTTGCGCATGGCCCGCGCCGTCGACTCGGGCAACCTCAGCGTCAACTCGCACTCCTCGGTGCGGTACTGGACTCCGTTCGGTGGGATGAAGCGCTCCGGGCTGGGCCGCGAGTTGGGTCCGGACGCGTTGCACGCCTTCACCGACGTCAAGAACGTGTTCATCGCGACAGAGGAGTGACGCCAGTGCAGGGTCGGTTGCAGGACCGGGTGGCAGTGGTCACCGGAGCGGGCAGCGGGATCGGGTTGGCCACCGTGCGGCGGTTCGCCGCCGAGGGTGCCCGGGTCGTCTGCGTGGACATCGACGAGGCGGCCGGCGAGCGGGCCGCGCAGGAGTGCGGCGGCGAATTCGTGGCCGCCGACGTCGCCGACGAGACGGCGGTACGTGACCTCTTCGACGGTGTCGCCGAGCGGCACGGAAGCGTCGACATCGCGTTCAACAACGCCGGCATCTCCCCGCCGGAGGACGACTCGATCCTGGACACCGGGCTCGACGCGTGGGAACGGGTGCTGCGAGTCAACACCACGAGCGTCTACCTGTGCTGCAAGTACGCGATCCCGCACATGCGTCGGCAGGGCAAGGGCTCGATCATCAACACCGCCTCGTTCGTGGCGCTGATGGGCGCGGCGACGTCGCAGATCGCGTACACCGCGAGCAAGGGCGGCGTGCTGGCGATGACCCGGGAGTTGGGCGTGCAGTTCGCGCGGGAGGGCATCCGGGTCAACGCGCTCTGCCCCGGCCCGGTGGCGACCCCGCTGCTGCTGGAACTCTTCGCCGCCGACCCGGAGCGGGCAGCACGCCGGCTGGTGCACGTGCCAATGGGCCGGTTCGGGGCGCCGGAGGAGATCGCCGCCGCTGTGGCGTTCCTGGCCAGCGACGACGCCTCGTTCATGACAGCCGCGCAGTTCGTGGTGGACGGCGGCATCACCGGCGCGTACGTCACTCCGCTGTGAGGCGGCGCCTGCCGGTGTGACATACGTCGCCCCCGTGCGGCGACTCGGCCGGTGGGAGGATCAGCCAATGGGCAAGGTGTATTCGGAGATCGACGGTCGCCTGCGTGACTTCATCGCGGCCCAGCCGGTCTTCTTCGTGGCCACCGCGCCGTCCGGTACGGAGGGGCACGTCAACGTCTCGCCGAAAGGCATGCGTGGCACCTTCGTGATCCTCGGCCCGCACCGGGTGGCCTACCTCGACTACCACGGCAGCGGTGCCGAGACCATCGCCCACCTGCGGGACAACGGCCGCATCACGCTTATGTTCTGCGCGTTCGACGGGCCACCGAAGATCGTCCGGCTGCACGGTCGGGGCAGCAGCGTCGCGGTCACCGATGCCGACTTCGCCGACCGTCTGGCCGAGTTTCCCGCCCCACCGGACGTGCACGCCGTCCGGGCCGTGATCACCGTCGACGTGCAGCGCGTCAGCGACTCCTGCGGCTATGCGGTGCCGCTGATGGACTTCCGCGCCGAACGCGACCTGTTGCTTACCTCACACTCGCGGCGTACGACCGACGACCTGGTGACGTACCGGGCCACGAAGAACGCCGCAAGCATCGACGGATTGCCCGTTTTCTGAGTCGTCGGGCCACTTCCGTGCCGCCGGCCCGGCTCATGCCCGACCCGCACTGTCGGGTGTCCGACGGGCAGAGCGCAGCCAAACAGCGTCCACGGTTCGCCATGCGTTACGTTGCTGATCCTGCTGGGTACAAGTCGAGGCACGGTGCGGAAGATCAACGGCTGCGGGCACGGCCGGAGCAGGGGGCTGCATGAGCTCGGCGCAGGGGGGCGCGGACACGGGGCATTCCGTCACGGACGGCAATGAGATCCCCCTGCTGCTGGCTGCCGCGTTCGCCAACGGCGGCGAGTTGGGTGAGCGGCTGCGCGCCTTCGACTGGTCCACGGCGCCGCTGGGCTCGCCATCGGACTGGCCGACGGCGCTCTCCAGCGCCATCAGCATGATGCTGGCCTCCAGCGCGCAGATCGTCATGTTCTGGGGTGAGGACCAGCTCGCCTTCTACAACGACGCCTACCGGCCGACGATCGGCAGCAAGCACCCGGACGTGCTCGGCCAGCCGGCCCGACAGAACTGGGCGGAGACCTGGGAGGTGCTCGGCCCGCTGCTGGACGGTGTTCGACGTACCGGACGCTCCTACCGTGGCGAGAACCACCCGTTCCTGCTGGACCGGCACGGCTACGTCGAGCAGACCTACTTCGACGTCGCGTACGACCCGATCCGAGGTGCCGACGGTTCGGTCAGCGGCGTCTACTGCATCGTCAACGAGACCACCGGGCGGGTGCTGGGCGAACGTCGACTGCGGGCGCTGGCGGAGCTGGGCGCCGAGCTGGCCGACGTCGGCAGCGCGGCCGAGCTGGGCCGGACCGCCGCCGACGTGCTCGGTCGGCACCGGGCCGACGTGCCGTTCGCGTTGATCTACCAGGCCGACTCCACCGGCCGGTTCGTCCTGAGCGGCGCCACCGGCACCGACCCGGCCACGGTGGGCCTCACCGCTGACGCGTTCGCCCAACTGGTCGCCGACGGACCGACCACTGTCCGGGTGGCCGACCTGCTCGGCCAACTGCCCGCCGACGTGGCCGACGTCGCCCACGTCCTGCCGGTCACGGCGACGAACGAGACGGTCGGCGCGCTTGTCGTCGGCGTGAACCGTCGGCTGCCGCTCAGCGACGAGTACCGCGACTTCCTCGACCTGGTGGCCGCGCAGATCTCCCGGGCGGTGGGCATCCAGCGGGCGTACGAGCAGGAGCGGGCCCGTGCCGCCGAACTGGCCGCACTGGACCGGGCGAAGAGCAACTTCTTCGCCAACGTCAGCCACGAGTTCCGGACCCCGCTGACACTGGTGCTCGGCCCGCTTGAGGACATGCTTGCCGACCCGAGCATGCCCGCCACCTACACCGACCGACTCACCGTGATGCACCGCAACGCGCTGCGCCTGCTCAAGCTTGTCAACACAGTGCTGGATTTCTCCCGGCTGGAATCCGGTCGACTCGCCGCCCGCTACCAGCCCACTGACCTGGCCGGCTACACCGCGCGGCTCGCCAGCACCTTCCGCTCGGCCACCGACCGCGCCGGGCTGCGCCTGGTGGTGGACTGCCCACCGCTGTCGGCGCCGGTCTTCGTCGACCGGGACATGTGGGAGAAGATCGTCCTCAACCTGGTGTCGAACGCGTTGAAGTTCACCTTCGACGGCGAGATCCAGGTACGGGTCCGCGCTGTCGACGGCGCTGCCCGGCTCGACGTCACCGACACCGGTGTGGGCATCGTGCCGGCCGAGCTGCCGCACGTCTTCGAGCGTTTCCACCGGGTGCCCGGAGTGCGTGCCCGCACCCACGAGGGCACCGGGATCGGCCTCGCGCTGGTCCGCGAGTTGGTCGAGATGCACGGCGGCACGGTCGGGGTGACCAGCGAGGTCGACGAGGGCAGCACCTTTACGGTGACCATTCCGTTCGGGTCGGCGCACCTTCAGGCGGACCGGGTGGTCGGGTTCGCTCCGCTGCCGGCCGGCCAACCCGAGCAGGCCCGCCTCTACGTGGCGGAGACCGCGCTGTGGTCCGGCGCCGAGGCGGGTCCGGAGTTCGACAGTCAGCCTGCCTCGGGCATCCCTGCCGGCCGGATCCTCGTGGTCGACGACAACGTCGACCTGCGCGAGCACGTCACCCGGTTGCTCTCCCCGACCTGGGAGGTGGTCACCGCGAACGACGGCCTGGCGGCTCTGGAGCTGGCCCGCGAGGGTGGGTTCGACCTGGTGCTCACCGACGTGATGATGCCCCGGCTGGACGGGTTCGGGCTGGTCGGCGCGCTGCGCGCCGACGCGCGTACCCGTCACGTGCCGATCGTGCTGCTGTCCGCCCGGGCCGGGTCGGCGGAGGCGGTGGCGGGTCTCTCCGTCGGTGCCGACGACTACCTGACCAAGCCGTTCTCCGGGCAGGAGCTGATCGCCCGCGTACGGGCGAACGTCGAGTTGGGCCAGCTGCGCGGGCAGATCATCCGTCGCCTCCGGACGTTGGCCGACGCGGCGGTGGCGGTGAACACCGCCCGATCCACCGCCGACGTTCTCCAGGTCGCCGCCCGGCACGCGCTCAGCCTCGCCGAGGCCGCCCGGGTGGTGGTCACCTCGGCCGACGCCCGGTCCGAGTCGGACGCGGGTGGCGTCACGGCCACCGATCCGTCGTTCGTGGCCGAGCTGACCGGCACCGGTGGCGAGCAGCTCGGCGAGTTGCGCGTCTGGCGGGCGGCCGGTGACGACTCGCAGGCCGACGAGGCCGCGCTGAGCCAACTGGCCCGGCTGGTCGGGGTGCGGCTGGAGAACGCCCAGCTCTACGAGGCTGAGCACCACATCGCCACCACGTTGCAGCACAGCCTGCTGCCCAGGACGCTGCCCCAGATGCTGGGGGCGGTCCTGGCGAGCCGCTACCTGCCGGGCACCGCCGACGTCGAGGTCGGCGGCGACTGGTACGACGCGATCGCGCTTGAGGGCGACGAGTTGGTGCTTGTCATCGGTGACGTGGTCGGCAAGGGTGTGCAGGCCGCGGCGGCGATGGGGCAGTTGCGCAACGCGCTGCGCGCGTACCTGCTGGAGGGTTACGACCCGGGTGAGTCGCTGTCCCGGCTCAACCGGCTCGTCGGGTCCACCGAGGGTCGCTCCTTCGCGACAGTGGTCTGCCTGCTGTTCAACCCGCGCACCGGCCGACTGCGGTACGCCAGCGCCGGTCACCCGTCCCCCCTGCTGATCCGAGGAGACGACGTGGCGTTCCTGCATGACCGTGCACTCGGCCCACCTGTCGGCGCGCTTCCGAACGCGACGTACCAGACGGTCGAGGGGGAGCTGGCCGCCGGTGGTCGGCTGCTGCTGTACACCGACGGGCTGATCGAGGACCGGCAGGTCGGCATCGACGCCGCGCTCGCCCAACTGCGTGCCGACGCGGGCACGCCGGGCGAGCACGTGGCGGATCTGATCGACACTGTGGTCGACCGGGTCTCCGGGCGCGCGCGGCGCGACGACGTGGCGGTGCTCGCACTGGAGGCGGCCGAGCTGAACCGGTTCGCATTGCGGTTGCCGGCCGACCCGACCCGGTTGAGCGTGCTGCGCAAGCGCCTGGAGGACTTCCTTGTCGCGCACTCCGTGGGCGAGACCGACCTGTTCGACCTGACCGTGGCTGTTTCGGAGGCCGCCGCCAACGCCATCGAGCACCCGGTCGACCCTGCCGAGTCGGTGATCAGCGTCGAGGTGGCCATCGAGGACCGGACGGTGACCGCCACGGTGCGCGACAGCGGGCAGTGGCGCGAGTCGACCGACTCCGGGTTCCGGGGGCGAGGGCTGTCGCTGATCGGCGCCCTGGGCGACCTGACCGTGCGGCGTACCGACGAGGGCACCGAGGTGACGCTGCGCCGGCAGTTGCAGCCCTGACCGGGGGTCAGGCTTGTTCGAGCCAGCCCTGGTCGCCCAGGCCGGAGATCTCCAGCACCCGGCGGACCTGCCGGGACGGCAGCACTGACAACGTGCCGGTGAACTGCTGGGCGAGCCGGACCAGGGCGTGGATGGCGGCCGAGTCGAAGAAGGTGACAGCGCGCAGGTCGAGCGTGAGCCGCTGGGCGGGCTCGCGCAGCGCGGTCTGGAGCATGGTGTCGGCGGTCGCCATGTCGACCTCGCCGGTCACCACCACATGGAAGTGATCACCGTCGATTTCTCCGCTGGCGGAGAAGACAGGCGGTGCTCCTCCTTGATCCACGCAGACACCATGGCACAGGCGACACGACGGAGCAACAACCGGTACCGCGCCGCCGTGGCGCGGGTCACCGGTGGCCCGGCGATAGGCTTGGGACATGACCGAACGTCCGCCGCTGACGCCAGGCACGCTCTCGCCGTGGCGACCGGTGCCCGCCCACATTTCCCGCCCGGAATACGTGGGCAAGAAGCAGCCGCAGGAGTGGCGCGGCTCGCACGTGCAGACACCCGAGACCATCGAGAAGATGCGGGTGGCCAGCCGGCTCGCCGCCCAGGCGACACAGCTCGCCGGCGAGCACTGCAAACCCGGCGTGACCACCGACGAGATCGACCGGGTGGTGCACGAGTTCCTCTGCGACCACGACGCGTACCCGTCGACGCTCGGCTACCGGGGCTTCCCCAAGTCCTGCTGCACGAGCATCAACGAGGTCATCTGCCACGGCATCCCGGACTCCACGGTCCTTCAGGACGGCGACATCATCAACGTCGACGTGACCGCGTACATCGGCGGGGTGCACGGTGACACCGACGCCACCTTCTGCGTGGGCGAGGTCAGCGACGAGGCCCGGCTGCTCGTCGAGCGGACCCACGAGGCGATGATGCGCGGCATCCGGGCGGTCAAGCCGGGCCGGCAGATCAACGTGGTGGGCCGGGTCATCGAGTCGTACGCCAAGCGGTTCGGCTACGGAGTGGTCCGCGACTTCACCGGCCACGGCATCGGGGAGTCCTTCCACAGCGGGCTCTACGTGCCGCACTACGACAGTCCCCGCCCCACGGACATCATGGAGCCGGGAATGACCTTCACCATCGAGCCGATGATCACGCTCGGCACCTACCAGTACGACATGTGGGACGACGGGTGGACCGTCGTGACCAAGGACCGCAAGTGGACGGCCCAGTTCGAGCACACCATCGTGGTGACCGACGACGGCCACGAAATCCTGACCCTGCCGTGACCGACACCCCTGCGGCGCTCCGCGAAGCCCACCACGCGGACGTGTCCGGCGGCTGGCTGCGGCCGGCCGTCTTCGGCGCGATGGACGGGCTGGTCACCAACATCGCCCTCATCGCCGGCGTCGGCGGCGGTGGGGTGTCGCCGCGCAGCATCGTGCTCACCGGCTCCGCCGGCCTGGTGGCGGGCGCGATCTCGATGGGGCTGGGCGAGTACACGAGCGTGCGGTCGGCAAACGAGCAGATCGCCGCCGAGGTCGCCAAGGAGCGACGGGAACTGGAACGGCACCCCGAGGCGGAGGCCCGCGAACTGGCCGACGCGTGGGTGGCCCGTGGCCTGTCCCGGGACCTGGCCACCCAGGTCGCCGAGGCGGTGCGGCGTGACCCGGAAGAGGCGCTGCGGGTGCACGTCCGAGAAGAGTTGGGCGTCGACCCCGACGACCAGCCGAGCCCGTGGGCGGCGGCGTTCTCCTCGTTCCTGTTCTTCTCCGTGGGCGCGCTGGTGCCGCTGCTGCCGTACCTGCTGGGCGCCAGCGCCCTCTGGCTGGCGCTCGCCGTGGGCGGGCTCGGGCTGTTCGCCGCCGGCGCGGTGGTGGCGCGCTTCACCCGCCGGCCCTGGTGGACAAGCGGGCTGCGGCAACTGCTGCTGGGTGCCGCGGCGGCCGGGGCTACGTATCTGATCGGTTCGCTGATCGGCGTGCAGGGCGGGCTGTGACGCCGGTCAGCCGGTGAGCAGGTCGTCGACGGTGCCGTCCACCGGTCGGCCACGGGCAGCCAGCTCGTCGGCCTGCCGGGTCAGCACCACACCCACCTCGGTCATGTCCGCGCCAGCCAGACCGGTGCGTCGCACCGCGTCACCCGGGTCACGGAAGTAGGTGCGGCTCAGCAGGCCGGTCACCGTCGCCGCGGCCAGCCGCGCCTCACCGAGCATGAGCAGCGCCTGGTCGGTCTCGTACCACTCGGCGAGCCGGGCGGCCCGGGAATGCGCCGCACTGCCCCTGTACCACGACTGCCGGGCGGCGGTGCTGAACTCGCCCGGCCGGGCGCGGGCCAGCCGGCCCAGATGCTCGTCGCGCAACGTCCGCAGCCAACCCGTCGGGTCGTGCAGCGCCTGGGTGGTCACGTACCGGTCGGCGGTCAACGGCCACAGCGGGGAGAGCTGCCGGGCCTGCCCGAGGTAGTCGTCGGCGGCGGCCACCGTCAGGTCGACAAGCACCCCGTCGACCCGCCGGGTCGCCGGCCGTGGACCGGTGCCCGGCCGGTAGGTGACCACCAGCAGTCCCACCTCGCCGTCCCCACCGCCGTCGTCGTCGCCGTGCGCCAGGGGACCGTGCACCGCGATCGCCAGCACGTCGGCGGGGAAGCGCCGTCGGATCGCCTCGGCCACCCGCTCCGCGACCGTCCACCGTTGATCGTCGCGCACCCGGGGCTGATCGTCGCTCACGCTCATCCGGCGGCCCTCGTGGGTGTCCGTACGGCTCGCCGGATCGGCTGACTGCTCGC
Source organism: Micromonospora sp. DT68 (assembly GCF_049847245.1). Classification (NCBI taxonomy): domain Bacteria; kingdom Bacillati; phylum Actinomycetota; class Actinomycetes; order Micromonosporales; family Micromonosporaceae; genus Micromonospora; species Micromonospora sp. DT68. The sequence goes on from NZ_JBNCNZ010000010.1 coordinate 27,838, forward strand.
CCTCACCGCCGCCACCTCCGACTCGAACCCGAGGTCAGCCTAGCCAGCCGACCGTGGCTCGGCCGGCGCGCCGCGCCCGGTCGGCTCCAGCCGGAAGACCCGGATCTCCCGATCGCCGGCCCGCTCGACGTACGCGCGGTACGCCGGCCACTCGGTGACCAGCAGCTGCCACAGCCGGTCCCGTTCGACGCCGGTGGCCAGCACGGCGCGCACCGGGATCCGCTGGCCCCGCACGTCCACCTCGGCGGTCGGCTCGGCGAGCAGGTTCAGCGACCAGGCGGGCTGCTGCGTCTGCCCCCAGTTGGAGCCGATCACCACGTAGGCGTCGCCGTCGGGCACGTAGAGCAGGGGGTTGCTGCGCGGCTTGCCGGAGCGGCGGCCGGTGGTGGTGATGACGAGGGACGGGATCAGGCCGAGCGCGACCACCCGCCCACGGGTGAGCCGGCCGACGATCCGGTCGGCGGGCACCAGCAGGCGGGCGGCGGCACCGAACCAGCGGTGATGGCCGACCCGACGGGTGAGTGTTCCAAGCGCAGACACGCGGACCAGTCTGCCGGCTGCCGCGCCCCGGTGGCACCTCCGGACGGCCCAGGTTTCCACAGCGGTGAATCCCACCGACCTCGGGTCAGTCCAACCGCCGCTCGATCGGCAGCCGCGCGCGGGTGAACAGGCCCGCGCCGAGCATCGCCACCAGAGGCACCAGCACCAGGACGCCGAGCACCGGCCACGGCACCACGTACGGGTACGGGGCGGGTGCCGGCCAGGCCGCCGCGTACTGGCGGTTGACCGAGAACAGCACTATCGCCGCGGTGCCCAGCCCGGCCACGATGCCGAGCACCGAACCGAGACCCGCGATGACCCCGGCCTGGCAGATCGCCAGCATCCGGCGTACCGCCGGGGCCGCGCCGACCGCCGCGAGGGTGGACAACTCGGCCCGCCCCTCGGCGGCGGCGAGCGCTGTCGCGATCCCGGCGGCGCCCACTGTGATCAAGCCGGCCGCCGCGGCGAGCAGGAGAAGCACCGGTGAGATGTCGGTGGGGGCGGCGCCGGACTCGACGCTCAGCGAAATCGGCCCGAAGGGCCGCAGGACGGCGGTGAACCGCTCCTGCTGCTGTCTGTCCGGCGGCGTCGCGGTGCCGACCACCCAACCGGCGGACGACACGCGCAGGCCGAGGCTGCGGGCCGAGGGCTCGGACAGCAGCAGGCGGGACTCGCCCACGAACGCGGGCAGCGCGTACCCGGGGAAGTCCGCGGTTATCGGCGTTCCGCCGTCCGACGGCGTCATCCGTACTGTCACCCGGCCGTCGTGCACGTAGCGCGGGTCGGTCACCACCACGCCACCGGCCCGCAGCACCCCGGCTGCGGTGGCGGTCGCCGCAGGGTCGGCGCCGGTCAACAACGGCAGGGCCGTGCCGTCATCCACCCAGGACTGCACCCAGGGGACGAAGCGCGTCGTCTCGGAGACCTGGCAACGCGGGTCGGCCCGTGCCTGCCGGCGCTGCGACGCGGACAGGACAGCATCGGGCTGCCAGGGGCAGACCTGTGTCGGCGGCAGTTGCGGTGTGACGTCGCAGTAGCCGCTGCCCGCTTCGGCGCAGGCAACCGTCTGCACTGAGGCGACGGCGTCGGTGCCCAACGTCTCCTGTGCCGCGGCGGTCACCTGGGCCAGCGTGGGCCGCCGGGTCGAGTGCTCCGGGTTGACCAGCAGGTGGCCCGTCGGCAGTATCGGCTGGTAGGTGTCCGCTTGCCGGACGCGGTCGCTGGCCAGGTACCCGCCGAGGGCCACACTGCTGGCCACGGCGGCCATCACCGCGCAGATCGCCGGTGCGGCGGCGGCCCGGTTGCGGCTGGCGTCACGCAGCGCGATCCGGGGAGCCAGTGGCAGCACCCGGCCGAGCCTCGCCAGCACGCCGATCAGCGTGGGTGTGCAACACACCAGACCGAGTTCGCCGAGGATCAGGCCGGTCAGGATCACCGCCGCCGACGTCTGGGTGGCCCCGTACGCGGCGAGCGCCGCCCCGCCGCAGGTCAACACCACCCCCAGGGCCAGCCACCGGGTCCGGGACGTCGGCGGGGTACGCCGCCCGGCGAGCCCGGCCGCGACATCCTGGCGGGCGGCCGTCCAGGCCGGCGCGACCGCGGCGAGGACCCCGGCCAGCACCGCTACCCCAGCGAGCACCAGGAGCGCCGCCGGCCAGCAGCGGTACCCGCCGAACCGGGCGCTGAAGACGTACTGCTCCATCAGCGGGCGACCCGCGAACGCGGCGGCGACCCCGAGCAGCAGCCCGACGACGGCCCCCAGCACGCCCAGCACCACACCGTCGGCGAGCACGACCCGACGCAGTTGGGCGGAGTCCCCGCCGGCCACCGCGACCAGCGCCAGGTCCCGGCGTCGTCGGCGGACACCCACCGCGAACGCCGGCCCGACCAGCAGCACCACCTCCAGCAACCCGAGGCCGGCGATCAGCACCCCGGTGCTGAGGTCGTTGGAATCGGCTGGTCCGACGGACCCGAGCCACGTGCGGGTCCACCCGCCAGTGCCGTGGTGGTCGCGCGGCGCCCCCCCCACGCCGTTGTCGTTGAGCCGGGCCACCATCGCGGCGTCGACACCGCCGGGCACATCCACAAGCCAACTGCTGTCGAGAAGTGGCTCGTTGCGAGGTACGGCCGACGGGTGCAGCGCCACCGTCGGGCCGAGGTCGTCGGGAAACTCGACCACCCCCACCACCGTGTACGCCCTCAGCCCGTCAGCGGTGGCCACCACCGCGCCCAGGCGTACGTCGAGGCGGCGCAGCGCGGTCGGGCTCACCGCCACCTCGGCGGGCTCCCGAGGTGCCCTCCCCGACCGGAACCGCACAAGCCCCCGGGCCAGCGGGTCGGTGAGGTCGAGCACCCGGGCCTGGAAGGTCTCCTCCCCCTCGGGGCCCTGCACTGTCAGCGGCATCCGGCCGCGTACCTCGGTGAACCGGCTGCCCGGACCGAGCAACGCGCTCACCTCGGCGGCCGTGGCCGGATGGCTGGACGCCTCGGCGTCGCCGTTGCGGGGATACCAGCTCTCACCCCACTCGTCCTGATCGATCGGGGTGTCGGCGAACCACCGCAGTTCCGCGTCGGCGATCCCGAGGCGCCTGTCGATCTTTTCCTGCGCGGTCAACTCGGCCATGTCGTAGCTCACCGCGAGGAAGGACAGCACCAGCACCGGCAGGGCGATCATCGCGAGCACCAGGGCGGTACGTCGGCGCGCCCGCCGCGACTCCCGCCGGGCGATCCGCAACGCCGCCCGCCAGGATCCGGCCAGCTCGGCGAAGCGCCGCCGCCCCCGTGGTACGCGCGGCGGCACCGGCTGAGCGGGCGAAGCGTCGGTGACCGGGCCGGCTGCCCGCGTCGTCCGGCGGAGGGTCAACGGTCGCTGCCGGACAGCAGTTGCTCGACGCTGCCCAGCGGGGCCGTCGTGTCGACGAGCACCCCGTCGCGCAGGAACACCACCCGGTCGGCCCAGCCGGCGTGCCGCGCCTCGTGGGTGACGAGGATGCCGGCGGCGCCCGCGTCGACCCGGCGGCGCAGCAGGTGCAGCACCGCCTCACCGGTCTGCGAGTCCAGCGCCCCCGTCGGTTCGTCGGCGAGCACCAGCCGCCGCTCGCCCACAAGCGCGCGGGCGATGGCCACCCGCTGCTGCTGGCCGCCGGAGAGCTGGTCGGGGAAACGGTCGGCAAGGGCCGGCAGCCCCACCTCGGCCAGCGCGGCCAGGGCGGCAGTACGGGCCTTGCGCCCGCCCACGCCGTCGAGTTCCAGCGGAAGCGCGACGTTCTCCAGCGCGCTCAGGCTGCCCAGCAGGTTGAGTTGCTGGAAGATGTAGCCGATCCGGCGGCGGCGCAGCTGGGCCAGCCCGCGCGGGTCCAACGCCCCGAGCTGCTGCCCCTCGACCCGTACGTCGCCGCGGGTCGGGCGGTCCAGGCCGCCCGCGAGGGCCAGCAGCGTCGACTTGCCGGAGCCGGACGGACCCATCACGGCGACCAGCTCACCCGGCCGGACGACCAGGCTGACACCGCGCAGGGCGTGCACCGCCGCCGCGCCGGTCCCGTGGGTGCGGTGGACGGCGCGCAGCTCCAGCACCGCGTCGTCCGGGTCGCTCACCGGCGCGCCCCCTCGTCGGCCCATCGTGCCGCGTCCGGCGCCCCGTCGGCGCCCGGGCCGGGCAGCGGGGGCGGCGGGCCGGTGGGCCGGTGCCGGACGAGGCTGCTCTCGCAGTGGTCCAACCAGCGCACCTCCGCCTCGGCCTGGAACACCATCGAGTCCAGCACCAGCCGCCAGGGCAGGTCCTCCGGACGGTCGCTGGCGTACTTCAACCTGGTCAACTCCTGAAGGGCCCGCATCGTGGCGCTGCGCTGGGCCTGCACCACCGAGCGGACGTCCACCCCGGGGGTGGTCAGCGCCAACGCCAGCTTGATCGCCAGTTCGTCGCGGGGGCGGTCGTTGCGGCTGATCGGGGTGGCGAACCACAGGGCCAGGTCCGCCCGGCCGGCGTCGGTGATCTCGTACGGGCGCTGCCCCGCCTCGCTCTCCGGCAGCGGGCGCACCAGTCCGTCGCGTTCCAGCCGGGACAGCGTGGTGTAGACCTGCCCGATGTTCAGCGGCCACGTCGATCCGGTCGACTCCTCGAATGCGGCGCGCAGCTGGTAGCCGTACATCTGGCCGCGTTCGAGGAGGGCGAGCAGCCCGTGACGGATGGACATGGCAACGGAGTATGCATACCTGGTATGCGCACCGCAACCGGAGCGGATTCAGTTCAGCTCGGGCGACCGGGAAATGCGACAGTCAGCGGGGCGACGCCGGCGGTCTTGCGCCACCTGGTGGCGCGTACGGCGTACTCGACGAGGGCGGCCAGCGCCTGGTCGCGGTCGGCGCCGGTGGTGGACGCCAACGCGGCCCGCCAGTGCGCCGCCGTCCGCTCCTCCACCTCGACGGCAAGCCGCAACGCGCTGGCCCGGTCGGTGACGGCGAACGGCAGCGCGTACCCGGCCCGATCCGGTGGCACGGTGCCGCCGGTGGTGCTGAGCTGCACCACGAGCGCGTCGCGCCGACGCCGATGCGACGCCTCGGCCTGCCGTGCGGCGTCGCGTGCCGCCCCGGTGAGCCGGACGCCGATGCGCCCGTAGGCGTAGATGGCCGCGTACTCGGCGGAGAGGGCGGCGGCGAGCGCCTCCCCGGGGGTCGGCTGCCTCACTTCAGTGCCTCCTGGTGGGTGGCCCGCGCGGCGGCGATGGAGCCGAGCAGCGCCGCACGGTCCGCAGGTGCTGACGCGCAGGCGGCTGTCGCGGACTGCTGGGCGGTCTTCTCCAGCGCACGCAGGGCGGCCAGCGCGCCGGCCGGCTCTGCCGCCGGGGTGCTGCTCGGCGCTGCGGCGGGCGCCGAGGGGAGCGCGACGCCGATGACCCGGGCGAGTTCGGTGGCGTGCGCGGTGTGCGTCGCGGCGATGGGGTCGAGGCGGCCGGCCAGGTCCGGATGGGCCACGGCGACCTCCCGGTGTGCCGCGGCCAGCCCCAACGACTCGTCGACCATCGGCCGCAGCGGGTCCGGTGGCGGTGCCGGCTTGTCGTCCCGATCGAAAAGATCACAGCCGGTCAGCGGGGCCACGCCGCCGCCGAGCGCCAACAGCGCTCCGGCGCGCAAGAGCTTTCGCCGGGAATGTCCGGATGAATGGTTGCGCTGTGTCGTTCTGCCGATCCCCACCGGGCAAGTCAACACCATGCGTGCCGGTCCGCGGGCCACCGGCGTCGGTGCGCCGCCCGGTCCGGCGACCGGCGGGCGCGTTACGCTCTGCGCAGCCGCCGGCGCGTCCGCTCCGGTGGCGTGCCGGCATGGCGGGACGAGCGTCCCGATCGACCAGTGAAAGGGTGCGGAGATGACACAGCGTGGCCGTGCCACCAGGTCGACGGGTCGACCCCGCGACGGCGGTTCCCGCGACAGCGGTTCTCGTGACGGTGCTCCCCGCGCCTCGCGCGGCACCGCGGCTCCCCGTGGTGGCGGTGATCTGGCGGCGCGACGCACCCAGTTGCGGACCGTGATCGAGCCGGTGGTCAACGGCGCGGGCTACGACCTGGAGGACCTGTCGGTCTCCCGGGCCGGCCGCCGGCACGTGGTGCGGGTGATCGTGGACGCCGACGGCGGGATCGACCTGGACGCCGTCGCCGACGTCTCCCGCGCGGTCTCGGCCGCGCTGGACGCGGCCGAGGAGTCCGGCGGCGACATCCTCGCCGGGGAATACCAGCTCGAGGTCAGCTCGCCGGGCGTGGACCGGCCGCTCACCCTGCCCCGGCACTGGCGGCGCAACGTTGGCCGGCTCGTCAAGGTCACCGTCCGGGGCGCGGTCGCGTTGCCCGGCCAGCGCGCCGAGCCCTCCGGGGGTCGCCAGCTGACCGGCCGGGTGGTCGCTGCCGACGACGAGACAGTGCAGCTGGAGACCGACTCCGGTCGCGACTCCTTTACGTACGCCGAGCTGGGGCCGGGCCGGGTGCAGGTCGAGTTCACCCGCCTCGCCGAGCTGGGTGAGCCCGACGACACCGACGTCGACGACGAGTTCGACGACGCCGACGACACCGACGACACCGACGATTCAGACGACATCGACGACGAAGATGATGTGGAGGACGAGGAGAGGTGAACATCGACCTCGCGGCGCTACGCGCACTCGAGCGCGAGCGGGAGATCCCGTTCGACACGATTCTCGCGGCGATCGAGACCGCGTTGCTGACCGCCTACCGGCACACCGACGGCGCCGAGCCGCACGCCCGGGTGGAGATCGACCGCAAGTCCGGCGCTGCCCTCGTGTACGCGCAGGAGATGGACTCCGACGGCAGCCTGGTGCGGGAGTGGGACGACACCCCGCACGACTTCGGCCGGATCGCCGCCATGACCGCGAAGCAGGTGATCCTCCAGCGGCTGCGGGAGGCCACCGACGAGGTGCACTTCGGCGAGTACGTGGGCCGCGAGGGTGACTTGGTCACCGGCGTGGTGCAGGCCCACGAGACGCGGATCGAGAAGGGCATCGTCAGCGTCGACCTGGGCAAGCTGGAGGGCGTGCTGCCGCAGTCCGAGCAGGTGCCCGGCGAGCGGTACGCCCACGGCGAGCGGATCCGCTGCGTTGTGGTGCACGTGGCCAAGGGCATGCGCGGGCCGCAGATCACCCTGTCCCGGTCGCATCCGGCGCTTGTCAAGAAGTTGTTCGCGCTGGAGGTTCCGGAGATCGCTGACGGCACCGTGGAGATCGGCGCGATCGCGCGTGAGGCAGGTCACCGTACGAAGATCGCCGTACGCTCGACCGTCCCCGGGGTGAACGCCAAGGGCGCCTGTATCGGCCCGATGGGTCAGCGCGTCCGGGCCGTGATGAGCGAGCTGCACGGCGAAAAGATCGACATCATTGACTGGTCGGACGACCCGGCCACCTTCGTCGGCAACGCGTTGTCGCCGGCCAAGGCCCTGCGGGTCGAGGTGGTGGACCTGGCCGGCCGGGCCGCCCGGGTGACCGTCCCGGATTTCCAGCTCTCCCTCGCCATCGGCCGGGAGGGGCAGAACGCCCGCCTCGCTGCCCGTTTGACCGGTTGGCGTATCGACATCCGGTCCGACGCTGAGCAGGCCGCGCCTGCCGCGCGTGGCGGAGCTGATCAGGTACCGGAGCCGGGCAGCGCGATCTCGGGCAGCTAGGGGTAGACTTCCTCCAGTGGTACGACGCGCGCAGCCGGAGCGCACCTGTGTGGGTTGCCGGAAGCGCGCGCCGGCCAGCGAATTGCTGCGGGTCGTCGCGATCGGGGACGAGGCTGGCTACAGCCTCCGGCCTGATCCGTTCCGCAGGCTGCCGGGTCGGGGAGCGAACATGCACCCGGATCCGGCCTGCTTCGCGCTGGCGGTGCGGCGCCGCGCCTTTGGGCGAGCGCTGCGCATCACCGAGGTCCTCGACCACGGTGTGCTGGCAGAGCACGTCGATGCGCCAACCACTACGTCCGGTCAGCCCGACCGGGCGAGGGTCGCTAGCAGGGTAGGACGACCGACATGAGCACACGATGAAGTCCCTGAAATGACCAGGCTTCAAGTGCACGAGTGAGGTCGCTGCGGGTGCTGCCCGCACGACCTCGGAGTGAGGAGTGCAGTGGCAGGCAAGGCCCGCGTACACGAGCTTGCAAAAGAGCTCGGGGTCGAGAGTAAGACCGTTCTCGCCAAGCTGAAGGAAATGGGCGAGTTCGTGAAGTCCGCGTCCAGCACCGTCGAGGCGCCCGTCGCCCGACGACTGCGTAACGCATTCGTCGCGTCGACCGGTGCTCCGGCACCGGCCGCCCCGTCGGCGCCCGCGTCGGCGCCGGCTTCGACCCCGAGTCCCACGCCGTCCCCGACCCCGGGCGCGCCCCGGGTCTCGGCCAAGCCGATGCCGCCCCGGCGGCCGGCCGCGCCGGCACCCGGTCCGAAGCCCAAGGGGCCGGTTCCCGGTGCGCCGCAGACGGTGACCCCGGTCGCCAAGCCGGCGAGTGCCCACGACATCGAGGTGGCGGCCGCGGAGGCGCGTGCCGCCGCGCTGAAGGCTGAGCAGGAGGCCGCGGTCAAGGCCGCGCAGGCAGCCCGCCAGCAGCAGCGGGACAACCCCGTTCGCCGGGAGCCTCCGGCAGACGGCGGTAACCGGCCCGGTCCTCGGCCGGGTCCCGCGGCGATGCCGCCCCGTCCCGGTTCGCCGGCAGCTCGTCCGAGCACGCCGGCTCCCGGTCCGGGTGCCCGGCCGGGCGGTCGCCCGCCGGCGCGCGGCGCCGGTAACAACCCGTTCGGCATCCAGGGTGGCCAGCAGCAGCGGCCCCCGGCCGCCGGTGCGGGTGGCCCTCGGCCCAACACTCCGGCGGGCATGCCGCCGCGGCCGAGCCCGAACTCCATGCCGCCGCGGCCCAGCCCGGCGTCCATGCCGAGCCAGCGTCCGGCTGCCGGTCGCCCCGGTCCCGGTGGCGCCGGTCGTCCCGGTGGCGGCGCAGGTCGTCCCGGTGGCGGTGGCGGCGGTTTCCGTGGCGGTCCCGGCGGCGGTGGCGGTGGCGGCGGTTACCGCGGCGGCCCCGGTGGCGGCGCGGGTGCCGGCGGTGGCGGTGGCTACCGTGGCGGTCCCGGCGGCGGTGCGGGTGCTCCCGGTGGCGGTTTCCGTCCGGGTGGTCCGGCCGGTGGCGGCGGTCGTCCGGGTGCGGGCGGTCGTGGCCGTGGCGGCGGCGCCGCGGGTGCTTTCGGGCGTCCGGGTGGTCGGCCGACGCGCGGTCGCAAGTCCAAGAAGCAGCGCAGACAGGAGTTCGACAACCTGTCGGCTCCGACCATGAGCTCGGGTGCTCCCCGGGGTCAGGGTCAGGTCGTCCGGCTCTCCCGTGGCGCCTCGCTGTCCGACTTCGCGGACAAGATCAACGCCAACCCGGGTTCGCTGGTCCAGGAGATGTTCAACCTGGGCGAGATGGTGACCGCGACCCAGTCCTGTTCTGACGACACCCTGCACCTGCTGGGTGAGCACCTGGGCTTCGACATCCAGATCGTCAGCCCGGAGGACGAGGACCGCGAGCTGCTCGCGCAGTTCAACATCGACCTCGACGCGGAGGTGGCCGAGGAGCGTCTGGTCAGCCGTGCGCCGGTGGTGACCGTCATGGGTCACGTCGACCACGGTAAGACCAAGCTGCTCGACGCCATCCGTAAGGCGAACGTCGTGGCCGGTGAGGCGGGTGGCATCACCCAGCACATCGGTGCCTACCAGGTCCACGTCCCGCACGAGGGCGAGGACCGGGCGGTCACCTTCATCGACACCCCGGGTCACGAGGCGTTCACCGCCATGCGTGCTCGTGGCGCCCAGGTCACGGACATCGTGATCCTGGTCGTCGCGGCCGACGACGGTGTGATGCCGCAGACCATCGAGGCGTTGAACCACGCCAAGGCGGCCGACGTGCCGATCGTGGTCGCGGTCAACAAGGTCGACAAGCCGGAGGCCAACCCGGACAAGGTTCGCCAGCAGCTGACCGAGTACGGCCTGGTCGCCGAGGAGTACGGCGGCGAGACCATGTTCGTCAACGTGGCAGCCAAGCCGGGCATCGGCATCGAGGAGCTGCTCGAGGCCGTCCTGCTGACCGCCGACGCGTCGCTGGAGCTGACCGCTCCGATCGACGGGCCGGCGCAGGGTGTGGCCATCGAGGCGCACCTGGACAAGGGCCGCGGTGCGGTGGCGACGGTGCTGGTGCAGAAGGGCACCCTGCGGGCGGGCGACTCGATCGTCGCCGGTGGGGCGCACGGCCGGGTCCGGGCCATGCTCGACGAGAACGGCAACCAGCTCTCCGAGGCTGGGCCGGCGCGTCCGGTCATGGTGCTGGGTCTGACCGCGCCGCCCGGCGCGGGAGACACGTTCCTCGCCGCGGCGGACGACCGCACGGTGCGGCAGATTGCCGAGCAGCGGCAGGCACGGCGGCGGGCGGCGTCCTTCGCCAACTCCCGTGGTCGGGCCACCCTCGAGACGCTCATGGAGCAGCTCAAGGAGGGCGAGAAGACGTCGCTCAACCTCATCCTCAAGGGCGATGTCTCCGGTTCGGTGGAGGCCCTGGAGGACGCGCTGTTCAACCTCGACATTCCCGAGGAGGTCCAGCTCAAGGTCCTCGACCGGGGCGTCGGCGCGATCACCGAGAGCAACGTCATGCTCGCGAGTGCCTCGTCCGAGCCGGTCACGATCATCGGCTTCAACGTGCGGGCCTCGAACAAGGTCCGCGAGATGGCCGACCGCGAGGGCGTGGAGATCCGGTACTACACCGTCATCTACCAGGCCATCGAGGAGATCGAGGCAGCGCTCAAGGGCCTGCTCAAGCCGGAGTACGAGGAGGTCGAGCTGGGCAGCGCGGAGATCCGCGACGTCTTCCGCTCGTCCAAGATCGGCAACATCTCCGGTTGCATCGTCCGGTCGGGCATCATCCGACGCAACGCGAAGGCTCGGCTGCTTCGGGACGGGACGGTCGTGGCGGACAACCTCACGATCACCTCGCTCAAGCGGTTCAAGGACGACGCCACCGAGGTCCGCGAGGGCTTCGAGTGTGGTCTGACCCTGGGTGGTTACAACAACGTCCAGGTCGGCGACGTCATCGAGACCTTCGAGATGCGGGAGAAGGTTCGCGCCTGATCCGGCAGTGACACGCTGATCAAGGGGTTTACGCCGACCGGCGTAAACCCCTTGATCATGCGGGGTGGGTTGCCGGTATCGTCCGTGGCGATGTTCACCGGAACCGCGGTCTTCGACCTGCTGCTGCCAGGCGACTCCAGGTCGCTCAAAGCCAAGAGATCATATGTACGGCCGATCGTGGCGGCCCTGCGCCGCTTCGAGGTTTCGGCCGCCGAGGTGGGTGCGCTCGACCTGCAAGGTCGGGCAGAGATAGCGGTGGCCGTTGTGGCCGCCGAGGCGGTACACGTCCGCGAGGTGCTCGACTCTTGCGAGCATCTGGTTGCCGCTCGCCCCGAGGTCGAGTTGCTGTCGGTTCGACGCCGGCTGTACGGCCTCGACGACGACTGATTGCGTGCGGCGCCTGGCGTGAACCAGGAACGCCGGCCGCGCCCGGCGTGACCAGAATTACGGCAGCGCCGGGCGTGAACAGGAGTGCCGGCGGTGCCGGGCGACCGGTGCGGGCCGCGAAGGTAGTGTTCGAGATGTTGGCCGGTCGGCCGGCGGCCACGGTCGCCGGTCGACCGGGAGCAGGACGCCGTGGAGGTGGCGAGATGTCTGATCCGGCCAAGGTACGCCGGCACGCCGAGCGGGTGCGTGAGCTGGTCGCGTCGGTGGTGCGGAGCCAGATCAAGGACCCGCGGCTCGGCATGATCACCATCACCGACGCCCGGATCACAGCGGATCTGCGGGACGCGACGGTGTTCTACACGGTGCTCGGTGACGCGGTGGCCCAGGCGGACACCGCTGCGGCGCTGGAGAGCGCCAAGGGGATGCTGCGCAGCACCGTCGGCAAGGCGCTCGGGCTGCGGCACTCGCCGACGCTGACGTTCGTCCTCGACGACGTACAGGACCAGGTCAAGCACATCGACGACCTGCTCGCCGCCGCCCGCAACGCCGACGCCGAGGTGCAGCGCCTCGCAGCCCAGGCCAAGTACGCGGGTGAGCCGCAGCCGTACCGGGTCGACGAGGACGAGGACGACGCCGACGAGGCCGACGAGGCCACAGACACCCCCCGGGGTGGGGAAGCGCGGTGACCGGCGCCGCCGGCACCCAGCTCGCCGCAATGACCGGCACCGGCCCCGCCGAGGCGGACTGGGCCGCCGCCGAGGCGCTGATCCGCGACCTCCCGGCGACCGGCCGGGTGCTGCTGATCTGTCACGTCAACCCGGACGGCGACGCGCTGGGCAGCATGCTCGGCTTCGGTCTGGGCCTGCGCCAGCTCGGCGTACACCGGTTGCAGGCGACCTTTCCCGGGCCGCCGGAGGTCCCGGAGCCGTTCCGGGGTCTGCCCGGCCTGGACCTGCTGGTCCCGGCGGGCGCGGCGGACCCGGCCCCCGATCTGGTCATCTGCTTCGACGCGGCCAGCGAGTCGCGCCTCGGCGAGCTGGCCGGGCGACTGTCGGCGGCGGGCGCGTCGCTGGTGCTCGACCACCACGCCTCAAATCCCGGCTTCGGGACGGTGAACCTGATCGACGCGAGCGCCGCGGCGACGTCGGTGGTGGCCGAGCAGTTGTTGACCCGGCTGGGCGTACCGCTGGACCGGGCCGTCGCGGAATGCCTGTACGTGGCCCTCACCACGGACACCGGCTCGTTCCGGTTCGAGGCGACCACCCCGGCGGTGCACCAGTTGGCCGCCCGGTTGCTGGCCACCGGCATCTCGCCCGGTGACATCTCCCGCCAGGTCTTCGACACCCGGCCCTTCGGCGCCGTGCGGCTCTTCGGTGAGGTGCTCGGCAGGGCCCGGCTGGAACCGGCCGCCGCCGACGGGCGAGGTCTGGTGTGGACCTTCGCAACCCTCGACGACCTGGCCCGTCACGACCAGCGGCCGTACGTGCTGGAGGCGCTCATCGACTCGGTGCGCTGCACCGCCGAGGCGGACGTGAGCTGCGTGCTGAAGCAGACCACTCCCGACACCTGGGCCGTGTCGATGCGCAGCAAGGGCGCTGTCGACGTCAGCCGGGTGGCTGTGGTGCTGGGCGGGGGCGGGCACCGGCTCGCGGCGGGGTTCACCGGTCGGGGCACCGTCGAGCAGGTGGTCGCGGCGATCCGGGCCGAGCTTGGCGCGGCGCTCATCGATACGGCCCGCTGACCTCGAAGATCAGGGTCAGCTCCGGGGGGTGTCGGTCTTCCGGCACTCAGGTTGACCGGGAAGAATTGCGGGATGGAGCAGCCGCACGACCTCACCATGGAGGCCCCCCGAGTCTGGGACCGGCCCGCCGTGTCCGTCCCGGTTCTTGTCTGCCTGTCACTCGTCGGTGGCCGGTTCCCGTCGTTCTCGACCGAGGCCAATCTCTACACGCTCGGCACCGGCGGGGTGCTGATCTGGCTCGGTCTGAGCAACCGCGTGCCACGGCGGCCGGCGCCGCGTCGGCTGGGTGCGGGGGCGGCCTGGTGGGCGGTGCCGGCGGTGATCTTCGGCGTCTTCGAGGGTGCCACCTTCGTGCTGGCAGTCGGCGATGACTTTCCCACCTTCTCGCGGCTTGCCGATCCGCTGCTGGAGGACCAACTGACCCGCTCGGCTGCCTGGTTTGCCTGGCTGGCCGCGTTCTGGGGGCTGGTGCGGCGATGATGCGGGCGTTGGCTATCGGCGGTTTCCTCGTGGCGCTCGTGCTCTTCGGCGTGGTCGAGTGGCTGGCACGCCGGGAGGGCTCCAGGATCCCCACAATGGGTGAGGTCTGCGCGTACGTGATGCGCTACGAGGTGGGTCCGGTACCGGTGGGCCGGATCGGTCTGTTCGGTTTCTGGTGGTGGCTGGGGTGGCACTTCCTGGCCCGCTGAGCAGGGTCGTGCGCCGTCCAGATGGCGGGAACCCTAAGCAGTTGGTCGACCTGAACGATAACTTGGGAGACGGCCTGCGGCGCGTTGCGGCGCAGGTCGTGGGTGGTGGCGCCACACCTCGCGCTGCCCTCCTCCAGGGTCAGACCGACCCGGGCTCACGCGGCCCAGCCGGCTGTTCCGGTAACCCCGGACTGCCGTGGGGCGTTCAGTACGACCGCCCGTGAGGGTCGCCGCGTGTCGGCGGCTCGCACCCTGGAAGGAGCGCCACCATGCCGAACAAGCCCAAGCCCGAGACCACCGACGACGCCCGCGAGCAGGCTCGCCGCGCACTGCAGACCTCGATGGACACCCGTCAGTGACCCGAAATGACCGGCGGTGACGACGTCGATGTAGTCATCGACAGCGTCACCGCCCGTCCCTTCTGATATCCCACTCGTTGCCGCCGGCCGACATGACTGCCGGGGGCGGCCGGGTCCCCCGTATTTCCCGGCCACCCGCAGGAGCCGCTCAGGACAGGAACTTGTCCAGGGCGGCTTCGATCGTTCCGGAGTCCGGGGCCGCGTACGCCCTCATCGTGGACTTGTCGTAGGAGATGACGCTCGGGCACCGGGCTGCCGGGGCGGTCACGGTGCCGCCGTCGCCGATCTTCTCGGCGGTCTTGGCCGCGTAGAAGGTCAGTGTGTAGCGCGACGAGACGTAGTCGACGGTGACCTGCTTCTGCGAGCTGTCCTTGTACTGGCACTTCTTCGGCGTGCCCTGGCTGCCCTCTTCGAACTTCAGGCAGCCGACCACCGACACGCTCTCGTACTCACTGCTCTTGGCGTAGTACGGCTTGGTCGAGCCGACGAACTTCGACGACCAGAACGTCGGCCGGTCCGGGTTGTTCGAGAACGTGTACGCCTTGGCGCCGGACGGGCCGTTGTAGGGGGCCGCGTTGAGGATCTGGCTGCCCTCGCAGACGTTCGACAGGTCGCTGGAGAACCGGGCTGTCATCGAGTTGTTGTCGTTCGACGGAGCCGACTGGCCGGGCGTGGGGGTGGCCGCCGGGTCCGGCGAGCTGCCGCCATCAGTGCCCGGGGTAGGGCCGGCAGATGCGACGGTCGAGGGCTCGTCGTCGCCGCCGTAGGCGACCAGGAGCCCGATTCCGGCGCCGCAGATCGCGAGGATCAGGACCACCGCGCCGGCGACCAGGCCGATGACCAGGCCCTTGTTCGACTTCTTCGGCGGCGGAACAGGGACGCCGTACTGCGGCGGGGGCATCGGGGCGCCGTACTGCGGAGCCGGGGCGCCGTACTGCGGAGCCGGGGGCTGCTCGTAGGACGGATACCCGCCCTGCTGCGGGGCTGGCGGCCCGCTCCAGGGTGTGACGTTGGGGTCGGGCTGCTGCCCTTCGTGCGGGGGATAGTTGCTGCTCAATGTAGGCCCTATCGCTGTCAAAATGTGAACCACGGGAGTGGGAGTCCCGACCAGGGTAATGACCTCCGCAAGTGGGACGCTCTCGGTCCCACCTCCGACGGCCTCGATACCTCGCCGTTCACACCGAGCGAGAAATGCGTAAGCGATCACTGCTCTTGTGCTCCTTACAAGGGGCGTGCCAGGATCGGCGGCGATGAACCAGCCAGTCCTCACCGGCACCGCGACGGCCACCAACGAGCCAGCCTCGCCGCGTCGGATCGCCGCGCTCGCCCTACCGGCCCTCGTCGTGCTCGCCGCCGAGCCGCTCTATGTGCTCGTCGACACGGCAGTGGTCGGGCACCTCGGCCGGGTGCCGCTCGCCGCGCTCGCCATCGGCGGCACTGTGATGACACTCACCGCCTGGGTCGGCACCGTTGTCGCCTACGGCACCACAGGCCGCTCAGCCCGCCGCTTCGGCGCCGGCGACCGGGCGGCAGCCGTTGCCGAGGGAGTCCAGTCGTCCTGGCTGGCGCTCGGCGTCGGACTGCTGATCGCGGTCGGGATGCAGTTCGGCGGGGGCGCGCTCGCGCGTACCCTCGCAGGCGGTGGCGGCGAGGTGGCCGACGCCGCCGCACACTGGCTGCGGATCGCGGCCCTCGGCGCCCCCGGCCTGTTGCTCGCCGCCGCCGGCAACGGCTGGCTGCGGGGCGTGCAGGACACCCGCCGCCCCCTGCTCTTCGTGCTCGGGCCCAACCTGCTCTCCGCGCTGCTGTGCCCGCTGCTTGTCTATCCCGTCGGGCTGGGCCTCAACGGATCGGCGATCGCCAACGTCGTCGCTCAGACGCTCTGCGGGGTGCTCTTCGCGGCGGCGCTGATCTCCGAGCGGGTGTCGCTGCGACCCCGACCACGGGTGATCCGCCAGCAGTTGGTGCTCAGCCGGGACCTGCTGATCCGCGGCGTGGCGTTCCAGGCCAGCTTCCTCTCCGCGACAGCCGTCGCCGCCCGCTTCGGCGCCGCCGCCGTCGGCGCGCACCAGATCGCCCTGCAACTCTGGTTCTTCACAGCGCTGGTGCTCGACGCGTTGGCCATCGCCGCGCAGTCCCTGGTGGGCGCCGCCCTCGGCGGTGGGGACGACGGGGGCGCGCGGGCACTTGCCCGCCGGATCGGGCTGCTCGGCGGCGTCTGCGGCGTCGCCTTCGCGCTGCTCATCGCCGCCGGCGCCGGCGTCGTACCGTCGTGGTTCACCTCCGACCCGCAGGTACGCGAACAGGCCATGGTGGCGTGGCCGTGGTTCGTCGTCATGCTGCCGCTGGCCGGGGTGGTGTTCGCCCTCGACGGCGTGCTGATCGGCGCAGGCGACGTCGTCTACCTGCGCAACCTCACAATCGTGGCTGCGGTGGGCGGTTTCCTGCCGGCCATCTGGCTCGCCTACTGGCTCGAGCTGGGGCTGGGCGGCATCTGGGCCGGCCTCACCCTGTTCGTGGTGATCCGCCTGGTCGCCCTGCTGCTGCGGTTGCGCGACGGCAGGTGGGCGGTGGTCGGGGCCGTCCGTTGACCGGGGCCCGCGTCTGGCAGGCTTGGGCGATGTGAGCACCGATGGTCTGATCGTGGTCGACAAGCCCGGCGGCATGACGTCGCACGACGTGGTGGCGCGGATCCGCCGGCTGGCGAAGACCCGGCGGGTCGGGCACGGCGGCACCCTCGATCCGATGGCCACCGGCGTGCTGGTCATCGGCGTCGGCCGCGCCACCCGGCTGCTGACCTACGTGATCGGCGCCGGCAAGAGCTACACCGGCACCATCCGGCTCGGCCAGGCGACAGTCACCGACGACGCCGAGGGCGACGTGATCGCCACCACTCCCGCCGGCCAGGTCACCGACGATGCCATCCGGGCCGCCCTGCACGCGCTCAGCGGCGAGGTCGACCAGCGCCCCAGCGCCGTCAGCGCCATCAAGATCGACGGGCAGCGGGCGTACAAGCGGGTCCGGGACGGCGAGAGCGTCGAACTTCCGGCCCGGCGGGTCACCATCTCCCGGCTTGACGTGCTGGAGATCCGCTGCGGCACACCGGACGTGGTGGACGTGGACGTGGCCGTGACGTGCTCCTCGGGGACGTACATCCGGGCGATCGCACGGGACGCGGGCCTGGCGCTCGGTGTCGGTGGGCACCTGACCGCGCTGCGCCGTACGGCGGTGGGTGGCTTCACCCTCGCCGAGGCGGCCACCCTCGACGAGCTGGAGCAGCGCGCCCCGGACGTGGTGAACCTGCCACTGGACGCGGCTGCCGACAGGTTCTTCGCGCGGCGGGAGGCGACGCCCGACGAGGCGCGGGTGCTCGCCCACGGCGGGCCGCTGGACCCGGCCGGCCTCACCGGCCCGTACGCCGTGTTCGGCCCGGCCGGCGGCCTGATCGCTATCGTCAGCGAGCGGGACGGTCGGGCCCGCGCGGAGATCGTGCTCGCCCCGGCCTGACGGCGGAAAGCAGGCTGGCGCGGCGCGGGGCCGCCTGGCCAGTGGTTAATAAGGGGCCCTTCCTCTACACCAGGCGTTAAGAAGGGGCCCTTCCTTGCAGGGGAGGAATGGCATGCAGCGGTGGCGGGGGTACGACGCGGCGCCCGGTGGCTGGGGGCGCTCGGTCGTCACCATCGGCGTTTTCGACGGCGTGCACAAGGGGCACCAGGCGACCATCGGGCACGCCGTGACCCGGGCGCGGGAACTGGGCGTGCAGTCGGTGGTGGTCACGTTCGACCCGCACCCGGCCGAGGTGGTCCGGCCCGGCTCCCACCCGGCGGTGCTCACCGAACCGGCCCGCAAGGCGGAGTTGATCGAGGCGCTCGGCGTGGACGTGCTCTGCGTGGTGCCGTTCACCCCGGAGTTCTCCCGGCTGCCGCCCGAGCAGTTCGTGCACGACATCCTTGTCGAGCACCTGCACGCGGCACTTGTGGTGGTGGGCAGCAACTTCCGCTTCGGGCACCGGGCTGCCGGAGACGTGGCGCTGCTGGAGCGGCTGGGTCAGACCTTCGGCTTCGGCGTGGAGGACGCCCCACTCGTCACGCAGGACGGCACCGTCTTCTCCTCCACGTACATCCGTTCCTGTGTCGACGCGGGTGACGTGGGCGCGGCGGCAGCCGCGCTGGGCCGTCAGCACCGGGTGGAGGGAGTGGTGGTCCGTGGCGACCAGCGCGGCCGGGTGCTGGGCTTCCCCACCGCCAACCTGCTCTGCCACCGGTACGCGGCGGTTCCCGCCGACGGGGTGTACGCGGCCCGACTGATCCGCCGGGGGCAGCGCGAGCCGCTGATGTCGGCGGTGTCGGTGGGCACCAACCCGACGTTCTCCGGCCGGGAGCGGCGGGTGGAGGCGTACGCGCTGGACTTCGACGGTGACCTCTACGGCGAGCGGCTGGCGTTGGACTTCGTGGCACACCTGCGCGGTCAGGTCCGGTACGACTCGGTGGAGCCGTTGATCGCCCAGATCGAAGAGGACGTCGCACGCACCCGACGCGCGTTGAGCTGATCATCGCGGGAGGATCGCGCCGCTCCCGACGAGCCCTTCACCGGGCGGTTCCGCCGGGGGCTGGTAGTCTTGCCGGGACGTCGGGTGACCGGCGTGGGGCCTCGCGTGCCTGCTCGACGCCGCGGGTGCGAGGTACCGGTCCGTTACCGGTCCAGCTGGACGACGGACACCCACTTGATCAACCCATCGAAACAGGGAGAACATGGCGCTCGACCAGGAAGCCAAGGCCAGCATCCGCGCGGAGTACGCGACCGCCGAGGGCGACACCGGTTCGCCGGAGGTCCAGGTAGCGGTCCTCACCAAGCGGATCGCCGAGCTGACCGAGCACCTGAAGGTGCACAAGCACGACCACCACAGCCGCCGTGGGCTGCTGCTGCTGGTCGGCCGTCGCCGTCGGCTGCTCAACTACGTCCAGAAGAAGGACATTGCCCGCTACCGGTCGCTCATCGAGCGGCTCGGCCTGCGCCGGTGACGTGACGGGGGAGTGGCCGACCGGCCGCTCCCCCGTACCGCGTCCCACCTGAAGAACACGGGCCGCGCGACCACCCGACAGGGAGCCGGTCAGCGTACCGGTCTCCGGTAGTGGCCCCCGGGAATCCCGGCATCATGCCGGCCACCCGGGCGCTTCGATCGAAGACCGGCCGGCTGAGCAGCTCCCCGATGTCGTGGGCCCACGACGCGAAGGAGCACTACAGCACATGACCGAGACCAAACTCGGCACCGAATCCCGCACCGCCGTGATCGACAACGGGTCCTTCGGCACCCGCGAGATCACCTTCTCCACCGGTCGGCTGGCCCGCCAGGCCGCCGGTTCCGTCATCGCCCAGCTGGGCGAGACGGTGGTCCTCTCCGCCACCACCGCCGGCAAGCAGCCGAAGGAGCAGTTCGACTTCTTCCCGCTGACCGTCGACGTCGAGGAGCGGATGTACGCCGCGGGTCGCATCCCCGGCTCGTTCTTCCGCCGTGAGGGTCGGCCCAGCGAGGACGCGATCCTCACCTGCCGGCTGATCGACAGGCCGCTGCGCCCGTCGTTCGTCAAGGGCCTGCGCAACGAGGTCCAGGTCGTCGAGACCATCCTCGCGCTCGACCCGCAGCACCCGTACGACGTCGTGGCGATCAACGCCGCCTCGATGTCGACGAAGCTCTCCGGCCTGCCGTTCTCCGGCCCGATCGGTGCGACCCGGGTCGCGCACATCGACGGCCAGTGGGTCGCCTTCCCGACCCTGGAGGAGCTGGCTCGCGCCACCTTCGACATGGTCGTGGCCGGCCGCACGCTCGAAGACGGCGACGTCGCGATCATGATGGTCGAGGCGGAGGCCACCCCGAACGCCGTCGCCCTGATCTCGGCCGGCGCGACCGCCCCCACCGAGGAGGTCGTGGCGAGCGGCCTGGAGGCCGCGAAGCCCGCGATCCGTGAGCTGTGCCGCGCGCAGAGCGAGCTGGCCGAGGTCGCCGCCAAGCCGGTATCCGAGTTCCCGGTGTTCCTGGACTACCAGGACGACGTGTACTCCGCCGTCGCCGACGTGGCCCGCGCCGACGTGGCCGAGGCGATCACCATCGCCGGCAAGGCCGACCGCGAGGAGGCCCTGGACCGGGTCAAGACGCGCGTCGCCGAGGAGCTCGGCGCCCGGTTCGAGGGCCGGGAGAAGGAGCTCAGCGCCGCCTTCCGGTCGCTTACCAAGTCCGAGGTGCGCAACCGCGTGCTGCGCGAGCAGGTCCGCATGGACGGCCGTGGCCCGCGTGACATCCGTACTCTGACCGCCGAGGTCGGCGTGCTGCCCCGGGTGCACGGTTCGGCACTGTTCGAGCGGGGCGAGACCCAGATCCTTGGCGTCACCACGCTGAACATGCTCCGCATGGAGCAGATGGTGGACACGCTGTCCCCGGAGAACCGCAAGCGCTACATGCACAACTACAACTTCCCGCCGTACTCGACAGGTGAGACCGGCCGGGTCGGCTCGCCGAAGCGTCGCGAGATCGGCCACGGCGCTCTCGCCGAGCGCGCGCTGATCCCGGTGCTGCCGTCGCGCGAGGAGTTCCCGTACGCCATCCGGCAGGTCTCCGAGGCGCTCGGCTCCAACGGCTCCACCTCGATGGGTTCGGTCTGCGCGTCGACGCTGGGCCTGCTCTCCGCGGGTGTGCCGCTCAAGGCGCCGGTCGCCGGCATCGCGATGGGGCTCATCTCCGACGAGGTGGACGGCAAGACCCAGTACGTGACCCTCACCGACATCCTCGGTGCCGAGGACGCGTTCGGTGACATGGACTTCAAGGTCGCCGGCACACCGGAGTTCGTGACCGCGCTCCAGCTCGACACCAAGCTCAACGGCATCCCGTCGGACGTGCTGGCCGCTGCGCTCCAGCAGGCCAACGAGGCCCGGCAGGTCATCCTCGGCGTGATGAAGGCGGCGATCGAGGCTCCGGCCGAGATGTCGGACTACGCGCCGCGGGTCACCACCGTCAAGATCCCGGTCGACAAGATCGGCATGGTGATCGGCCCGAAGGGGCAGACCATCAACGCGATCCAGGACGAGACCGGCGCCGAGATCTCCATCGAGGACGACGGCACGATCTACGTCGGCGCCACCAACGGCCCGTCGGCCCAGGCGGCCGTCGACCGGATCAACGGGATCGCCAACCCGACGCTGCCGAAGCAGGGCGAGCGGTTCCTCGGCACGGTGGTCAAGACCGCCGCGTTCGGGGCGTTCATCTCGCTGCTGCCCGGCCGTGACGGTCTGCTGCACATCTCCAAGGTCGGCGACGGCAAGCGGGTCGAGCGCGTCGAGGACTTCCTCAACGTCGGTGACCGCGTCGAGGTCGAGATCGCGGACATCGACGCCCGCGGCAAGATCTACCTGGACAAGGTCCGCCCGGAGGGCGCCGAGGCGCCCGCCGCCGGTGAGGCCGCCGGTGGCGACCGGCCGGCCAGCCGCGACCGGGGCGACCGTGGTCCGCGGGACCGGGGCGACCGCGAGCGTGGCGGCGACCGGGGCGGCCGTGGCCCGGAGCGCGGCGAGCGTGGCGAGGGCGGCGGCAACGGCGGCGGCGAGGGTGGCGAGGGCGGCGAGCGTCCGCGCCGCCGGACCCGGCACAGCTGACCTCCGCACATCGCAAAACCCACCCCTCGTCGAGCCGGGAGCAACACGTGAGTCGGGCCTTCAGTGCGCCGTTTCCACCGGATCGACGGGGGGTGGCCTCTACTGGCTGGCAAGCCAGTGAGTCGAGCCGAGCCCGGGACACCGGGACGGGCCGCTCCGGCGGCTCCGCCCGCGCGGTGACCCGGACCATCAGCGACGACCCGCTGGGCGGCACGGTACGACGTACCGTGCTGCCCAGCGGTCTGCGTGTGCTCACCGAGGCGATTCCGGCGATGCGCAGCGTGTCCTTCGGGATCTGGGTGGCGGTGGGCTCGCGGGACGAGACCCGTCCCCAGGCCGGCGCCGCGCACTTCCTGGAGCATTTGCTGTTCAAGGGCACCCACAAGCGCACCGCCCTTGAGATCTCGTCGCAGATCGAGGCGGTGGGTGGCGAGACCAACGCCTTCACCACGAAGGAATACACCTGCTACTACGCCCGCGTGCTGGACGAAGACCTGCCGCTGGCGATCGACGTGATGTGCGACCTGGTCGCCGACTCCCTGCTCGAGCCGGCCGACGTGGAGACCGAGCGTGGCGTGATCCTGGAGGAGATCGCCATGCACGACGACGAGCCCGGTGACGAGGTACACGACCTCTTCGCCCGAGCCGTCTACGGCGACCACCCGCTGGGCCGGCTGATCTCCGGCACCGAGGAGACCGTCACGCCGATGACCCGCCGGCAGATCCAGAACTTCTACCGGGGGCGTTACACCGCGCCGCAGATCGTCATCGCCGCAGCCGGCAACCTCGACCACGGCACGGTGGTCAAGCTGGTCCGCCAGGCGGTGCGCGGCACACCACTGGACAGCGACCCGGCCGCGCCGGCACCGCACCGCGCGGCCACCCCTGCGGTACGCACCAAACCGGCCACCACAGTTGTCGAGCCGAAGGAGACCGAGCAGGCGCACGTCATCCTCGGCTGCCCCGGCATCGACCGCATCGACGAGCGGCGTTTCGCCCTCGGGGTGCTCAACAACGTGCTGGGCGGCGGCATGTCCAGCCGCCTGTTCCAGGAGATCCGCGAGCAGCGCGGCCTCGCGTACTCGGTCTACTCCTACGCCAGCCAGTACGCCGACAGCGGCCTGTTCGCCGTCTACGCCGGCTGCGCGCCCGGCAAGGTGGACGAGGTACTGGCCCTGACCCGCGCCGAGCTGGCCCGGGTCGCCGCCGACGGGCTGACCGAGGCGGAGGTGGCCCGGGGCAAGGGGATGAGCAAGGGCTCGTTCGTGCTCGGCCTGGAGGACACCGGCTCCCGGATGAGTCGCCTCGCCAAGGGTGAGCTGCTCTACGGCGACCTGATGCCCGTGGACGAGCTGCTGCGCCGCGTCGACGAGGTCACTGTGGCCGACGTCAACACACTCGCCGCGGAGCTGCTGGCCCGACCGATGTCGCTCGCAGTGGTCGGCCCGTTCGGCACTGGCGACTTCGCCGCCTGACGCACCTCGGCGCGACCGAACGGGTGCCGTCGTCCAGGCGTGCTCCCGGATGGTGGGTGCGTACCCCGTCCGGCAGGACGCTCACGTCCCGATTGGTAGGTTGTGCCCCGTGACGGACACGCAGGTGAGAAACCCGAACGAGCCGCTGCGCGTCGGCGTGCTCGGCGCCCGGGGTCGGATGGGCATCGAGGTCTGCAAGGCGGTCGACAGCGCCGACGACCTCGAACTGGTGGCAGCTGTCGACCAGGGCGACGACCTCTCCGCCGTCTCGGACGCAGGCGCCCAGGTGATCGTCGACTTCACCACGCCGGACGCCGTCATGGACAACCTCCGCTGGTGCGTCGAGCACGGCATCAGCGCTGTCGTCGGCACCACCGGCTTCACCGAGCAGCGGCTGGAGCAGGTACGCGGCTGGTTGGCCGGCAAGCCCGACGTCAGCATGGTGATCGCACCCAACTTCGGCATCGGCGCGGTGCTGATGATGCAGTTCGCCGCGCGAGCCGCCCGCTACTTCGAGTCCGTCGAGATCATCGAGCAGCACCACCCGCGCAAGCTGGACGCGCCGAGCGGCACCGCCACGCACACCGCACGGCAGATCGCCCAGGCCCGCGCCGAGGCCGGCCTCGGCCCGGTGCCGGACGCCACCACGGACGAGGTGCCGGGCGCGCGGGGCGCCGACATCGACGGGGTACGCGTGCACGCGGTACGCGCCACCGGTCTGGTCGCCCACCAGGAGGTGCTGTTCGGCACCACAGGTGAGACGCTGACGATCCGGCACGACTCGTACGACAGGGTGTCGTTCATGCCCGGTGTGCTGCTGGCCGTCCGCGAGGTGCGCAACCGTCCCGGCCTCACCGTCGGCCTGGACGCTTTGCTCGACTGACCGGAGATCTTGGACAGTTTCCGTTCTCGCGTAACGGAAACTGTCCAAGATCTCGCTGCCCGGGCTGGGTAGCATCCGTCGATGATCGATGATGGACACGTGGATCGGCTCGGACGACGGGTCACACTCAGGCCGGTCGACGACGACAACTGGCGGGCGGTGGCCGATGTCGCCCCCCGTGACGACCAACGCCGGTTTGTGGCCGCGCTGGGCGCGCGCTACCTGCTGCTGAGCACCCGTTCCGAGGTGTGGAACTCCCTGGCCGTATACGCCGACGAGATAGTCGTCGGGCACGTCATGTGGGGCGTGGACGACGACGGCTCGCACTGGATCGGCGGAATGCTGATCGACGCCGTCGAGCAGCGCCGCGGCGTGGGCCGCGCGACGGTGCGTACCCTGGCCGCCTGGCTGTCCGCTCGGGAGGGAACCCCGCTGGTCCGCCTCTCCTACCACCCGGACAACACAGGGGCCGCTGCCCTCTACAGCTCCCTGGGCTTCCAGCCCACCGGCGACACCGATGACGAAGAGTTGATCACCGAACTCCGCCGTTAACGCCAAGCCCTCGCGGTTTCCGTTACTGCTCCAGGACGGAGAGGACGTTGCCTGCCGGGTCGGTGAACCAGGCGATCGTCGGCCCGTGCCCGCGCATGATCCCGTTCTCGTCCTGCGGCATCCCGTCGTAGCGGGCGAAGCGCACTCCACGCGCGGTCAACTCGTCGACCGCCCGGTCCACGTCGTCGACCGGAAAGTTGAGCACCGTGTAGGTCGCCGGCGCGTGGTCACGCTTCGGGTAGACCAGGATGGGCCGGTCCCCTGCAATGTGCAGGGTCAGCAGCCCGCCCATCGCATCGTCGCGCGTGACGCGCAGGCCGAGGGTGTCGCCGTAGAACCGCTGGGCCTCGTCTACGTCATCCACCGAGAACCCGCTGAACGCTCTGGTGTCTGTGAACACTGTGCCCCCTCGCTGTGGGGCGCTGTCGCTGCCCCTCCTGACCCCGACCGTAGGCGACCCGTCCGACATCAGGGGGTAATCCGGCGGGCGCGCCGTCTCAGTCGTCGGCCGGCACCTTCTCGGCCGGGACGCCCACGTGCAGGCGTACCTGTGGCACCAGCATGTCGTCGACATCCAGCGCGCGGGCCGCGCCGTCGGCCTCCCAGCCGGTGCTGGTCAGGAACTTCCGGGTCGCCTCGTCACCCTCGAACGCCCAGGCCACCGCCCGGCTCAGGCCGTCCTCGCGCCACAGGTCGACCGCCGCGGCGAGCAACCGGCTGCCGTGTCCACGCCGACCCCAGCGCGGCTCGACCAGCAGGTCGGTCACCGCCGCCACGTCCGGGCCGAGCGCGTCGGCCGGCTCGCCCGGCGCCAGCGCCTCGGCGTCGGCCGGGCCGGAGGCGGCGAACCCCACCAGATACGATTGCTCGGCCTGTTCGACGGCGACGAGCACCCGGTGCGCGCCCGAGGGCGGCTCCAGCACCGCGGCGCTCCACCGCCGGGCGAGGAACGCCTCGTCCAGGTTGTCGAGCACGTGCCGAGGAAGGATCCGGCGGTACGCGACCCGCCAGGTCGCGAGCTGGATGCGTGCGATTTCGCCGGCGTCCTCGGGACGCGCCGGGCGGACGTACCCGAGAGCCATGGGACGGAAGCCTACGCAGGGCCAGGGAGGCGACGGTGGCGCAGGGTGCCAAGAAGACGGCCGCGCAGGTCGCGGTCGTGGTGGTGCTCGCCGCGGCGGTCACCGCGTTCCTCGCCGTGGCGGCCGTCCGGCACGGCTTTTTCGACCTCAAGGTCTACTACGGCGCGCTGACCTGGTGGGTGCACGACGGCGGGGAGATCTACGACTTCCTCAAACCGGGCACCCAGTACGGCTTCACCTACCCGCCGTTCGCCGCGCTGGTCATGGTGCCGATGGCGTACCTGCCGTGGACCGCCGCGATCATCGTGAGCGTGTCGGCAAGTGTGGTCACCACCACGCTGCTGATCTGGTGGCTGGTAGACCCGATCGCCCGCCGCGCAGGCTGGACGCGCTGGTTTGCCCTGGCCGTGGCACTCTGCCTGGCCGCCGCCTTCGAGCCGATGCGGGAAACCGTCAACTTCGGCCAGGTCAACACACTGCTGCTCTTCCTGGTGGCGGTGGACCTGCTGCGGCTCCTGCCGACCGGCAACCGGTGGGCGGGCGTGGGCATCGGCCTGGCCACGGCGATCAAACTGACCCCGGGCATCTTCATCGTCTACCTGCTGGTCACCGGGCGGTGGCGCGCGGCGCTGACCGCCAGCGGCACCGCAGCCGGTGTCACACTGCTGGCCGGGGCGCTCTTTCCGAACGCGTCGAGGGAGTTCTGGACCGAAGCGCTGTGGAACACCGGCCGGGTGGGCGAGCTTGCCTTCGTCTCCAACCAGTCGCTGCGCGGGGTGGTGGCCCGACTCGACCCGCAGCACCCGAGCACCCTGTTGTGGCTGCTGCTGGTGCTCGCGACCCTGGCGCTCTGGGCCTGGCGGTCCCGGGCCGCCGTCGCGGCCGGTGACGAGGCGACCGGCCTGGCGCTCACCGGCGCGGTGATGTGCCTGGTCAGCCCCGTCACCTGGGTGCACCACCTGGTCTGGTTGCTGCCCGCCCTGATCCTGCTCGTCGACAACGCGATGGCCGCGCCCGCAGGCCGCCGCAGGCGGGTCCTGCTTGTCGCCGCGACCATCGGGTACGCGCTGCTGATCAGCCGTACGGTGTGGTTCTGGGAGAAGGACTTCACAGGCGTCGACGGTTTCCTGGGCAGCAACGCGTACGTCTGGATCAGCCTCGCTCTGCTGGCCTTCCTGCCGATCCGCCGGTGGCTGACCCCGCCCGGGTCAGCCGTCGAGGCGTCCGGCGTACCGCAGCTCGACCAGCCCGACCGGCCCACGCCCGCCGGCGAGCGGCACCTGATAGGTCGCCTGCTCACCGTCAGGTGACAACCCGGCCCGCTCGCAGAACCGGCGTGCCCGAACGTTGTCCGCCAGAACCCACAGTCGATAGTCGGTCCAGCCCCGCTCGCCGAGCCCGGCCCGCGCGGCGGCGAACAGCGCAGCGGCCGTCCCGTCACCCCAGAACGCCGGCTCGACGTAGAGCGCCAGCACCTCGCCGACGGCCGGGTCCAGGTCGTCGCGGTCCTGGTTGCGACGGTACGGCCCGAACGTGGTGAAGCCGACGACCAAGCCGTCCGCCTCACCGAGCAGCGTGGTGAACGGGTGCTCCGGGTCGGCGGTGCCGACGGCACGGCGGCGCTGCGCCCAGGCCGCCACGTTGAGCCGTGCGAGCACCTCGTCCGGCATGAAACCGGCGTAACCCGCCTGCCAGCCGTGCACGTGCACCCGGGCAACCGCGTCGGCGTCGTCCGGCTCCTCCCGGCGGATCGTCAGCATTGCACCGTTCTATGCCCAGTGACGGTCCGAGTCCACTTCCCGCACCGACGTCGTACCCATGATTTAGGGTCGCCGACGATGGCCGCACCGGAATCACTCTCGCTCGCACAGGCCCGGCGGGTGGCGCTCGCAGCCCAGGGCTTCGCCGACCCGGCGCCGACCGGCGTGCCCACACGCCGGCACCTGCGCCGGGTCCTCGACCGGGTCGGTCTGATCCAGATGGACTCGGTGAACGTGCTGCAACGCGCGCACTACCTGCCGCTCTACAGCCGCCTCGGTCCGTACCCGACCGCGCTGCTCGACCAGGCCGCCTACCGCCGGCCGCGCGAGCTGTTCGAATACTGGGGTCATGAGGCGTCGCTGGTACCCGTCGGGCTGCACCCGCTGCTGCGCTGGCGGATGGCCCGCGCCCACAGCGAGTCCTGGGGAGGCATGCGACGCATCGCAGTGGAGCAGCCGGAGCTTGTCGCCTGGGTACGCGACGAGGTGGCCGCCCGTGGCCCGCTGACCGCTGCCGAGATCGAGCACGACGCGCCTCGCGAGACCGGCAACTGGGGGTGGAACTGGTCGACCGTGAAGCAGGCGCTGGAGTTCCTGTTCTGGGCCGGCGAGGTGGCAGCCGCGGAGCGCACCACGTCCTTCGCGCGCCGCTACGACCTGCCCGAGCGGGTCCTCCCGCCGGCCGTGCTGGCCGCGCCCACCCCGACCGACGCCGAGGCGTACCGGAGTCTGGTGGCCCTCGCCGCGCGCTCGCTGGGCGTGGCGGCCGAGCCGGAGCTGCGCGACTATTTCCGGCTGCCCCTGGCCGGCGCCCGCCAGGCCATCGCGGAGCTGGCCGAGGCCGGTGAGCTGGTGCCGGTCACCGTCGCGGGCTGGCGACAGCCGGCCTGGCTGCACGCGTCGGCCCGACTGCCCCGCTGGGCCCGGGGCAACACGCTCGTCAGCCCGTTCGACCCGCTGGTCTGGGAGCGGGCCCGCACCGAGCGGCTCTTCGACTTCACCTACCGCATCGAGATCTACGTGCCGGCGCCGCAGCGGATCTACGGCTACTACGTGCTGCCGTTCCTTCAGGGCGACCGGTTCACCGCCCGGGTCGATCTCAAGGCCGACCGCAAGGCGGGGGTACTGCTGGTGCCGGCCGCGTGGGTCGAGCCCGGCGCCGACCCGGGGGAGACCTCGGTAGCCCTGGCGGCCGAGCTGTACCGGCTCGCCGACTGGCTGGGGCTGAGCGCGGTGGCACCGCCCGCAGCTGGCGACCTGGCAGGCCCGCTCACCGCCGCGTTGGCCAGCGTGTCCGGTGTACCGTGAGCGCGTGACGAGCGTTCCCGGACCGGTCGACCAGCCGAACCCCGCCCCCGGGGCGGTCCACACGGTGTCACCCGAAGCCGCAGGCCCGGTCACCCCGGGCGCCGCTGACCCGGCTGGTTGGCCGGCGGGTCCTCCGGCGGGCTACGGCTACCCGACACCTGAGCCGGACCGATTCA
Source organism: Micromonospora sp. DT68 (assembly GCF_049847245.1). Lineage (NCBI taxonomy): Bacteria > Bacillati > Actinomycetota > Actinomycetes > Micromonosporales > Micromonosporaceae > Micromonospora > Micromonospora sp. DT68. Next base: position 57,052 of record NZ_JBNCNZ010000010.1, read on the forward strand.
CCCGGTTCGTGGTGCGGCTATACGAGCGTTCGCCGCGCTGGGCGGTGCCGTTGGCCGCAGTCGGTTGCGTCGCCGCAGGCATGGGCTATGCGCTGCTGAGCAACCCGACCCACGCGGACCCGGACGCCGCGCCGACCTGCCTGCTCAAGCTGACGACCGGGCTGGACTGTCCGGGCTGCGGTGGCACCCGAGCCCTCTGGTACGTGCTGCACGGCGACCTGCCGGCTGCTGCCCGGCACCATTTCCTGTTCGTCTTCGCGCTGCCGTTCCTGGCGTACCTCTTCGTCGCCTGGGCCGGCAACCAGGCGTTCGGCTGGCGGCTGCCCGAGCTGCGGATCAGTTCCAAGGTCATCGGCGGCTTCCTGGCCGCGTGGCTCGCCTTCTCGGTACTGCGGAACCTGCCCTGGGCCCCGTTCACCTCGTTCTACGTCTGACCTCCTCCAGGCGAGCCTGACCTCCCCGCCCGAGGGCGAGGTAGGAGCGTGCCGTGCCCCTGTCGAGCTGCCCCAGATGTGGGGCATGGGGGCGCTGCCCTGGTGCGGTGCCGGGCGTGGGGGCGTTGCTCGGGTGATGGAGGACGCGGGGCGCTGTCCTGGTGGTGGGGGCTACGGGCGCTGCCCTGGGTGGCGTGGAGCGCGGTGCTGCTTTAGCCGTGGAGCGCGTGGCACCCCTGCCCTGGTAGTTATAGGGACGCGGCGCTGCTCCAACGGTCGAGGGGCGCGCACCGCTGCCTCTGTGGGTATGAGGCGCGGCGGCCCTCCTCTGGTGGCAGAGGGGAGCAGGCCGCTGCCGTGGTCGTGTGGGGTGAGGCGGCATCGCCCGGCATCGACCCGGACATCCCCAGCGCGCGTCATGGGGTGCTTGCCTAGTGGTGTGGGACGCAGGGCACGGCATCTCGTTGCAGCGGCCCGGCCCGGCGCGGCCCGGCGCGGCCCGGCCCGGCGCGGCCCGGCCCGGCGCGGCCCGGCCCGGCCCGGCGCGGCCCGGCCCGGCGCGGCCCGGCGCGGCCCGGCCCGGCGCGGCGCGGCCCGGCGCGGCCTGGCCCAGCGCGGCGCGGATCGCGGGGCGCCTGCCCCACATCTGGGGCAGCTCTACAGGCAGGCGCAGGCCAGCACCACGGTGGCCCGCCGATGGTGGTTGAGGTGGGACGGCGCGCTCACCCAGCACCTCATCGGGTCCGGGCCGAGTGGTTCGCGCTGAGCCCACCGGGGCCCAGAGAGGCCCGAGGGCCGGCGGGGGACAGCGGGGTTCGGCGGGGGGATAGCGGGGGTCGGCGGGGGACAGTGGGCGCAGTGGGGCACAGTGGGCTCGCGGACCGTGCGGCGTCTGCCCCACATCTGGGGCAGCTCTACAGGGAGTCGGGGAGGTGTCGGGGGTCGGCGGGGCACGGCGGGCTTGTCGAGACCTTTGACACGTATGGCCCCACTGGTTCGGGAAGCGTCGGTGATTGGGCTGCGGCTGGGCGGTTTCTGCACCGCGAGCCCGAGTTGGGCGCGGGGCCGCCGACGATTACAGTCCCAGGCATGCCGGAGATGGTGCAGCCCCAGGTCAAGTTGATCGCGTGGACCCAGTTCGCGGCCCCGGACGACGTGCCGTGGTCGACCGACGCCGAGGGCGGCCAGGCGCTCGCCGAGTTCGCCGGTCGCGCCTGCTACCAGTCGTGGAAGAAGCCGAACCCGGCGACCGCCACCAATGCCGGCTACCTGGCGCACATCCTCGAGGTCGGGCACCTGAGTGTGCTGGAGCACGGCTCGGTCACGTTCTACTTCACCGGGGTCTCCCGCTCCTTCACCCACGAGCTGATCCGGCACCGGCACTTCTCGTACTCCCAGCTCTCCCAGCGCTACGTCCCCGAGCGGGACGCGGCAATGGTCGAGCCTGCGGTGATCGCCGAGGACCCGGAGCTGCACAAGCGCTTCACCGAGGCCGCCGAGGCGAGCGTGCGGGCGTACACCGAGCTGCTGGAGGGCCTGGAGCAGCGGTTCTCCGACGAGCCGAACCCGACGCTGCGCCGCAAGCAGGCCCGGCAGGCGGCCCGCGCGGTGCTGCCCAACGCAACCGAGACCCGGATCGTGGTCACCGGCAACTACCGGGCGTGGCGGCACTTCATCGCGATGCGGGCCACCGAGCACGCCGACGTGGAGATCCGCGAGCTGGCCGTGGAGTGCCTGCGCCAGTTGCAGGGGGTCGCCCCGAACGTCTTCGCCGACTTCGTGATCTCCACGCTGCCGGACGGCACCGAGGTCGCGGCCAGCCCGCACGAGGCGTCCTGAGCCCTTCCCCGGCTGGCCCCGGTCGGTCGTCCGCTAGGTTGGAAGCTATGACGCACGACCACCCCGACACCGCCGCCCGCGCGGTGTCCCGCCCCTTCGGGCGGTTGCTCACAGCCATGGTGAGCCCGCTCACCCCCGACGGCTCGCTCGACCTCGACGGCGCCGCCCGGCTGGCGACTCACCTGGTCGACGAGCAGGGCAACGACGCGCTTGTCATCAACGGCACCACCGGCGAGTCGCCGACCACCACCGACGCGGAGAAGGAACGCCTGATCCGGGCCGTCGTGGAGGCCGTCGGCGACCGCGCCAAAGTGGTCGCCGGGGTCGGCACCAACGACACCCGGCACACCATCGAACTCGCCGCCGCCGCCGAGAAGGCCGGCGCGCACGGTCTCCTGGTGGTCACGCCGTACTACAACAAGCCGCCGCAGAGCGGGCTGCTGCGGCACTTCACCGCGGTCGCCGACGCCACCGGTCTGCCGGTGATGCTGTACGACATCCCGCACCGCTCCGGCGTACCGATCGAAACCGAGACGCTGGTCCGGCTCGCCGAGCACGGCCGGATCGTCGCGGTCAAGGACGCCAAGGGCGACCTGACCGCCACCAGCTGGGTGACCAGCCGGACCGCCCTCGCGTTCTACAGCGGCGAGGACGCCCTCACCCTGCCGGCGCTCGCCGTCGGCAGCGTGGGCGTGGTCGGCACCTCGACGCACTTCACCGGGGCGCTGACCGTACAGATGATCGAGGCGTACGACGCGGGGGACATGCCGACCGCGCTTGCCCTGCACCGGAGGCTGCTGCCGCTGTTCACCGGCGTCTTCCGTACCCAGGGCACCATCCTGGTGAAGGCGGGCCTGGCGTCGCTCGGCCTGCCTGCCGGCCCGGTGCGACCCCCGCTCGTGGACGCCACCGAAAACGAGATCGCCCAGCTGCGCGCGGACTTCGCGGCAGCGGGCCTGGAGCTGCCTGAATGATGAAACGACACGACGGGCGCCGCACAACGGCGTCGCAGAATGAGGTGGACGCGTGACCGAGGCGCACATCGAGGCGGAACTGCCCCCGCCGCTGCCGGAAGGGGGCCTGCGAATCATCCCGCTCGGCGGGCTCGGCGCCATCGGTCGGAACATGACCGTCTTCGAGTACGACGGCAAGCTGCTGATCGTCGACTGCGGGGTGCTCTTTCCCGACGTCGAACAGCCGGGCGTGGACCTGATCCTGCCCGACTTCGGGCCGATCCTGGACCGGCTGGCCGACGTACAGGCGATCGTGCTGACCCACGGGCACGAGGACCACATCGGCGCGGTGCCGTACCTGCTCGCCCACAAACCCGACATCCCGCTTGTCGGCTCGCAGTTCACCCTCGCGCTTGTCGAGGCGAAGCTGGCCGAGCGGCGCATCCAGCCGTACACGCTCACAGTGCGGGAGGGCGGCCGGGAGCGGCTCGGCCCGTTCGAGTGCGAGTTCTTCGCCGTCAACCACTCGATTCCGGACGCGCTCGCCGTGGCCATCCGTACCCCAGCGGGTCTGGTGCTGCACACCGGCGACTTCAAGATGGACCAGCTGCCGCTGGACGGCCGGATCACCGACCTGGCCGGCTTCGCGCGGCTCGGCGCCGAGGGCGTCGACCTGCTGCTGTCCGACTCGACGAACGCGGAGATCCCCGGCTTCGTCACCCCGGAGCGGGAGATCGGGCCGGTACTCGACTCGATCTTCGCGAAGGCCAAGGGCCGGATCATCGTGGCGTCGTTCGCCTCGCACGTGCACCGGGTGCAGCAGGTCTTCGACTCCGCAGCCGAGCACGGCCGCAAGGTCGCGCTGATCGGCCGGTCCATGGTCCGCAACATGGGCATCGCCCGGGACCTCGGCCTGCTCAACATCCCGGCCGGCCTGGTCATCGGGATCGACGAGGCGACCACGTTGCCCCCCGACCAGATCGTGCTGATGTCCACCGGTTCGCAGGGCGAGCCGATGAGCGCGCTGGGCCGGATGGCAAGCGGCGACCACCGGCACATCACCATCGCGCCCGGCGACACCGTCGTGCTCGCGTCGTCGCTGGTTCCGGGCAACGAGACATCGGTCTACCGGGTCATCAACCGGCTGGCCCGGGCCGGCGCCGTGGTGGTGCACAAGGACGTCGCCAAGGTGCACGTCTCCGGGCATGCCCCGGCCGGTGAGCTGCTCTACCTGCTCAACGTCGTCCGTCCGAGCAACCTGATGCCGGTGCACGGCGAGTGGCGGCACCTGCGCGCACACGCCCGCCTCGGTATCGAGTCGGGCGTCGCCCCGGACCGGGTGGTGATCTGCGAGGACGGCGACGTCGTCGACCTGGTCGAGGGCCGCGCCAGCCTGGTGGGGCACGTCAAGAGCCGGTACGTCTACGTCGACGGCCTCGCCGTGGGCGACGTCAGCGAGTCGCTGCTCACCGAGCGGCGGATCCTCGGTGACGGCGGCTTCATCGCCACCACAGTGGTCGTCGACTCGGTCACCGGCAAGGTGGTCGCCGGTCCGACGCTTTCGGCGAAGGGCTTCTCGGAGGACCCGGAGGCGTTCAACCCGGTGATCCCGCTGGTCACCGAGGCGCTCAACCGGGCGGCCGCGGATGGCATCACCGACCCGCACCAGCTCCAGCAGATCGTCCGGCGGACCGTGGGGCGGTGGGTCAACGACGCGTACCGGCGTCGGCCCATGATCGTGCCCACAGTCGTCGAGGTCTGACAGAACGTCCGACCGGGCCGGTCACCGACGTCCCCCGTGGATGTCGGTGACCGGCCCGGACCGTGTGCGGCGCGCGATCCGCCTCAGCCTCGGAACAGGCGGCGCTGGAGCGCCACCAGTCCAACCCCGAGGGCCAGCAGCGCCGCGCCGACCAGGCCGAACGTGCTGCTGGACGCACCGGTGCGGGCCAGTTCCGGGGCGTTCGTGGGAGACGTGCTCGGCGTGGTCGGCGTGGCGGTCGGACTGGCCGGCGGCGGGGTGGTGGCGCCGGCACCGGATCCACCGGCACCGTTCAGACGGAGCGTCACTGAGGTGTCCTTGTTGGTGTAGCGGTTGCTGGGGGCGAGCGACAACGTGACGGTCCTGGTGCCCCCGGTGACAGCCAGCCGCACGTCGAAGCTGTCGGTCGCGCCGTCGGCGATCGTTCGCAGCCGCAGGATCTCGCAGCCCACGCCGTCCATTCGTCCACTGTCGGAGCACGCTGGCGCGGTCACCCGTACCCCGGCCGGCGTGGTGATGTTCAACGAGTAACCGCCGATGGCGAAGGCTCCGGTGTTCGTGACCCGTACCCGCACCGTGGTCGACCCGTTGACGACCGGCGAGGCGGTCGCCCGCAGTCGCAGTGAGGTCTTGTCCGGCCAGTTGATCCGGAAGTCGGAGAACTGATCGGTGACCCCGGCAGCGTCCCGGCCGGCGACCGAGCCCCACGCTTTCACCCCGAAGACCGGCTTCGCGGCCGACGACGTGACCGTCAGCCGGTACTTCCGGCTACCTTCGGGTGCCAGTTCAACACCGCCGCAGAGCCAGGTCCTGTCCGCGCCGTCGACGGTCCGGCAGTCCCCGACCGTCGTCAGGCGGACATTCGGTGGGAGGCGGAGCACGAAGAAGCCCTTCGCCGCCGTCCGACCCACATTCTTGACGTCGACCTCCAGCGGAGAGGACGGGCGCCAGGGGTCGCCGCTGAGGAAGACGAGGTCCCCTCGGGCCAAGATCGTCGCCTGTGGGGCGGCGGCGGTCACGGCCGGCTCTGCTGTCGACGTCGGCACAGGCGCAGGCCCGGCGACGGCCGGGGCGGCGAGGACGGGTAGGTAGAGCGCGGCGGCGAGAACGCCGAGAACGAGTGGACGCCTCATGACGGCTCCCAGATGGTTGCGGTGGGTGACGGCTGTACCACGTCCGCCCTCCGGTCCCGGTTGCGCACTGTCGGATGCTGTATTTCCCGCCTCGCCCCGCAACCGTTGAGGCCCCTCGCGGGTCAGGGCAGCGCGGCGACAGCCCCGGCGTACGCCACGCCGGTGGCGATCGCGGCGTCCACGAGGACCCTGAGCTGAGCCGGGGCCACCCCGTGAGCCAGGTCGGTGGCCACGTCCCCGGCCAGCACGATCTCCGAACCGAGGTCGTGCGCGTACGCCTTGGGCAGCAGCCGGTCATGGTTCCACGCGTTGCAGAAGGCGTACGCCTCGGAGCGGCGCGTGGCCGGCAACCGGCGCGCGGCCATCGCCCGGGCATGCAGCACCTCGCCGCGCTCGCCGGCCCGGCGGAACTGGATCTCGGCGTCACCCCACCGGCCGACCACAGCGCCACCCTCGTCCACCAGGTACTGATCGCCGCGCCGGTCCAGGGCCGCGGTGATCAGATCAACGGTGAGCGTCGTCAGCTCTTCGTCAACAGGCCCGGTGGGCCCGGTGTCGGTGGGCCGGACACCCGCCTGACCGACGCCGTCCGGGACGGTGTCGGGCTCGTCGAGACGCTCGTCGTCGAAAGGCAGCGGGACCGGTGCGGCGAGGGGCCGCTCGGCGAGCCATGCGGCGATCCGACCGGAGTGGTGACCGGTGCCGTTGCGGGCGTCGAAGCTTCCCGCCAGTTCGCTTGCCATGCCGAGCAGCAGCGCGCCGAGGGCGGCGACGTCGAGGTCGGCGGCTGAGCGCTCGCCGTACGCCGGGCGGTGGATCTTCCGGCCCCCGAGGCCGGCGTCCCCGGCCATGGCACAGACCAGCGCCCCGGCGGCGGCGAACTCCATCGCCGCGTGATCGTCGCTGGGTCGGTCCAATCGGGGCAGTTGCTCGGCGAGGATGGCCAGGCCGCGTTCGAGGTGGCCGCCGAGCGCGCAGAACCTCAGGTGCGTGGCGAGGTGCGGGAACGCCGCGGGTTCCCGCCGGTGCCTCCGGTACGCCCGTACGTGTGCCGCTGCGGCCCTGCTCGGATCACCGGCGCGCAGTTCGGGCAGCAGCCCGGCGACGAGCGAGCGTTCGGGCTGGTCGGTGCAGTCGTCCGCGTCGGTGGGAGGCTGGCGCAGCTCGGTGAGCGCGGCGTGCCACTCACCCCAGCCCGCGAGCAGTTCGGCACGGCGGGCCGGGGCACAGCCCGCGCAGCCACCGGACGGGCCGGGACGCGTACCCGCCCACCGCTCGAAGAAGTGGCGGGCGGTGGGTTCGTCACCGAGGTGGTCGGCGATCCGGCAGCGCAGCTCGGCGACGGTCGGCGCGTCGGGGCCGTCGGCTCCCACCCGCCGCGCCAGATCGTCGAGCAGGGCGCGGGTCTGGTCCAGCCCGACCCGGGGGGTGCCGAGCAGCGCCTCCACCGCGTACCGCTGGTAGCGCAGCAGCAGCGCAGCCTCCGCGGAGGTGAGCAGCCCCGGGTGGTGGTCGGTGGCGGCCAGGCAGCGCCGTACCGGCTCGACAAGCCGCCATCGCTCGCCGTGCAGCAGGTATGCCTCGATCAGCGCGATCCGGGCGTCCACGGCGGACCGGACGTCGCCTGCGGCGTCGGCCTGCTCGGCGACCCGTTCCACTGCGGCCAGATGGGCCGGCCCGTCGGGCAGGTCCCGGGCGTCGGCGAGCGCTGCCACCAGCGCCGCCACCCGTCGGGGTGCGACCCGGTCACCGGCGTACGGCGTGCCGGGCACATCGGTGCGGCTGCCTGTGGTCTCGTCCCGGCCGGTCATGCGGACACCGCGCCGGGCAGTCGGCCGACCGCCACGGCGAGCTGGCATCCGGCCGTGATGCCGCAGTGCAGCAGTTGGTCGAGTTGGTGCGGCGTCACCCCACGTTCGAGGTCGGTGACGACCTCGCCGTAGACCTGGGCCCGCCCGCCGTCGTCGACGTGCACGAACGCCTTGGGCCAGAGCCGGTCGTGGTTCCACGAGTTGCAGAAGGCGTGCAGGGCGGGCACCCGCTCGATGTCGAAGGTGGGCGTGACCATTGTGCGGACCTGCAACAGCTCGCCGTCGCCGAGGCGCAGAAACCAGATGAGATTGTCGTCGAAGCGGCCCACCAGGTCGCCGTTGACGGCTACGCCGACCGGCAGACCCCGCGCGGCGAGCACCGCGGCGACCAGCTCGCCGGTCAGCGGGCGCAGCGCGCCGGGGTGCCCGGCCAACGGATCGTCCTCGAAACCCGGCGACGCCATCGGGCATCCCTTCTGAGGCGGATATCACGACCGGCGGCGGGGTTCGTGTTGCGACGCGCGGACACGACCCGTAAAAGCGGCGTTCTGCCCGGCCCCACCGTTACCGTGACTCTATGGCGGGCCGTACCCCTCAGGCGAGTCGCCGACGCGGCGCGTCGCCGCGCGGTGGCACCAACAGTCGTGCCCGTCAACCGGCGAAGAAGACCCGGGCGCCCGTCCGGCGGCGTACCGTGGCCGCCCGACCGGGCCCGGCCGTCTACGTGGGTCGTGCTGTCGGTGCACTGTGGATGGGGCTTGCCCACGGGATGGGGTGGGCGGTGCGGGCCGCCGGCCGGCAGGCCGCCTCCGCCCGTGACCTCGATCCGGAGCACCGCCGCGACGGCGCGGGGCTGCTGCTGTTCGGGCTGGCCCTGCTCACCGCCGTGGCGCTCTGGCTGTCGGGGGCTGGCCCGGTGGGGACGCGCCTGGCCGACACGATCCGGCTGTTCCTGGGTGCGATCTCCGTTGTGGTGCCGGTGCTGCTGATGATCGGCGCGTGGCGGCTCATGCGCCAGCCGGCCGACCCGGCGCACCGGGGTCGCGGCCTCATCGGCTGGGGTTCGCTGCTGGTGTCGACAGCCGCGTTGCTCCAGATCGGCCAGGATCCGAGCGACCCACAGCAGCGCGACTTCGCCGGTGGCCTGGTCGGGGCGGGCGTCGGTGGTCTGCTGGAACGCGCGGTCACCGCCTGGGTGGCAGTGCCGCTGCTGGTCCTGCTGCTGCTCTTCGGCCTGCTCGTGGTGACCGCGACACCGATCAACAAGATTCCCGAGCGGTTGGGTCTGCTCGCAGGCGGTCTGGTCACGCCGCCGGACGTCGTCGTCGGCGAGGAGACCGACGAGCCAGCCGTCCGCCCGGCCCGCAAGCGGCCCGCGAAGCGGATGCCGCCGCCGCTGGACCCGGACGACTTCGACGACATGGAGGGCGTCGACCTCCAGGAGACAGTGCTGCTGCCGCGCAAGGCGCCGGCGAAGGTCCCTGCGAGCCGCAAGCCGGCCGAGCCGCCGGACCACTCGCCCGCGCCGACCCGGGCCGAGCAGCTCGCGTTGACCGGCCTGGCCGGCGACTACACGCTGCCGCCGGCGAACATGCTCAGCGCCGGTGCCGCCGCGAAGACCCGCAGCAAGGCCAACGACGAGGTGATCGCCGCGCTGACCGGCGTGTTCGACCAGTTCGACGTGGACGCCGCGGTCACCGGCTTCACCCGGGGGCCGACCGTCACCCGGTACGAGGTGGAGCTGGGGCACGGGGTCAAGGTCGAGCGGATCACCCAGCTGTCGCGCAACATCGCGTACGCGGTGAAGTCGCCGGACGTACGGATCCTGAGCCCCATCCCGGGCAAGAGCGCGGTCGGTGTGGAGATCCCGAACACCGACCCGGAGAACGTGGCGCTCGGCGATGTGCTGCGCTCGCGGGCGGCGACAAGCGACCACCATCCGATGGTGGTGGCGCTCGGCAAGGACATCGAGGGCGGCTACGTGGTGGCCAACCTCGCAAAGATGCCGCACATCCTCATCGCCGGTGCCACCGGCGCCGGCAAGTCGTCATGCCTCAACTCGCTGCTGGTGTCCATCCTCACGCGGGCGACCCCGGACGAGGTGCGGCTGCTGCTGATCGACCCGAAGCGTGTCGAGATGACCGGCTACGAGGGCATCCCGCACCTGGTCACCCCGATCGTGACGAACGCCAAGAAGGCTGCGGACTCGCTGGACTGGGTCGTCCGCGAGATGGACATGCGCTACGACGACCTTGCGGCCAACGGGGTCCGGCACATCGACGACTTCAACCGCAAGGTCCGCAACGGCGAGATCAAGGCCCCGCCGGGCAGCGAACGGGAGATGCGGCCGTACCCGTACCTGTTGGTGATCGTGGACGAGCTGGCGGACCTCATGATGGTCGCGCCGCGCGACGTGGAGGACTCGGTCGTCCGGATCACCCAGCTGGCCCGGGCCGCCGGCATCCACCTGGTGCTTGCCACGCAGCGGCCCTCGGTCGACGTGGTGACCGGTCTGATCAAGGCGAACGTGCCGTCCCGGCTGGCGTTCGCGACCTCGTCGCTCGCGGACTCGCGGGTCATCCTGGACCAGCCGGGCGCGGAGAAGCTGCTCGGCCGGGGCGACGGGCTCTTCCTGCCGATGGGCGCGTCGAAGCCGGTACGGATCCAGGGCGCCTGGGTCACCGAGGGCGAGATCGCCGACGTGGTGAAGTTCTGCAAGGACCAGCGCGAGCCCGAGTTCCGCCCGGACGTGCTGGCCCCCGCCCAGGAGAACAAGAAGAAGATCGACGAGGACATCGGCGACGACCTCGACCTGCTGGTGCAGGCGGTGGAGTTGGTGGTCACCTCACAGTTCGGCTCGACGTCGATGCTCCAGCGCAAGCTGCGGGTGGGCTTCGCGAAGGCGGGTCGCCTGATGGACCTGATGGAGACCCGGGGGGTCGTCGGGCCGTCCGAGGGCTCGAAGGCCCGCGACGTGCTCGTCAAGCCCGACGAGCTGGAGGAGGTCCTGTCCGGCCTGCGTGGCGACGTGGACTGACCCGGGCACGCCGGCCGGACAACGCGCACGCCCGGCCTGGGAAAACACGACGGGCCCGCCGATGGTCGGCGGGCCCGCGAAGGACCAGGGCTCAGTTGTTGATCAGCGCACCGATGATCACCAGGCTGATCACCGCGGCGACGACGCTCGCGATAGCGGCGTACCAGCCCAGCGGCTTGTCGCCGAGCACAGCGCCGACGACGCCCGCGATCACACCGAGCACGCCGAAGATGATCGGGTTGAGCAGCAGTGCGAGAACCGCGAAGACGAAGCCCACGATCGTGAGAATCCGGGCGGCGTTGCTGCGCGGGCGGGCGGTGCTGGGCATGTCGGCCATGTCTGCCTCCGGTTGAGAGCTTGCTGTGCTCCAGTTGAGAGCCTGTCGGGACAGATCGAGCACTACCCGCTTCGGGTGTCGATCACGCATGTTTCGGACGGCGGTTCAGTGGAAGAACTTCAGTCCGACCACGCCCGACACCACAAGCAGGAGGCAGAGAAGCCGGGGCAGGCTCGCCGACTCGCCGAGCGCCAGCATCCCGACCAGTGCGGTGCCCACCGCGCCGATGCCGACCCAGACCGCGTATCCGGTGCCGACCGGGATCTCCCGCAGCGCGTACGCCAGCCCGGCCATGCTCAGCGCGAGGGTCACCACGAACACCACTGACGGGACGAGCCGGCTGAACCCGGCGCTGCGGTCCAGGGCGATCGCCCAGGCGGTTTCCAGCAGTCCCGAGATCACCAGCACCAGCCAGGCCATCGTTCACCTCACGGAGGGGGCCGGGCTGTCGCGCCCGGACGAGTCGGATGTGCACGTCGGGGGGCGTCTTGGCCTGACCGGGTACGCCCACCACTCGTCCGGAGCGACCCACGGGCATCCGGGGGTCACCGGCACCGACGCTAGCACCGGCCCCGACCGCTGGCCGGTGACTCCTGCCACGGTCGGTTGACCTGCACCTAACTTCAACTTGCACGATAGCAACCATGACCCTGCTGTACGCCGACTCCGAGGTCGCCGCCGCGCTGGACGCCAGCACCACCGTCGACGCCATGCGGGCCGCCCTGGTGGCCGCGTACGAGGGACGGCTGGTCGCCCCACCGCGGGCCACCGCCCCGCTCGGCGGAGGGCGGTTGATGTTCACTGCCGGGCACCTGGCCGGCGAGTGGTACGGCTTCCGCTCGTACGACACCTTCGGCCACCTCGAGGGTGAGCAGTTGGTGGTGCTGCACGACGCCCGCACGGGCGCTGTCCGGGCTGTGGCGGTAGGCGAGGAGCTGGGCTCCCGACGTACCGGTGGGTTGGGTGGTGTCGCTGTCGACGCGCTGGCCCGACCGGACGCGGCGACGGTGGGCGTGATCGGCTCCGGCCGGCAGGCGTGGACCCAGGTGTGGGCGACCGCCGCCGTGCGCCCGCTGCGCGAGGTGGTGGTGCACAGCCGTTCCGCGGCCCGCCGGGACGCCTTCGCCGCCCGGGTCCGCGCCGAACTGGGCGTGCCGGCCCGCCCGGTCGCCGATCCCGGCGAGGCGGTGCGCGGGCGCGACGTGGTGGTGCTCGCCACCACGAGCGTGACCCCGGTGCTGCGCGCCGCCGACCTGAGCCCTGGAACCCACGTCAACGCTGTCGGTTTCAAGCAGCGCGACCGCAGCGAGTTCGGCACCGACCTGCTGGACGTCGCCGAGCTGCTGGTCACCGACTCGCCGGCCCAGGCGGCCGACTACCGGCCGCCGATGCTCGCCGCCGAACCCCCGTACACCCGGCGGTTGCGCGACCTGGGCGGGATCGTGGCCGGCGCGGTCGCCGGCCGGACCTCGGCGGACCAGGTCTCCGTCTTCTGCTCCACAGGACTGGCCGGCACCGAGGTCTTCCTGCTCGACGCGCTGACCCGGGTCGCGGTTGCCACCCGCTGACCGGGTCGCGGGCGCCGGCAGGGACCGCACCGCGCCGGCCGGACGGTCGGCCCGCGTGCGTGGGCTTCCCCGGTCGGCCCGGTACCCTCGGATGGTGTCTGCCACCTCCCCTTCCGCTGCCGAGGGCCGCCGTGTAGCCCTGCTCACCCTGGGCTGTGCCCGCAACGAGGTCGACTCGGAGGAGCTGGCCGCCCGGCTGCACGCCGACGGCTGGCAGGTCACCACCGACGGCGAGGGCGCTGACGTGGTGGTCGTCAACACCTGCGGCTTCGTGGAAAAGGCCAAGCAGGACTCCATCCAGACCCTGCTGGCCGCCGCCGGCACGGGCGCCAAGGTGGTGGCCGCCGGCTGCATGGCCGAGCGGTACGGCAAGGAACTGGCCGACAGCCTCCCCGAGGCGCAGGCGGTGCTGAGCTTCGACGACTACCCGGAGATCGGCGCGCGGCTGAACGCCGTCGTCGCCGGCGAGCAGGTCACCTCGCACACTCCGCGGGACCGCCGCGAGCTGCTGCCGCTGACGCCTGTGAAGCGCCGCGACGCCGCCGTCTCGCTGCCCGGGCACGGCACCTCCACCCGGTCGGCCGTCGAGACCGACGAGCACACCCCGGCGCACCTGCGTCAGGTGCTGCGTCGCCGACTGGACACCGGCCCGGTGGCCTCGCTGAAGCTCGCCAGCGGGTGCGACCGCCGCTGTGCGTTCTGCGCCATCCCCGCGTTCCGTGGGGCGTTCGTCTCGCGTACGCCCGATGAGCTGCTCGCCGAGGCGGAGTGGCTGGCCAAGACCGGTGTACGGGAGCTGGTGCTGGTAAGCGAGAACTCGACGTCGTACGGCAAGGACCTGGGCGACCCCCGGGCGCTGGAGAAGCTGCTGCCGCAGCTCGCCGCGGTGTCCGGGATCGTGCGGGTGCGGGTGAGCTACCTCCAGCCGGCCGAGACCCGGCCCGGGCTGGTCGAGGCGATCGCGGGTACGCCGGGCGTGGCCCCGTACTTCGACCTGTCGTTCCAGCACTCAAGCGAGCCGGTGTTGCGCCGGATGCGCCGGTTCGGTTCCACTGACCGTTTCCTGGAGCTGTTGGCCGGTGCCCGCGCGTTGGCCCCGGAGGCGGGTGCGCGGAGCAACTTCATCGTCGGCTTCCCCGGCGAGACGCGCGCCGACGTCGACGAGCTGGTCCGCTTCCTTACCGAGGCCCGGCTGGACGCGATCGGCATGTTCGACTACAGCGACGAGGACGGCACCGAGGCCGCCGGGCTGCCCGGCAAGGTGTCCGCCGCGACAATCAAGCGGCGGTACGACAGGCTCAGCGCGCTTGCCGACGAGCTCTGCTCGCAGCGGGCCGAGGATCGGCTCGGCTCGACCGTCGAGGTGCTTGTCGACTCGATCGCCGACGGTGTGGTGGAGGGTCGGGCGGCGCACCAGGCGCCGGAGGTGGACGGCTCCACCACGCTTGTCGCCCCGGCCGACGGTGGGGTCGACCTGGCCGCGTTGCGCCCGGGTGACCTGGTCCGTGCAACCGTTACCGGCACCGAAGGGGTGGATCTGCTCGCGGTGCCGGATGAGATGATCTCGGCGGCGCCCGGCGCGGCACGGTGACGGCGGGGCCGAGCGGAGCGGGGGAGCCACGTGGCGCGATACCGGGAACGCCACGGCGACCCGAGCGGGGCGAGGTGGTGACCGGGGTGACGGAGTCGACGCCGGCCCGGGTGGTGCCGCAGGTTCCCGTGCTCAACGCCGCCAACGCACTGACGGCGCTTCGGCTGGTGCTGGTGCCGGTCTTCGCCGCGTCGGTGATCATGTCCGGGATGACGCACGCCGGCTGGCAGATGGCGGCGTGCCTGATCTTCGCGGTGGCCTCGGCGACCGACCTGGTGGACGGCTGGATCGCCCGCCGGTTCGGGTTGGTGACCTCGGTCGGCAAGGTGGCCGACCCGATCGCCGACAAGGCGCTCACCGGCGCGGCCCTGGTGCTGCTCTCCTGGTACGACAGGCTGCCGTGGTGGGTGACGGCGCTGATCCTCGTCCGTGAGCTGGGCATCACGGGGATGCGGTTCTGGGTGATCCGGCACGGCGTGATCGCGGCCAGCCGGGGCGGCAAGGTCAAGACCGCGCTGCAGACCCTTGCCATCGTCTGGTACCTCTGGCCGATGCCGGCCGGCCTGGCCGACGTCGGTCCCTGGATCATGGCCGCAGCGGTAGTGGTGACTGTGGCGACAGGCTTCGACTACATAGCCCAGGCCCTCCGCCTCCGCCGCTGACACCGACCTGCGTCGTCGGTCATGGAACCTCGGCGTGGCCGGGTGACAACTTCATGGTCAACGCGGCCGTCGCAGAGGGTTGGGCTGGGGCTGGTGGGGAAGGACGGAGTTCATGGCGCGGGATTCTGAAGAGTCGGCGGGTAGTCCCGCGGCAGGTGTCGTCCACAGCCTGGCGCAGCGGCACGAGACCCTCGCCACTGTCGAGTCACTCACCGGTGGCCTGCTCGCCGCCTCGATCGTGGAGATCGCCGGGGTCAGCGGGATCTACCAGGGTGGGCTCGTGGTCTACGCCACCGAGTTGAAGGCCACGCTGGCCGGCGTACCCGACGATCTGCTGGCCGAGCGCGGCCCCGTCGACCCGGACGTGGCGGCCGCGCTCGCCGAGGGCGGCCGGCGGCGCTGCGGCGCGGACTGGGGTCTCGCCACGACCGGGGTGGCAGGCCCGGAGCCGCAGGACGGCAAGCCCGTCGGCCTGGTCTACGTGGCGGTCGCCGGGCCGAACGGCGGCGAGGTTCGCGAACTCGACCTGGACGGCGGGCGCGACCACGTCCGCTCGGCCGCCGTGGTGGCGGCGTTGCGGCTGCTCGCCGAGCGGATCCACGCCGCCGACGAAGCCGCTCGGGACGGACTGGAAGCCGCCGACGCGGCGCGCCGATGAGTCGATCCGCCCGAACCGACAGGCGGGGTGGGATGTCGCCGGGCCCCGCACCGGGTACGGTTGCGGGAAGGCTCCGACGCTCGGGGCCGGTGCGGTCCGCCGCGACCGGCTGCCCAGCGCCGGGCGAGAGGTATCCCTCAGGGGGAGGTGCGATGGTCCTACTGCGCCGAGTCATCGGTGACGCACTGCGGGCGCGCCGGCAGGGGCAGCAGCGCACATTGCGCGAGGTGTCCACCGCCGCCAACGTCAGCCTCGGATACCTCTCCGAGATCGAGCGCGGGCACAAGGAGCCGTCCAGCGAACTGCTCGCCGCCATCTGTGACGCCCTCGGTGCCCGCCTGTCCGAGCTGCTGCGTGAGGTGAGCGACACCGTGGCGCTCGCCGAACAGATGCCCGAGGTGCTCGTTCCCATTGCCAACGAGTCGGCCGAGGCCACGCCCGTGGGCGCGGGGGCCGCCGTCGGCAAGAGGTCCAACCGGGCCGTACGCCAGGTCAGCTCCGATGGCAAGGTCGCCGTCTCGGTTCGGCAGGACTCGCCACTGCGGGCAACGCTGCGCAGCACGCGGGTGCGTCCCACCGAGCGAGACCGCGATGTGGTCTGCGCCGCCTGAGTCATCAGTCCGGTTGACCATGGGCGAGGTGGCGCGGGCCGCGTAGGGTGGCCGGCAGGAGCCGCCGGTGCCCGTCGACCGTCCGGTACGGATGCCTCGCCGGCGTCCGACTGGGACGATGGAGATCGGCCGGGTCGCGGTCGGTCGGTCCATCCGACCTGACCGTGGCGGAACGACGCTACTGAGGGGATACCGCGGAGATGGCGAACCCGTTCGTCAAGGGTTGGAACTACCTGATGGCGCTCTTTGGTGCCAAGATCGACGAGCACGCCGATCCCAAGGTGCAGATCCAGCAGGCCATCGAGGATGCCCAGCGGCAGCACCAGGCGCTGGTCCAGCAGGCTGCTGCCGTGATCGGCAACCAGCGTCAGCTGGAGATGAAGCTGTCCCGGCAGATGTCCGAGGTCGAGCGGTTGCAGGGCAACGCCCGGCAGGCCCTCGTGCTTGCCGACCAGGCCCGCGCCAAGGGCGACGAGGCCGAGGCGACGCGGTTCGAGCAGTCCGCGCAGACACTCGCCAGCCAGCTGGTCTCCGCCGAGCAGGCCACGGAAGACCTGAAGACCCTGCACGACCAGGCGCTCGGCGCGGCCGCGCAGGCCCGCCGTGCGGTCGAGAACAACTCGATGATCCTCCAGCAGAAGCTCGCCGAGCGCACCAAGCTGCTCAGCCAGCTGGAGCAGGCCAAGATGCAGGAGACGGTCGCCCACTCGCTGGAGTCGATGTCGTCGCTGACCGCCCCGGGTAACACCCCGTCCCTGGACGAGGTGCGCGACCGCATCGAGCGGCGGTACGCCAACGCCATGGGCCGCGCCGAGCTGGCCGGCAATTCGGTCGAAGGCCGGATGCTGGAGATCCAGAAGGCGACAATCGACTCGGCGGGCTCGGCCCGGCTGGAGCAGATCCGCTCCAGCATGGCGGGGGAGCAGCTCGGTGGCGCCGCCCAGCGTCCGGCCGTGTCGCAGGGCGAAGCGGCAGGTTCGGCGACCCCGGCCGGTGACCCGGCCGCCGCCGCCCGGCTGGACGAGCTGCGCGCGAGCATGGCCCGCGAGCGCGGCACCGGCGACCCGACCGCCGCCGGCTGAACGACCGGCCCGAGGAGGTCACGGTGGCAGACGAGCGGACGCGGTACTTCCGTCGGCTGAGTCGGCTGCGCCGATCCGCCCGGCGGTGGAGCGTACTCGCCGGTGGGCTCGGCGGCGCGGCAGCGGTGCTGACGCCGTACGCCGGCCTCGGTCTGCCGGACGCGGCCTGGGCCGGCGCCGCGGGCAGTGCGGTGGCGCTGGCCGCCTGGCGGTGGCTCGACCTGCGCGCGCTCGCCGCCCAGCCCGCGCCCCCGGCCCTGGACCCGGCCGAGGCCGCGGCCCGGTCCCGTGCCCGGCTGGTGGCCGCCGTCGAGCGACTGCCGGTCGGCTCGGGCCTGCTGGCCGAGGCCCGGCGGGTCCGCAACCGGGTCGCGTTGCGCGGCACCACCGCCGGGCAGCACTGGTCACGACTCGACAAGGCCTCGCTGACCCTCGCCGGGATGGCACCGCGGCTCACCGGGCTGGCCGAGCCCGCCGTCCTGGAGGCCGCCGTCGCGGACCGGTCGCTACGTGAACTCGCCGAGCGGACGGCGAGCGTCGAACGCGCGCTGCGCCTCGCCCCGACCGACGCCCGTGCCTCGCTCACCGAGGCGCACCGCACGCTTACCGCCCAACTGGAGAGCGGCGTGGCGGCCTACGAGCGGCTGGTGGTCGCCGCCGCCGGCTACCTCGCCGAGGACGCCCGACCGGAGCCCACCCATCCGGCCGCCGACCGGCTCACCGAGGCCACCGACCTGCTGCACGGCGTGGCCTCGGCCCTGGCCGAGCTGCGCGCCGTGGACCGTCCGCTGCGCGCGCCCACCCGCTGAGCCGACCCCACCCGGCCGTCACGGCGGGGTGGTGACCGGGATCGGCCCGGTGTACGGCGAGCTGCCGACGACGTTGAACGACCGGATCCGGTAGTGGTAGGTCGTGCCCCGGGCCAGCCCGGTGTTCGTGAAGCCGCGACCTGTCACCGTGAAGGTTGCCACCTCCCTGCCGAACGCCGGATCCAGCGCCCGTTGGACAATGAACCCCGCCCCCGGGCCTGCGGGCGTGTTCGCCGCCCAGCCGAGGGTCACAGTGGCGGTGTCCGGCCCCGGCGCGCTGGCGGTGACGGTCAACCCGACAGGTGTGGTCGGCGCGGGCGGCGTGCTCACCGTCGCCACCGTCGACCAGGCAGAGGCGGCGCCCAGGTACGTGGTCCGGACCCGGTAGTAGTACGTGGTGTCCGGGGCGATCGTGGCGTCCAGGTGGTTGTCGCCGACCCCGATCGCCGTGGTGCCCGGTCCGCTGGTGAAGGTCGGGTTGGTGGCCCGCTGCACGTCGATGCCCGTGGCGAACGACCGGTTCGTCCAGCGCAGCGCCACCCGCAGCGGGGCGGCCGGCGGGATCGCCGCGAGCAGACCGTTCGGCGCTGTCAACTGCACCGAGGCGGGCACGCTGTTCGACCAGGACGAGTAGCTGACCTCGTTCTCCGCCCGTATCCGGTAGTGGTAGGTGACCCCGGGGGTGACTGTCGCGTCGGTGTACCGGGTGGCGGCCGCCGCGACGGTGATGGTGGTGACCTCCCCGGTGAACGTCACATCGGTGGCCCGTTGCAGCAGGTGGCTCGTCGCGGGCGGGCGTCCACCGTTGCCCGTCCAGGCCAGCGCGATCGCCGGCAACGCGGTGGCCGAGCCGGGCACCGGTGTGGCAGTCAGGCCGGTGGGCGCCCTCGGCGTCACCCGCAACACCAGCGGCCGGGTCATGCCGAGGTCACGGTGGCCGGCTAGCTGACTGTGCCAGCGGTACTCCCATCCCATGTTGACGAGTTGGTTGACCACCACGGCGGGTCGCCCGTCGGCCGGGCTGACCGGAGTCGACCCGGTCCGCGCGCCAGCCGGGCGGCCCGGGTCCAGCAGCCGCACGCTGTCGCCCAGCTTGAACGGCAGGGCCGGAGCGACAGGGCGCAGCGCCACGACCACGTCCTCCCGGGGATGCACCTGGACGATTTCCTTCCAGCCCAGCTCCGCGCCGTGCGGCGGACGCAGGGTGCCGTCCCAGCCGACCCGGTTGACCACCTGCACGTCGCAGCCGCCGAACCGCAGCGGCTCGCTCTGCCTGACGTTCCCGCTGATCCGCCAGACCTGCGTCCCGTCGGTGGGCGCTCCGACCGGTACGGCCGGGTCGGCGGCGAACAGCACCTCGGTGACCGGGTCGGTGGCGCCGAGCGGCAGCGTCGCCGGCGTGAGCGGCCCGGCCTGCGGGTGACCGACGCCGAGCCGCCCGGTCAGCCGGCCGTGCCCCGGCTCGAAGACCTGCTGCACGGCCTTGACCTCGATCGGCAGCGTCACCGGTCCGGAGCCGCCGGTGGGAGTGAACGTCACGGTGGTGGCGTGCACCGGCACCGTCGTCTCCGCCGCCGTCCGGGTGCCGAACGCCGGATCGTACGCCGGCTGCGGCACGATCGGCGGGCGCTGGCTTGCCGCGTACGCCACGGGCAGGCGCTCGCGCAGCCGGTCCAGGTCGTACGGCTCCGCCGGTGCTCCGGTCACCCGGAACTGGAGCAGGGTCCGGGTGTTCGGGCCGTACCCGGGCTCGGTGGGTGGGGGGCCGCCCTCGGCGGTCCGGTCCGCGGCGTCGGTGTGCTGGTCGTAGCGCCTGTCGAAGCCGGGCAGCGGCGCCGGGGCGTCGTTGTAGAGGATCAGCGTGCTGCCCGACGGTACGGCGGAGAAGTCGACGAGCACGTCCGCGCGCTCACCGGGGGCGAGCAGCAGCGTGTGCCCGTCGACGTTGAGCACCGTCGGGTCGAGCCGGTCGTAGCGGTAGCCGATCGGCCGGTTCGGCAGGACCACAGGGGCGGGCAGCAGCCCGGCCTCGTTGCCGATCTGGATGAACGACGGCCCGGCGGCACGCGGGTCCGGCACACCACCGTCGCGCGCGTCGGTCGGCCATCCGGCCGGCTGGCCCGCCGCCCGCACGGCGGGCACCATCGGCACCTCCCCGGCGTCCCCGTCGGCAAGGCTGCCGTCCTCGGTCCACATGGGCGCGTCCGAGCAGGCCCGGTAGAGCTGGAGGTTGAGGCTGCGGTCCAGGCACGCGTTGAGGATCCGGAACCGGTACGTGCGGGGACGTACCTCCAGGTACGGGTAGGCGACGCCGTTGACAAGGGGAGTGTCGCCGTACGCTTCGGGTACCGCGGACGGGTGCGGCACCCCGGGGCGCAGCGGTGGTTCGGCTGGCGCGCCCACCGGGTCGTGGTGCGGGTTCGGCACCGGGCCCGGCCCGGCCAGCGGTGCAGCCCCAGTGGGCCCGTCGTTTGTCGGCCAACCGTCCACTGCGGGCCACCCGTCGGACCGGCTGCCGTCCGGTGCCGGGTTACGCGACCAGGGGCCGTAGTCCCACCGGCCGGTGGGGTTGCGCCCGCCGGAGCGGTACGGGTTCTGCCGGGGCTGGTAGACGTGGGGGTGCCAGAGGCTGCCCCGGGCGCCCCAGCGTTCCCGGTCCCAGGTCGGGTCCTCGGCGGCCAGCTGGGTGTCGTCCGGCACGAACGTCTTGTCCTCGATCACCAGTGGCAGCTGGTCGGCGGGCAGCACCCGGTCGGCGACGAGTTGGTCCTCCGCCGGGTCGGTGAGCAGGTAGAGGGCGAGCTGTCCGCCGTAGACGGTGAGCCGGGCCAGGCCGAGTGTGTTGTCGTGGAACCACAGCAGCCGGCCGCTCTGCTCGTTCGGGTAGTAGAGCGTGGTGGCGCCCACGCCGGGCGGCGGCATGTCCGGCACGTGCGTCAGGTTGGTCCCTGTCGGGTACGGGGTGATCTCCCCGGCCGGGGTGATCCACTGCTCGGGGTTGCCGGCGCTGGTCCATCCGGTCTGCGCTCCGGCCAGGTGCAGTACCGCCCGGTTCTGCGGGTAGGGGGCGGGGCCGTCGAGCGGGCCGATGCCGGCGCCCTCGACGGTCTCGTCGACAGGCAGGAACAACTCGCCGGCCCGGCCGGTGGGCAGCTGGTTGATGAACTTCACCCGTACCGGTCGGCCACGTCGGGCGCGGATCATCGGGCCGAGGTGCCAGGGCCGCTCCGGTGGCACCACAGTGTTGTGGCCGGACACGTCGGTGCCCAGGTTGAGCTGCCGGTAGCCGCGCAGCCGGGTGGCCGGCAGGTCCCGGTGCAGCCGCTGGGCGTACTCCTGAAGGCCGATCTCGTAGTAGTCGCAGCCCGGGTAGCTGATGGTGTCGGGCACCGCGACCGGCAGGTACGCGCCGAGGTCGGTGCGACCCAGCTCCCCTGGGGTGGGCAGCGTGTCGACGAACTTCCGCAGGCCGGTGCCCGGCGTCAGTTGACCGTCCGGGTCGCGCGTCGGGCGGGGGCTGTACGCGAAGTTGGGCACCGGGCCGAAGCACCGGGGCGCGGCGGCCGGGTCCAGGCTCGCGGCCGGGGCCGCCTCCTCGGGGGCGCGGGCCGCCGGTACGGGCGTCACGCGGCCGTTGACGGCACCGTCGCCCACCTGTGTGGGCCTGTCGAAGAACGTGGAGCGGAGTCTGCGAAACATCGCCATGGCTCTCCCCGGGGTCGGGGCACGAGACGCGCCACCCCGACGTGGCGGACCTCGGCACTCTGCTGACGATCGGTGAGCATTCAATCGCAGCATGCGACGCCGACGGCCAGATAGGAATTACCCAATCGTCCGTATCTGGGATGAGCTCGATCAATTAGGCCCGTCAACCGGGCGGCGTGTGCTCCGGTTGGCAGACCGGGCACCAGTAGGTCACCCGCTCGCCCAGCTCCTGCTTGCGGATGGCGGTGCCGCAGCGGCGGCAGGGCTGCGCGCGGCGGCCGTACACGTAGCTGGTCTGCCCCCGGTGAAGCGAGCCGGTGGTGCTCTGTGTCCAGCGGCCCCGATTGGCGGCCAGCAGACGCTGCGCGAGAGCCACAGTGGCGGGCAGGTCCGGCACCGCGCCGACCGGCGTCCACGGTGACACGCCCCGCAGGAAGAGCACCTCGCACTTGTAGAGGTTGCCGACCCCGGCGAGGTTGCGCTGGTCGAGAAGCGCCTCGCCGATCGTCTCGGTGGGTCGGGCGGCGAGCCGGCGGACCGCCTCTGCCGCGTCCCAGTCCGCGCCGAGCAGGTCAGGGCCGAGGTGACCGACCAGGTCGTCCTCCTCCGACGTCGGCACCAGCGCGAGGTCGTGCAGGTGGTAGCCGACCGCGACCGCGCCGGGGCTGCGCAGCACCACCCGGATCAGGTGTGCGGGGCGGCCACTCCAGCGTTCCCCCGGCGCGTACGCCCGCCACGCGCCGTCCATCCGCAGGTGAGAGTGGAGTGTCCAGTGCGTCCCGTCGAGGGCGTCGAGCCGGAGCAGCAGGTGCTTGCCCCGGCTTGCCGATTCGCGGACGGTCCAGCCGGTGAGGTCTGTGGTGGCCAGTCGCGGCACCCGGAAGTCACTGCCGGTGAGCCGCGTGCCGGCCAGGGCGCGGTGCAGCACACGCGCGGTGTTCCAGACGGTGTCACCCTCGGGCACCCTGCCATCCTCCCTCGATCGAGCAAGACTCGCATGTATCGCTATTTGTAGCTAGCTTCCTCATGATCTACCGACATGACAGGGTCAGGGGATATCTGAGGAGATCGCCCATGAAACGACCTCAATGTCGTATCCGCCCGACCGCCCTCGCCGCTGTCCTCGCCCTCGCGCTCACGATCGCCCTCGTCCCCCTCACCAGCGGATTTCCCGCCGCCACCCCCGTCGCCAGCGGTTCCGTCACGCTCACCGCCGTCGCGCCCGGCGGCGAACGCTGGAGCACCGACCTCTCCGTCGTCGACCGCGACGACGTAAACGTCCGGCGTACCCCAGCGGGGTTGCGGCTACGCGAGGCCCGAACCCCCGGACGCGGCCCCCGCAGCCCGCACAACGCGGTCGCCGAAGGCATGCTGCTGACCGCCCCGCGCACCCTGGCCCGCCCGGCCACCCGGGTCCGCGCCGAGATCACCGCGGACGTCCCCTCCGGCGCGACAGTGGAGGTGCTGGTCCGCGGCTGGCGGGTCACCGGCTGGACCGAATGGCGGGCCGCGACCAGCGGCGCCGTCTTCGACCGGCCGGTCAGCCAGGTGCAGACCCGGGTGGTGCTGACCGCGCGCAACGGCGGCGCCACCGCGACGGTACGCGCTGTCCAGCTCACCGCCGACGCGACAGCAGCCGTCTCCGCCGCCACACCCGGGCTCACCTACCGGGTGTACGCGACCCGCATCGGGCTGGTCGGCGAGGTGACCGCAAACGGCCGCACAGTGCAGCCGCGCGACCACTTCGTGGCCCTGCCGTCACGTCGTGGCCTGTCCCCGCTCAACACCGGCGACTACACGGTGCGGGTCTGCACCACCACGGGCTCCCGCTGCGAGTACGCCCCGGTCTGGGACGTCGGGCCGTGGAACACCCGCGACGACTACTGGAACCCCGCGGCCGTACGGGAGAACTGGAAGAACCTGCCGCAGGGTCGCCCCGAGGCGCAGGCCGCCTACCAGTCGGGCTACAACGGCGGGCGGGACCAGTTCGGGCGTACCGTGCTCAACCCGGCCGGCATCGACCTGGCCGACGGCACCTTCTGGGACGGCCTGAAACTCACCACGAACGCCTGGGTGGACGTCGCCTACCTGTGGACCGGCGGCGGGCCGCGTGGTGTCGTCGGCGACGGGCCGCTGAACATCCGCAGCGGGGCCAGCACGTCGTACGCAGTCCGTGGGCTCGCCGCACGGTTCGCCAACGTGCCGATCCAGTGCTACGTCACCGGACAGTCGGTGGCCGGCCCCTACCGCACCACCACCAGATGGAACCGGCTGGCCACCGGGCAGTACGTCAGCCACGCGTACATCTCCGCCGTGTACGGCGGCACCGTGCCGGTCTGCTGACCCGATCCCGCCGCGCCGGGCGCCGTCAGGGGCGCTCGTCGGGGCGGGCCGGGCGCACCATGTCCTGATAGCGTGGGTGGCTGGCCCCGTAGACGGCGTAGTTGAGCCGGGCGTACGTCAGGCTCAGGTCGCCGTTGGCGCCACCGCGCACCGCATCGGCATCGGCGTCGGTCTGGCCGTCGTCGGTCCAGAAGCAGACCGGGCAGGTCCCGCCGCCCGTTCGAGAGGCGCAACAGGGACAGCCCACGGGAACTACGTGTTCACCCACCGAGGCAGCATTCCACAGTTGAATGTCACCCGGCCACCCGCAAAAGATCACCCGGGACCACCCCGAGGAGGTCCACCGCGCGGCCACCATTGACCGCTATCGCCACCCGATCGGCCGAGTCTGCGTACACCACGAGGCCACCGTCGGGTGCGTCGCCGAAGGTCCGTCCGCGCACCGCCGTCCGGGCCGGCGTCGGCCCCGGCGGGCCTACCCGGAGGGTGGCCGGAAACGGACCGAGCAGTTCGGCCGGCGCGGCCAACTGGACGTTGCCGAAGTGGTCGACGGTCAGCACCTCGGCGGTGAAGCCCTCAGGGTCGGGGGTCACGACCGGCGACGGCAGGCGGACCAGCCCGGCCGGGTCGACGGCCGGGCCCGCCTCGGCCAGCGGGACGCCGAGCGCCAGGCGCGCCGCCACCGGTGCGAAGACGTCCCGACCGTGGAACGTGCCGGACACCTTGGCTGCCAGCCAGCGGGGCTCGGTGAGTTCCACCGCGGCCGTCACGCCGCCGAGCGCGGCGGCGGCGTCCGGCAGCAGCCCGTTGTCCGGGCCGACAAGCAGCCCGCCCGGGGTCGCCAACGCGATGCCCCGCCGGGTGGTTCCCACTCCCGGGTCGACAACCGCCACGTGTACGCCCACCGGCAGGTACGGCACCGTCTGCGCAAGCACGGCGGCACCGCGCCGGACGTCGGCGGGCGGCACCAGGTGGGTCACGTCGATGATCCGGGCGGCCGGCGCGATCCGGGCGATCACCCCGTGGCAGGCGGCCACGAAGCCGTCGGTGAGGCCGTAGTCGGTGGTCAGCGAGATCCAGGGCGTTGCGGCCATCCCCGCAGGTTAACGCCCGGCGCAGGTACGCGACCCTGCGGTGCACCCGCCCACGCGGACGACCGACGATTGCCGGAAATGGGACAGAGTGCAGTGTCCGACCGGCCCTCCCGTCCTCGGGCCCCGACCGGCAGACTGCCCTGGTGACACATCGGAGCATGCCCGCCGTCGGTGTTCTGCTGCTCGCCGTCGCTCTCACCGCCGGCTGCGGCAGTGACGACGCCGACCGACCGAACGCGGCACCGCCCGCCTCCTCCCTTCCGAGCGAGGACGCCACCGGCCTGCCGAGCGCCTCGCCGCCCCCGTCCGGCCCCGGCGGCAGCGCCACCACCCCGGCCACGCCGGCCCAGCCCGCGCCGCCGCAGCAGGGGACGACCGAGCGCCGGCCGGCGAGCCCACCGCCGGTGGTGCTGCCCCCGCGTCCCGCCGGGGCGCCCGCCGCCCAGCAGGTCGTCGACGCGTTCCGGGCCGCTGGCCTGAAGGTGCCCCGTCCGAAGGACCGGTCCGTCGACTGCGGGCCGGACGGCCTCGGCCTGGGATGCTCCGAGATCGTCGCCACCGATGCCGTCACGATCTACGTGTTCCCCGACGAGGTAAGCGCCAGCGACATCGCCGAGATCTGGAGCGGCCAGTCGTACCAGCGCGGCGCCGTAGTGCTCAACTACCTCGAGGCGAAGACCCCGGCCGCCGACCGCCCGCGCTACGAGAAGGCCCTGAACAACCTCCGCTGAGCCAGATCCAATGCTGGCTGCTGGCTGCTGGCTGCTGGCTGCTGCCGTGGGCGTGGGCTTCGAACTGGAGCGGGCGTTGAGCTGTGGTTGGTGGCCTTGGCGACCCGGTAGCCCTTTGGAGCTTGATACCTGTGAGTCATCAATATGACTCACAGGTATCAAGCTCAATTGAGTGAGGTCGGTGGTGCGTAGCGGTGCTGTGCCATCCGCACCTCCCACTGGCTGCGACGGGTCGGGCGCCCGCGATCGAGACCCACGGCGCGGGGCGCGTGAGTGCGGTCGCGGGGAGTGGAGGTCAGCCGCGCAGGCGTAGGCCGCGCGGGGTGACCCGGAAGCCGGCAGCGGTCAGCGCGTCCCGCAGCGGTGCGGAGTGCACGGCCTCACCGTCGGCCCGCTCCACCGATATCGCGCCCAACGCTCCGGAGTGGACGGCGTCGGCGAGCGCCTTGCCGGCAGCGGCGAGAGTGTCGGCGTCGTCGGTGAACGACAGCAGTGTCCGGCCGCCGCGTTCCACGTACAGCACCAGGTCGCCGCCGACCGTCACCACCAGCGCGCCCGCCTTTCGGCCGGCCCGGTGCCCGGTCGCCGGAGCGGACCCGTCGCCTGCGTCGACAACGCGTTCCGGCCAGGGCAGTGCCGCGCCGTACGGGTTGGCGGGGTCGGTGGCGGCGAGGACCATCGTCGGGCCGCTCCGGCCCCGGGCACCGTCGGCCGGCTCCGCGAGCGCGCGCAGCCGGTCCACCGCGCCGGGTACGGCGAACTGTGCCGCACCCAGACCCTCGACGAAGTAGCCGCGGCGGGCCGCGCCGCGCTCCTCCAGCGCCGACAGCACCGGGTAGACGGCGGTGAACCCACCGACCACCTGCTCCGCCAGCACCGCGCCACGGGTGACCACCCCGTGCCGTTCCAGCAGGACGTCGGCGAGGGCGGCGGCCCGGCGGGTCGGGTCGAGATCCCGCTCAGGTAGCCGTGACCAGCGGCCGGCGACCGTCGGCGGCTCGCCCCGAGTGGGCAGCGCCACCCGACCGGGTCGCCGGTAGCGGGTGCGTGGCGCGGACGGCCGGGCTCGGTGCGCCCCACCCGCGCCGAGCACCGCGCGCAGCGGGGCGAGGGTGTCGTTGGTGAGGTGGCCAGCCCAGACCAGATCCCAGATCACACCGGTCAGCACGGCGTCGTCGGTCGATCCGACCCGATCGGCCAGCGGGCGGAAGAACAGTGCCTGCCCGTCGCCGAGCGCGTCGAGCACCGCGTCGTGCAGCGGGGTGCGGGTGAGCGCCTCGTCGGGTGGCGCAAGGAGCAGCGGGGCGGCGTCCGCGTACGCCAGGGTGACCCAGCCGTCGCCGCCGGAGATGGCCCCCGAACCCGCCCAGAGCACCTCGCCGCTGGCACACAGCTCGTCGAGGTGGGCGGGGGAGTAGTCCGCGACGCGGCCGGGCAGCACGAGCCGTTCCAGCGCGGACGCCGGCACCGCCGCGCCCTGCAACTGCTCCACTGTCGCGGCGAGCGCCTCCACTCCCCGGGCCGCCGCGCCGACCTGCTGCCAGCGGGGCAGGAAGGTGGCAAGCGCCCGGGGCGGGACCGGCTCGATCTCCCGGCGCAGCGCCGCGAGTGAGCGGCGGCGCAGCATGCGCAGCACCTCGGCATCGCACCACTGGGCGCCTGCCGAATCCGGGGTGAACTCGCCGGAGACGACCCGGCCGGTGGCGGCGAGCTGGCGCAGGACCTGCTCGACGACGAACACCCCGAGCCCGAAGCGGGCCGCGCAGCTCGCCGCGGCGAACGGCCCGTGGGTGCGGGCGTAGCGGGCCACCAGATCGCCGAGCGGGTCGGCCACCGGTGTGAGGTACGCCTCGGCGACGCCTACCGGCAGCGCCACCCCGAGCGCGTCGCGCAGACGGGCGGCGTCCTCGACGCCCACCCAGCGCTGCTCACCGGCGATCCGGACCCGCAGCACCCGGCGGGCGGCCTCCAACTCGGTCAGCCAGGTCTCCGGTACGCCGCGCTCGGTCAACTCGGCGTCACTCAGGTCGCCGAGCACCCGCAGCAGCTCGACCACGTCCTCCGCGTCGCGGGGACGGCGCTGCTCGGTGAGCCAGCGCAGCTGTCTGTCGGTTTCGGCGAGCACCGCTGGGTCCAGCAGCTCACGCAGGTCGACCCGGCCGAGCAACTCGCCGAGCAGCGTGGAGTCGAGGGCGAGCGCGGCGGCGCGGCGCTCGGCCAGCGGCGCATCACCCTCGTAGAGGAACGCGCCGACGTAGCCGAAGAGCAGCGACCTGGCGAACGGGGACGGCGCGCTGGTCTCCACCTCGACAAGCCGGACCTTGCGGGCGGCCAGGTCGCGCATCAGCCCGGCCAGCGCCGGCTGGTCGAAGACGTCCTGGAGGCACTCCCGGGCCGCCTCCAGGGTGACCGGGAAGTCGGCGTACTCGCGGGCGACGTCGAGGAGCTGCGCGGAACGTTGCCGCTGCTGCCAGAGGGGCTGGCGGCGGCGTGGGTCGCGGCGCGGCAGCAGCAGTGACCGGGCGGCGCACTCCCGGAAACGGGCGGCGAAGAGCGCCGAGGTGCCCACCGACTCCTCCACCAGTTGGGTGATCTCGTCGGGCTCGAACACCACCACGTCGGCGCCGGGTGGCTCGTCGGCGGTGTCCGGCAGGCGCACCACGATGCCGTCGTCGGAGGGCATCACCTGGGCGTCGACGCCGTACCGCTCGGCGAGCCGCCGGCCCACGGCGAGGGCCCACGGCCCGTTGACCCGCGCGCCGAGGACGCTGTGCACGGCCAGCCGCCAGTCGCCAAGCTCGTCGCGGAACCGCTCGACGACGATGGTGCGGTCGTCGGGCAGGGAACGGGTGGCGTCCCGCTGCTCGCGCAGGTACGCCATCAGGTTGCCGGCGGCCCAGTCGTCCAGCCCGCCGGCACGCAGCGCGGCCAGTCCTGCCTCGTCGCTCTGCTTGAGCAGGGTGCGCACCCGAGCGCCGATGGCCCGACCCAGCTCTACCGGCCGACCCAGTTGGTCGCCCTTCCAGAACGGCATCCGGGCGGCCTGGCCGGGGGCCGGCGAGACCAGCACCCGGTCGGGGGTGATCTCCTCGATGCGCCAGGAGGACGAGCCGAGCAGGAAGACGTCGCCGACGCGTGACTCGTAGACCATCTCCTCGTCCAGCTCACCGACCCGGGCGGCCCGCTCGGCGCCGGCCAGGAAGACCCCGAACAGACCACGGTCGGGGATTGTGCCGCCGCTGGTCACGGCGAGCCGCTGCGCGCCGGGCCGGCCGGTGAGCAGGTCGGCGGCGCGGTCCCAGACCAGGCGGGGGCGCAGCTCGGCGAACGCTGTCGACGGGTAGCGCCCGGAGAGCATGTCCAACACGGCGTGCAGCGCGGAGTCGGGTAGCTCGGCGAACGGCGCGGCGCGGCGGACCAGCACGGCCAGGTCGCCGACCCGCCACGGCTCCAGTGCCACCATCGCGACGATCTGCTGGGCCAGCACGTCGAGGGGATTGCGCGGGTAGTGCAGCTCCTCGATCGCACCGTCGGTCATCCGCTCGGCGACGACCGCGCAGGAGAGCAGGTCGCCGCGGTGCTTGGGAAAGACCACCCCGCGCGAGACCGCGCCCACCTGGTGCCCGGCCCGACCGACCCGTTGCAGGCCGGCGGCCACGCTTGGCGGCGCCTCGATCTGCACCACCAGGTCGACAGCGCCCATGTCGATGCCCAGCTCCAGGCTGGAGGTGGCCACCACTGCCGGCAGCTGGCCGGATTTGAGCGCCTCCTCGATGTGTTTGCGCTCCTCGCGCGAGACGCTGCCGTGGTGGGCGCGGGCGATCACCGGTGTCGCGCCGGTGGCCGCGCCGGACTGCGCCATCACCTCGGCCGGCGGGCGGTTGCCGGCGGGCTCGGTGGCCAGCCCGTCGGCGGCCAATTCGTTGAGCCGGGCGCAGAGGCGCTCGGCGCTGCGCCGGGAGTTGGTGAACACGATTGTGGAGCGGTGCTGCCCGATCAGCGTGAAGACCCGCTCCTCGACGGCCGGCCAGATCGAGGCGCGACGCGGGCCGGGACCGCCGAGGTCGTCCTCAGGTGGCTGCTCCTGCTCGTCGAGGCGGGTCATGTCCTCCACCGGGACCTGCACGCTGACCTCGATGGTCTTGGGTGTGGCGGGCTGTACGACGTCGACAGGTCGGGCACCGCCGAGGAACCGGGCGCACGCGTCGATCGGCCGGACGGTGGCCGACAGGCCGATCCGCTGCGCCGGCGCGGGCAGTAGCTCGTCGAGACGTTCCAGTGACAGGGCCAGGTGCGCGCCGCGCTTGCTGCCGGCCACCGCGTGCACCTCGTCGACGATCACCGTCTGGATGCCGCGCAGCGAATCCCGAGCAGCCGAGGTGAGCAGCAGGAACAGCGACTCGGGGGTGGTGATGAGGATGTCGGGAGGGGTGCGGGCGAAGGCACGTCGTTCGTCGGCAGGGGTGTCGCCGGTCCGCATGCCGACGGTGATGTCGGGCGGGGTGACGCCGAGGCGGGTGGCCGCCTGCCGGATGCCTGCGAGCGGGGCGCGCAGGTTGCGTTCGACGTCGACGGCGAGGGCCTTGAGCGGGCTGACATAGAGCACGCGGCACCGCTGTCGTGCCTCGGCCGGCGCGGGCTCGCGGGCCAGCCGGTCCAGTGACCAGAGGAACGCCGCGAGCGTCTTACCGGAGCCGGTGGGTGCCACGACGAGGGCGTTGCGGCCGGCGGCGACCGACCGCCAGGCGCCGGTCTGGGCGGCGGTGGGCGCGGCGAAGGCGGCGTCGAACCACGCGCGGGTGGCGGGACCGAACCCGTTGAGCACCCCGCCCGTATCCACATCCGCCCCGGTCACCGGTCCATCGTGCCCCGCCGGTACGACATCCACGACCGGCAGCGGCGCAACACTCCTGAGTGCGCGGTAAAAGCACCTGTTGCGTGGTTAGTACGTTAAGTCTCACTTAACTGCTTGCTTCTGAGGAGCAACATAAAGTAACTTCACCCGCAACGCGAACGGGGTGGAGGCGATGGGATGGCCGGCGAGCCGCGACACGTCGAACCCAGCACCGACGTGCTGATCCGCAAGGTCGACAGTCACCTCGCCACGCTGCGCGGCGGTCTGCACGGGCCCGAGTTGGCGCTCGCCGAGCGCCTCGCCCGTTGCCTGCGGGAGTTGGTCGTCTCCACCGCCCAGGCCAGCGCTGCCGATCGCGGCCAGGTCCGCGTCGCCGTCCACTATTTCGTGCTGCGCCGTGAAAGTCGGGGTCGACTGCTCTCGATGCGGTCGTTGGCCGTCGCCGAGCGGGTGGTCGGCAAGGTCGCCCGACAACTCGGCCGAGCCGATCTCGTGGCCGAGTTGCGCCCGGGTGGCACTGACCTGGACGACGCGCAACCCATCAGTAACGCCCTGATAAGCTGATCTCCGGCGGCCCTGCTGGTCTGTCGGCCACCGAGGGCATTTGACATGCCTCGCTGGCTGGCGGCTGTCGCCGCTGGCCGCCCGATAGGGGACGAATTATGGCAAAGGCGCGCGGGCGTCGACAGATTGGCGTCTGATCGCTGCTAGGCGCCACAGCTGTACGGACGCCGGCCACCACGATCGGGAGTGCGAGTGCTGTTACTGCTCATCCTCCACATGGTGGCTGCCGTGGCCGCGCCGGTGCTCGTCAAGTGGTGGGGTCCGCGCGCTTTCTATCCGCTGGCGCTGGCACCGGCCGCCGCGTTCTGCTGGGCACTGGCCCGCACGCCCGCCGTCGCTGACGGTGGCGCGGTTGTCGAGACGTATCCGTGGATCCGGGAGCTGAAGCTCGACATCGCGCTGCGGGTCACCACCCTGTCGTGGCTGATGACGCTGCTTATCGGCGGCGTCGGCGCGCTGGTGATGGTCTACTGCGCCCGCTACTTCAAACCCGGCTCGACCGGACTGGCGCAGTTCGCCGGGGTCCTTGTCGCCTTCGCCGGCGCGATGCTCCTGCTGGTCTTCTCCGACGATCTGCTGCTGCTCTACGTGGGCTGGGAACTGACCACGATCTTCTCGTACCTGATGATCGGGCACAGCACCGAACGGCGGTCCAGCCGGTGGGCGGCGGCACAGGCGCTGATCGTGACCACGCTGGGCGGGCTGGCCATGCTGGTCGGTTTCATCATGCTTGGCGAGCACGCAGGCACCTACCGCTGGTCGGAGATCTCGGCTCAACCGCTGCCCGGCGGCGCATACCTGATCACCGCGGTGCTGCTGATCCTGGCCGGCGCACTGTCCAAGTCGGCGGTGCTGCCGTTCAATTCCTGGCTGCCGGCGGCGATGGCGGCACCCACACCGGTCAGCGCGTACCTGCACGCCGCCGCCATGGTCAAGGCCGGCGTCTACCTTGTCGGGCTGCTCGCGCCGGTCCTCGCCACGGTCGGCCCGTGGCGGCCCGTGGCGCAGATCGCCGGTGTGGTCACCATGCTCGTCAGCGGGTGGGCAGCCCTGCGGCAGACCGACCTGAAGTTGCTGTTGGCGTACGGAACGGTCAGTCAGCTCGGCCTGCTCATCGCGGTGACCGGCGCGGGCACCTCGGGCGCCGCGTTGGCCGGCACGGCGATGCTGCTGGCGCATGCGCTGTTCAAGGCGACGCTGTTCCTGGTCGTCGGCATCATCGACCACGGTGCCGGCACCCGCGACCTGCGGCAGCTGTCCGGGCTGCGGCGCTGGTCCCGGCCGCTGTTCGTGGTGTCGGTGCTGGCAGCGGCGTCGATGGCCGGCGTACCGCCGCTCGTCGGCTTCGTGGCCAAGGAAGCGGTGTTCGCGGCGTTCACCGACCAGCCGTTGCTCCTCGCCGGCATCGTCGTGGGGACGGTGCTCACCGTCGCGTACAGCGCCCGTTTCCTGTGGGGAGCGTTCGCCGACCGGCCGGGTGTGGAACCGGTGTCGCCGGGCCCGATCGCCGCGGCGATGCTCGTCCCGCCGACAGTGCTCGCCGGTCTCGGGTTGCTCGCCGGCCCGGCCGCCGCCGTGCTGGACGGCCTGCTGAGCCCGTACGCCGAACTGCTCGGTGAGGTCGACGCGCACCTGGTGCTCTGGCCTGGACTGACCCCGGCGCTCGGCCTGTCCGTGCTGGCGCTTGTCGGCGGCGGCCTGCTGTTCGCCGTGCGCGGGCCGCTCGCCCCGGTGCTTGCCCGGCTCCGCTCGCCGATCGGCGGCAACCAGGGCTACGAGTGGGTGGTGGGCAAGTTCGACAGGCTCGCCATCGAGGTGACAGGTGCGACCCAGCGGGGTTCCCTCCCGCAGTACCTGGGCATCATCCTGGTCACACTTGTGGTGCTGCCCGGCGGTGCGATGCTCGCCGCCGGCCCGTGGCAGACCCGGATCCCCCTCTGGGACAACCCGCTGCAACCGGTGGTCGTGTTGGTGATCGCGGTGGCCGCGTTGCTCGCGGTCGGCGCCCGCAGGCGGCTGACCGCGATGCTGCTGGTCGGGGTGACCGGCTACGGCGCCGCGATGCTCTTCATCCTGCACGGCGCTCCCGATCTGGCTCTCACGCAGTTCCTGGTGGAGACCGCGACCATCGCTGTCTTCGTGCTGGTGCTGCGTCGCCTGCCGCCACGGTTCTCGGCCCGTCCGCTGCGCCGCAGCCGCTGGACCCGCCGGGTGATCGGCGTGGCAGTGGGTCTGGTGGCGGGTGGGCTCGCCCTCGTCGCGGCCGGCGCCCGCCGGGCGCCGGACATCGCCGTGGCCTTCCCGGATCTGGCAGTGGCCGAGGGGTACGGCCGCAACGTGGTGAACGTGACGCTTGTCGACATCCGGGCCTGGGACACGATGGGCGAGGTGTCGGTGCTGGTGGTGGCCGCGACCGGGGTGGCCAGCCTGATCTTCGAGAAGTCCCGGACCGGGCCGCGCCCGCGTCGGCCGGGTCCGCCGGGCCGGTCGGTCCTGCCCGGGCGGCCGGTGTGGCTGCGCGGCGGCCCCACCCTGTACGCGGAGCGGCGCTCCATCGTGATGGAGGTGGTCACCCGGCTGATCTTCCACACGGTCGTGTTGTTCTCCCTGTTCCTGCTCTTCTCCGGTCACAACGCGCCGGGCGGCGGCTTCGCCGGTGGCCTGGTGGCGGGCCTCGCGCTTGTGGTCCGCTATCTGGCCGGCGGCCGGTACGAGTTGACCGAGGCGGCGCCGGTGGGCGCGGGCCTGATCCTCGGCGCCGGCCTGGCAGTGGTGGTGGGCAGCGGCATGGTGTCGATGCTCGCCGGCGGGACGTTGCTGCAGAGCGCCAAGATCGACGCTTCGCTACCGCTGATCGGCGACATCCATCTGGTGACCACGCTGTTCTTCGACATCGGCGTCTACCTCATCGTGATCGGGCTGGTGTTGGACATCCTGCGCAGCCTGGGTGCCGAGGTGGACCGGCACATCGAGGCGACCGGGACCGAAGCGGGCGGACTGGCTGTCGACAAGGGAGACCGGCCGTGAGCGCGAGGAGTGAGCCGGGTTTGCGAGCCCCGCAGTCGCGATCTGAAGGTGCCTCATGACGGCGGGTCAGTCGGGCGCGACGTTGGTCTTGGTGCTGGCTGTCGCGGTGCTGGTCGGCTGCGGTGTGGTCCTGTTGCTGGAGCGCAGCATGACCCGGATCCTGCTGGGCGTGATCCTGACCGGCAACGGGGTCAACCTGCTGATCATGCTGGGCGGTCGGTCCGGTGGGGCGCCGGTGGTGGGCACGGGGCCGGTGGACGAGATGGCTGATCCACTGTCGCAGGCCATGGTGCTGACGGCGATCGTGATCACGTTCGGGCTGACGGCGTTCCTGCTCGCTGTGGCGTACCGCAGTTGGTATCTCACCGGTGACGACGAGGTGCCCGACGATCTGGAGGACCAGCAGATCATCCGCCAGGCCGAGCGCAACGAGGCGGGTGCCATCGATCACGGCGGGGAGGGTCCGGACGACGATCCGGAGCAGGTCGATCCAGAGCCGGCGCGACGTCGGCTACGGCACGGGGACGAGGCGTGATGAGCAGGCTGTTGCCGCTGCCGGTGGTGGTGCCGTTGTTGGGTGCGGCGCTGACCCTCTTGCTGGCGACGCGACCCCAGATTCAGCGTGCGGTAAGTGTGCTCTGCCTGTCCGGGACGTTCCTCGTCGCGGTGGTGCTGCTGGTCGAGGCGTACCGGCACGGGCCGGTGGTGTTGGCGGTCGGCGGGTGGCCGGCGCCGGTCGGCATCGTGCTGGTCGCCGATCAGCTCGCCGCGCTGATGGTGGTGGTGTCGTCGGCGGTGACGCTGTGCGTGTTGCTGTACTCGATCGGTCAGGGCCGCAGCGAGACCGCCGAGACCACTCCCGTGGTGATCTTCCACCCGACGTACCTGGTGCTCACGGCGGGCGTGACGAACGCGTTCCTCGCGGGCGACCTGTTCAACCTGTTCGTCGGCTTCGAGATCCTGCTGGCGGCCAGCTTCGTGCTGATCACGCTGGGCGGCACCGAGACCCGGATCCGCACGGGGTCGACGTACGTCGTGGTGAGCATCCTCTCTTCGATGATCTTCCTGGCCGCTGTGGGGCTGGTCTACTCGGCCACCGGCACGCTCAACCTGGCGCAGCTCGCGCAGCGGCTCGACGATCTGCCCGACAACGTACGGCTGACGTTGCAGTTGATGTTGCTGCTCGCGTTCGCGATCAAGGCGGCGGTCTTTCCGTTGTCGGCCTGGCTGCCGGACAGCTATCCCACAGCGCCGGCTCCGGTGACAGCGGTGTTCGCGGGGTTGCTCACCAAGGTGGGTGTCTACGCGATCATCCGCACCGAGACGTTGCTCTTCCCGGACGGGCAGGCCAACAACCTGCTCATGATCGTCGCCGGGTTGACGATGGTGATCGGCATCCTGGGCGCGGTGGCGCAGTCCGACATGAAGCGACTCCTGTCGTTCACACTGGTAAGCCACATCGGCTACATGATCTTCGGGGTGGCGTTGAGCACCACCGCCGCGCTCTCCGGTGCGATCTTCTACGTCGTGCACCACATCACGATCCAGACCACGCTGTTCCTTGTCGCCGGGCTGGTCGAGGAGCGGGCCGGCAGCACCGACCTGCGCCGGCTCGGCGGGCTGGCCCGGATGGCGCCCCTGCTCGGCGTGCTGTTCTTCGTGCCGGCGATGAACCTGGCCGGGGTGCCACCATTCTCGGGCTTCCTGGGCAAACTCGGCCTGCTCCAGGCCGGGGCGGCGGCCGGTGGGGCGCTGCCCTGGACGCTTGTGGCGGCCGGGACGCTGACAAGCCTGCTCACCCTCTATGTCGCTTCGCGGGTGTGGAACATCGCGTTCTGGCGGGCGCCGCAGTTGGACACCACTGACCCTGTCGTCCGGCTGCCCACGCTGATGGTCGGTGCCACAGTCGGCCTGGTCGTGTTCGGCCTGGCGCTGACGGTGCTGGCCGGTCCGCTCTTCGACGTGACCGCCGCCTCGGCAGCCGACCTGCTCTCGCGCACCCCGTACGTGCGGGCTGTGTTCCCAGGAGGTGCGCCGTGACCGAACCGACCACGACGTCCTCGGGGTCCGCGGCGGCCGAGCCCCGTGGGCGGTTCGGGCGCTGGCGGGACCAGGCGGTGGCCCTGGGCTGGCTGGTGGTCGTCTGGTGTCTGCTGTGGGGCGAGATCAGCTGGGCCAACGTGGCCGGTGGCCTGCTGGTGGGCGGCGCGGTGCTCCTGTTCTTCCCGCTGCCGCCGGTCACCTTCGGCGGCCGGCTGCGGCCCTGGGCGTTGCTGGTGTTCGTTGGCAAGTTCGTCGTGGAGCTTGTCGTCGCGAGTATCCACGTCGCACGGATCGCCGTGCAGCCCGGCTACCGGCCTCGGGGGGCGATCATCGCCGTGCAGCTACGGGTGCCGACGGACCTCAACATCGCCCTCACCGCCGAGGCGGTCACCCTGGTGCCCGGCACTCTGGTCCTGGAGGTGGACCGGGCGGAAGCCACGCTGTACCTGCACGTGCTGGACACCCACGACCCGGCGGACCTGGAACTCGCGCGGGAGCGCACCCTCGCTGTCGAGCAGCGGATCGTCCGGGCGGTGGGCAGCGCGGCCGAGCTGCGCCTCGTCGAGTCCGATCCCGCCGAGAAGGGAACGACCCAGTGATCCTGCTTCTGGCCGCCGTCCTCACCGCCCTGCTGTCGGTGACCGCGCTGCTCGCCCTGGTTCGGCTCTACCGTGGCCCGACGTTGCTGGACCGGGTGATCGCCGCCGACATGCTGCTCGCCACAATGGTCGGCGCGGTGGGCGCGGAGGCGGCGGTCAACCGGCACGCCACCACGCTGCCCGTACTCGTGGTGCTGTCCCTGCTGGGCTTCGTCGGCTCGGTGGCGCTGGTCCGCTTCGCTGTCCGGGAGCGGGCGTGATCGGGGTGATCGCCGACTGGCTCGGCGCCGCCTGCCTGGTGGCCGGTGCGGTCCTCGCGCTCGCCGCCGGGATCGGCGTGCTGCGTTTCCCGGACGCCCTGTCCCGGATGCACGCCGCCACCAAACCCCAGGTGCTCGGGGTGCTCCTGCTGCTGCTCGGCATCGCGCTGCGGCTGCGGACCCTGCCGGACCTCGGGATGGTCCTGCTGGTGGCGATCTTCCAGCTGGCCACCGCGCCGGTCGCGGCGCAGATGATCGGCCGGGCGGCCTACCGGTCGGGGCGGCTCGACCGGAGCCTGCTCGACGCCGACGAGCTGGCCGAGCGGGGGCAGGGCGGCGGCCAGGTGGGGTGACGCCCGGCGAACCGGACGATCGGACGCCTTCGGCCCTCCCTCAGCGGAGTCCCAGCGAACGCCGATAAAATAGTCAGATGATCGACTCGTCTGCCCAGGAGGGCAGTAGTAGCCAGCCGGGTTGTGCCCGGCATATCCCCGACCCGACGACCCCGGGAGCCCTGAGCGACCCGTGTTGATCGTCGTCGGTCTTCTTCTGATCATCGTGCTCACCGCCGCGACAGGCTATTTCGTAGCCCAGGAATTCGGCTACGTCGCCGTGGACCGCGGCAAGTTGCGCCAGCTCGCCGATGACGGCGACCAGGCTGCCGCCCGCGCTCTGACCGTCACCAGCCGGCTCTCCTTCATGCTCTCCGGCGCGCAGCTCGGCATCACCGTCACCGCCCTGCTCGTCGGGTACGTCGCCGAGCCGTACCTCGGTGGTGGCCTCGCCGAGCTGCTCGGCGTGGCCGGTGTCAGCAGGTCGGTGAGCCTGCCGCTGTCGGTGGCCCTGGCCCTGGTCATCGCCACCATCGTGCAGATGGTCCTCGGTGAGCTGGCCCCGAAGAACCTGGCCATCGCCCGGCCCGAGGTACTGGCCCGGGCGCTGAGCCGGTCCACCCTCATCTACCTGGCCGTCGCCGGGCCGCTGATCCGGCTCTTCGACAGGGCTTCGATCCGGCTGCTGCGTCGGATCGGCATCGAGCCCATCGAGGAGCTGCCCAGCGGTGCCACACCTGCCGACCTGGAACAGATCATCGCCGAGTCCCGGCAGGAGGGCAGCCTGGACGCCGAGATGTCCACGCTGCTCGACCGGGGGCTCGACTTCCGTGAGCTGACCGCGGGCGAGGCCATGGTGCCGCGGGTCGACGTGCACACCGTACGCGCGCACGAGCCGGTGAGCCGTGTCGTCGAGTTGCTGGACACCGGCCACTCCCGGTTCCCGGTGCGCGGCGCGGAGGGTGTCGACGACCTGATCGGTGTCGTCGGCATCGCCGATGTGCTCGGCGTACCCCCGGGGGAGCGGGCGACCACGCCGGTGAGCGCGGTCGCCGGGCCGCCGCTGCTGGTGCCGGAGACGTTGCCGCTGCCGACGGTGCTCGACCGTCTGCGGTCCGGGCACCGGCAGATGGCCTGCGTGGTCGACGAGTACGGCGGCTTCGCCGGTGTGATCACGTTGGAGGACATCGCCGAGGAGCTTGTCGGCCCGATCAGGGACGAGGACGACCCACCCGATCGGGCACCTGCCCGGCAGGACGACGGGTCCTGGGTGGTGCCGGCCCGCTGGCGGATCGACGAGGTCGCCGACAGCACCGGCATCGCGCTGCCCGAGGCGCCGGAGTACGACACCCTGTCCGGGTTGGTGATGCGGGAGTTGGGCCGGGTGCCGGAGGTCGGTGACCGGCTGGAGATCAGCCTGGTGCCCGACGGCGCGGACGGCGAGGATCACGCCGGGGAGCCGCGGGCTCTGGTCGAGGTGCTGGCAGTGGACCGGCACGTGGCCGATTCGGTGCGGTTGCAGCTGACCGAGCCGGAGGTGACCGCATGAGCCCCGGGATCGCGCTGCTCACCTCGGGGGTGCTGCTGGCGTTGAACGGGTTCTTCGTGGCCGCCGAGTTCGCCCTGGTGGCAAGCAAGCGGTACCGCCTGGAGCAGGCGGCGGCCAGTGGTGGCCGTGCGGCCCGAGCCGCGCTCGACGGTGTCCGCGAGTTGTCGTTGATGCTGGCCGGGGCGCAGCTGGGCATCACCCTGTGCACCCTGGGGCTTGGCGCGCTTGCCGAGCCGGCCATCGAGCACCTGGTCAGCCCGCTGCTGCACGCGGTGGGCCTGCCGGACGCCGCCAGTCACGTGATCGCCCTGGTCTTCGCGCTCGGGTTGGTCACCTTCCTGCACCTTGTGGTGGGGGAGATGGCGCCGAAGTCGTGGGCCATCACCGACGCGGAGCGTTCGGCGACGCTGCTCGCGTTGCCGTTCCGCGCGTTCGCCCGGGTGTCCCGGCCGGTGCTGTCGGTGCTTAACGCGATGGCCAACGCGATCCTGCGCCTGTTCGGGGTCGAGCAGCAGGATCAGCTGGCTCAGGTGCACGGCCCGGACGAGCTGCGGATCCTGCTGGAGCAGTCCCGCGAACACGGGCTGCTCGGCGCCGAGCAGCACGAGCTGCTCACCAGCATGCTGGAGTTGCAGGGCACGACCGTGGCGCAGGTGATGGAGTCGTTCTCGACAATGGTCACCGTCGGGCGGGAGGACCCGGCCGAGCGAATCGAGCAGGTCAGCCGCGACAGCGGCAGGTCCCGGATGGCGGTGCTGGACGCGGACGGCGACGTCTGCGGCCTGGTGCACGTCCGGGAGGCGGTGCGGGTGGTGACGAACGGCCGTGTCGCCACCGCCGGGGAGCTGATGACGCCCGCGTTCACCCTGCCCGCGACGTCCTCGGTCACCGAGGCGGTGGCGGCCATGCGCGCCCGGCAGTCCCAGCTCGCGCTGGTGCGCAACGGTGGTGGGCCGTCCCGCCCGATCGGTTTCGTCGCCCTTGAGGACCTGCTTGAGGAGGTCATCGGGGAGTTCGACGACGAGACCGACACGGTGCCGCGGGGGCGGCGCCTGCGGTGAAACCGGAGGGGTGGTCCCTCTTCGCCGAAGTCGAGGTGACCACCCTCCGGGTCCGCGACCCTTGAGGTGACCTCGCCGTCGGCGGGGCGTACGGGGGCGTGGCCTGGTGGGGGCGCGGTGCGGTTGACGGGGGTGTCTCGGGAGTCCGGCTGGAGCGGGCTGTCCGTGCAGACCACGCTGCCCAATCCGAGCACCCGTCCGGGGCTGCGCCTGCCTGGGCGGGTGACCCTCGCCGCCGGGCCGGACGACGTGCTGGTGCGGCACATCCGCCTCGGCCTTGTCACCACGGTGGAGCCGAACGACCCGGAGGCCGCCCGGCGGCTGGTGCAGTTCCATCAGGCGCCGATCGCCGGGCGGTTCGTCGTACCGGCAGGTCGGCGGCGGGCTGTGGACTTCGCGTTGCCGCTGCCGTGGGAGACGCCGGTGACCACCTTCGGCGGGGTGCCGTTGCTGAGCCTGCGGATGGCGCTGCGGACCGAGGTGTCCGTCGACCCGGACCTCGATCAGGGCGCCATGGTGCCGGTGTTCGTGCATCCGGTGCCCACGCAGCAGCACGTGTTCGCGGCGATGGACACGCTTGGTTTCTCGATCCGCCAGGCCGGGTTGCAGGAGGGCGGGCTGCCCGGTGTGGAGTTCACACTGCCGCTGCACCAGCGGTGGGGTTTCTGGGTGGCTCCGCTCTACGCAGGCCCGATCACCGAGATGGAGGTGATCTTCGTGACCAACTCGGCAGGTCTGGAGGTGATCCTCTGGATGGACCGCCGGCTGGCCCTGGCGGGGATCACCCACCAGAGCATCAGCCGGTTCCGGATCTGGCACGCCGACGCCGGGCAGCGCGACTGGGTGGCGACAGTGGACGGCTGGCTGCGCCAGGCCATCAACAGGCACGCCGCAGCGGCAGCCCACGCCGACTGGTCGGCGCGGATCACCGGGTCACCGCATGTCAGCCGCCACCCCGACGAGCCGATCCGTCCCGGCTACGGCCTGGGCGGCACCGCCGGTGGCGCCGGCATCGGAGGCGGCGGTAGCGGTGGCGGTGGCGGCGACGGCACCTGACGACAGGTGCGAGGCGACGTCAGCCGGCGCTGGCGGTGGCCAGCTTGAGGCTGAA
Organism: Micromonospora sp. DT68; assembly: GCF_049847245.1. NCBI lineage: Bacteria > Bacillati > Actinomycetota > Actinomycetes > Micromonosporales > Micromonosporaceae > Micromonospora > Micromonospora sp. DT68. The sequence continues at coordinate 98,613 of NZ_JBNCNZ010000010.1, forward strand.
GGCGAGGAACAGCGTGGCGATGGCGGTGGTGCCGCCGGCGGCCAGTCGACGCCGCTGACGGAACTGGGTGGCCAGGAAGGTGCCCGCGAAGATCAACGCGGTCAGGTAGAGCACGCTCGCCGCCTGGGCGATCAGCCCGAGCAGCAGGAACGACAGCGCCGGCCACGCGTAGGTCGGGTCGACGAACTGGATGAAGAACGAGACGAAGAACAGGATCGCCTTCGGGTTCAGCAGGCTGATCACCAGCGCCTTGCGGAACGGACTGCGCATCGCCTCCGGCTCGGCGGCGTCGATGAGCCGCGGCGTGGTCGGGTCGTTGCGGTCGCGCCAGCGCCGCCAGGCGCCGCGCAGCATTGTCATCCCGACATAGGCGAGGTACGCGGCGCCGGCGTACTTGATCACCAGGAACACCGGTGGGTACGCCTTGAGCAGCGACGCCACCCCGGCGGCGGAGAGGACCATCAGCACCGTGTCGCCGACGAACACCCCTGCGGCTGCCCGGTAACCCGTGCTGACGCCCCGCTTGGCGGCGGTGGACAGCACGAACAGCGAGTTCGGCCCGGGCAGCAGAACGATGGCCACGGTGCCCAGTACGTACGTCCAGATGTCGGTGATCCCCAGCACGCCCGTCATCATCACGCCACCGGTGCCGTTCGGCGAAGTCTTTCTCGCAGCCTGGCCTGTGCGTTCGGCCACTCGTCGATTGTCATCGCGTACTGCACGGTGTCCCGCCAGGAGCCGTCCGCGCGCTGGCGGTGCATGCGCAGCACTCCCTCGCGGGTGGCGCCGAGCCGCTCGATGGCGGCCTGCGAGCGGACGTTGCGGATGTCGGTGTGCCACGCCACCCGCACCGCGCCCAGGTCGTCGAAGGCCCGGCCCAGCAGCAACAGCTTCGCCTCGGTGTTGATCCCGGTACGCCACCACGGCAGGCCGAGGAACGTGTACCCGATCGCCACCGACCGCCGTTCCGGGTCGATCTCGTAGTACGACGTGGTGCCGACCACCGCTCCGGTCACGGCGCAGCGTTGCACCCAGGGCACCCGCTCGCCCCGCTGCTGGGCGAGCAGGGCGGCGGTTACCACCTCGGCCGTACCGGTCACCGAGGTGGGTCGGGCCACGCCGAGGTGCCGCCAGACGTCGTCGTCGGCGGTGGCGGTGTGCAGCTCTTCGGCGTGCGCCAGGTCCAGGGGCTCCAGCCGGACGTGCTCACCGTGCAGCGGCACCGGGTCGTGCCAGGGCGTGCGGGCCGTGCGCAGGTACGCCGGCAGCGGGGCGGTGACCCCGGCGTCCGGCTCGGGCGGGCCGGCGGTCAGCCGCAGCGGCAGCACACCGGCCCAGTGCGGCAGGTGCAGGTCGGCCTCGTCGTCGCGGACCCCGCCGGTGCGGGCGCGTACGGAGACCTCCCGCAGCGGCAGCGCCAGCACGGCGGTCTCGGCCAGCTCGCGGCGGCTGGGCGGGCGGCTGTCGTTGCTGCGGCCCGTGCCGACCTTCTCGACAAGGGCGGTGAGCATGGCGGCCTTCTCCTGCTCGTCGGTGACGAGCCGGGCGGTGCCGTGCGCCACCACGGAGCGGTAGTTGGCGCTGTGGTGGAACTGCGAGCGGCCGTAGATCAGCCCGTCGAGCACTGTCACCGCGACGCAGACGGGCAGCCCGTCGCCCCGGGCGGCGAGCAGTGGCCGACTGCCGGTCGAGCCGTGCAGGTAGAGCGTGTCGCCGATGCGGACGTGCAGGGTGGGCAGCACGCGTGGCTGACCGTCGACGGTGAACCCGAGCGCGCAGTCGTACGCCTCGTCGAGTACGGCGTGCGCGGCCGCTCTGTCGTAGCTCATGCGGTCGCGCGCACGGCTGGCGGTGGTGCGGGCTGTGGGTGCGTACATGCTCGGCCCTTTGTTCTAGTACAATCTCTGATTTGTGTCAGCACGCTATCAGCTCACCGGGGCGACCGCCGTCGCGATTTCGGCCAGCATCGAGTCGGGCATCCGTACGGGCGCACTGCCGCCGGGTGCCGCTCTGCCGCCGGTCCGGGTGCTCGCCGCCGAACTGGGTGTCAGCCCCGCCACCGTCGCCCGCGCCTACCAGGAGCTGCGGCAGCGCGGTCTGCTCGTCACCGCAGGGCGGCACGGCACCCGGGTCCGTCCCCGCCCGCCGGTTGCCGCCAGCCGCTCCGCGCTGCGCCCCGCGCCGCTACCCGGTGCCCGTGACCTGTCCCGAGGCGAACCCGACCCCCGACTGCTGCCCACCCTCGGTCCGCACCTCGCGGCGCTCGCCGCCGAGGCAGGCCCGCCGGTCGGCTACTCCCACTCCGGGGTGCTCCCCGAACTGGCCGAGGTGGCCCGCGCCCGGCTGAACGCCGACGGCGTGCCGGCCTCGGAGATCACCCTCACCGGCGGCGCGTTGGACGGCATCGAGCGGCTGCTCGGCGCCCACCTGCGCCCCGGTGACGCGGTGGCGGTGGAGGACCCGGGTTGGGCCAACCTGCTCGACCTGATCGCCGCCCTGGGGATGCGTCCGATCGGCGTACCGGTCGACGACGAGGGGCCACTGGCGGCCGGGGTGGCCGCCGCGCTCGCCGCCGGTGCCCGCGCGCTTGTGGTGACCAGTCGGGCGCAGAACCCGACCGGCGCCGCCGTCTCTGCCGCCCGGTCGGCGGAACTGCGGACGTTGCTCGCCGGCCGGCGGGACCTGCTGCTCATCGAGGACGACCACGCCGCGGAGCTGGCGCGCGTACCCCTGCATTCTCTTGCGGGTGCGACAGCGAGTTGGGCGTTCGTGCGCTCGGTGAGCAAGCCCTTCGGCCCGGACCTACGGCTGGCGGTGCTTGCCGGCGACGAGACCACAGTGGCCCGGGTGACCGGCCGGACGCGCGTCGGCGCCGGCTGGGTGTCCACAGTGCTGCAACGGCTGGTCCTGGCCCTCTGGCGGGACCCGGTGGTCACCGAGCTGGTGCACCGGGCGGCGCAGAGCTACGAGCTGCGGCGCGACGGGCTGGTGGCAGCGCTGGCGGAGCGCGGCCTGACCGCGTACGGCCGCAGCGGCATCAACGTCTGGCTGCCGGTGGCGGACGAGACAAGTGCGGTTACCGCGCTGCGCGACGCCGGCTGGGTGGTGGCCCCCGGTGCCCTCTACCGGATCGCCGCCACACCAGGAGTGCGCATAACGGTGAGCTCTCTGACAACAGACGACCTGATCCCCCTGGCCGAAGCCCTTACCCAAGCCACAAACCCCACCCCACCCCCAAACTTCCCCACCTGACCCCACCCCGCCCCTGCTCCCCGCCCCCCGCCCCCTGCTCCCCGCGATCTTGCAGTTTGTGTCACTGGTATGCCCTTTATGGGGTGTTGGTCCGGGCAGGAAGTGCAAGATCGCGGGGGTTCGAGGTGGGCGGCGTGGGTATGCGGGCGCCGGAGGTGGGGGACTTGGCTTCAAATGGGGCGCGTAAGGGAGTCTGGATCGCGGTGGCGGTGGTGGTCGTCATCATCGTCATCGTGCTGATCGCGATGGCCTCGGGTGGGGATGGCGGTGGCGGCGGGTACTGACGCGGGCGGCACCGCCGGGTACCGAGGCGGCGGCGCGGCCGGATGCTGACGCGGCCTTTCGCGGCGCGTGTCGCGCGTGGCGGGGCCGGGTGGTGGCTGCTGGGGGCGTACCCGACAGTCGGCATCCAAGGGGTATATAACAGTCGACATGGCCGAGCAGACCGGGAGCGCTCCGGGCGCCCAGCGGTACATCCCACCGGACGCCGACACCATCGACGAGCTGCGCTCCGCGTCCGGCGGCTGTCAGGGCTGTGAGCTGTACCGGGACGCCTCGCAGACGGTCTTCGGCCGGGGCGACGAGAGCGCCCGGGTGGTGCTTGTCGGCGAGCAACCCGGCGACATGGAGGACCAGAAGGGTCTGCCGTTCGTCGGCCCCGCCGGCCGGTTGCTGAGACGCGCGGTCGACGACGCCGCGCTCGATCCCACCCACCTCTACCTCACAAATGCCGTAAAGCACTTTCGTTTCCAGCTGCGCGGCAAGCGGCGGATCCACCAGACCCCCGACCAGGTGCACATCACCGCCTGCCGGCCCTGGCTTGTCGCCGAGTTCGCCCGGCTGCGTCCGGAGATCGTGGTGGTGCTCGGCGCGACCGCCGCCAAGGCGCTGCTCGGCCCGTCCTTCCGGGTCACCCGGCAGCGGGGCGAGCTGCTGCCCTGGCCCGAATCGGCCCAGCGCCCGGAGGACTTCCAGCGCGTGCCGGTGGACAACGCCGGAAAGCGGGCCGACGCGCCCCCGGCCCGGCTGCTGGCCACCATCCACCCGTCGGCGGTGTTGCGGGCCGATGACCAGGACAAGGCGTACGAAGGGCTCGTCGCCGACCTGACCGTCGCCGCCCGGGCCCTGCGCGGCTGACCCGGGCCGTACGGTCGTCGAAGCCTCCAACATCAGCAGCCGGCGCTGCATCCACCCTGCTCCGGATCCGCCAGCTGAACTTGCGTTTCTGGGGCCAACGCCGCACCGAACCGACCGTGCGGCCCCGCCCGTGACGGGCCGACGACGGCGACGCGCCCGGCACTCGCCGGGCGCGTCGAACGTCGGTGTCAGACGATGCTGTTGAAGCCGTTCCAGTTGCTGCCGATCTGCTTGCTGGCGGAGTAGGGGACGCCGTTGTCGCGGACGATGTTGTTCGCGTACAGCAGCAGGGTGCCGTCGGTGGTGCGGCCGACGAGGTCGGTGTAGCCGTCACCTGTCACGTCCGCGCCGATCAGGGTGTCGAAGCCGTTCCAGTTGCTGCCGATCTGCTTGCTGGCGGAGTAGGGGACGCCGTTGTCGCGGACGATGTTGTTCGCGTACAGCAGCAGGGTGCCGTCGGTGGTGCGGCCGACGAGGTCGGTGTAGCCGTCACCTGTCACGTCCGCGCCGATCAGCATGTCGAAGCCGTTCCAGTTGCTGCCGATCTGCCGAGCGGAGGAACTGCTGTACGGGGTGCCGTTGTCGCGGACGATGTTGTTCGGGTACAGCCAGAGGGTGCCGTCGGTCTTGCGGGCGACCAGGTCGGTGTAGCCGTCACCTGTCACGTCCGCGCCGACGATCCGGTCGAAGTTGCCCCAGCCGCTGCCGATCTGCCGTGCGGAGGAGCTGCTGTACGGGACGCCGTCGTCGCGGACGATGTTGTTCGGGTAGAGGAGCATGCTGCCGTCCGGCTTCACAAGGAGCAGGTCGGTGAAGCCGTCACCGGTGGCGTCGGCGTTGATGATCCGGTCGGAGGTGCCCCAGCCGCTGCCGATCTGCCGTGCGGAGGAAGTGCTGTACGGGGTGCCGTTATCGCGCTCGATGTTGTTCGAGTACAGCCACAGAGTGCCGTCGGTCTTGCGGGCCACCAGATCGTGATAACTGTCGCCGGTCACATCGGCGACTCCGGGGTCCTTCTCAGGAGTCTGGCCGCTGGTGGTGATGTTGTTGTAGCGCCGGGCGACGTAATTGCTCGCCGGGTGGGAGTCGATGAGACCGTCCCCGCCACCCGTGAGAGTTTCCGTGGCCATCTTCACCGGGGTGGACCCGAAAGCGTAATACTCGAATGTGCCCGTCGATTGGTTGGTCCAGCGTTTGAAGAGGATGACGTGCTCGCTGGCGGAGTTGAGGATGTCGCCCGGCTGGAGGTCGTTCTTACTGATCTGCTTCGACACCGTGTACATGTTGTGGGTCGTCTTCGACGTGGAAAGGTGCCAGGCCATCGAAACGAACCCGGAGCAGTCCCGGCGGTAGTTCTTGCCGTTCTCGTCGGGGTAGTAGCCCTGCTGGCTGTACTTGATGCTGCCGCGATTGTCGTACCAGTACTTGGCGCGGCTGAGCACCTCGGTGGGGGTGATCGCCCCGCCCACGCTCGACGCGGCGAAGGCGGCCTCGGGAGTGCTCGCCAGCACTGTGGCGACGCCTCCGGAGAGGCCGGCGCCGGCGGCGAGTGCCACACCCAGCGCCATGGTGGTCAGGCGGCGAATCGTACTTCCGTGCATGGTGTTCCTTTCGGTTGCCGGCCTGCTTTCGGGCAGGCCGGTTCGACCACCGAGTCGTGAACGGTGGCCGGAGCGACGAGAAAATTGGGAAAGATCGTGCCGTGGGTCAAATGACCCGCCATGAACAGAGCAGGGCGGTGCTGGCGATCGTCTTGTCGACGAGGTGGCGCAGGGTGTCGGCGGCTTCCTCCGGGCTGTCGGTGTCGACAAACGCCAGGATGTCGGCGCTGTCCGGGCCGGCCCGGACGCGGAGGTGCTCCACGCCGCTGCCGGCCAGGACGTACACGTTGAGCAGATCTCGCAGGTCTGCGGGGTCGATGGCCGCCGCCGACGTGAGGGCAGCGATGCGGATATGCGTCGCGACCATCAGAGCCGCCTCGGGTCGACCGGCGCGGGTGCGCCCCAACCGAACCCGTCGCCCACCAGTGGGGCGGTCGGAGTGTCCTGTGGGGAAGCGCCCCAGCCGAACCCGTCGGCGAGTGACACCATCGCGTCCGGCCCCGCGCCCAGGATGACCACGAGACCGGCAGCCAGGAGAACGAATATCGCGAGACGGTAATGGGAATTGGCGGTCCGGAGCATTCTGGTCGACCTTTCTCCGTATGAAATTTCGCTGTGTTTTGTGGATTCGGGGGCATCTCGGTCGATGCTGTTTCGGTGAATGAAGCATCGCGAGTCCGCGCCGCCTTGTCACCGGGTACGGCCTGGCGTGACCCCGCCCGGCGGGTCTACGCCAGTTGCGCCACCGGGCTCACGGAAACGTTCAGTGCCCGGCAGAATGGCGGGCGTTGGTCCTACACGGGGAGGGGCTATGTTCGATTTGTTGGGGTTGTCCGCGCAGCACGAGATTGTCTACCGCGCCATGTTGGAGCGTCCTGATCTGAATATCACCGGGCTCTCAGCCCACCTCGGTGTGTCGCCCGGGGAGGTGCGTGCGGCTCTGGACGTGCTTGCCGACCTCGCGCTCATCCGGCTCGACCCGGAGGGTCATTCCGCTCGACCGGTGCGGCCGCAGGCCGGGCTGACGGCGCTTCTGACGAAGGTGGAGGCGGAGGTCGCGGTCCGACAGAGACACGTCGAGGCGACCAAGGCAGCCATCGCGGCCATCGCGGCCGCCCACGACGACTACCACCAGGGGGCGGAAGGCCGGGTGCTCGAAGGGATCGACAGCGTACGAGACCGGCTGGCCGAGCTGGCCGACACCGCCCGCGTCGAATGTCTCTCCTTCAACACCGGAGGGGCGCAGACCCCTGACACGCTCGCGGCGGAGGCGCCGCTGGACCAGCAGGCGCTTCGCCGCGGCGTCCAGATCCGCAACGTGTATCAGGACAGCTTCCGCAACGACCCGGACACCCTCGCGCACGCCCGGTGGTTGGCGGGCCTCGGCGGGCAGTCACGCACCACGCCGACGCTGCCCATGCGCATGGTCATCGTCGACCGGGGCACAGCGCTCGTTCCCATCGATCCCGCAAATCCGCGGCGGGGTGCACTGGAGCTGCACAGCCACGGGGTCGTCGCCGGATTGATCGCCCTCTTCGAGCAGGTGTGGCACACCGCAACACCGTTCGACGACCGGGTAACGGCCGACGCGCAGGGTCTCACCCAACAGGAACGGGAGTTGCTGCGGCTGCTCGCCGCCGGGCACACCGACGAGTCGGCGGCCCGCAAACTCGCGATCTCCCTGCGCAGTGTGCAGCGCATGATGACGTCCCTGACCGAGCGGCTCGGTGCCGCCAGCCGATTCCAGGCCGGCGTGCAGGCAGCCAGTCACGGTTGGGTGTGAGGAGGAGCCCGCGTAGCCGACCCGGCATCCGCAGGCGGATGCCGGGTCGGTGTGGCCGAGAAGACAGGCACCGGATCGGTCGCCGGCGAAACCGGTTGCCGCCGGTCGGCACGGGTGCGCGAGGATGGGTCACCCGTCCCGAGGAGCGTCGATGGCCACCGACCTGACCGCGCCGCGCACCGCCCGGCCCGACGTCGCGTCGATCCAGCGGCGGACCCTGCGCCTGCTCTTCGGCACCCAGATCATCGGCGGGGTCGGGGTGACCATCGGCATCGCCGTCGGCGCGCTGCTCGCCGCCCGGATCGCCGGCACCGCCGTGGCCGGCATCGCGCAGAGCGCCGGCGTGGTCGGTGCGGCGCTGCTCGCCATCCCGGTCACCCGGATCATGGCCCGGCACGGCCGCCGACCGGGCCTGGTCGTGGCGTACGCGGTCGGTGCCGTCGGCGGCGTGCTCGTGGTGCTGGCGGCGGCCACCCGGTGGGTGCCGTTGCTCTTTCTCGGCATGCTGCTCTTCGGTGGTGGCACCGCCGCGAATTTGCAGGCCCGCTACACGGCGGTGGACCTCGCCGAGCCGGCCCGGCGGGGCCGGCAGCTGTCGGTGATCATCTGGGCCACCACGATCGGCGCGGTGGCCGCCCCGAACTTCGCGGCGCTTGCCGACCGGGTCACCAGCGGCTGGGGGCTGCCGCCGCTGGCCGGCCCGTTCGCGTTCAGCGCGGCGGCGTTCGTGCTGGCTGGCGGCGTACTCCTCGTGTTGCTCCGGCCCGACCCACTGCTCACCGCGCGCCGAATCGCGGCGACCGCCGCGCCGACCGCCGCCGCGCCGACCGCCGCCGCGCCGACCGCCGCCGCGCCGACCACCGCTGCGCCGGCAGCCGCCGTGGTGGCGGAGGCGCCGGCTGCGGGCGGCCAGGTCGGCGGTGGGGCGACGCCGGCCGCCGCGCCGGTGGGGGCGCGCCTGCCGCGCGGTGCCGGGATGCGCGCGGCCTGGTCGGTGGTACGCGGGCAGCCCGCCGCCCGGCTCGGCATCGCCGCCGTGGCGGTGGGTCACCTGGTGATGGTGGCGGTGATGGCGATGACCCCGGTCCGGCTCGGTGAGTCGCATGCCGACGCCGACGTGCTGCGACTGGTCGGCATCGTGCTGAGCCTGCACATCGCGGGCATGTACGCGTTCTCTCCAATCGTGGGCTGGCTCACCGACCGGCTCGGGAGGCGGGCGGTGATCCTCGGCGGGGTCGGGTTGCTGCTGGCCGCCTGCGCGGTCGCCGGCACCGCCGGGCACCACACGCCACGGCTCTCGGTCGGGCTGGTCCTGCTCGGGTTGGGCTGGTCGGGAACGATGGTGGCCGGCTCGACGTTGCTGTCCGAGTCGGTGCCGGCCGGCGTGCGGCCGAGCGTGCAGGGGCTGTCCGACCTGACCATGGGGCTGGCTGGCGCGGGTGCCGCCGTGGCAGCCGGGTTTGTCATGCAGGTGGCCGGTTATCCGGTGCTGACCCTGCTCGCGGCGGTCGCGACAGTGCCCCTGGTAGCGCTAGCGTTGCGCCCGGTGCCGACCGGGGCATCGGACGAGGAGGGTTGATCACGTGCGGCTGACCGACTTCTGGACGCGCTTGGAAGAGGCGTTCGGGCCCGGCTACGCGGCGAGCATCGCCCGCGACCAGGTGCTGTCGCAGCTCGATGGAAGGACCATCGAGCAGGCGTTGGCGTCGGGGGAGCAGACGCATGTGGTGTGGCGGGCAGTCTGCGCGGCGTACCCCGACAGAGTGCCTGCGCGACTACGCTGAGCAGCCTTTTCGTCGCTTCCGCGTGTCGCTTGTCGAGTCGTACACCTGTTCGGCTATTGTCCACAGCGGGGTGCTCGTCCACAGCTCGCGGCCCGTCGGCTGGTTTTCTGTCGGACCCAGCGCCTAGCGTGTCCGCGTGACGCGAAGCTCAGCAAAGACGCCGGCGAAGGCAGGGGTGGCAACCATGGCAGCAGGGCCTGACCGGGAGAAGGCACTAGACCTTGCTCTCGCTCAGATCGACAAGCAATTCGGCAAGGGCTCGGTGATGCGGCTGGGGGAGCGGCCGGTCATCCAGACCGCCGTGATCCCGACCGGCTCCATCGCGCTCGATGTCGCGCTCGGGGTGGGCGGCCTGCCGCGTGGTCGGGTGGTCGAGGTCTACGGTCCGGAGTCCAGCGGTAAGACCACGGTGGCCCTGCACGCGGTGGCGAACGCCCAGCGGGCCGGTGGCATCGCCGCCTTCATCGACGCCGAGCACGCGCTCGACCCGGAGTACGCGAAGGCACTCGGCGTCGACACCGACGCGATGCTGGTCTCCCAGCCGGACACCGGCGAGCAGGCGCTCGAAATCGCGGACATGCTGATCCGCTCCGGCGCCCTGGACATCATCGTGATCGACTCGGTGGCGGCCCTGGTGCCGCGCGCCGAGATCGAAGGTGAGATGGGCGACAGCCACGTGGGTCTCCAGGCCCGGCTGATGAGCCAGGCACTGCGCAAGATCACCGGTGTGCTCAGCAACACCGGCACCACTGCCATCTTCATCAACCAGCTGCGGGAAAAGATCGGCGTGATGTTCGGCAGCCCGGAGACCACCACCGGTGGTCGGGCCTTGAAGTTCTACGCCTCGGTCCGGCTCGACGTGCGACGCATCGAGAGCCTCAAGGACGGCACCGACGTGGTCGGCAACCGCACCCGGGTCAAGGTCGTGAAGAACAAGGTGGCGGCCCCGTTCAAGCAGGCCGAGTTCGACATCATGTACGGCAAGGGCATCTCGCGCGAGGGCTCGCTGATCGATGTCGGCGTGGAGCAGGCGATCATCCGCAAGTCCGGTGCGTGGTACACGTACGACGGCGATCAGCTCGGCCAGGGCAAGGAGAAGGCCCGGGAGTTCATGAAGGAAAACCCGGACGTCGCGGCCGAGATCGAGAAGAAGATCCTGGAGAAGCTCGGCGTCGGTGTCGGCGCGAGTGACGCCGCCGGTGGCCCGGAGTTGCCGCCGGTCGACTTCTGACCGGTCGCTGACCCATGGCAGGACGACGCGCCCGTACGGGGCGGGGCTGGGATGCCAGCCCACCCCGTACGGGCGACGCCGCCGATCCGCCGCGCCCCCGCCGGGGGCGCCGGGCGGCCGAACAGCAGGCGGACGAGCCGGCGACCACACCGCGCGACGAGTCCGAGGTGGCCCGGGAGATCTGCCTGCGCCAGCTCGCCGTCCGGCCTCGCACCCGTGCCGAGCTGGCCGGGGCACTGGCCAAGCGCGGCATCTCCGAGCAGGTGTCGGCCGAGGTGCTCGACCGGTACGACGAGGTCGGCATCATCGACGACGCCGCGTTCGCCCGCGCCTGGGTGTCCAGCCGACACACCGGGCGTGGCCTGGCCCGGCGGGCACTCGCCAATGAGCTGCGCCAGCGGGGCGTCGACGGCGAGGTGGCCACCGAGGCGTTGGGTGAGCTGGACGAGGAGACCGAGGCGGCGACGGCCCGTGCCCTGGTGGACCGCAAGCTGCGTACCGCCCGGGGTGAGCCCGACGCTGTCTTCCGCCGGCTTGTGGGAATGTTGGCTCGCAAGGGCTACCCGCCCGGTGTGGCGATCCGTGCGGTGAAGGACGCGCTGGCCGCGCAGAGCGCCGAGGCTGCCGAGTTCGCCGAGCAGATAGACGCCGACGCGCTCGCCGACGCCGAAGGTGAACTGGACCGCGACAACCGGCCGGTCGAGTGAGCGACGCGAGACGGTCCGGAGGTGTGGCGCGGAATGTTGAAGGCGTGTCTGAACGGCGGACGCAGCCGCGACGACCATCCGGCCGTGCCGGTCACCCCGGCGGAGTTGGCGGCCGACGCGGCCCGCTGCGCGGCGCTCGGCGTCGGGGCCGTGCACGTCCATCCCCGTGACGCCTCCGGCGCCGAGTCGCTGCGTCCCGAGGTGATCGCCGACGCGCTCACCGCGATCCGCGCCGCCCGGCCGGGGTTGCCGGTGGGGGTGAGCACCGGCGCCTGGATCGAACCCGATCCGGCCGACCGGCTGGCCGCCGTCCGGGCCTGGTCGGTGCTGCCCGACTTCGCCTCGGTGAACGCCCACGAGCCGGGTGCCGAGGCGGTCGCCGCCGCCCTGCACGAGCGTGGCGTGCTCGTCGAGGTGGGGCTCTGGACGCTGGACGCGGTGGCGGCGTACCAGGGCTGGCGGGTGCCGGTCGGGCGGATCCTCGTCGAGTGCATGGCCGAGGAGGTGCCGGCGGCGGTGGCCGACGCGGGGCGGATCCTCACCGCGACGGCCGCCGGAGAGGCGACCTCCGCCGCCGGCCCGCCCGTGCTACTGCACGCCGAGGGCCTGGCCACCTGGGCGGTGCTCGCCGAGGCTGTCAACCGTGGCCTGCACACAAGGATCGGGCTGGAGGACACGCTCCTGTTGCCCGACGGTGCCCCGGCGTCGGGCAACGCCGCGCTCGTCACGGCCGCGCTGGCGGCCGGCGCACGCTGACCACCGGATTGCCGGCCAGTTCCGCGCTCACCGGGCTGTGGCGGTGTCGCAAAGTCGGCTCAACGCACGGCGTCGCCCTCGCTGAACAGGCACGACACTCCGGTGGGAGCCGTCGGCTCGCCGAGTTTGTCCCGGCGTATCCGACACCACATCAGCTTTGGGTGACGCTGCAACTTCTCTCCGTTCGGGGGGTTTGATCATGAGTCCTTGACCGGAGTGCCCCCGGAGACCTAGCCTCGCCATACAGGCTCACATTGCCCGACCAGCGCAGGCTAAGCGCACAACATAGATCGCGTAACAGAACAGCATCACTTTGGCCGCCTCCGCGGCCTTTGGCGGCAGTACCGGACTGGCCGGTCCGGCACACCGCGACAACTGCACCCGGTCGCCGACGATGCCCGAGGGCACCGCCGGCGGAGAGAGCTACCCACGGCCAGCCGCTCCGGTCGGGCGTCCACAGCCGCAGGAGTGTGCCTTTGGCACAGTCGCTGCGGTCTTGACGTTCAGGGGAGGCGGCCATGACGGGGCGGCGGCACAGGTTCACCGGTAGACCCAGCGGGGTCCCGGCATGAACGCCCTCGACGTCGTGCTCCTCGCGGCCGTCCTGATCCTCGCCGTGGTGGTGGTCGCGGCGGTGCTGTTCGGCGTCCGGACGCTGCGCCGGATGAGTGCGGCGCCGGCCCCGGAGGATCCCGCGTTCATCGCCGAGAAGGACCGTCAGGAGCAGTCCCTGGCCGCTCTGCGCAATGCTGCGGACCAGGCGAACAGCACGATCGACGTGGCGAAGTCGGCGGCTGCCGCAGCGCGTACCGAGGCGGCGGCGGCGAATGCCGAGGCGAAGGCGGCGCGGGCCGAGGCCCGCCGGATGCTCGACGACGCCCGCGCCGAGGCCGACACGGTGCTGGAACGGGCGCACAAGCAGGCCGAGATCGACGCCGAACAGTTGCGGACGGCAGCCCGCCGCAGTGGCGAACGGGAGGTAGCGGTTCTCGCCGCGACGACCCGGGAGCAGGCCGCGGAGGTGGAGCGCCGGGCAGCCCGCATGGACGAGCGGGAGCGGCTGCACACCGAGGAGGTGGAGCGGTTCGCCGAGCGGGAACGGCAGCTCACCGCGGCGAGCGCCGCGCTCGCGGCCCGGGAGTCGGCTCTCACCCAGCGCGAGGCCGAGCTGGCCGAGTCGGAGGAGCTGCGTCGACGGGAGCTGGAGCGGGTGGCCGGCCTCACCGCCGACGCGGCCCGTCTGGAGCTTGTCGAGGCGATCGAGACGTCCGCCAAGCGGGAGGCGGCGCTGCTGGTGCGCGACATCGAGGCCGACGCCCGCAACACCGCCGAGCAGCGGGCCCGGCACATCGTCGTGGACGCGATCCAGCGGGTGGCCAGCGAGCAGACCGCCGAGAGCGTGGTCAGTGTCCTGCACCTGCCCGGCGACGAGATGAAGGGCCGGATCATCGGCCGGGAGGGCCGCAACATCCGCGCCTTCGAGTCGGTGACCGGGGTCAACCTGATCATCGACGACACCCCGGAGGCGGTGCTGCTGTCCTGCTTCGACCCGGTACGCCGGGAGGTCGGCCGGCTCACCCTGGAGAAGCTGGTGCTGGACGGGCGGATCCACCCGCACCGGATCGAGGAGGTCTACGACCTGGCGCGTCAGGAGGTCGAGGCGCTCTGTCTCCGGGCCGCAGAGGACGCGCTGGTAGAGGTCGGCATCACCGAGATCCACTCGGAGTTGGTGACCCTGCTGGGCCGGCTGCGCTACCGCACGTCGTACGGGCAGAACGTGCTCAAGCACCTTGTCGAGACGGCGCACATCGCCGGCATCATGGCTGCCGAGCTGCGGCTGGACGTGCCCACCATCAAGCGGTCGGCGTTCCTGCACGACATAGGCAAGGCGCTTACCCACGAGGTGGAGGGCAGTCACGCCATCATCGGCGCGGACCTGGCCCGCAAGTACGGCGAGCACGAGGACGTGGTGCACGCCATCGAGGCGCACCACAACGAGGTGCCGCCGCAGACCATCGAGGCCGTGCTCACCCAGGCGTCCGACGCCTGCTCCGGTGGTCGGCCGGGTGCCCGGCGGGAGAGCCTGGAGGCGTACGTCAAGCGGCTGGAGCGGATCGAGGAGATCGCTGCCGGCAAGCTCGGCGTGGACAAGGTCTTCGCCATGCAGGCGGGCCGGGAGATCCGGGTGATGGTCAAGCCGGACGACGTGGACGACATCGGGGCGGCCGTGCTGGCCCGCGATGTGGCCAAGCAGATCGAGGAGGAGCTGACCTATCCGGGTCAGATCCGGGTGACAGTGGTCCGCGAGTCGCGGGTCACCGAGATCGCCCGCTAGCTCCGCAAGGTTCGTCGTCGTACTGGTAGAAGACGTCAGAAGGGCCAGCCCGGAAACCGGGCTGGCCCTTCGTCACTGCCAATGGGTTGTCAGACGCCTCCGCCGGGGGCGCCGCCGTGTCCCTCGGCCTGGGACATCAGTGCCGCGGGCGGCGGGGCCTGTGCCGGGGTGTTCGCGGTCTTGCGTCCCCGGGCGAGCCGGCGCTGGACGTACTGCGCGAGCTTCGACAGCGAGTAGTTGACAGCGATGAAGAGGACGGCGATCACGACGTACACCTGGATGGGGTTCTCCAGGGCGCCGATGATCTGCTTGCCGATGTTCAGGGTCTCCTCGTAGCTGATGATGAAGCCGAGCGAGGTGTCCTTGAGGACGACCACGAGCTGGCTGATCAGCGCCGGCAGCATGATCCGGAACGCCTGCGGCAGGAGGATCATCCGGGTCGACTGGAACGGGGAGAGACCGATCGCGGCTGCGGCCTCGCCCTGCCCGCCGGGCAGACCCTCCATGCCGGAGCGCAGGATCTCGCCGATCACCACCGAGTTGTAGATCGTGAGGCCGATGACCAGATACCACAGGTTGTCGAAGGTGACGCCGAACTCGGGAAAGCCGCGGGCCACGAAGAAGATGGTGATGACGACAGGCAGGCCGCGGAACACTTCGACGCAGACCCGGGTGATCGCCGACAGCAGCCGGCTCAGGCCGCGCAGCAGGTACGACAGTGGGGTGGCGAGCCCGGTGAACTTGCGGCTGGTCAGGCTCTTGAGCTGGATCCGCAGCAGCGCCAGCAGCGTGCCGACGACGAGCGAGGCAACGATGGCAAGCGCCGCCGCCATCAGGGTGTTCTTGAAGCCGATGCCGATCCGCTCCCACACGAGGGAGAAGTTCTCGTTGGAGGGGTCGATCAGTGGACCCCACAGCTCCATCGAGAACTGCCCCTTCTCGTCCAGGGGGCGGTAGATCAGGAAGTACGCCCCGACGAGGAGGGCCAGCCCGGCGACGACGCTGCTGATGAGTGTGACCCGCCGCTGCCGGGGCCCGGGAACGTCGTAGAGGACGCTTGTCTGCTGACTCATCGGGCCACCGCCTGTCGCTTCTCGATCCGGTCCAGCAGGGTGCCGAGCGGCACGGTCATGATCAGGTAACCGACCGAGATGCCGATGGCCACCGGGATGAAGGCGTAGCCTTCGGCGCCGGTGAGCTGGTCGGCGGTCGCCGACAGGTCGCCGACGACACCGAAGAAGCCGGCAAGCGCCGAGTTCTTGATCATCGCGATGATCACGGAGCCGAGCGGCACCACCGAGGCCTGCCAGGACTGCGGCAGCACCACGTAGCGCAGGTTCTGCCCGAAGGTCAGGCCCAGCGACCGCGCGGCCTCCGCCTGGCCGGCGGGCACCGCGTTGACCCCGGACCGCAGCGCCTCGCAGACGAACGCGGCGGTGTAGAGCACCAGGGCGATCAACGCGAACCGGAAGTACGGCAGGTCGGTGCCGAGCCGGGTGAACAGCGAGTCGATCACCGGGATGCGGAGGAAGTCCGCGTTGGAGCCGAGCGCCGGCAGACCGAAGGCGGCGAAGAACATCACCACGGTCAGCGGCAGGTTACGGAAGATGTTCACGTAGGTGGTGCCGACCGCGCGCAACGGCGGCACCGGAGAGATGCGGAGCACCGCCACGATGGCGCCCAGGATGAGGGCGCCGATCGCGGCGAGTAAGCAGATCTGGAGGGTGAGCCAGAAACCACCCGCAAAGACGTCGAACTTGTCGATGAGCACGTTCACGGGTCGGTGTTCCTCCCCACCCTCCAGATCGAAGGAATCAGTAGCGGTTGATGGTGGGCGCGGAGCCCAGCTCGGCGCCGAACTTGCCGGCGGTGTCGTCCCAGGCCTTCTTCCAGCTACCGTCGGCGACAGCCTTGTCCAGCGTGTCGTTGATGAAGCTGCGGAAGTCGTTGTCTTCCTTCTTCACACCGATGCCGTACGGCTCCTTGGTGAAGTTGGGGCCGGCCAGCTTGAAGGACGCCTCGTCCTTGGCGATGTAGCCGAGCAGGATGACGTTGTCAGTGGTCACGGCGTCGACCTGGCCGCCCTTGAGGGCGTCGCGGCACTTGTCGTAGGTGTCGAAGAGCACCAGCTGCGAGCCGACGTCCTTGACGTACTTCTTGATCTCCTCGGCCGGGGTGGAGCCGGTGACCGAGCAGACCTTCTTGGTGCCGTCCTTGAAGGAGTCCGGGCCGGTGATCGCGGCGTCGTCCTTCTTGACCATGATGTTCTGGCCGGCCTCGTAGTACGGGCCTGCGAAGGCGATGCGCTCCTTGCGCTTGTCGTTGATCGTGTAGGTCGCGGCGACCAGGTCGACGGTGCCGTTGACGATCACGTCCTCGCGGACCTTCGAGGGGGCCTCGACCCACTCGATCTTGTCGTCGGAGATGCCGAGCTCCTTGGCGATGATCTTGGCGATCTCGACGTCGAAGCCCTCCGGCTTGCCCGACAGGCCCTTCTGGCCGAAGCCGGGCTGGTCGAACTTGGTGCCGATCTTGATCTTCTGGGCCTTGTTCAGCTTCTCCATGGTGCTGCCGGCTGCGAAGGACTTGCTGCCGGAGCCGGTGCCCTCCGCGTCGTCGTCGCCACCGCAAGCGGTGAGGCCGAGCGCCAGAGCGGCGACAGCGGCGATTGCCGCAACGCGCTTGATACGCATATTTTTCTCCTTCATCAACGGAGCTCACCGGGGGGCGGCGCGCTCCAACTACGGACGCCTAGTGCGTGAGGATCTTGGAGAGGAAGTCCTTGGCCCGCTCGCTGCGCGGGTTGGCGAAGAATTCCGCTGGCGGGGCGTCCTCGACCAGCTGCCCGTCGGCCATGAAGATGACCCGGTTCGCGGCGTGCCGGGCGAAGCCCATCTCGTGGGTGACCACGACCATCGTCATGCCGTCGCTTGCCAGTGAGGTCATGACGTCGAGCACCTCACCGACCATCTCCGGGTCCAGGGCGCTTGTCGGCTCGTCGAAGAGCATCGCCTTGGGCTGCATGGCCAGGGCCCGGGCGATTGCCACCCGCTGCTGCTGGCCACCGGAGAGCTGGGCCGGGAACTTGTCCGCCTGGTTGGCGATGCCGACCCGGTCGAGCAGGGCCAGGCCGCGCTCGCGGGCGACTGCCGGCTTCTCCTTGCGGACCTTGACCGGGCCGAGCGTGACGTTCTCGAGGATGGTCTTGTGGGCGAAGAGGTTGAAGGACTGGAAGACCATGCCCACTTCGCTGCGGAGCTTCGCAAGCGGCTTGCCCTCGGCAGGCAGCGGCTGGCCGTCGAAAGTGATGGTGCCGGAGTTGATCGGTTCAAGTCGGTTGATGGTGCGGCACAGCGTCGACTTGCCGGAGCCGGACGGGCCGATCACCACGACCACCTCGCCCCGACCCACCGACAGCGAGACGTCGTCCAGCACGTGCAGCGGTCCGAACCACTTGTTGACCGCGTCCAGCACGATGAGCGGTTCGCCCGTCGTCACGTCGTCCACCGTCCCTGTCGTCTCCCAAAGCGGGGGCCGGATGGCCCCTGGTTGGGGCAACTGTAGGCGGCGTGACGTGGCGGAATGCAACTCGGTTGGTCACGGAGCGGTAACACCGTTGCCGCTCGCAGCCCGGCGTCCAATTTCGGTCAGCGGCAGCGGCGGTGGTGGCAGCACCAAAGAGTAGCCGAGATCATAGGAAGATGAGCGAATCGGTGAGGCTGACCCGCTATGCCCGCGGTGGGGGATGCGCCTGCAAGATCCCCCCGGGCGAACTGGAGATCATGGTTGCGGGTCTCGGCCCGGCCACCGGCACCGCCGAGCTGCTTGTCGGCCTCGACCACGGCGACGACGCGGCGGTGGTCCGCCTGGACGAGCGGACCGGCCTGGTCAGCACCGCCGACTTCTTCACCCCGGTCGTCGACGACGCCTACGACTGGGGGCGCATCGCCGCCGCCAACGCGCTCTCCGACGTGTACGCGATGGGCGGCGTCCCGCTTGTCGCGCTCAACCTGCTCTGCTGGCCGCGCGACGTGCTGCCGCTGGAGCTGGCCCGGGAGGTGCTGCGCGGTGGTCAGGACGTGGCCCGGGAGGCCGGCTGCCACCTGGCCGGCGGGCACAGCGTTGACGACGACGGCCCGAAGTACGGCCTCGCGGTCACCGGCACTGTGCGTCCTGAGGAGCTGATCACACTCGACGCTGGCCGGGCCGGGGTGCCGCTGTCGCTGACCAAGCCGCTGGGCGTGGGTGTGCTAAACACCCGGCACAAGGCCACCGGCGAGAGCTTCCCGGAGGCGGTGGCCACGATGAGCGCGCTCAACCGGGACGCCGCCCGGGCCGCGGTCGCCGCCGGCATCCGCTGCGGCACCGACGTGACCGGGTTCGGTCTGCTCGGGCACGCCTCGAAGATGGCCCGCGCCAGCCGGCTCACTGTGGCCATCGACACGGCCCGGGTGCCGTATCTGGCTGGCGCACGGGAGGCGCTGCGCGACGGGTACGTCAGTGGCGGCACCCGCCGCAACCTGGACTGGGTCACCCCGTGGACCGATTTCGGCGCGGCCGGCGAGGACGAGCGTCTGTTGCTTGCCGACGCCCAGACCTCCGGTGGTCTGCTCGTCGCCGGTGAGCTGCCGGGCGCCCCGGTGGTGGGTGAGTTGCTGCCCCGCGGTGAGCACCTGGTCGTCCTGCGCTGACGGTTACCGGTGGCTTCCCGCAGCCGGCGGCGGGCCGTCGACACGCTGCTCCGGTGGTGCCAACGGGGCACCATACCCGATAAACTGTCATCTTCTGGCTACTCCGAGCAATGCTGCTCAGGGAAATTTTGCCCGGAATGGTCACAGACCGGTAACTTGCCCCCGGCTGAGGTCATATGCCCCCCACCATCGTCAGTAAGGCCCGATCCGGAGGCCGGTGGGACGAACGCAGCGAGGAGGCGGAATGACCGAGCTGTGGAACTGGAGAATCGACCGGGCACGACCCGTGGAGGTCTACCCGGCACTGGCCGAGGCGCTCGGTCGGGTAGTGATGCCGCTGGCCGTGGCCGATCCGGCCCGGCTGCCGGCGTACGCGGTGGTGTGCGACGTCTGGCAGGCGCCGGGCGAGTTCGCGACGGTGGTGGATTGCTACGGGGTGCCCGAGCAGCTCGCCGAGCACCCGAGCATCGCCGCACTCGCTCGAGTACTGGGGCGCAACTGCCTGCTGCGCGACGACACGCTCGACGCGGGGCGACACCTGCTCGTCACCCCGGACGGCACGGTCCGTCCGGTGCACTTCGACGTGCGGGACACCGACGACGGCGAGGTGCTCAGCCGGCAGCGGCTGTGCACCCTCGGCGACCCGGGCTGCCGGGGCTGGTCGCAGTGTCACCGGTCGCGCTGGGCGCCCGACACTGTCGCGCCGGCACTCGCCGCGGCCTGACCCAGACGCACGGCAGCGCAGATCCGCCGCCCTCGGGAGCGGGGCGGTTCCGCCGCGACAAGCGGTGGGCGCCAGCCGCATCCGCGCGCTGGTGCCCAACCGCATCGCTTCGCCGGTGGTCAGCCGCGACCGGCGGTGGCCGGTTCGTCGGCTGCGCGCCCCGACGCGCCGCCCCGGACCACCAACTGGTCGAGCAGGGTGCGGGTGGCCTCGGTGACGGCGGCCACCGCGGCGTCGAACGCGGCGGCGTTGTGCGCGGCGGGCGCCCGGAAGCCAGAAATCTTCCGGACGTACTGCAACGCCGCCGCCTCGATGTCCGCGTCGGTCACCTGCGGGGTGAACGGCTCACGCAACGTCTTGATGCTCCGACACATGCTGTGCTCCTTAGCCGTCGACGCCCTTTTGCCACCCCTTGTGCCGGCGGTTGTACCGACGGTGACATTGGGTCGATAGTTGTCTATCCTGGGCTCGGATCAGAGCCTTTCGAGCCATGTCGCCGCTCGCGCTCCCAGCGCCCCGGGCCCCCGGAGACTCATTGTGGACCACGCCCCCGCCCGCCCGCCCCGTCCCGACATCGTCGACCTCACGCGCTGCCTGCAAATCCCGCTGGAGCTGATCGTCATCGAGCACGCCGATCTGATCGAGGCGGTCCGAAAGCGTGTCGTTCCGAGTGAGTCCGCGACGTCCGGCACTGTGGCCGTCGCTGCCTTCAACTCCTCCATCTGAGCGATGGCCTGCCGGTGCGGTCTGGCCGTAACGGGCGGATCATGCCGGCGGATCAGTCAGTTTGTGCTGAAGGTTCACAGTCGGTGCGACCTCAGCTGCGACCACTGCTACGTCTATCGGCACGCCGACCAGAGCTGGCGGAGCCGACCGGTCCGGATCTCACCGGCCACGGTGCGGGTCGCCGCGCGGCGGATCGCCGAGCACGCTCGCGAGCACGGGCTGCCGGTCGTACGCGTGGTGTTGCACGGAGGTGAGCCGTTGCTGCTGGGTGCCGCCGGGCTGCGCGAGGTGTTGGCCGTCCTGCGTGCGGCCATCACACCGGCCACATCGCTCGACCTGCGTATGCAGACCAACGGCGTCCTGCTCGACGAGGAGTTGTGCCAGCTGCTTGTCGACTACGACGTGCAGGTCGGTGTGTCATTCGACGGCGACCGCGCCGCCAACGACCGGCACCGCGTCTTCGCCCACGGCGGCAGCAGCCATGACCACGTTCGGCGGGCTCTCGCGTTGCTCCGCCGGCCGGAGCACCGCACCAGCTATGCCGGCATCCTGTGCACTGTCGATGTCCGCAACGACCCCGACCGGGTCTACGAGGCTCTCCTGTCCGAACGCCCGCCCCGAGTCGATCTGTTGCTGCCACACGCCACCTGGGACCGCCCTCCAGATCGGCTCGGGCTCGGGCCGACTCCGTACGCCGACTGGCTGGGCCGGATCCACCGGCGGTGGGTGGACGACGGACGGCCCATGTCCATCCGGCTGTTCGAGGCGCTGCGGTCGGGTGGTGGTGGCACCGAGGCGTTGGGCCTCGCGCCGGCCGACGTGCTGGTGATCGAGGCGGACGGCAGTTGGGAGCAGGCCGACTCGCTGAAGGTCGCATACCCCGGCGCTGCCGGCACCGGCTTCGACGTGTTCGGCCACTCCGTTGATGAGGCCGCCGGGCACCCCGGAATCGCCATCCGGCAGGAGGGCGTGGACGGGCTCTGCGCCACCTGTCAGGTCTGCCCGGTGGTCGACCGGTGCGGCGGCGGCCTGTACGCCCATCGCTGGCGCACCGGCTCCGGGTTCGACAACCCCTCGGTGTACTGCGCCGACCTGCTCCGCCTCATCGACATGGTTGACGGGTACCCGCAGCCCTCCCCACTCGCGTCGGACCAGGGGTCCGCGGCGCCTGTCGATGAGATCCTCGACGATCTGGCTACCGGGCACGGGTCGACGACGACGCTTGCGCTGCTCGCCGCCACGCAGCTTTCCATCACACGGACGCTGTTGGCGGATTGCCGCCGCACGGCCGGTCCCACTGCCGCCTGGGAGTTGCTCGTTCACCTGGAGCAGACGGCGCCGGAAGTGGTCCGGGTCGTCCTGGAACACCCCTTCGTCCGGCCCAGGCTGGTGCGTTACCTCGACTCGGTGGCCCGGTCGGGCGTCAGCGCGGCTGTCGACCCGTTGCCCGCCCTCGCCGTCGCAGTGGCCATCCGGGCAGGCGTTCCGGCCGCGCTGGACGTTCCGGTGCGGGCGAATGCGATCGCGTTGCCCACGCTAGGCAGCCTGGTGTCGTCCGGGCTGGGGGCGAGCGCCCACGTGACCGTCGTGCCGGGTGGGTTCCGGGTCCGGAGCGGGACGACGGAGCTGACGGTGCTCCTCGACCCGGTCGAACCGTCGGCCGGCTGGCGACCGGTGCGCGACGTGCCGGTCTCCGCCGGCCGGCTGCTCGTCGAGGACGGCGACCCGTACCGGGACTGCTACGACCAGCCGGTGGCGCCGCGCCTGGCGGACGCGGCGCTACGGGCGTTGAGTCGTACCTTGGGCGAGGCGTGGCGCGTCGCGTACCGGGACGTGCCGGCGCACGCGGCGGCGCTCGACGGCGGTCTGCGCGCCGTTGTGCCGTTGGCACCCGACCCGACGAATCCCTCCCGGAGCGCGACCGCCCGGCGCGCGTTCGGCGCGGTCGCCGTCACCCCCGATCTGGCTCCGGAGGCGATGGCGGTGCTGCTCGTGCACGAGTGGCAGCACGCGAAGCTCGGTGCCGTGCTCGACCTCTACGACCTCGTCAAACCAGGGCAGGGCACCCTGATCCGAGTGCCCTGGCGCACCGACCTACGGCCACCCGAGGGCGTGATCCAGGGGGTCTACGCCCACCTCGCCGTCAGCCAGGTGTGGCGGTCCCGGGCAGCCACCGACCAGGGGGACGCGTGGGCGCACGCCGCTCGTTACCTGGCGTGGACCCGGGAGGGCGCCGACGCGTTGCTGGCCAGTCGGGCACTCACCGCGGCGGGTGAGCGGTTCGTCGGGCAGATGCGCCACACCCTCAAGGAGACCCGTGTCGGGTCCGGATGAGTCGATTCGGCCTGCGCTGGGTCGCCCTGACCTCGCCGACGATCTGCGGGCGCTGGGCGTCCGCCCGGGCATGTGCCTCCTGGTGCACTGCAGCCTCAGAATGGTGGGTTGGCTCGATGAGGGTGCCGCGACTCTCGCCGGAGCTTTGCGCGACGTCCTCGGTTCCACCGGCACGCTGCTGGTTCCCACGCAGACATCCGGGAACTCGACCACGTCCTCGGCCTACCTGGAGGCCACCGCCGGAATGGACCGGGCGGAGGTCGACGAGTACGAGAAGGCGCTGCCAGGCTGGGATCGCCAGGAAACGGCCTCCCAGCGGATGGGCGTGCTCGCCGAGTACGTCCGGCGTTCCCCCGGCGCCGTGCGCAGCGATCATCCACAGACCTCGTTCGCCGCGCTCGGCCCGGGGGCCCGGCAGCTCACCGACGGTCACGACCTCACCTGCCACCTGGGTGAACGCTCACCGATGGGGCGGCTCTACGCGGCGGACGGGCAGATCCTGCTCCTCGGCGTCGGCTACGAGGCGTGCAGCGCCATGCATCTGGCCGAGTACCGGCTTCCGGTGCCTCCGCCCGAGCGCGACTACCGCTGTTTCCGGCGGGTCAACGGCCACCGGGTCCGTCTCAATTTCCGCGCTCTCCACCTGGACGACAGCGACTTTCCGGAGGTGGGTGCGGCGCTCGACGACGCGCCGTTCGTCGTGCATGGTCGCGTCGGTCAGGCGCACGCACGCCTGCTGCCAGCTCGTGCCACTGTGGACTTCGCGGTCGGCTGGCTCGCCGCGAATCGGTTGGCAGTGCGACATTGACGCGCGGTCTAGGCTGATGGTCCGGCCGCGTGGGGAGGGCGGAGGGGCAGTGGTGAGCACACTCGGCGCGCCTCTCTTCTTTCTCAGTCATTCCAGGGCACGGGTTAGCTGGGCCACCGGCAAACCCCCCGATTACGTCTCCCGGCTCTTCGAGGACCTCTCCGTCCACGTCAGCGAGTTGGTCGGCCCGGTGACCGGGGTGGATCCCGGTTTCCTGGACAGTTCCATCGCGGGCGGGGAGCTCTGGAACCCGGAACTCCTCCAGGCCGCAGGCACCTGTCAGGTGTTCGTGCCGCTGGTGTCCAGCGCTCTGCTCAGCAGCGAGTGGTGCGGTCGGGAATGGGACGCGTTCTCCCGCCGCCGGATCGTTCCGCGACACAGTTCCGCATCCGCCCACGAGACGGCGATCGTGCCGGTCACCTGGTCCCCGACGAACGGCACGCCACTTCCTCGGGTGCTGCGCGACATCCAACGGTTCTCCCCGACCGCCATGCCGGATCCCGCCATCGCGGAGCGCTACCAGCGGAATGGGGTCTATGGCTTGCTGACCATGGGGTGGGAGCCCGAGTACCGGGCCGTGGTCTGGAGGCTCGCGCAGCGGATTGTCGCCATCCACCGGTCGTACCTGGTGGAACCCTGGGTGCCGGCGAGCGTGGACGAGCTGTCCAACCGGTTCGCCGAGGAGCCCGGATGAGCCCCCCGGCGGACGGGCGTCGGCCCACGGCACGAGGGACGTACTTCTTCCTCAGCTATGCCCACTCGGCGCCCGTGCGCGGTGCCCGGGCGGACGCCGACGTCTGGGTCGGCCAGTTCTTCTCCGACCTGGCCGACGAGGTGCGGCGCCATGCCCGCCCGGCGGCAGGCATGAGGATCGGCTTCTTCGACCAACACATCCCGGTGGGCGCCGACTGGAAGGCGGCGCTCGCCGAGGCACTCGGTGAAGTCGAGGTCTTCGTCCCGCTCTACTCGCCCGGCTACTTCAGTCGCCCCTGGGCGCTGGGCGAGCAGGAGTCGTTTCGGGCCCGACTGGCCGCCGTCACGTCGACGAACACCGCTGGTCATCTCGTCCCGGTGCTGTGGATCCCGTTCGACCCGTGGCAGACCCACCCGGAGCTGGACAGCGCCCTGGACCTCGGCCGGGACGTCCCGGGGTACGCGGAGGACGGGCTGCGCGCGTTCTGCATGCTGTCCTCCTACCGGGAGCGGTACGAGCTTCTGCTGAACCGTCTGGCCGGTCGGATCGTGCACGCCGCCGAGCGGCAGCCGCTGGGCCCCTCCCGAGTGCCGGGCCTCGGCGAGGTGGTCGCCCCGACGCCGACCGATCCGGATTTCATCGTCGCCGTCCTGGCCCCGAGCTGGGACCGCCTGCCGACCCACCGTGACCCCGCCGGCTACGCGGCCAGCGGGCGGCTGTGGCGGCCGTACGGCCGCCGTCAGGAGCTGCCCGCCGCCGAGTACGCGGCCAGTATCGCCGAGCGTCTGGGGCTGTCGGCCCGGACGGAGGACTTCGGGCAGGCTGCTGGGTTGCTCGATCGCCGGCCGGCGGTGCTGTTGATCGACCCATGGATCCTGGCGGCGCCGGACGGGCGCGCGGTTCTCACCCGCTCGCTGAATGGCCTGCCGGAATGGGTCGTTCCACTGGTGGTCACCGACGAGAACGACACCCAGGACGTCACCCGGTGGGCGACCGAGGTGAAGCAACTGCTCCAGGGCGGCGGCCTGTCGCAGGTGAAACACGCACGCAGCATGCAGGAGTTCGTCGATCTGATGCCGGCGCTGGTCACCGAGGCGCGCCGGCACTTCCTCAAGCACGGCCCGATGGTTCCATTCGAATCACCGTCGAAACCGATCCCGAGCCTGCGTGACCCCGAGGCGCCCGCCGTCCCGACCGACCTCGCGCCCCCGCCTGATGATCCGGCCCCGCCGCGTCCCCACGGAGAAGACCGATGAACAACGATCGCGAAGGTCAGGTCGTCACCTTCTACTCGTTCAAGGGAGGGACGGGCCGAACGATGGCCCTGGCAAACGTTGCCTGGATCCTCGCGGCCAGCGGCCGGCGTGTGCTCGTCGCCGACTGGGACCTTGAGTCGCCCGGTCTGCACCGCTTCTTCCATCCGTTCCTCGACGCCGAGGCGATCCAGGGCACCAGCGGCGTGATCGACATGATCCGCGACTACGAATGGGAGACCACCCGGGCCGGCGACCGGCCCGAAGGCTGGGTGGAGCGGTACGCCCAGGTCGGGCGGCACGCGTTCTCGCTGCGCTGGAACTTCCCGGACGGCGGCAGCCTCGACTTTCTCTCCGCCGGCCGGCAGAACAGCGATTACGCCGTCGCGGTAAGCGGACTGGACTGGGACAACTTCTACAATCGGCTCGGCGGGGCGCAGTTCTTCGAGGCGCTGCGGGCGGACATGAAGCGCCAGTACGACTTCACCCTGATCGACAGCCGGACGGGGTTGAGCGACGTCGCCGACATCTGCACCCTGCACCTGCCGGACATCCTGGTCGACTGTTTCACCTTCAGCGACCAGGGCATCGAAGGTGCGGCCCGGGTCGCGCACTCGGTGGGGAGCCGGTACCGGCGGCGCGACATCCGGGTCCTACCGGTCCCGATGCGGGTCGACCAGGCCGAGAAGGAGCGGGCCGAAGCGGGTCGCCTCCTGGCCATGCGCCGGTTCGCCGGGTTGCCGGCAGCCATGACGGAGGCGGAGCGCCGGCGGTACTGGGCGGCGGTCGAGGTTCCGTACCGGCCCTTCTACGCGTACGAGGAGACACTGGCGACCTTCGGCGATCCGCCCGGCTCTCCGACGTCGCTGCTGGCCGCGTTCGAGACCCTGACCGGGGTCCTCACTGACGGCGCGATCACCGCGCTGCCGATGATGGACGAGTCGGTGCGGGAGCGGGTCAAGGCACGCTTCCGTCGGCGTACCGAGGCGATCGATGACCAGATCGTGCTGCGCTGTGCCGCAGAGGACGCGATCTGGGCCGAATGGCTGGAGCGGGTACTCAGCTCGGCCGGGTTGCGGGTGGTGGAGGCAACTGACGCCGCCGAGTCCGCCGCGACACCTGCTCCGCGTACGCTGACTGTGGTCTCCCCGGCCTACGTGGCAACGCCGTCCGACGATCTGCCCGCCCGTGACACCAGTCCCGGGTCCGCCGCCCTGGCCGTGTACGTCGCCGATCTGCGCCCGCTGACGGAGTTCCCGGCCCAGAGTTCCACCAACCTGGTGAACGTGAGCGCCGCGACAGCTGTGGAGCGAGTGTTGCGGCTGGTAGGCCGACCGATGCCCGCTTCGGTGGATGGTCCCGCGGGCGGGGGTGCCCGCTATCCCGGGACCGAGCCGCTGATCTTCAACGCGCCCAACCGGAACGCCCGTTTCACCGGCCGGGAGGACGACCTGGCACGGCTGCGCCTGCAACTGCAGAGCGTCGGCAGCGCGGTGGTACTGCCGGTCGCCCTACAGGGTATGGGTGGCGTCGGTAAGACCCAGGTGGCACTGGAGTACGTACACCGGTTCAAGGCCGCCTACGACCTGGTCTGGTGGATCGTCGCGGACCCGCCGCAGTTCGTCGACACGGCCCTGGCCGACCTGGCCGGTCACCTCGGAGTCCTCGCCGGACCCACCCTGCCCGACACTGTGCGGTCGGTGTTGCAGGTGCTGAGCAGAGGTGAGCCGTACGAGCGGTGGCTCGTCGTGCTCGACAACGCCGAGGAACTCGACCAGATCGAGCCGTTCCTGCCACGGGGCCCCGGGCACGTCCTGCTGACCTCCCGTAACCGTGCCTGGGGTGATCGGGCGAACCCGATCCAGGTGGACGTCTTCGACCGCTCCGAGAGCGTCCAGCACCTCACCCAGCGGGTGCCCGCGATCAGCGTCGAAGACGCCGACCGGGTGGCTGAGGCCCTCGGTGACCTTCCGATCGCGGTCGCCGCGGCGGGTGCGTGGCTCGCCGACACCGGTACGCCCGTCGCGGACTACCTGCGGCAGATCGAGCGGCACGGCCCGAGCGCGCTCTCCGTGGAGGCCACCTGGGACCTGTCGCTGAACCGGCTGCTCGACCAGGCACCCGCCGCCTACCGGCTACTTCAGCTCTGCTCGGTGCTGGCCCCGGAGATCGCGCTCGAACTCATCTACAGCGACGAAATGGCGGCAGCCCTCGTGCCGTTCGACCCGTCGGTGTCGGAGCGGCTCGTGCGCGGCGCCCTGGTGCAGCAGATCAATCGGTTGGCGCTGCTCAAGCTCGACGTGCAGGGTGGTCGGGTCCAGGTGCACAGGCTCCTACAGGCGGTGGTGCGCGATCGGATGACCGGCGACGAGAAAACCGAAGCCCGGCACCAGGCGCACCTGGTACTTGCCGCCTCTCGTCCACGGGGCGACGTGGACGATCCGACCACCTGGCCCCGGCTGCGCATGCTGTGGCCGCACCTGCAGGTTTCCGAGGCGCTGACCTGCCCCGATGAATCGGTGTGTG
The DNA here is from genome assembly GCF_049847245.1 of Micromonospora sp. DT68. Lineage (NCBI taxonomy): Bacteria > Bacillati > Actinomycetota > Actinomycetes > Micromonosporales > Micromonosporaceae > Micromonospora > Micromonospora sp. DT68. The sequence continues at coordinate 126,955 of NZ_JBNCNZ010000010.1, forward strand.
AGCTGCTGATCGACCGGGTTCGCTATCTGTGGCAGCGCGGCGGTCTGGTCCAGGCCGACACAATCAGCCGGCGAGTGGACGACATCTGGAGTGCGCGGCTGCGCGACAGCCCGGATGAGGCGGGGGCGCTCGCCCGGCATCTGCTGCATCTTCGCTTCAACCGGGCGAACATCCTGCGCAGCCTGGGCCGCTTCGACGAGGCACGCAATCTCGACGAGGCGGTGCTGGAGGAGCAACGTCACCTGCTGGGCCCGGAACACCCGCACAGCCTGATGACCGCCGGCAGCCTCGGCGGTGACCTGCGGGCGCTCGGCCGCTACGCCGAGGCGTTGGAGCGGGACAAAACCACGTACGCCTCCTGGCTGCACGTGTTCGGTGAGGACCACCCGCGGACGTTGAGCGCCGCCAACAACCTCGCCGTCTCCTACCGGCTGGTGGGCGATTACCATTCGGCCCGCCAGTGGGACGACGAGGTGCACAATCGGCGACGGCTGGTGCTCGGCCCCACCAATCCGTACACCCTCGTCTCCGCTGTCCGCCTGGGCAGCGACCTGCGCGAGGCCGGGGAGTACGAAAAGTCGGCCACCCTGCTGCGCACCGTGTACGACTCGTACTGCGAGGTGCTTGGGCCCGACGACGGAAGAAGCATCACTGCCCAGGTCAACCTGGCGGTGTCGCTGCGCAGCGCCGGTCGGGCGAGCGACGCGGCACCCATGTTCGAGGCGGCGTACCGGAAGCTCGACGACCTCTTCGGAATCGACAACCCGGACACTGTGGCGTGCCGGTCCAGCCGCGCGGCGAACATGCTGGCCCTCGGCGACGCCGCCCGGGCGTTCAGCGAGATGACAGCGGTGGCCCGAGCGTACGAGGAGCAGCTCCGGCTCGGCCCGAGCCACCCGCACACCTTGGCAACGCTGAGTAACTCCTCTGCCGCTGAGCGGGCGCTTGGCCGTGGAACGGAGGCGCTCGCATCGGCTGCCCGGGCGGCCGGCGAGTTGCGCAAGGTGCTGGGTCCCGACCATCCGCACACGCTGGCGGCGGAGGTGAACCAGGCGGTGTACCTCGCCGAGGCTGGTGACTGGGAGTCGGCGCGGGATCGATTGCGGGAGACCGCCGGTCGGCTGGCCGCGACTATCGGACCGGATCACCCCGACACACTGCGGTGCCTTGGTGATCTCGCGATGATGGTTGAGCGGACCGGCGACGGCGCTCCCGGAGAGGACCTCGTCGCCGTGGTGGACCGGTTGGCCGACCTGATCGGCCCCGAGCATCCGACGGTGGACACCCTGCGTGAACGGCGGTTCGTTGTCCGGGTGATCGATCCGGACACGATCTGACAGAGGGCGGCCCGGCAGGTGGCCGGTCCGCCCTGCTTACCGTGCTGCCTCTGGGTCAGAGCCGCGGGCTGGTCGCGAGGTCCGGTGTTGCCAGCCAGGTCAGGGTCTGCGGCAGGATCTCCACCGCACCGAAATGCGCGGCGCCCGGCTGCACCTCGACCCGGGCACGTGGGATCCGGGACGCGAGCCAGTGGGAGTGTTCCACCGGGCTGAAGCGGTCCTGCTCGCCATGCCAGAGCAGGACCTCCGCCCGGATGGCCCGCAGGTCGAACCCCCACGCCCGCCGTATCGCCAGCACGTCGTCGATCCAGCCCTCGGGGCCGTGTCGCAGCGCTTCGGAATACATGTCGGTCAGCAGCCGGCGGATCGCGATGTCCTCGACGACCCGGATGTCCGCCTCGGGTAACTGAGGGCGGAGGAACTCCAGGAGCGTCATCGGATCCCGGCGGGCTTCGTCCGCCCGGACCTTCAGGTTGAGCGTGAGTTCGGTCAGGTCCTCGTCGGCCCGCCCGAAATCCTCCACGTTCGTCTCGGCCATCCCCGCGTACCAGTCCAGGTCAGGTGCGCCGGCCGGGGCGAGCCCCACCAGAACGGCGGCCCGGGTGACGCGGTCCGGCAGGAGCGCCGCGCACGCAAGCGCGTGTGGTCCGCCGCCGGATCGGCCCACCACAGCGAACCGCTCGACGCCGAGGTCGTCGGCGATCGCAGCCACGTCGGCTGCGGCGTCGGCCACCCGCCGGCCCTCGTGCCGATCGGAGTCGCCGTAGCCGGGCCGGTCGTAGCAGACGAGGTGCACGCCGAGGCGGTAGACGACGATTCCCCGGGGCCGGGGACCGCTACGACTGCCCGGCGTGCCATGCAGCAGGAAAACCACTGGTCCGTCCGGAGCGCCGGAGGTCTCCACCGCGAGGTCCCGCCCGTCCGGGGTGGTGACGGTGCGCTGTGCCGCACCTTGTCGCGTCACGGTTGGCCTCCCGCGGGTCGTCATGTGCTCCCCCCCCCCCCGTGTACGGAGCCGCGCATCGTCGGCACCGAGTGCAAAGCCCCCGAAATCGCCCAGAACACATTCTTGTGTGCAGCGTACTGCCCGCCGCGGATGCCCGCTATGGGCCCACCGGGTCAATGCGTCGCCGTGCCCGAAGAGAGGGCCGCTACCCTGGTAGCCCGAGGGGAAAGGGGCGCCAACAGGGTGGCTAGGACCTACAACGTCGTCACGTACGGCTGCCAGATGAACGTGCACGACTCCGAGCGCATCTCCGGCCTGCTCGAACAGGCCGGTTACGTGCGTGCGCCCCAAGCCGACGACACGCCAGACGTCGTCGTCTTCAACACCTGCGCGGTGCGGGAGAACGCCGACAACCGCCTCTACGGCAACCTCGGTCATCTGCGCCCCGTGAAGGACAAGCACCCCGGCATGCAGATCGCCGTCGGTGGCTGCCTGGCCCAGAAGGACCGGGGCGAGATCGTCCGCAAGGCGCCCTGGGTGGACGTCGTGTTCGGCACCCACAACATCGGGTCTCTGCCGGTGCTGCTGGAGCGGGCCCGGCACAACGCCGCCGCCGAGGTGGAGATCCTCGAATCCCTCGACATCTTCCCCTCCACGCTGCCCACGCGCCGCGAGTCGACGTACGCCGGCTGGGTTTCGATTTCGGTGGGCTGCAACAACACCTGCACGTTCTGCATCGTGCCCTCTCTGCGCGGCAAGGAGAAGGACCGCCGCCCCGGCGACATCCTCTCCGAGGTACGTGCCTTGGTCGACGAGGGCGTGCTGGAGGTGACACTGCTCGGGCAGAACGTCAACTCCTACGGCGTCGAGTTCGGCGACCGGTACGCCTTCGGCAAGCTGCTGCGCGCCTGCGGCGACATCGACGGGCTGGAGCGGGTCCGGTTCACCAGCCCGCACCCGAAGGATTTCACCGACGACGTGATCGCGGCGATGGCCGAGACGCCGAACGTCTGCCACTCGCTGCACATGCCGTTGCAGTCCGGCTCCGACGACGTGCTGCGCGCGATGCGCCGGTCGTACCGCTCGGAGCGCTACCTGGGGATCATCGAGAAGGTCCGGGAGGCGATGCCGGACGCGGCGATCACCACCGACATCATCGTCGGGTTCCCGGGCGAGACCGAGGCCGACTTCCAGCGCACCCTGGACGTGGTGCGTGAGGCCCGGTTCTCGTCGGCCTTCACCTTCCAGTATTCGAAGCGCCCCGGCACCCCCGCCGCCACGATGGACGGCCAACTGCCCAAGCAGGTGGTGCAGGAGCGCTACGAGCGGCTGATCGCCACAGTGGAAGAGATCACCTGGGCGGAGAACAAGCGCCTGGTGGGGGAGACCGTCGAGGTGCTCGTCGCGGTCGGCGAGGGTCGCAAGGACGAGCGGACGGGTCGGATGTCCGGTCGGGCGCGCGACGGTCGGCTCGTGCACTTCGCGACCGAAGCTCCCGGCGGGGAGTCGCTCGCCGGCCAGATCCGGCCGGGGGACATCGTGCACACCACGATCACGTACGCCGCGCCGCACCACCTCAACGCTGACGGAGCGCCGGTGGCGCACCGGCGGACCCGGGCCGGCGACGCCGCCGAGGCGGGACGCTCCCCGCGTACCCCCGGGGTGTTGCTCGGCCTGCCGACGCTCGGCGCACCGCCGGTCGCGCCCGCGCCCGCCGCAGGCTGCGCCGCCCACTAGTGCAAGGAAGGGCCCCCTATTAACGTCAGGCGTTAATAGGGGGCCCTTCCTTGCACACAAGCGTCGCTCAGACAGTGATCCGTCCGGCGCCGGCGCCGGCGGTCACGATGGACTTGACGTTGCTCGCCGTGTCCAGTTGGTAGGAGTACGGGATGCTGGCGACGCTGCCGCCGGCCTGCCCGGTGGGCGAGTTGACGAAGTGGTTGTTGCGGGCGACGATGCGGCCCGGCCCGGAGTCGCCCTCACCGAGGTGGTACGTGTCGCGGACGTTCTCGAAGTAGTTGCCCTCGACGAGCACGCCGGCATTCTCGGTGGACGCCACACCGTAGCCGCCGTTGGCCCGGTAGTAGTTGTTGAACACGTGCACCGGGTTGCCGAAGCGCACCCGGGGGTTGCGCTGGTTGCTGCCGTCGAACCAGTTGTGGTGGTAGCTGACCCGCAGGTGACCGATGTCCTGGCCGCCGTTGTCGTCGCTGTGGCCGAGCAGCATTGTCTTGTCGTGGTTGAAGACCCGGTTCCACGACACGGTCACGAAGTCGGAGCCGCGCTTGATGTCGACAGCGCCGTCGTACCCGTTGCTGAAGCTGTTGTGGTCGATCCAGATGTTCGTTGCCGACTCCTGCACGTTGATGGCGTCGTCGTTCCAGTCCCGGAAGGTCAGGTTCCGGATGATGACGTTGCGGTCGCCGCTGATGTTGAGCCCGCAGCCGGCGATTGTCGCGCCGGAGTTGCCGAGGATGGTCTTGTTGGACCGGACCCGCAGCATGCCCGAGCAGGAGATCGTCCCGGACACCCGGATAACCGCGGAGCCGGTGGCGTTCAACGCGCTGGTCAGGGCCGAGGCGTTGGTGACAGTGGTCGTCGGAGCACCGCCGCCGCCGGTGGTGCCGCCGTTCTGGGTGGCCCAACCGACCAGCCCGGTCTGCGGCGGAATGCTGGGCACCGGGTCGCTGGGCAGCGGGTTGCTCGGCGCAGGCGTGCTGGGCGACGGGTTGCTCGGCGCCGGCGTGGTGGGCGACGGGTTGGTGGGTGTGGTCGGTGTGGTGCCGCCGGTGCAGGCCACGTTGTTGAGGGTGAAGCTGGTCGGCAGCGGGTTGCTTGAGTTGTTCCAGCTCGCGTTGAAGCCGAACGAGGCGCTGCCGTTCGTGGCCAGGGCGCCGTTGTAGTCGACGTTCGTCGCCGAGACCTGGCTGCCGCTCTGCGAGACGGTGGCGCCCCACGCCTGGCTGACCTGTTGGCCGGCCGCGTACGACCAGCGCAATGTCCACCCCGAGACGGGATCGCCGAGGTTGGTGACAGTGACGTTGCCGGTGAACCCGCCCGGCCACTGACTGGCGACGGAGTAGGCGACCTGGCAGCCGGCGGCGGCCTGTGCTGAGACGGCGGTCAGGAGGCCTGCGGTGAGCAGGGTGGCGGTGGCTGCGGCGGTGGTGGCGATCAGCGTCAACCGACGCTGTGGTGTGCGCATGCTGCTTCCTCTCGATGAGGCGGACGGCCGTCGCGACGCCCATGCCCGTGGGCGGCGAGGTGGCTCGGAGGTCCCGTGTTCGCCGGTGCGGTTCGGTGCGGAGAGCGGCTCCCGCGCTCGCGCCGCCCGCATCGAAAGGCAAGCGCTTTCCCGATGGAAACATAGAAGGAACTGGATGTAAATGCTCCGTGCGGCCGGGGTGCGTCGCTCCGCGGAGGGGGATCCGGCCACCGGTGGTCGATCACGGGTTGTCGGCGCTCGAAGCGGACCCGAGGTGGCCGGCGCCCTCGGCGTGGGCGCCGGCCTCTCGGTGGCTCAGCAGCTGACGCCGTTGAGCCTCACGGTCGCCGGGGCGCTGGCCGTACCGTTGGCGGTGAAGCCCACGGTGACCGATGCCCCCGCCGCCAGGGACGGCGCGTGGCTTGGCGCGGCGGCCGTGACCGTCGTACCGGCCTGCGTGACGGTGGCGTTCCATCCACTGCCCAAGGTCACGCCGGACGGCCAACTCCAGGTGACCGACCACGGATTCACCGCCGCGGAGCCGGTGTTCTTCACGGTCAACTCGCCCTGGAAGCCGCCCTGCCAGGCGTTGACCTGCCGGTAGGTGGCCGTGCAGGCACCGGTCGGCGGGTTGGTGGGGCCGCCGGTGGGCGTGGCCGTGGGCGTGGCCGTGGGCGTGGCGGTCGGCGTCGGACTGGAACCGCCGCCGGACGGCGCGATCAGGTACGGCTGGAGGATCGCCTGCTTGGCGGTGTTGATGTTCGTCCAGTCGTCCAACGCGATGCCGCCGGTGTCACCTGAGTTGGGGTTCCACGACCAGTAGGTGAAGGACATGCCGTTCACCCCCGTGCCGGTGTACGCCATCAGCTTCTCCAGCCACACCTTGTCCCGCGGGTCGGCAAGGGTGCTGCCGAACTCGCCCATCATGATTGGCGCGATGTTCTGCTTGTGCAGGTAACCCCAGTACTTGTCCCAGATGGCCGGCAGGTTGGCCGGATAGTCGGCGGCCTTGAACCACTCCTGCTCGTAGACGCTCGTGGCGTACTCGTGCGGCGAGTAGACCAGCCGGTTCGCCACGTTCAGCCGTACCGGGAACTCGCCGGCCTTCGACAGGTTGCCACCCCACCAGCCGCAGTCCTCGTCGTTGCTCGGGTCGTTGTCCCACACGTTGGAGAGGCCACCGCTGGGGCAGCTCACCCCCTCCACGAAGATCAACCAGTTGGGCTGGACACCGAGGATGGCGTTGCCGGCCCGTTCGGCGGCCAGCCGCCAGTCCCGGGTGGTGTCGCCGCAGCCCCAGCACGCGCCGGTGGCCGCCGGGTTGGTGCCCTCGGCGTGCGGCTCGTTGTGCAGGTCCGCGCCGATCACCGTGGGGTTGCCCGCGTACCGCTGGGCCAGCATCTTCCAGTCGTTGATCCAGGTCGCCTCGGAGACCGTCGACGTGTACCACAGCGGCGACTGCCCGGCGGCCGTCGGCCGGTGCCGGTCCAGGATGATCCGCATCCCCTTGCTGCCGGCGTAGTCGATCACCTTGTCCAGGATCTGCAACGGTGACAGCCCGACCAGGTCCGGGTTCACGAAGTCGTTGATCCCGCTGGCGGTCGCGCCCGGCTTCAGCGCGTCATTCGAGTACGGCACACGCAACGTGTTGTAGCCAAGGCTTGCCATCTTGTCGAGCTGCCCCCGCCACGGGTTGTTCGACCACAGCCCGTGGAAGGTCTTGTTGTCGGTCTCCATGCCGAACCAGTTGATGCCTGTCAACCGGACCGTGGTGCCGGTGCTGTCCACGATCTTGTTGCCGTTGGTGTGCAGGTAGCCGGTACCCGTGCCAGCGGCAACGGCCGGGCTTGTGCTGACCGCGGCGGCGATGAAGACGCCGGCCGCGGCGGTGGCGAGCGCGGTCAGCGCACCGCCGAGAGCTTTGGGACGGAACATTCGAGCTCCACTTCGGAGGCCCGACGCTGGCCAGGGAGGCCGCGCGGGCGGGCGGCCGTCGGCACGTCACGCTCCCTTTGGGTACGCGGACAGTGCGCGACGGTCCATGTCACGCGGACGGGGACACTCGCGACAACACACCGGCGACCCGTGACAGCGGTGTCCCGCCGTCGTTGCCCTCGTGCCGGTGGCCCAACCTGACTCCGTCGCCCATTCTCATCAGGGCACCTCAATGCGTCAACCGGACCACCCCTCCCGCCTCCCGCTCCCGTCCTCCGCTCCCGTTCCGCCCTCGTATCCCTGCAAGATCCACACAACATCGCGGATATTGCTGCTTCCCGCGCGTCGGAGACGGCAACTTCCCTGAAAGTGTGTTGATCTTGGCGCGGGGCGCGGGGCGCGGGGCGCGGGGCGCGGGGCGCGGGGCGCGGGGCGCGGGGCGCGGGGCGCGGGGCGCGGGGCGCAGACATGCGAGAGCCCTCGACCCCGTCAAGGGTCGAGGGCTCTCGGAACGCCTCGGGTCAGCCGGCCTGCTCGGCGAGCTGGAGGAACTGCCGCTTGGAGGCGAGGGCCTGCTCGGCCTCCTTGATCCGGCGGGCGTCACCGGCGCTCTGGGCGCGGGCCAGCCGCTCCTCGGCCTCGGCCACCTGGGCACGCATCTGGGCGAGCAGCGGGTTGTCCTCCTTGGTGGTGCGGCGCCACGCCGAGTCCATCACCTCGCGGACCTTGTCGTCGATGGCGCGCAGCCGGCGCTCCAGCCCGGCGGCGGCCTCGCGGGGCACCCGACCGGCCTCGTGCCACTGTGCCTGGATGTCCCGCAGCTTGGCCTGGGCGCCCTTGGGGTCACCGTCGATGTCGAGTGCCTCGGCCTCGGCGAGCAGCGCCTGCTTGCGTTCCAGGTTGCCGCGCTGCTCGTTGTCCCGGGCGGAGAAGACCTCGCTACGCCGGCTGAAGAAGGCGTCCTGCGCGGCCCGGAACCGTTCCCAGAGCTTCTGCTCGGACTCCTTCGAGGCGCGCGGCGCGGCTTTCCACTGCGTCATCAGATCCTTGAGCTGGTTGGCTGTGGCCGCCCACTCGGTGGAGTCCTTGAGCTTCTCGGCCTCGGCGACCAGTTCTTCCTTGACGGTCTGCGCCTGCTTGCGCTGCGCGTCAAGGGTGGCGAAGTGGGCGCCCCGACGCCTGGTGAAACCGTCCCGGGCGGCGGCGAAGCGCTTCCACAGCTCGCCGTCGGCCTTCTTGTCGACCCCGCGGATGGTCTTCCACTCGTCGAGGATCTCCTTGAGCCGGTCCCCGGCGGTCTTCCAGCCGGTGGACTCGGCGGCAAGCTTCTCGGCCTCCTCGACCAGCGCGGTCTTGCGGGCCAGGGCCTCACCGCGAGCGGCGTCCCGGGCGGCGCGGGCCTCTGCCGCCTTCTCCTCGGCGAGGGTTGCCAGCTTGTCCAGCCGCGCGGCGAGGGCGTCGATGTCGCCGACCACGTGGGCCTCGGGCAGCGTGGCGCGGATCCGCCGGATCGTGCTCAACGAGTGCCCGGCGTCCGCCGCGCCCGAGTTGAGCCGTGCCTCAGTCAGGTCCACTTCGGTGACCAGGTCGGCGAAGCGCCGTGCGAAGTGCGCCAGGCCCTCCTCCGGTGCTCCCGCCTGCCAGGAACCGACCACCCGCTCGCCCTCGGTGGTCTTGACGTAAACGGTGCCGTCCGCGTCCACCCGTCCGAAGGCAGTCCAGTCGCTCATGTGCCCATCCTCGTTCTCCCGGCGCCGGGAGAATCGTCCCCCGTCGCCGCCACGGCGCAGCCAAGTTACTTCCGGCATTGTCACAGGTCCGACCCGGTCCGCGTCGAGCGCCTATCGCCGACCGTGACCATACGGTGTCCTACGGCCCGATTGACCGGATCGGCGCGGAGACGCACCGGTGATTCCCGCTACGGTGAACGGGTGCCACTGGTCGCCGCTGCCGTCTGCCCCCATCCGCCCCTGCTCGTGCCCGAGGTGGCCGGCGCGGCCGCGCCGGAGTTGGACGACCTGCGGGCGGCCTGCGAGACCGCCGTACGCCGACTGGTGGCCGCGAACCCGGACACTGTGGTGCTGCTCGGCGCCGGCCCGGCGTCGGGCTCGATCCGGCCTCCGGCCACCGGGTCGCTCCAGCCCTGGGGTGTCGATCTGGATGTGCCGCTGGTCCCCGGTCAGCCGGACCGGGGCGCGGTGCTGCCGCTGAGCCTGACCATCGGCGCGTGGCTACTGAACCACCACGCTGCGTCACCGCTTGCCAACGCGCGGGTGACAGCGGTGCAGGTGACCGCCGACGCCGCTCCGGCCGAGCTGGCCGCCCTCGCCGGGGACGTCGCCGCCGCCGGTGACCGGGTCGCGCTGCTGGTGCTCGGCGACGGGTCGGCCTGCCGTGGCGAGAAATCCCCCGGGTACGACGATCCACGTGCCCTCGCGTACGACAAGCGGGTCGCGACGGCCCTGGCCGGGGCGGACGTGGATGGTCTGCGCGGCCTCGACCCGGGGCTGTCGGCGCAGCTCAAGGTCGCGGGCTGGGCGCCCTGGCAGGTGCTCGCCCGCGCCGCCGGGTCGGCGGGCGGGTGGCGGGGCGAGCTGCTGTACGAGTCGGCGCCCTACGGCGTGGCCTACTTTGTGGCGTCCTGGGAGCGGGTGTGAGCGGCGGCATGGCCGGCACGGTCGTGGCGGTGGTCGGGCCGACCGCGGCGGGCAAGTCGGCGCTGAGCATCGCGTTGGCGCACGCAGTGGGCGGTGAGGTGGTCAATGCGGACTCGATGCAGCTTTACCGGGGCATGGACATCGGCACCGCCAAGCTGACCCCCGCCGAGCGGGAAGGGGTGCCGCACCACCTGCTCGACATCTGGGACGTCACCGAGCCGGCCAGTGTCGCGGAATACCAGCGGCTGGCCCGTGCGGCCGTCGACGACATCCTGGCCCGGGGACGGGTGCCGCTGCTGGTCGGCGGGTCAGGGTTGTACGTGCGGGCGGTGCTGGAGCGTTTCGAGTTCCCCGGCACGGACGCCGCGCTGCGCGAACGCCTGGAACGGGAGTTGGCCGAGGTCGGCCCGGCACCGCTGTACGCGCGGCTGCGCGCCGCCGACCCGGCCGCCGCCGAGAGGATCCTGCCCGGCAACGGCCGCCGGATCGTCAGGGCGCTGGAGGTGATCGAGTTGACGGGTGCGCCGTTTGCGGCGTCGCTGCCGGAGCCGACGCCGTACTACAGGTCGGTGCAGATCGGTGTCGACCTGGACACCGATCTGCTGGACGAGCGGATCGCACTACGGGTGGACCGGATGTGGGCCGACGGCCTGGTGGCCGAGACCCGGGAGTTGCTGGGCCGGGGGATTGCCGAGGGGCGTACGGCCAGCCGGGCGCTGGGCTACCAGCAGGTGTTGCGGATGCTCGCCGGTGAGCTGACCGAGGCGCAGGCGCACGACGAGACGGTCCGGGCCACCCGGCGCTTCGTCCGGCGGCAGCGCTCCTGGTTCCGGCGCGACCCGCGGATCCAGTGGCTGGATTCCTCGAGGTCGGACGTGATCGGGGCCGCCCTGGGTGTGCTGCCCGCCGCTGCGCGATGATGGGTGTGTGCAGTTCACCAAGGGCCACGGCACCGGCAACGATTTCGTCCTCCTCCCCGACCCGGACGGTCAGCTCGACCTGACTCCGGCGCTGGTCGCGGCGCTCTGCGACCGGCGGCGGGGCATCGGTGCGGACGGGGTGCTGCGGGTGGTCCGCGCCGCCAAGCATCCCGATGGCGCCGGGCAGGCCGGCGAGGCCGAGTGGTTCATGGACTACTGGAACGCCGACGGCTCGTTCGCCGAGATGTGCGGCAATGGTTCGCGGGTCTTCGTCCGTTATCTGGTCGACAACGGGCTTGTGACTCCGACGGGCGCGGCGTTGCCGGTGGCCACCAGGGCCGGGGTGGTGCGCGCGCTGATCGAGGGGGACACGGTCGCCGTCGAGATGCGCCGCCCCCGGCTGTACGACGACTCCACCGCCACCCTCGGCGGGCGGGTACTGCCCGGCACGGCAGTGGATGTCGGCAACCCGCACCTTGTCTGCGTCCTGCCGGCCGACCTTGAGTTGGGCGAGCTGGACCTCACGACCGCGCCCGGTTTCGACCCGGCTGTCTTCCCGGCCGGGGTCAACGTGGAGTTCATCGTGGCCGGCGAGCCGGTCGACGGCGTCGACGAGCACACCCTCATGCGGGTGTACGAGCGCGGCAGCGCGGAGACGCTCTCCTGCGGCACCGGCGCGTGCGCCGTGGCCGCCGTGGCCCTGCGTGACGCGGGCCGGGGCACCGGTGTGGTCGCCGTCGACGTCCCCGGTGGCCGGGTCACCGTCACCGTCACCGAGGATTCGTGCTGGCTGTCCGGTCCGGCGCTGCTGGTGGCAACGGGCGAGGTCGACCTGGGCGCACTCCTGGCCGCTGCCTGACTCCGCTGTGGTGACCCGGCGCGCCACCTCCCAGCGCTCAGGAGGCGGCGCCGCGTGCAGCGCTCAGGGGGTGGCGCTGGCGTTGGCCGCGATCTCCGGAAGGTCGGCGGGGCCGGGGTCGGCGGCGGGGAGCGGGCTGGGGTTGTTCGCGGCGGCACGAACGGCGGCGGCGACCGCCGGGGCGACCCGAGCGTCGAAGACGCTCGGCACGATCACCGTCGGGTTGATCTTCTCTTCACCGACCACGTCGGCGATGGCCTGGGCGGCGGCGATCGCCATCTCCTCGGTGAACTCCTCGGCGTGCGCGTCGAGCATGCCGCGGAACACGCCGGGGAAGGCGAGCACGTTGTTGATCTGGTTCGGCTGGTCGGAGCGGCCGGTGGCGACCACCGCGGCGTGCTTGCGTGCCTCCCGGGGGTCGACCTCCGGGTCCGGGTTGGCAAGCGCGAAGACGATCGAGTCCTTGGCCATCTGCGCGACGTCGTCGCCGGTGAGCAGGTTCGGCGCGCTGACCCCGATGAAGACGTCCGCGCCCCGGATCGCGCCGGGCAGGTCGCCTGCGTAGTTCTCCTTGTTGGTGTTGTCCGCCAGCCACTGCCAGGCCGGGTTGAGCCCGGTCAGCCCTCGGTGCAGAGCGCCGTCCCGGTCGTACGCGATGATGTCGCCGACGCCCTGGCGCAGCAGCAGCTTCATGATGGCGGTGCCGGCCGCGCCGGCCCCGGAGACCACGACCCGGACGTCCGCGAGCTGCTTGCCCACGACGCGCAGGGCGTTGGTCAGCGCGGCCAGCACGCAGATTGCGGTGCCGTGCTGGTCGTCGTGGAAGACCGGAATGTCCAGCGCCTCGCGCAGCCGGGCCTCGATCTCGAAGCAGCGCGGCGCGGCGATGTCCTCCAGGTTGATCCCGCCGTACGCGGGCGCGATCGCCTTGACGATGGCCACGATCTCGTCGGTGTCCTGGGTGTCCAGCACCACCGGCCAGGCATCCACCCCGCCGAAGCGCTTGAACAGCGCGGCCTTGCCCTCCATCACCGGCAGCGACGCGGCCGGGCCGAGGTTGCCCAGGCCCAGCACCGCCGAACCGTCACTGACGACCGCGACGGTGTTGCGCTTGATCGTCAGCCGCCGTGCGTCCGCCGGGTTCTCGGCGATCGCCATGCAGACCCGGGCAACCCCAGGGGTGTACGCCCGGGACAGCTCGTCGCGGTTGCGCAGCGCGACCTTCGAGGTGACTTCGATCTTGCCGCCGAGGTGCAGCAGGAACGTCCGGTCGGACACCTTGCGCACGTCCACGCCGTCCAGCGTCCTGAGCGCGTCGACCACCTGGTCGGCGTGTTTGGCGTCGGCGGTGTCGCAGGTGAGGTCGACGATCACGTGGGTCGGGTCCGAGTCCACCACGTCCAGAGCCGTGACGATCGCCCCGGCCTCGCCGACCGAGGTGGTGAGCCGGCCGATCGAGGAGGCGTCCGCGGTCACGGCGATCCGGATGGTGATCGAAAATCCGGCGCTCGGCAGTCGGGTGATGGCCACGGGATCCCTCCGTCACGGCTGTACGGCCGGTCGACCGTCGCCCCGCATTTCTACCGGGTTGGCGGGGCACTCTGGCATTCGCCCCCACTTTTGGCGAGCTTCAGCACGGGCATATAGCAGGTGCATTGGGCGTTGTCTCATGTCAGGATTACGTTCTACTTATCAAATCGGACAGGAGAACCGCTTGCGAGACCAGGAGACCTTCGTCGGCGTCGAGGACGAGTTCGACGACGTCACCACCGGTGAGATGGAGCTGTCGGAGCGGCAGTCCCTCCGACGCGTCCCGGGCCTGTCAACCGAGCTCACCGACGTCACCGAGGTGGAATACCGCCAGCTGCGGCTGGAGCGGGTCGTCCTGGTGGGCGTCTGGACCGAGGGCACGGTGACCGATGCGGAGAATTCCCTGACCGAGCTGGCCGCGCTTGCCGAGACGGCGGGCTCGCAGGTGCTCGAAGGGCTGATCCAGCGCCGCTCGCGGCCCGACCCGGCCACCTACATCGGCCGCGGCAAGGTCGACGATCTCGGTGCCGTGGTGCTCTCCACCGGTGCCGACACTGTCATCTGCGACGGTGAGCTGTCCCCGTCGCAGCTGCGCAACCTGGAGCAGCGCACCAAGGTCAAGGTCGTCGACCGGACGGCGCTGATCCTGGACATCTTTGCCCAGCACGCCAAGAGCAAGGAAGGTAAGGCGCAGGTCGAGCTTGCCCAGCTCGAATACCTGCTGCCCCGGCTGCGCGGTTGGGGTGAGACGTTGTCCCGGCAGACCGGTGGTTCCGGTCGTGGCGGCGGCGCCGGCGGCGGCGTTGGTGTGCGTGGTCCCGGTGAAACCAAGCTGGAGACCGACAGGCGACGCATCCGCCACCGCATCTCCCGGCTGCGCCGCGAGATCAAGAGCATGAAGACGGTACGCGTGACCAAGCGCGCCCGCCGTTCCCGCAACGCCATCCCCGCGGTGGCCATCGCCGGCTACACCAACGCCGGCAAGTCCAGCCTGCTCAACCGCCTCACCGGCGCGGGCGTGCTTGTGGAGAACGCGCTCTTCGCAACGCTGGACCCCACCACCCGCAAGGCCACCGCCTCCGACGGGCGGCTCTACACGCTCTCCGACACGGTCGGCTTCGTACGCCACCTGCCGCACCAGATCGTCGAGGCGTTCCGCTCGACGCTGGAGGAGGTCGCGGAAGCGGATCTGGTGGTGCACGTCGTCGACGGCACCCACCCGGATCCTGAGGAGCAGGTCCGGGCGGTCCACGAGGTGCTCGCCGAGGTGAGCGCGGACAGGCTCCCCGAACTGCTGGTGGTCAACAAGACCGACGCGGCCGACGAGGACACGCTCCTGCGACTCAAGCGGCTCTGGCCGGACGCGATCTTCGTGTCGGCGCACTCCGGGCGGGGCATCGACGGCCTGCGCGAGGCCATCGAGGCGCGGTTGCCGCAGCCTGCTGTGGAGGTCCGGGCGATCCTGCCGTACGACAGAGGTGACCTGGTGTCACGGGTGCACCGCAGCGGTGAGGTGCTCAGCACCTCGCACCTGGCGGAGGGCACCTTCCTGCACGTGCGGGTCAGCGCGGCGCTCGCCGCCGAGCTGGCGCCGTTCGACGTCGAGAGGCAGGGACAGGCAGCAGTCAGCCTGCCCTGACCGATCCCGGCGTCATCCACCGGAAACGCTCGGCATGCGACACTGGCCGAATGCGCCGCGTCGTTTCCTCGGCCACGGTTGCCCTCGGCCTGCTCGGGGCAACCGTGGCGCTTGCCGGAGTGGCCGTTGCTGCTCCCGCTCCCGGGCAGTCCGAGCCGCCCGCCGTCACTCCCGGTAAGAAGCGGTGCACGGTCACCGACGAGCGGCTGCGGGAGTTGTCCGGGCTGGTGGCGACCAAGTCCGGCTACATCGTCATCAACGACAGCACCGAGATCGCGGCGCGTAAGCGGGTCTTCTTCCTCGACAGCAAGTGCAAGATCGCGAAGGAGCCTGTCCAGTATTCGGGCGCTGGCCCCTTCGACACCGAGGATCTGGCGCTCTCCCCGGACGGCAAGACCCTCTGGATCGCGGACACCGGCGACAACATCACCGCGAAGGAACGCCGTAAGCGGGTGGCGCTCTGGTCGATGCCGGTCACCGGCGCCAAGCAGCCGGTGTTGCACAGACTCTCGTACCCGGAGGGCAAGCCGCACGACGCCGAGGCCCTTCTCATCGGCGACGACGGCAAACCGCTGATCATCACCAAGGTGACAAAGGGCAAGGCCGAGATCTACACCCCCGCGGCGGCCCTGAAGACCGGTGACACCGAGCCGGTGCCGATGCGCAAGGCCGGCGAGATCGCACTGCCCGCTACGGAGACAGACAACCCGCTCAACACGTTCGGCCGGGTCGCGATCACCGGCGCGGCCCGCTCCCCGGACGGCACCAAGGTCGTCCTGCGGACGTATGCCGACGCCTTCGAGTACGACGTGTCCGGCGGTGACATCGTCGGCGCTCTCACGACCGGAAAGCCCCGGGTGACTCCGCTTGCCGATCCGTTCGGCGAGGCGATCAGCTATTCCCCGGACGGCAAGAGCTTCCTCACCGTCTCCGACGGAGGTCAGTTCAGCGAGGACGACCCCGTCGACATTCTCGCCTACACCCCGTCCACCTCGACGGCTGCGCCGTTGGCGGCGGCCGGTGCCGCGAAGCCCGCGGCCTCGCAGTCCTGGTTCGACGGGCTGAGCCTCGACGAGATCACCTACCTGGTGGGCGCCGTCGGGCTGGTCGGTCTGCTGCTTGTCGGCGCGGGCATCTTCGGCATCGTGCGGGCCCGCCGCCGGCCGCTGGCCGCCGGGTCCGAAAAATCGGATCCGGACGGTGAACCCCTCGATCCGGTTCCGGGGCGTGGCGACGGCGACGGTCGTCCGGCAGGCGACGAGCGTCGGGGCGGCGTCTACGGCGGCGGCGCACCGGCGGGGGGTGCGGTCTACGGGGCCGGCGCGGCCCGTGGTGGGGCGGTGTCGGCGGCCGGAGCGGTGTACGGCGGTGGGCGTCCCGCGGCGGCCGACAACGGCGGTTACGGTGCTCCACGGCCGAGCGGCGGTGCCGCTGGCGGTGGTGCCGGTGGTGGCGGTGTCTACGGCGGCGGCGGTCGTGCGCCGGGCGCTGGTGGTGGCCGGCCGGCAGGTGGGGGCGATCGTCCTCCGGGTGGCGGCGGTGGTCGGCCCGGCGGTGGTGTCTACGGCGCCGGCGGCGGCCAGCCCGGCGGTGGTCGGGGCGGCAGTCAACCCGGCGGTGGCCGGGGCGCTGGCCAGCCCGGCGGTGCTCGAGGTGGCGGTCAGCCCAGTGGCGGCCGGGGTGGCGGTCAGCCCGGCGGCGGTCGAGGTGGCGGTCAGCCCAGTGGTGGCCGGGGCGGCCAGCCCGGCGGCGGTCGTGCGGAGCCTCCGCGGCGTGGCGGGCAGGAGCAGCCGGACTACAGGGGTCAACGGCCCGCCCGCAGGCGCGACGACGAGGCACCTGTCGACCCGTACGGGCAGCATCCGGGCGGCCGTCGCGGCCCCCACCGAGGCGACCGCTACTGACGGCTCGGAGCCTGCTCGACGTGCGAACGGTCGGAGCGCAACGCGCGAACGGTCGCGTGGGTGAGCGCCGTGGGGCACTCACCCACCGGCCGGTCAGATTCGGCGCAGCACCGCCACGACCCGGCCCATGATGGTGGCGTCGTCGCCGGGGATCGGGTCGAAGGCTGGGTTCTGCGGCATCAGCCAGACATGGCCGTCGCGCCGCCGGTAGGTCTTGACGGTCGCCTCACCGTCGAGCATGGCGGCCACGATCTCGCCGGAGTCGGCGGTCGGCTGCTGCCTGACGACCACCCAGTCGCCATCGCAGATCGCCGCGTCGAGCATCGAGTCGCCCTTGACCTGGAGCATGAAGACCTCGCCCTCACCCACCAACTCGCGGGGGAGCGGGAAGATGTCCTCCACGGCCTGCTCGGCGAGGATCGGCCCACCAGCGGCGATCCGCCCGAGCATCGGCACGTACGCCGGTGTCGGCCGTTGGGCGCGTGACAACTCGTCGTCGATGGCCTCGCTGGGGGCGCGGACGTCCACGGCGCGCGGCCGGTTGGGGTCGCGGCGCAGGAAGCCCTTCTTCTCCAGCTCCTTGAGCTGGTAGGCGACGCTCGACGGCGACACCAGGCCGACCGCCTCGCCGATCTCGCGAACGCTCGGCGGGTAGCCGTGGCGCTCCACCCAGGTGCGGATGAACTCCAGGATGCGACGCTGGCGGGCGGTCAGGTCGACCGTCGCGGGGTCGGGAAAGGCGCTGACTACCGGGGTGACCGGGCGCACGGCGGGCTGACCCGTCCGGCTGCGCGCGGCGCTGCGGCGTCGGGTGGCCGGCGGGCCCGCCTCGGTGATGTGCTGCGGGCTCTTCGGCCGGCTGGCCCGGTCCTCGGTCACGTCCGTCCTCCCTGGTCGGCGCTGGGTGCCTCGTCGGCTCGTGGTGCGTGCGGGGTGCTCAAACAGTGGTGCTCGAACGCTCGTGCTCGAATGTGCCGTGCGCCCGGGTGCTGAAGATCCATCGCGCCCGGCTGTTCCTGACCGTATAGGTGAGATCGGTCATTTTCAAACATCTGTACGACCTCTCACCGGCGTGTCGGGGTGAAAAACCACTCCTGTCGTACGGATGCTCTGATAAATGGTACGTCGGGTAGCACGGATGTTCGAACGGCGACCGTTTTCCGGGCGACTTCAGCCGGGTGGCCGGTAACCGGGTCGGGGTCGCGGCGTTGGGTCTTCCGGCGGGAGCGGTGGGTGCGGATGACCGGATGGTCCGTGACGCGCCGGACACGCCGGTCAACTTGACCCGAGTACGCCAGCGACATACGGTCGACCCCTAGATGTAGTAGTGACACGGGCGTAAGTTGCCCACAGGTTGGGTTCGACTACCGACCGCACTCCCGCAGCGCAGGCCACGGCGGGCGTCAGCTCCAGCTGGCACCGCCGGGTCGAGTCGTGCCCGGTAGTGCCCGGTACGCCGTGGTTGATCATGATTAGGAGGTAGGCGATGCGGTGTCCGTACTGCCGACACGCCGACTCCCGGGTGGTCGACTCGCGGGAGGCCGACGACGGCCAGCTCATCCGGCGGCGGCGGTCCTGCCCTGAGTGCGGCAAGCGGTTCACCACAGTCGAGGAGGCGGTCCTCGCGGTCGTCAAGCGCAGCGGGGTGACCGAGCCGTTCAGCCGGACGAAGATCATTGGCGGGGTGCGCAAGGCGTGCCAGGGCCGGCCGGTCGACGAGGACTCGATCGCGTTGCTGGCCCAGAAGGTCGAGGAGACCGTGCGGGCCAAGGGTGCGGCCGAGATCCCCAGCCACGATGTGGGGTTGGCCATCCTGGGCCCCCTGCGGGACCTGGACGAGGTGGCGTATCTGCGGTTCGCCAGCGTCTACCGGTCCTTCGACTCGCTTGCCGACTTCGAGCAGGAGATCGAGACATTGCGCGCCGCCGCCCGAGCCCGTGCGGGCGCGGCGGAGGCCGGGGCGGCGGGGACCGCCGGCCGTACCAACTGAGGTTTGTGTTCTGACAGGTGGACGCGCGGCGTGGCCGCGTGACGAGGGGGCGGATGAGATGTCGGGGGATGGTGTGACGACAAGCAGGTCACGAAGCAAGGCCGGCGCGAGCGCGGGGCTGAAGATCGAGCGGGTGTGGACGACCGAGGGGGTCCACCCGTACGACGAGGTCGCCTGGGAGCGTCGCGACGTCGTGATGACGAACTGGCGGGACGGCTCGATCAACTTCGAGCAGCGCGGCGTGGAGTTCCCGGAGTCGTGGAGCGTCAACGCGGCGAACATCGTGACCACGAAGTACTTCCGGGGCGCGGTGGGGACCCCGGAGCGCGAGTGGTCGCTCAAGCAGCTGATCGACCGGGTGGTCACGACCTACCGCACGGCCGGTGAGGAGTACGGCTACTTCGCCAGCCCGGCCGACGCCGAGGTGTTCGCCCACGAGCTGACCTGGATGCTGCTGAACCAGGTGTTCAGCTTCAACTCGCCGGTCTGGTTCAACGTCGGTACGCCGTCGCCGCAGCAGGTCAGCGCGTGCTTCATCCTCGCCGTGGACGACTCGATGGATTCCATCCTCGACTGGTACAAGGAAGAGGGGTTGATCTTCAAGGGTGGCTCCGGCTCCGGCGTCAACCTGTCGCGGATCCGCTCGTCCCGTGAGCTGCTCTCCTCCGGTGGCACCGCCTCCGGTCCGGTCAGCTTCATGCGTGGCGCGGACGCGTCCGCAGGCACCATCAAGTCCGGTGGCGCGACCCGCCGGGCGGCCAAGATGGTCATCCTCGACGTGGACCACCCGGACATCGAGGAGTTCGTGATCACGAAGGCGCGCGAGGAGGACAAGATCCGCGCGCTGCGGGACGCCGGCTTCGACATGGACCTCGGCGGCTCCGACATCGTGAGCGTGCAGTACCAGAACGCCAACAACTCGGTGCGGGTCTCCGACGAGTTCATGACGGCGGTGCAGAACGGCGGCGGCTTCGACCTGCGCGGCCGGCTGGACGGCTCGGTGATCGACACCATCGACGCCAAGAAGCTGTTCCGCACCATCTCCCAGGCCGCGTGGGAGTGCGCCGACCCGGGCCTGCAGTACGACGACACGATCAACGACTGGCACACCTGCCCGGAGACCGGCCGGATCACAGCGTCGAACCCGTGCTCGGAGTACCTGCACCTGGACAACTCCTCGTGCAACCTGGCCTCGCTCAACCTGATGAAGTTCCTCCGCGCCGACGGTGGCTTCGACGTGGAGAAGTTCGTCAAGTCCGTCGAGTTCGTCATCACCGCGATGGACATCTCGATCTGCTTCGCCGACTTCCCGACCGAGAAGATCGGTGAGACGTCCCGCGCCTACCGGCAGCTGGGCATCGGCTACGCCAACCTGGGTGCCCTGCTGATGGCCTCCGGTCTGCCGTACGACTCGGAGCAGGGCCGCTCGGTCGCCGCGTCGATCACGTCGCTGATGACGGGCACCGCCTACCGCCGCTCGGCCGAGCTGGCCGGCGTCGTCGGCCCGTACGACGGCTACGCCCGCAACGCGGAGCCGCACAAGCGGGTCATGCGAAAGCACGCCGCCGCGAACGACGAGATCAAGCCGACCAGCCCGGTGGCCACCGCGATCGTCCGCGAGGCGACCAAGCAGTGGACCCAGGGCAACAAGATCGGTGACCGCAACGGCTGGCGTAACTCGCAGGCCAGCGTCCTCGCGCCGACCGGCACCATCGGCTTCATGATGGACTGCGACACGACCGGTGTGGAGCCGGACCTGGCGCTCGTCAAGTTCAAGAAGCTCGTCGGCGGCGGCTCGATGCAGATCGTCAACCAGACGGTACCGCGCGCGCTGCGCAGCCTCGGCTACCCCGAGGAGCAGGTCGAGGCGATCGTCGAGCACATCGCCGACAACGGGCACGTGGTGGACGCCCCCGGCCTCAAGCCGGAGCACTACGCGGTGTTCGACTGCGCGATGGGGGAGCGGTCCATCGCCCCGATGGGCCACGTGCGGATGATGGCGGCGATCCAGCCGTTCGTCTCCGGCGCCATCTCCAAGACGGTCAACATGCCGGAGGCGGCCACCGTCGAGGACGTCGAGAAGATCTACTTCGAGGGCTGGAAGCTCGGCCTCAAGGCGCTGGCGATCTACCGGGACAACTGCAAGGTCGGCCAGCCGCTGTCGGTGGCGAAGAACAACAAGGCCACCGAGCCGGCCGCCGTCGAGGCCGCCCCGGCAGCGGTGGAGAAGGTCGTCGAGTACCGCCCGGTGCGCAAGCGCCTGCCGAAGAAGCGCCCCTCCGAGACGGTCAGCTTCTCCGTCGGTGGCGCCGAGGGCTACCTCACCGCGTCGTCCTACCCGGACGACGGCCTCGGCGAGGTCTTCCTCAAGATGTCCAAGCAGGGCTCGACCCTGGCCGGCGTGATGGACGCGTTCTCGGTGGCCATCAGCATCGGCCTGCAGTACGGCGTGCCGCTGGAGACGTTCGTCAGCAAGTTCACGAACATGCGCTTCGAGCCGGCCGGCATGACCGACGACCCGGACGTGCGCATGGCGGCGTCGGTGATGGACTACATCTTCCGTCGCCTCGCGCTGGACTTCCTGCCGTACGAGCGCCGCGCCGAGCTGGGCATCTTCACCGCCAGCGAGCGGGCCGCCCAGCTGCGGGCCGAAGCCGACGCGGAAGCCGCCGGCGTCACCGGAGCGGAACTCACCGCGATGGCGTCGTCCGCGCCGGTCGAGGCTCCGGCCAAGCCGGAGGCCGTCGCCCAGCCGGCCCAGGAGATGGCCGACGTGGCCGCCGCCAAGCCGGCTCCGAGCGTGGGTTCCAGCACCGAACTGCTGGAGGCCGTCATCGGCAAGGCCGCCGACGCACCGCTGTGCTTCACCTGCGGTACGAAGATGCGCCCCGCCGGTAGCTGCTACGTCTGCGAGGGCTGCGGCTCCACCAGCGGCTGCAGCTGACGTACGCGATAAGCGCTGCCCCGGCTTCCCTCCTGGGAGGCCGGGGCAGCGCGGTTTCCATGCTCTTCCAGCCCCGGGAGCGTGCAGAGGTTGGCGCCCGGTCAGCGGCTACGAGCGTGCATTCGGGTCGCCCTCAGTCGTGAGGGCTGAGGAAGTCGGTGATGAGGGTAGCGAGCTCCTGTGGGCGTTCGGCGACCATCGCGTGGCTGGCGCCAGCGAGATGCCACACCCGCAGAGACGGGTTGTCCACAGCAGATAGCCGTTCGGCGGTGACCTTGCGATACGCCTCGTACAGGCTGTGGAACTGCTGTTGTTCGGGCAGGTCCTCGGTGGCGAGGACGAGCAACAGCGGGCAGCGGGCGTCGCGGTAGGCGGGCATCAGGTCGAGGGAGTCCATGGCGTCCCGGAGCTGCCGGGTGAGGTCCGGGGCGGGCCGCAGCCGGCTGCGGCCGTCGTCGCCGGGCACGAGGTTGCGTTCGAAGGCCGCCACCCAATCGTCGGGTGCGGCGCCGTAGCGCTGGGCCATGGCCCGTTGCCCCGCAAGCATGGCGGCCACCTGTTCGGCGGTGAGCGGTTCGGCCAGCATCGCGGCCATCCCGTCGAAGACGGCCCGCAGCTTGGCCAGTTCGGTCTCGGCCTGCTCCGGATCCAGCCCGGCGACCTGGTCCGGACGGTTCAGCGGCGGATTGCCGTCGAAGCTGACAGCGCCGGGGCACTCCGGGTGACGTTGCGCCCAGAGAGTGGCGAGCATGCCGCCGAGGGAGACGCCGACCACCGCTGGGGAGCTGAGGCCGAGGTGGTCGGTGACGGAGGCCAGGTCGGCCAGTACGTCGTCCCAGCGCCAGGGGCCGTCTCCGGACCGGCCGTGACCACGAAGATCGACGGTGACCACCCGGTGGGTCGGGCGCAGGTGCTCGGCGAGTGTGGTCATCTGGGCGAGGTTGCCGCCGGCGCCGTGGAGGAGCAGCAGCGGTTGTCCGGGTCCGCCGAAGTCGCGGATCGCGATCGGCACGGTCCGGGAGTGGATGATGCTCTCAGGCACGTCGGGTTCCTTCCTTGAGTAGCCGGTCGCGTACGGAGGCGGAGCGCACGCCGCCTTCGGGGTGGCGGGCGAGCTTGCCGCGGGAGACCAGGTCGTGGACGCCCTGGCGGGTGATGCCGAGCATGGCGCCGGCCACCGCATACGACACGGATTCGGCGGTCGGGTGGCCGACCCGTCGCGCGACGGCCTGGCCGAGAGGGCTGCGCCACCAGTCGATGGGTGGGTCGAACGGTCTGTCCGCCGGGTAGAGGGTGGAAATCGCGCGCATGACCACACCGGCGGCTGCCCGGTCGTCGCCGCTGACGATCGTGATGGCCCAGGAGCGGGCCCGCTTCCGGATGACGGCCCGCAGCCGTTCGATGGCGTCGTGGCCATCGACCAGGATTTCGAGGGGGTCGAGCAGACGGATGTCGATCAACCGGATGAGATGCTCGGTCAGTTCCTCGTGGGTTGGCGCCATGCCGCCTCCTCCGCTACTTGACACCCATCGTCAAGCACTTGACGTCGAGTGTCAAGCGCGATGGCGTGAGCGCGGCGGGCGGTACGGTCGACCGGTGCCCGGCAACAACGGCGTGCGTCGACGGGCTCTGCGCCGGTTGTCGTTGGTGGTGGGCGCGGCTGTCCCCGTACCCTGTTATCAGGCGGAATGGGCGGCTCGCTGGCACGCCCGGGTCGTCGCCCGGCGTTTCTCGGACGGCCTGCGGTGACCACGCACGGCCCGGTGCTTCCGATGTGGGTGTGCGGTGGCTGCTCCGCGCCTTGGCCGTGCCGGGCCCGGCGCACCGAGTTGCGTGCCGAGTTCGAGATCTCCCAGCGGAGGAAGCCGCGCGAACAGCCCCGCAGGTAGCTGCTACGTCTGCGAGGGCTGCGGCTCCACCAGCGGCTGCACCTGACGTACGCCTCAGCGCTGCCCCGGCCTCCTGTGAGGTCGGGGCAGCGCTCTTTGCGGCTCGCGGGATGTCCGCAACGGCGCACGGTGTCAGCCGAACTTCAGGTCGAGGCCGTAGGCAAGGCGGTTGGCTGCCGGCCCAGGGGAGGTGCGAGGCTCGCTGCGTGACTTCTCTCCTTGCGCGTCGAGTCTACGAAACGTGCCACCTCACCGGGTCGTTCCGCCTGCGCTCCGGTCAGACCAGCGACGAGTACTTCGACAAGTATCTGTTCGAAGCGCAGCCGGGCCTGCTGCGCGAGGTGGCCGAGGCGATGGTCGCCCTGCTGCCCGAGTGCGACCTGCTTGCGGGAATGGAGATGGGCGGCATACCTGTCGCCACCGTGATGTCGCAGCTGACCGGCCTGCCGACAGTCTTCGTCCGTAAGCAGGCCAAGGAGTACGGCACCGGCAAGGCAGCCGAGGGCGGCCCTGTGGACGGTCGGCGTGTTGTGGTGATCGAGGACGTGGTGACCACCGGCGGTGCGCTGCTGGCGTCGTGCCGTCAACTCCGGGCCAGCGGCGCCATGGTCGACACGGTGGTCTGCGCCATCGACCGCGAGCAAGGTGGACGGGAGAATCTGGCGGCCGAAAACCTTAGCTTGCACGCCGCCCTCACACGTCGCGACCTGGCATCCTCCCTGCTGGCATGACGGCCGCGCGGTCGGAGCGGAATCTTGGTTGAGCGCTCGGGTCCCCATCGGTGACGATCAGATGATGTCCGTTCCAGCCCGCCAGATCCGCGCCCACTACTCGGCCGACACCATCACCGTGTACCAGGCGTATCCCCCACAGATAGCGCTGCCGGCGGTGGCGGCCGGCCGTTTCGTGGCTCCCTTCAAGCGGGACCGGATGACGTGGATCAAGCCGTCGTTTCTGTGGATGATGTACCGCTGCGGCTGGGCCACCAAGCCAGGGCAAGAACGCGTGCTGTCCATCGACATCACGCGGGAGGGATTCGAGTGGGCCCTGGCGCGAGCCAGCCTGAGTCACTACGACAAGGACCTGCACGGCGACAGGGCGACCTGGTCGCGGCAACTGAAGACCAGCCCCGTACGAGTGCAGTGGGATCCGGAACGGTCACTGCAACTGACGGCGTTGCCGTACCGGTCATTGCAGGTTGGACTGTCCCGCGAGGCCGTCGACCGGTACGTCGACGACTGGGTTGTAGCCATCACCGACATCACCCCCAGGGTGCACCAGATCCGGAACCTCCTGCGCGGCGGCGACGAACAGGCGGCGACAGCTCAACTGCCTGTCGAGCAGGTCTACCCGCTGCCGGATCAGATCGCCGCCGGTCTCGACGCCGCCCTGACACCACGAAAAGTGCCCGAGCAACACGCACAGTGATGGCCGCTCGGCGCAGCGACGCGTCCCGGTCGCGGCTCTACGCTCCGGGCGGATGATGTCGGAACCGTCCGCTTGCGAGTTGCCCGCCGAGGTTCAGGCCGGCGAGTGGACGGTGAGATGGGTGGACAGGGCGTCGAGGAAGTCAGGAGCGTCGAACATCGCGCCGGCGGAGGCGACGCCTGTGGTCCGGGTGCGACCGGTGAGAATGCGGTCGATCGCCTCCACAGCAAGTGGTGCACTGACCGCGTAGATGTCCTGACCGGTGACGCTCAGGCGGCGTTGCGTGCCGCCGGAGCGGACGAGGACGTCGACGATGAAGGTCTGTGCGGAGCGCCCGCGGTCGTCGACCGCGCGTGGGGCCGTGGGATCTCCAGACAGCAGGTCTGAGGCTGCTTCGGTGGTCATGTAGGTGCGCACCTGCGGGATGGCCAGATGGCTGGGGATGGTGACGACGTCGGCCATTGTGAACTCGCTGATGACGCTTCGGGGGCCGAGCGGCGCCGGGAAGGGCCAGTCCACTGTCGACGGCGTGTCGTCGTGGTACTGCAGCTGTGCGTTGGCGTAGCGGACACGACGGCCGCCGCGTCGCTGCGACGAGACCGCGCCGGCGGCCAGCGTGCCGCCGGTGGGGTGCCAGCTGCTCAGACCATAGGCGATGTGTGCTTCGTCCGCCGACGTCCAGTCGCCCATCGCGGTGGTGACCAGCAGGTCGCCGAGGCCGCCGAAGAAGGCCATCGCCGGCAGCACCGCGATGCGGGCGGCGTGGGCGCGCTGCGCGAAGTCCGTGAACGTGTCGACGTTCGCTTCGATCTCGGCTGCCACGTCGACGTAGGGGATGCCGGCGCGCAGTGCCGCCTCGATGACGGGGCCCGCAGTGGTGGCGAACGGCCCGGCTGTGTTGATCACCGCGTCCGCGCCGTCGAGCGCTCGATCGAGCAGGGTCGGGCTGTCGACCGTCGCGTACCGCTGTGGTGAGCCCGGGAAGGCTTGCGCCAGGGCCTGCAGTTTGTCGTGGTTCCGGCCGAGCAGTAGCGGGGTGTAGCCGCGTTCGCGCAGCTCGGCGGCTACGAAACGGCCAGTGTGTCCGTACGCGCCGTAGACCGCGATGTTTCGACCCGTTGCCATGGCGTGCCCCTGCCTGTGTGAAGTCGTCTGCTGCTGAAGATCGTTCCTTGGCTGATTGAAGCCGGCCAGTGTCTGGAACGACATGACCCGTACAATTTCGGACGTGACTCTCTCCCCGCGTTCCGTCGCGGTTGCCGCCACCGAGGGGATGCTGCATTTCGAGCTGGCGCTGGCCTACGAGGTCTTCGGCACTCGGCCGGACGCAGTGCCCGGCCCCTGGTACGACCTCCGGGTATGCGGCACACGCAGCGTTCGGCTCGGCCGGTTCCTGCTGGAGCCGGACTGCGGGCTGGACCGCCTGGCAGACGCCGGCACCGTGATCGTCCCGGGCCTGGTGGACATCGACCAGGACCCGCCGGCCGAGCTGGTCGAGGCGGTACGTGCGGCCCACAAGGTCGGCGCGCGGGTGGTCTCCCTGTGCACTGGCGTGTTCGTGCTCGCCGCCGCCGGTCTGTTGGATGGGCTGCGCGCGACCACCCACTGGGCGCACACCGACACTCTCGCCGCGCGCTATCCCCAGGTGACGGTCGACCCGGATGTGCTCTACGTCGACAACGGCAGTGTCCTCACCTCGGCAGGCAAGGCCGCGGCGATGGACCTGTGCCTGCATCTGGTCCGACGCGACTACGGCTCAGCGGTCGCCAATATCGCAGCCCGCCGCCTGGTCGTGCCGCCGCATCGAGCAGGCGGCCAGGCCCAGTTCGTCACGACCCCCGTGCCGGCCCAGGACGAGCATGCCCTGGCCGACCTGCTCCCCTGGGTGATGCGGCGACTGGATCAGCCACTCACGGTGGAGGATCTGGCCCGCCAGTCGAACATGAGCTCGCGCCATCTGACCCGGCAGTTCCGGTCGGTCACCGGCACCACCCCGCTGCAGTGGTTGCTGACGCAACGGATCCGCCGAGCACAGGAACTGCTGGAGAGCACAAACGACAGCGTCGACGCCATCGCCTCAGCGGCCGGCATGGGCACCGCGACCACTCTGCGCCGCCACTTTCACCGCACCGTCGGCGTGCCACCGGACACCTACCGCCAGACATTCGGGCGTAGAGGCCGAAGTTTCGACGGCGTGGAACTCACCGGCGGCCACGGCTGATGACCGGCCCGGGCGACCGGCGATAAACAGCACCTATCGCCGGTCGCTCTTGACGCCCCTGAGGTCAGTAGTGCGCAAGGACCTGCGCCACGGGATGACCGAGAACGGCGGACACCTCGGCGAGTTCCTGTGCATCAAGCTCGTATCTGGCGCGCGTCGGGTTCATGGCGCTCACTTCGAAGCGGGCGAAGCCGACTGGCCAGTCATAGTGAAGAGCGTTCAGCGGAACCGTCGCCGCGCAGCAGGGAACCGTCACGTCCAGCTCATCGAAGCTCTCCCCGTTCTCCTCGATCAGGTCGAAGAGCCACTCCAGGTCGATGTCGCCGGCACAGCGCGGACATGTGACACGGTTGGTGTTCTCGCCGGCGTCGATGAGCGTGACGTGTTCGTAGAACTCATATTCGACATGCTCGACGTCATCGCCCGGCCCCGAGAAAAGTCCTGTGACGTAGGCCCTGGCTGCGGCGGCAGCCTCGGGAGTCGGCTGCCAGCGCAGGTCGGTCGGAATCAGGCGGATGTATCCGTCGCTCACGGCGCCCATGATGCCTGATGGTCGGCCTTCGGCGAGGCAGGCTGTGGTTCCGGACAGGTCCGTGCGATGGGCGGGATGTTTGCGCGGTCGGACGGGATGCGAGGCTGAGCTCGTGCTACCCGACTCGTACGCCTGCCATTCCCTGAGCCGGCGCGACGCCCGCCGGTGACGCCCGTATGAGCCTGGTGTCGGCGTTCGCGCCGATCTGGATCCTCACCGCTGTCGGCTACGCGGCCTGCCGTTGGGGCCTGCTGGGCGAGGCGGCGGCGTCGGTGCTCGGCCGGTTCGTGTTCCACCTCGCGATGCCGGCCGCCCTGTTCCTGGCCCTGTCCCGAATGCCGCTTTCCGGGTTCGCCAGCCGATCGCTGCTCGCCTTCGGGCTGAGCACTGCCGCGGTCGTCGGGTTCGGGTGGGTCGTCGCGAGCTGGCTGTTTGGTCGCAGGACCGGCGAACAGCCGATCTGGGGCATGGCCGCCGGGTACGTGAACTCGGCGAACCTCGGCATCCCGATCGCAACGCAGGTTCTCGGCACCGTGTCGTTCCTGGCGGAGGTGGTGCTGCTGCAGGTGCTTGTGGTGACGCCCGTCATCCTGGTCGCACTGGACAGGCACACCGATCCGGCCGGGCGGGTACGGGTCCGCCGTATCGCCTCCTTGCCGGTACGCAACCCGGTGATCCTGGCGTCGCTGCTCGGTGTCGTGTGCTCGGCTGCCGGCCTGCATCTGCCGTCGGCGGCCGCCGCGCCGCTCACCCTGCTGTCGGGCGCTGCGGCTCCGGCCGCCCTTGTCGCGCTCGGCGCGTCGCTGCACCCCACGGCGCCGTCGCGGGCAGAGCCGGCCCGGCCGGCAGAGCTGGCCGTGATCACCGCGCTGAAGCTCGTCGCGCAACCGGTCATCGCGTACGCGGCCGGGCTTGCCTTGCACCTGTCCGGGCCGCAGCTGCTCGCCGTGGTGGTGTGCGCGGGCCTGCCGACAGCGCAGAACACGTTCATCTACAGCCAGGAGTACGGCGTCGGCGAGGCGGTGGCCAGCCGGGCGGTGGTGCTGACCACGACGATGTCGCTGGTCACCCTGGCCGCCGCAGCGGCGTTGCTCGGGTAGTGACCCGCCCGTCAGTCATTGATCAGCTCGGCATCATCCGCTGGCGAGTGCCGAGCGGGTGGCGTGCAACGACGCCAAGAGTTGCAGCCGGTCCGCGTGGGCGCTGCCCGGCTCAGCGGTGAAGACGAGCATGACGGGGCCGGGATTTCCCGGCAGGGGATACGTGTCCCAGTCCAGGACGATGTCGCCTACCTCGGGAACCCGGAAGGTCTTGGTGCCGCTTACCGATTCGCGTACGTCGTGCTGGGCCCACAGCCGCCGGAACTGGGCGCTGCGGATACTCAGCTCGCCGACGATCGCGGTGGCGCGTGGGTGGGTGGGGTCGGTGGCGACGGCGGCCCGCATCATGCCGATGTAGTCCAGAGCCTGCTGCTCCCAGTCCGGACAGCTCCGCTCTCCGGTCAGCGTGTCGTCGAACAGCAACAGGAGCATGTTGAGCCGGTCGGTCGGGTAGGCGTCCGGGTCGCCGAGCAGCGCCTGCGCCATCGGGTTCCAGTCGAGCAGATCGAGATGCCGACCGAGTACGACAGCAGGGGTGTCCAGCACCCGCAGCAGACGCCGTGTGCCCTCCGGCACCCGCTCCGGGTCGCGGTTCACCCGGGTGGGCATCGACCGGCGGGCGGCGTGGGCCAGGGTGAACAGGTGCCGGCGTTCCTTGTCGTCGAGGCCGAGCGCGCCGGCAAGCGCGTCCAGGACGTCGTCGGACGGGCGTACCTCCCGGCCCTGCTCGATCCGCTGGTAGTAGTCGGTGCTCAGCCCGGCCAGCAGGGCCAACTCCTCGCGCCGCAGCCCGGTGACCTTGCGCCGGCCGCCCGGCTCCAGGCCGACCTCGTGTGGACGCAGCCGGCTACGCCGAGCGCGTAGGAAGTCCCCGAGCTCGCGAGCGTACGGATGAAGGCGGGTCATGCCGCAAGTGTGCAGCGGACCGGACCGCCGAAGGTAGGTCCCGCAGACCTAGGCAAACGAGTACGACCGAACCGGCCCGGAACGCTCCTACCGTCGGTGGCCAACGCACCGACACCCCAGGAGCAGCAGATGACCGGATGGACCGCCGAC
Source organism: Micromonospora sp. DT68 (assembly GCF_049847245.1). Taxonomy (NCBI): domain Bacteria; kingdom Bacillati; phylum Actinomycetota; class Actinomycetes; order Micromonosporales; family Micromonosporaceae; genus Micromonospora; species Micromonospora sp. DT68. Next base: position 157,047 of record NZ_JBNCNZ010000010.1, read on the forward strand.
CGCATCCCCGACCAGCGCGGTCGGGTCGCCGTCGTGACCGGCGCGAACTCAGGCCTCGGCCTGGTCACCGCCACCGAACTGGCCAGCCACGGCGCCCACGTCGTGCTCGCCGTTCGCGACACCTCCGCAGGCGAGGAGGCCGCCCGCCGGATCGGCGGCGACGTCGAGGTGCGCGAGCTTGACCTGGCATCCCTCGCCTCCGTGCGGGCCTTCGCGGCGAAGCTGGCCGGCGACCACCCGGCGATCGACCTGCTGGTAAACAACGCCGGGGTGGTCCTGCTCGGCCCGCGCCGCACCTCCGCCGACGGATTCGAGCTGCAGCTCGCCACCAACATGCTTGGCCACTTCGCACTGACCGGCCTGCTGCTCGGCAACCTGGCCGCGGCGCGGGAAGCCCGTGTGGTCAGTCTCAGCTCGATCACCCACAAGAACGCGCACCTGGACTTCGATGACCTGATGTTCGAACGGAACTACCGGGCATCCACCGCCTACGGGCGGTCCAAGCTCGCCAGCACGATCTTCGGCATCGAATTGGACCGCCGCCTGCGCGCCGCCGGATCGCCGATCGTCAGCGCGCTGGCCCACCCCGGTCTCACCCGTACCAACCTGACTCCGCGTGCCTGGGAGCACCGTGGCCGGTTCGGGCGGCTGATCGCGCGGGCCGGGCTGTTGGCAACCCAGCCGGTGGAGCAGGGCGCGCTGCCGCAGTTGCGTGCCGCGACCGAACCCGGTGTGCGGGGTGGCCAGTTCTTCGGCCCAGCCCTGCTCGGGGAGACGCGGGGCAGGGTCACCGAGGCCCGGCTCAGCCGTGAGGCCGCCGATCCGGCTGTCGGCAAGCGGCTGTGGGCGGCGGCCGAGGAACTGACCGGCGTCAGCTACCTCTGACCTACGGCGCTGTCGCCGGCGGTCGACGGCAATCCGCAGCGTCGCGATCAGCCGCCGGGCCTCGGCCCTTCCGGCACGGCCCGACTCGTCGGCGACGTCAGCCGGTTCGCGAACGCGGCGTCCGATCACCGCCAGACGGCTCGGCTTTCGCCGACCAGACTTTGTGTCATGAACATGGCACTTGATGGCAAGGTAGCCCTCGTTACGGGTGGTGGTCGTGGTATCGGCGCTGCAGTCGCTTTGCGCTTGGCCGAGGAGGGCGCCGATGTGGCGCTGACGTTCCAGCAGAACCAGCAACGCGCCAACGATGTGGTGGACAAGATCAAGGCTGGGGGTCGGCGGGCGATCGCCGTGCAGGCCGACAGTGCCGATCCGGCAGCAGTGGTTGCCGCAGTGGACCAGGTTGCCGGTGAGCTGGGTCGGTTGGACATCCTGGTCAACAATGCCGGCGCGTTCCTACTCGGACCGCTGGAGCAACTGAACCTGGAAGAGTTCGATCAGACTGTCGCTGTCAATGTCCGGGCACCGTTCGTGGCGTCGCAGGCCGCAGTGCGCCACATGTCGGCCGGTGGGCGGATCATCAACATCGGAAGCAACGTGGCGGAGCGGGCGGTTTTCCCGGGCTTCTCGTTGTACGCAACGAGTAAGACCGCTCTGATCGGCCTCACCAAGGCGCTCGGACGCGAACTCGGTAGCAGAGCTATCACTGTAAACCTCGTGAATCCAGGGGCCACGGACACCGAACTGAATCCGGCCGACGGCCCTGATGCCGACACGATCAACGGGTTCACCGCCCTCGGCCACTATGCGGTGCCAGCCGACGTGGCCGCAGCGGTGGCGTTCCTCGCCAGCCCCGACGGGCGTTACATCACCGGGGCGACGGTCAACGTCGACGGCGGCTTCACCATCTGATTCATCGGCTCACCGCCGCATCGTCCACCGGCCGGGCTGGCTGACCTGATCACCGACTGGCTTGTCCGGACATATCCGCAGGTCACGGTGGTCCGGTTGGCCGGTCTTCGGCAGGAGGTACGCTCGTTCGCCGCTGGTCCCGAAAGACATGAGAGATGCAGACGTGAACGAGATTGCTGAGCGGGTGGCGGCGGCGCAGTTCGACGCACTCGAAGTCCTCTGCGCGGCGACTCCGAAGGGCTGGTACGCCGAGCGGGCAACAGCGCGTGCCGCCCTCACGTACGCCGACGCCGCGATCGAGGCGCTGGGCCCAGCGGCCTTCGGCGAGGAGTACGCACGAGGTCAGGCCATCGACCCGCGTGCCGCCTTCACCGAAGATCGACGCTGACCCGGGCGCCCTCGAAGCGGTCCGACCGCGAGGCTGCGACGATCACTGCATGACGACCGCCGAGGCGTACGCCAGATTCGCCACCCGGGAGGTACGAGGGGTCTCGCCCGCGTACGAGCGGCTGTCCCTGGCGGTGTCCCGCGACCACGAGGTGCTCGCGCTGCTCGACGGGCTGCCCCCGGCCAAGCGGCAACCGAACCTGCTGTTCGGCGTCGTCCGATGGCTCGGCGGCCCGGTCGAGGACCCGGCGGCGTTCCACGACTACGCGGTGGCGAACTGGCCGGTCATCGAGGCGCAGATGCGCGTCCGGGCCACCCAGACGAACGAGGCCGGTCGGTGCGCTGTGCTACTGCCGGTGCTCGCCGCGCTGCCGCAGCCGCTCGCGCTGCTGGAGGTCGGCGCGTCCGCCGGACTCTGCCTCTATCCCGACCGGTACGCATACCGCTATGGCGAGCAGCGGGTCGGCTCCGGCGAGCCCGTACTGGAGTGCGCGGCCAGCGGGTTGGTGCCGCCGGCACGCGTACCCGATGTGGTGTGGCGGGCTGGCCTGGACCTCAACCCCCTCGACGTGACCGACCCCGACGACGTGTCCTGGTTGGACGCGCTGATCTGGCCGGAGCACGCGCACCGGCGGTCGCGGCTGCAAGCTGCTGCGGCGGTCGCCGCTGCCGATCCGCCGCTGCTGGTCCGTGGCGACCTGGTGGACGATCTGCCGGCGCTTGCCGCGCGGGCGCCTGTCGACGCGACGCTTGTGGTCTTCCACACCTCGGTGCTCTACCAGGTGCCCGTGCCGCGCCGGGAGGCGTTCGTCCGGCTGGTCCGTGACCTGCCCGGTCACTGGGTCGCCAACGAGGCGCCGGAGGTGCTGCCGTACGACGGGCTGCCGACACCGTCGGGGGAGGGGCTGCACAACGTCCTCGCCCTGGATGGAACGCCGCTGGCCTGGACGCGGGGCCACGGTCAGGCGATGACGTGGTTCGGCTGACGCCGCACACAGACCGGTCTGGGCGTGCCGCCACCAGCACCGCGCTCCTCGTCGCTGCCTAGACTGCTGCGGTGAGCGGAGAGCGACGACCCCTGGCCGACCGGCCGCTCACCGAACCGCACCCGTCGCGGCTGCCGCTCGGGCATCCCGACCGGGAGCAGATCCTCGCCGCGCACGCCGCCGCGCTGGCCAGCGGTGAGGCCGGCTACCTCGACCCGGCGAGCGGGCTGTTCGTGCTCAGCGCCGAATTCCTGGCCCGGCGCGGCACCTGCTGTGGACGCGGCTGCCGACACTGCCCGTACGTGGACGATCCACACTGCGGATAACGGCGAAACGAGGACTTCCGCCGAACCCGGACACCCCGTACGGTGTCCGACGGACACCCGGCGGGCGCCTACCGCCGTCGGTCGGCGAGAGGGTGGAGCGTGCGCGGGCGGATCATGGTCGCCGGGCTGGCCGGACTGCTGGTGAGTGGCTGTGCCGCCGACGCCGAGCCGGTGGCGGTCCCGCCGCCGGTGCCGATCGCTGTGGACGTGGCGGCGGCGTCCTCGGGCGGAGCCTGCCGGTTGCTGGACTTCGCGCTCATCGAGCAACTGGTGAAGGTGCGCTTCGACGTGGCGGCGGCCAGCGAACGAGGTGACACGCACACCTGCGTGGTGCGGGCCGGGGACGCGCCGCTGCCGGAGTTGATGCTGAGCGTGTCCGAGACGTCGGTCGACAAGACCACGTTCGGCGCGGACGTGGTGCCCACCAAGACCACGAAGGTCACCGGGCTGGGTCAGCAGGCGTACCGGCGTACCGTCGCCGCCGCGAGCGGCCACGGCCCGGCAGTCGAGGTCGGCTGGCTGGCCACCGACGGCCGGTTGGCGACTCTGACCTGGACCAGCGCCCGCGGCACCGAGCGCGCGGCGGCCGAGAAGGTCGCCGGGGAGCTGATCGCGCTGGCCAAGAAGGTGGACACCCGGGCCCTGTGACGCCCAGGCCGGACGGGCAGCGAGCAGCGGCAGGTCAGCCGAGCAGCAGGTCAGCCGGCGGCGACGAAGACCCGCGAGGCGACCTCGCGCGGCAGCCGGACGCGGTCGCCGGACCTGTCGATCGACACCCCGTCACGCTCCTGAGCCACCGTCACAGTCGCACCCGGGTCGACACCGGCGGCGTGCAACTGGCGCAGCACGTCGGAGTCGGTCTGCACGCTCTCGCAGATCCGGCGCACGACCACCGGCCCGGTGAGACCGGGGAATGCCAGGTTGCGCTCACCCTCGCCGGCCTCGGTGGCCTGGGTCTCGGGGGAGCCCAGCGCCTCCAGACCCGGGATCGGGTTGCCGTAGGGGGAGCGGGTCGGCCGGTTGAGCAGGTCGTACACCCGCTTCTCGACGGCGTCGCTCATCACGTGCTCCCAACGGCAGGCCTCCTCGTGGGCCTCCTCGTAGGGCATCCCGATGACGTTCACCAGCAGCAACTCGGCGAGGCGGTGCTTGCGCATCACGGAGACGGCGGTGCCCCGGCCGAGCGCCGTGAGGGTCAGTTGCCGGTCGCCTTCGACGGTGAGCAGGCCGTCGCGCTCCATCCGGGCGACGGTCTGGCTCACTGTGGGGCCGCTCTGCCGTAGGCGCTCGGCGATGCGCGCGCGCAGCGGCGGCACGCCCTCCTCCTCCAACTCGAGGATGGTGCGCAGGTACATTTCGGTCGTGTCGACCAGGTCGTGAGACTTCATAGCGGCAGCGGCCCTCCGGTGCACGATGGTACCTCGCTGTTCGGCCAGCGACCGCCGCCGAACCGCGCGGGTCCTGACCTGGATGGTGTTTGATGGTCGCCATGTCCGGAATTGAGGAGCCGCTGATCGAAGTCGGTCGGCTCGCCGCCGAGCTCGACGACACCGATCCGCCCACCCTGCTCGACGTGCGCTGGCGGCTCACCGGCCCGCCCGGCCATGACGACTACCTGGCCGGCCATCTGCCCGGCGCGGTCTTCGTCGACCTGGACACCGCGCTCTGCGGGCCGCCCGGCGTCGGCGGCCGGCATCCGCTTCCCGATCCGGCCGCGTTGCAGGCGGCGCTGCGGGCCGCCGGCGTCCGCGCCGGTCACCCCGTCGTGGTGTACGACGGTGGCGACGGCCTGGCCGCAGCCCGCGCCTGGTGGACGTTGCGCTGGGCGGGGCACCGCGCGGTCCGCGTGTTGCACGGCGGCTACCCGGCCTGGGTCGCCGCCGGTCGGCCCGTCTCCACAACGGCACCCGCCCCGAGTCCGGGCGACGTCGAGGTGCGCCCCGGTGACCTGCCGGTGCTCGACGCCGGGCAGGCCGCCGCGCTGGCTGCCGCCGACGACGCCGTGCTCCTCGACGTACGGGCGGCGCCCCGTTACCGGGGCGAGGTCGAACCGATCGACCCGGTAGCGGGCCACGTTCCCGGCGCGGCGAACCTGCCGGCCGGCGAGTACGTCGGCCCGGACGGGCGTTTCCCGGCCGCCGACGTGTTGCGGGAGCGGTTCGCCGCAGCCGGTGTGACCGGGGCGCGGGACGTCGGGGCGTACTGCGGCTCCGGGGTGACCGCCGCGCAGGCGATCCTGGCGCTGCATCTGGCCGGCCGCACGGATGCGGCACTCTACGTCGGATCGTGGAGCAACTGGGTGGCCGATCCCGCCCGGCCGGTCGCCTCCGGGTCGACACCTGGCCACTGACCAGCACGTGCGGTGGGGGCCCGGCCGTCCTCGTGCGACCATGGGCTCATGTCCGACGACACGGTGGTGGTGTGGGACGAGTCGCTGCTCGCCTACGACATGGGTGACCATCCGCTCGATCCGGTACGGGTGGAGCTGACGTTCGCGCTCGCCCGCGAGCTGGGCATCCTCGACCGGCCAGGCGTGCGCATCGTGAAACCGGAGCCCGCCGACGAGGCCCTGCTCACCAGCGTGCACCACCCGGCCTACCTGGCGGCGGTGCGGGCCGCGCCGCGTGACCCGCTGTTCGCCGGGTACGGGATGGGCACCTCCGACAATCCGGTCTTCGACGGGATGCACGAGTCGAGCGCGTTGATCGCCGGTGCCACGGTGGCCGCCGCCGAGGCGGTGTGGCGCGGCGACGCAAGGCGGGCGGTGAACGTGGCAGGTGGCCTGCACCACGCGATGCCCGCCCGGGCCTCCGGCTTCTGCGTCTACAACGACCCGGCCGTTGCCATCGCCCGACTGCTGGAGCTGGGTGCCGAGCGCATCGCGTACGTGGATGTGGACGTGCACCACGGCGACGGCGTGCAGCAGATCTTCTGGGACGACCCTCGGGTACTCACTGTCAGCCTGCACGAGACCCCGCTCGCGCTCTTTCCCGGCACCGGTTTTCCGGACGAGACCGGTGGGCCGGGCGCGCATGGCACCGCTGTCAACATGCCGCTGCCGCCGGGTGTCGACGACTCCGGTTGGCAGCGGGCGTTCCACGCGATCGTGCCGTCGGTGCTGCGCGCGTTCCGGCCGCAGGTGCTGGTCAGCCAGTGTGGCGCCGATGGGCACCGGCTCGACCCGCTTGCCGATCTGAGCCTGACGGTCGACGGGCAGCGTGCCACCTACCTGGCGTTGCGGGCGCTCGCCGACGAGCTGTGCGACGGCCGCTGGGTGGCCACCGGCGGCGGCGGGTACGCGCTTGTCGAGGTGGTGCCCCGGGCCTGGACCCACCTGCTGGCAGTGGCCACCGGCGCCCCGATCGACCCGGCGACGCTCACCCCGCCGGCCTGGCGGAAGCTTGCCGCCGCCCGCCGTCCGGGTCGGGACATTCCGCTGCGGATGACCGACGACGTCGACCCGTCGTACGAGCCGTGGCAGCCGACAGGTGAGCCCAACGCTGTGGACCGGGCGATCGCGGCGACCCGCAGGACGGTGTTCCCGCTGCTGGGGCTCGACCCGCACGATCCGCGGGACTGAGCCGGGCCGGGGAGGACGGCACCTGTGACAACCGTGGACCAACCGGTGGACGTGCTGCTCAGCGACGGCAGCGCCGTCCAGTTGCGACCGATCAGCCCGGACGACGCGCCGGCCATCGTGGCGATGCACAGCCGGTTCTCCGAGCGCACCCGCTACCTGCGGTACTTCTCGCCGTACCCGCGCATCCCGGAACGGGATCTGATCCGCTTCGTCACTGTCGACCACCGCGACCGGGAGGCGTTCGTGGTGCTTGCCGGCGAGCAGATCGTCGCTGTCGGTCGTTACGAGCGGCTCGGCCCGCAGGCCCCGGAGGCGGAGGTGGCCTTCGTGGTGGAGGACGCCTACCAGGGCCGGGGCATCGGGTCGGTGCTGATGGAGCACCTGGCCGACGCCGCCCGGCGCAACGGCATCATGAGCTTCGTCGCCGAGGTGCTGCCGACAAACGGGACGATGCTGCGGGTCTTCTCCGACTTCGGCTACCAGGTCCAGCGCGAGTACGCCGACGGCGTGGTGCATCTGAGCTTTCCCATCGCGCCCACCGAGGCGACGCTTGAGGTGCAGTTCGGCAGGGAACATCGCACCGAGGCCCGCTCGATCGCCCGGCTGCTCGCCCCGCGCGGCGTCGCCTTCTATGGTGCCAGCGCCACGGGTCAGGGCGTCGGCGCGGCAGTGCTGGGGCACCTGCGCGACGGTGGTTTCACAGGTGCCGTGGTGCCTGTGCATCCGAGCGCGTCGACGGTGGCGGGGCTTCCCGCGTACCCGTCGGCTGTCGACGCCGGGGTCCCGGTGGACCTGGCGGTGGTGGCGGTCCCGCCCGCGGCGGTGACCGCGGTCGTCGCCGACGCGGCCGCCGCCGGAGTGCACGGCCTGGTGGTCATCTCGGCAGGCTTCGCCGAGGCCGGCGCCCAGGGCGCGGCCACCCAGCGGGCGCTGGTCCGCGCGGCGCACGCCGCCGGGATGCGCGTGGTCGGCCCGAACTGTCTCGGCGTGGCCAACACCGATCCGACGGTACGCCTCAACGCCACGCTCGCCCCGGCGCTGCCGCCGGCTGGTCGGGTCGGCATCTTCAGCCAGTCCGGTGCGTTCGGGGTTGCGCTGCTCGCCGAGGCCGACCGGCGCGGCCTGGGGCTGTCAAGCTTCGTCTCGGCCGGCAACCGGGCCGACGTCTCGGGCAACGACCTGCTTCAGTACTGGCAGGACGACCCCGGCACCGACGTGATCATGTTGTATCTGGAGACGTTCGGTAACCCGCGTAAGTTCGCCAGGCTGGCCCGGCGGATCGGTCGTTCCAAGCCGGTGGTCGCGCTCGCCTCACCGGCCCGACCGCCGGGGGTGGGCGACTCGGCCGGGCCGGACGAGGTGGCCGTGGCTGCCCTGTTCGCCCAGTCCGGCGTGATCCGGGTGGACACCGTGTCGGAACTGCTCGACGTGGGGGTGCTGCTTGCCAACCAGCCGTTGCCCGCCGGCGGCCGGGTCGGCGTGGTCGGCAACTCCTCGGCGTTGACCGGTCTGGCCGCGACAGCCTGCGTCGGGCAGGGCCTCACCGTCGTCGACGGCTATCCCCGCGACGTCGGGCCGAGTGCCGGTGCCGCCGAATTCGCCGCCGCCCTCGCGGAGACGGCGAGCGACGACCGGGTGGACGCCCTGGTGGTGGTATTCGCCCCGCCGCTGCCCGGTCAACTCACCGATGTGGACGCCGACGTCATCGCCGCGCTGCCGGCCGCGCTGGCGCTGGGCAAGCCGACGGTGGCGACGTTCCTGGTGGGCCGACCGCCGGCCGGCATGCCCGCGTACGGCGGCGTGGAGGAGGCCGTGCGCGCTCTCGCCCGCGTGCACCGGTACGCCGAATGGCTGCGCCGCCCACCCGGGATGGCACCCGAGCTGCTCCGTGTCGATCGTGCCGCCGCCCAGGCAGCGCTCCGCGATTCCCCCGACCCGAACGCGCTGCTGGCCGCGTACGGCATCGAACCTGTGGCGTCGGTGTCCGTCGACTCGCTCGACGCGGCGGTGGACGCAGCGGCGCGGTTGGGTTTCCCGGTGGCGCTCAAGGCTGCTGCCCCCGGGCTGCGGCACCGGGTCGACCTCGGCGCGGTCCGGCTCGACTTGCCCGACGAGGCGACGGTCCGCCGGGCGTACGCCGAACTGGCCGCCCGCTTCGGCGCGGAGGTCCTGGTGCAGCCGATGGTCCCGCCGGGGGTGGCCTGCGTGGTGGAGGTGATGGAGGATCCGGCGTTCGGGCCTGTGGTCGGTTTCGGTCTCGGTGGGGTGGCCACCGAGTTGCTCGGCGACCGGGCCTGGCGGGCGGTGCCGCTTACCGACCGCGACGCCGCCGAACTCGTCGACGAACCCCGGGCCGCGCCGCTGCTGCGGGGGCACCGGGGTGCGGCGCCTGTCGACAGGGCGGCCCTCGCGGACCTGCTGCTGCGGGTGGGTCAGCTCGCCGACGAACAGCCCCGGGTGCGGTCGCTGACCCTCAACCCGGTGCTCGCCCGTCCGGACGGCATCACGGTCCTGCACGCCCAGGTCCAGGTGGGAGGTCCGGCGGCCCGCCCGGACACCGGCCCTCGCCGCCTGTGAGCAGAGGTCCGAGCGGGCAGCGGTTCAGGCGCGGCTGGAGATCTGCTGGACGGCCCAGGCGTTGCCGTCGGGGTCGGTGAAGTGGACGAAGCCGACGTTGTCCAACGGGTGCGGCACGGGCCGGGGGTTGCGCCCGACCACCTGGATCTCGCTGACCTCCACGCCGCGTTCGACAAGTTGCGCGCGGGCCTTCTCGATGTCGGGCACCACCAGTTGCAGCCCCTTGAGCGAGCCCGGTGGCATCTGCGGGACCGCGCCCTTGCCGATCACCACCGAGCAGCCGGACCCTGGCGGTGTCAGCTGGATGATGCGGACGTCGTCGCCGATCACCGTGTCGTGGTCCACCGCGAAGCCGAGCTGGTCGGCGTAGAACGTCTTCGCCCGGTCCAGATCGGAAACCGGCACGATCACCACTTCCAACGTCCAGTTCATTGTTGCTCTCCTCGTGTCGTGGTTGTCGTACGCAGCAGCTGGGCGAGCCGCGTGAAGCTCTGCCCGATGCCCCGAGCCATCGGGTAGCGCAGCACGGTGTCCCGCCCCTCTGCGGTGGCGTAGAGCAGCGTGGTGGTGACTGTTGTTCGTCCGGCCAGCTCGGTGAACTCGTGGCTGACCAGGGTCTCGCCCGGGTAGGACTGGTCGTCGAAGAGTTCGGTGCAGACCAGCCGGTGTGGCGGATCGATCTGCCGGTAGACGCCGGCCTGGGCCATCCGGGCGCCGTCCGGGCCCTGCGACTCGAACCGCCACCGTCCGCCGACGCGCAGGTCGATGTCGCACCTCACCAGCCGCCAGCCCCGCGCCCCGTACCAGCGGACCAGCAGCTCGGGTTGGGTGAACGCGGCGAACACCAGCCGGGCCGGTGCCTCGAACAGGCGACTCATCACGATCTGCCGATCGCCCGGTGCGCGTACGACGATCGGGTCGTCGGTGCCTGTCACCTGCCCGTCCCGCCCTGCGTCGCGTCCCGCCTGTCGGTGGCCTGGAGTTCGTCGAGCAGGTCGTCGAGTCGCCTGTAGCTCTCCGCCCAGTAGTCGCGGTAGTCGGCGAGCCAGGCCGTGGCCTCCCGTAGTGGGCGTGCCTCCAGGCGGCACGGCCGGCGCTGGGCGTCCCGCCCCCGGCTGACGAGGCCAGCCCGTTCCAGCACCTTGAGGTGCTTGGAGATGGCTGGCTGGCTCATCTCGAAGGGCGCTGCCAGCTCCGTGACCGTCGCCTCACCGATCGCGAGCCGGGCGAGGATTGCTCGCCGGGTCGGGTCGGCAAGCGCCGCGAACGTCGCATCCAACAGCTCCGGTCCCACCATAACCTCCTGGTTGTATAACCAAATGGTTTATCGCGGATCGGTGCCGTCGTCAAGCACCTCGACGGCCGCGTCCCGCACCTCGACAGCACGGAAGGCCCCGGCGAACCGCCAGGGCCTTCCGTGTGGACCGTGTGCCTCAGCAGGCGTACGCCTCCAAGCGCTGCGCCCGCTCCGGAGCCCGCAGCTTCAGCAGCGTCACCTTCTCGATCTGCCGGATGCGCTCCCGGGACAGGCCGAACTCGCGACCGACCTCGTCAAGGGTGCGCTGGCGACCATCGTCCAGGCCGAACCGGAGCCGGATCACCGCCTGCTCCCGCTGGGACAGCGTCGACAGCACGATGCTCACCTCGTTGCGCAACTCGCCCTGGGCGGCGCTGTCACCGGGCTCGTTGCGCGGGTCCACCGAGGCCACGAAGTCGCCGAGTGCGCTCTCGCCGTCGTCGCCGACCGCCTGGTCCAGGCTGACCGGCTCCCGGTCGTACGAGATCAGCTCGATGACCTGGATTTCGGGGATCTCCAGTGCGCGGGCCACCTCGGCGACAGTCGGTTCGCGGCCGAGCGTCACGGCGAGTTCGCGACGGGCCCGCACCATCCGGTTGACCTGCTCGACCATGTGCACCGGGATGCGGATGGTGCGTGCCTGGTCGGCCATGGCGCGGGTGATCGCCTGGCGGATCCACCAGGTGGCGTACGTGGAGAACTTGTAGCCCTTTGTGTAGTCGAACTTCTCCACGGCGCGGATCAGGCCGAGGTTGCCCTCCTGGATCAGGTCCAGAAAGGCCATCCCGCGGCCGGTGTAGCGCTTGGCGATGCTGACCACCAGCCGCAGGTTCGCCTCCAGCAGGTGATCCTTGGCGGCCCGTCCCTCGGCGACGATCAGCTCCAGGTCGGCCCGCAACTCCGGCGAGACCGGGGTGCAGGTCGCGAGCTTCTCGTCGGCGAACAGGCCGGCTTCGACGCGCCGCGCCAGCTCGACCTCCTGTGCCGCAGTCAGCAGCTTCGTCCGGCCGATTCCGTTCAGGTATGCCCGGACCAGGTCCGTGGAGATGCCGCGCTCGTCGGTGGCGTCCAGGTCGGCGAGGATCTCGGTGGGCGCGTCGGTGTCGGTGCTGGCTGCCGGGCGCATCCGGTGTTCCGTCATCTGCAGGGCCATCTCTGTCTCTCCCCGTGTCCACGTCTGTGCCGTCTTTCCGGCTCAGTGGTGCCGGTGTGAAACACAGCTTGGCGGGAGGGGCGTGAAACGGGAGTGAGGCGATCGGGCACCGGACAGGATCCGACCGGATCATTGTCGTGAATGAAGCCGGTGGCCGGGTCAGAGGTCCAAGAGGATGGTGCGGGGTCCGATGTTGACGCTCTCGACGAGCATGTGGGCGCGGAAACGACCTGTCTCGACCTTCGCACCGCGCTCGCGCAGTGCCTCGACGACCGCCGTCACCAGCGGCTCGGCGACCTCGGCGGGAGCGGCGGCGGTCCAGGTTGGACGGCGGCCCTTGCGAGCGTCGCCGTAGAGGGTGAACTGACTGACCACCAGGATCGGCGCGCCGGTGTCGGAGGCGGACCGTTCGTCGTCCAGGATCCGCAGCTCGTGCACCTTGCGGGCCATCGTGCGGGCGGTCTCGGCCGTGTCGGTGTGGGTCACACCGAGCAGCACCAGCAGGCCGTTGTCGATCGCGCCGACCACATCGCCGTCCACAGTCACGCTGGCCCGGCCGACGGTCTGCACCACAGCGCGCATCAGCGGGCCACCTGCGTGCCGACTACCGGTGCCCGCATCACGCTGTCACCGGCTCGATGAAGCCGCGCTCCACGAGATGCGCAACGATCGGGCCGGCGGCCTCGGCCATCTCGTCGGGCTCCACGTCGTGCGCAGCGGCGAGCAGGGCGAGCTGGTCACGCAGCGGCAGCCGGCCGTCGGCGCCACCGACGAGCGCCAGCACCAACGGGTCGATCTCCTCGGTCCAGCGCAGGCCGTGCGGCATCGCGAGGACCTGCCGGTCCACCGCCCAGCCCTCGTCACCCATCGTGGCCTCCTGACGCAGTTGCAGGCCGTCGGCGGCCCGGTAACGCTCGGCGAGCAGCGCCTCGGTGTCGCGTACCCGGAGGAAGTCCTGGCGGTCGAACCAGGCGCCCACCTGGGCGCCCAGCGGCGGCTCGACCCGCTGCCGTAGGTCCTCCACGCGGATGATCGGGTCGGCGTGCCCGCCGCGGCGCAGGGACACGATGCCGAAGCCGATCCCCTCGACCTTGTGCGCGTCGAACCAGTCCAGCCAGGTTGCGGTCCGCTGTGGATCGGTGCTCTCGCCGACGTCGGTGAGCCACAGGTCGACGTACGCCATGGGGTCGGCGACCTCGCGCTGGATCACCCAGGCGTCCAGGCCGGTACCGGCGAACCAGTCGGCGACCCGCTCGTCCCACTCCTCACCGGCGACGTGCACCCAGTTCGCCAGGTACTGCATGGTGCCGCCCTCGGTGAGCAGGTCGGGGGCGGCGGCGGCCAGCTCCGCGCCGATCGCGTCACCCACCCGCCCGGAGTCGCGGTAGACGTGCGTGGTGGTGCCCGGGCCGACAACGAACGGCGGGTTGCTCACCACCAGGTCGAAGCGCCGGCCCGCCACCGGAGCGACAAGGTCGCCGCGCAGCAGCTCCCAGTCCTGGCCGTTGAGGGCGGCGTTGGTGGCGGCGAAGCGCAGCGCCCGCTCGGAGAGGTCGGTGGCGGTCACCGAACGGGCGTGGGTGGCCAGGTGCAGGGCCTGTACGCCAGAGCCGGTGCCCAGGTCGAGCGCGGTGTCGACCGGGCGGCGCACAGTCGCGCCGATCAGGGTCTGGGTGGCCCCGCCGATGCCCAGCACGTGCTCGGCACGCAGTGGCTGCCCCGGTCGGGCACTGCCCGGCACGTCGGCGAGCACCCACCAGTCCTCGCCGTACGGTTCCAGGTCGACACCGGCGCGCAGGCCGTCACCGTGCCGCTCGACAAGCCCACCGGCGAGCGCCTCGGCCACTGTCAACGGCGCCAGCGCGGCGGCCACCGTCGGCTCCGACTCGGTCTGGTCGCAGATGAACACCCGGATCAGGGTGGCGAGCGGATCGCGGTCCTCGGTGGCGCGCAGGGCGGCCCGGTAGTCGTTGCGCGCGACCGAGCCGGTGGCCTGCGCGCCGAGCCGGCCGGCGATGCCGTCGCTGGTGAACCCGGCGCGGGTCAGCGCGGTGCGCAGCGCGTCGACACCGGCAGGGGAGAGCAGCATGTCGTGTTGGTCCACACCCGCCATCCTGCCTCTCGCCGCGTCCCCGGTCGGCACCACCCGCCGCAACCGATCCGGTGCGTCGGTGTCCGGCGGGTCAGCGGGCGAGGCAGGATGTCCGCATGACGCTCGTGCTTCCCATCGACCCCGAAGCCAACCGGCTGCTGGAGCGCAGCCCGCTGGCCCTGCTCATCGGCATGACCCTGGACCAGCAGGTGCCGATGGAGAAGGCGTTCTCCTCGCCGTACGTGCTGAGCCAGCGGCTCGGTCACGATCTGGACGCGGCGGAGCTGGCCGGGTACGACGGGGACGCGCTGGTGGCGCTCTTCGCCCAGCCGCCCGCGCTGCACCGGTTCCCGAAGGCGATGGCGGCCCGGGTGCAGGAGGTCTGCCGGGTCCTGGTGGAGCGCTACGACGGGGACGCGGCGCTGCTCTGGTCGGACGTCACCGACGGGCCGGAGCTGCTGCGCCGGGTCGGCGAGCTGCCCGGCTTCGGCAAGCAGAAGGCGCAGATCTTCGTGGCCCTGCTCGGCAAGCGGTTCGGGGTGACGCCGCAGGACTGGCGGAAGGCGGCCGGTGGCTACGGCGACCCTGGCGCGTACCGGTCGGTGGCCGACGTCACCGACGCCGACTCGCTGCGCCGGGTGCGGGAGTACAAGCAGCAGATGAAGGCGGCCGCGAAGGCGAAGGCCGCCGACGGCTGAGCGGTGCGCTCAGGCGGCGGTCGGGTGGGCCAGCGAGGCCAGCGCGCGCCGGACGTCGGCGAGCGAGACGGTGGCCGAGTCGTCCAGGTCGGCCAGGCCGGCCTCGATCCACTGCCGCATCAGCGTGGTGACGCCGATGCCCCGGGCGTCGGCGGCGGCGCGGACCCGCTCGTAGGTGTCCAGCGGCAGCCGGACCGATCGGCTCACCATCGGCACGTCGGTGTCGGGGGTGGGCAGGTCCACCGCCGGACTATGGTCGATCAACTCGGCGATCCGGTCGTCGCCGCTGTGGAACTGCTTGGTCGCGTCGTTACGGTGCATCGTCACGGCCCCCCTCATCGGCGATCTCTCCGCACGGCCTCGTCGTAGCGCTTGGACTCGACGTCGCTCAGCTCGCGGGCGGAGAGGATGTCCCAGTCGTTGTCGCTGCCATCGGCTTCGGCGAGCAGCACCGCCAGTCGGCGACCCCGTCGGGCGGCGGCGTAGACCACCATCACGTCGTCGCCCAGGTGGCGGATGACCCGTCGGGCGCTGTGCAGCGCCTCCCAGACTTCCCCGGGTGTGACGTCGTAGACCCTCAGGTTGGCCAACGCCTCGTCGGTGAAGCTGAACCTGCTGCCCACGGGGCGCAGCGTACCACGCGCGTAACACGACGCGGTATGCGGCAAATTTCGCTGATCACGGCTTCGCGGTGACAGGATGAGGCGTAACCCCTCGAGGAGGTCCAAGGTGAAGCGTCAGGCGTACCAGCCGATTCTGATCACCGACGCCTCGCGCAGCCAGAACGATCAGCTCACGAGCCGTCAGCGCCGCTATGTCCTGATGATGGGCATCCGGGTGGCCTGCATCGTCGCTGGCGCGATCCTGGTCGGCGTGAAGGCCCCGCTGCTGTGGCTCTGGCTGCCCCTGTGCGCCCTTGGCATGGTGGTCATCCCGTGGCTGGCGGTGCTGCTGGCCAACGACAGGCCGCCCAAGGAGGAGCACCGGCTGGCCAACCGCTTCCGCCCCCGCCGGACGGACGACTCCCCGCCGATGAGCCTCACCACCGAGGAGCACCCGCACAAGATCATCGACGCCGAACCCTGACCCGCGCCGCGCGGGCCAGGGCCCGACAGATCACGGCCGTGGTCGCGCCCCCACTGTCGAGACGGCGAGCGCGCCCAGTTCGGTGGCGCGATCCAGGGCAGCGGTCGGCGTGGCACCTGCCAGCCACGCGGTGAGCAGCCCGGCCGCGAAGGCGTCCCCGGCCCCCGTGACGTCCACCACCGTCACCCGCCGGGCCGTCGCCACGCTGACGGTGGCCCACCGGTCGACCCAGACCGCCCCCGCCGCGCCGCCCTTGACCACCACCCGCCGGGCCGTCGCCGACAACGCCCGCCCCTGCGCCGCCGGGTCCAACCCGCCGGCCAGCACCGTGGCCTCGTCCGCGTTGACAAGCAGCAGGTCGACCTCGCGTACCCAACTCAGGAAGGCCGCCGCGCCCACCCGCCGCAGCGGCGCCGCGGAGGCCGCGTCGACGCTCGTGGTGAGCCCACGCTCGCGGGCGGCGGCCAACGCCCGCAGCCCCGCGCCGCGCGACGCGTCGTCCAACAGGGTGTACGCGGACAGGTGCAGATGCCCGGCGTCGGGCGTCTGGGCGAGGGCGCGGTCGACGTGCTCGGCGCTGAGCCGCAGGTTCGCGCCCCGCTGGCTGACCATGGTCCGCTCGCCGTCGGTGGCCAGCACGATCACAGTGCCGGTCGGGGCGTCCTCGACCCGCTCGAGCGCGCAGTCGACGCCGGCCCGCTCCAACTCGGCCAGCCGGTCACGCCCCGCGTCGTCGTCACCGACCGCCGCGACGAGCGTGACCGGCACCTTCTGCGCGGCGACCCAGGCGGCGGTGTTGGCCGCCTGCCCGCCACCACCGAGGCTGATCTCGGCCCTGGTGTCCGAACCGGCCGCCAGTGGACCGGACAGCACCGCGAGCACGTCGGTGATCACGTCCCCGACGACGACCATCCGGGCCGGTCGGGTCATGCCGGCGTAGCGGTGCGGGCGGCCGAGGCCACCGCGATCCGGGCGGCAAGATCGGCGTTGCGCAGGATGATCCGGACGTTCACCGTCAGGCTCGCCCCCTCGGTGGCCGAGTGGAAGTGCGCCAGCAGGTACGGCGTGACGGCCTTGCCGGTCACCCCGTCGCGCTCCAGCAGGGCCAGGCCGTCGGCGAGGGTCCGGTCGTGCAGTTCCGGGTCCAACTGCTCGTCGACCGGCAGCGGATTGGCGACGATCAGGCCGCCGGTGTGGACGGCCTGCGCGTCACGGGCGGCCAGAGCCGCGGCGATCTGCTCCGGCGAGTCCAGCGACCAGTCCAGGTCGAAGCCGCCGTCGGTGAGGTAGAACCCGGGGAACCGGTGGGTGCGGTAACCGACGACCGCGACGCCGAGGGTCTCCAACCGCTCCAGCGTGGCGCCCACGTCGAGGATCGACTTGACGCCGGCGCAGACCACGGTGATCGGGGTCCGGGCCAGCGTGATGAGGTCGGCGGACTCGTCGAAGGTGTGCGCCGCCTCCCGGTGCACGCCGCCCAGCCCACCGGTGGCGAACACCTCGATGCCGGCCGCCGCAGCGACCGCGCTGGTCGCGGCCACCGTGGTCGCTCCGTCCGCGCCCGTCGCCGCACCCACCGCCAGGTCACGGACCGAGAGCTTGGCCACACCATCGACGGTCGCGAGCCTTGTGAGCTGCGCGTCATCGAGGCCGACCACAAGCTCGCCACGGATCATGCCGATCGTCGCCGGCACCGCCCCGGCGTCCCGGACCGCAAGCTCGATCTCCCGCGCCACCCGGAGGTTTTCCGGGCGGGGCAGGCCGTGCGAGACGATTGTGCTCTCCAGGGCGACAACGGGCCGCCCGTCGTGCAGGGCTTCGGCCACTTCGGTGCCGTAGCTGATGCGAAAGTCAGTCACATCGGGCACGGTACGGGTCGGTTCCGGACAGACCTCAAGTGGACCCATCCGTTTTGACCTGCCAAACTTGACGGCCGGAGGTGCCAACGTGAGCACAGAGGTTCTCGAGCGTCCGGAACTGAAGGACGCCGACACCGGTCCCGAGATGTTCCACTACGTCCGCAAGGAGAAGATCGCCGAGAGTGCCGTCATGGGCACCTTCGTCGTCGCTCTCTGCGGGGAGACCTTCCCGGTCACCAAGGCGGCAAAGCCGGGCTCGCCGGTCTGCCCCAAGTGCAAGGAGATCTACGACTCGTACCGGGAGTGAACTGAGGCAGGTCTTCGGGCCGGCGACGTAGCCTGCGGCGGTGACCACCTCCACCGGCCTGCTCCTTGCCGACCTGACCGGAGTGGCCGTCTTCGCCGCCTCCGGGGCCTCTGCGGCGGTGGCCAAGCGACTCGACCTGTTCGGTGTCGCGTTCGTCGGGTTCGTGGCCGCCCTCGGCGGCGGAATCTTCCGCGACCTGGTCATCGACGAGGTCCCGCCACTGGCCTTCGCCGACTGGCGGTACGCGGCCACCGCCGCGATCACCGCCCTCGCCGTCTTCTGGCTGCATCCCCAACTCGCCCGACTGCGCACCACAGTGCTGGTGCTGGACGCTGCGGGCCTCGGCCTTTTCACAGTCACCGGCACGCTCAAGGCGCTCGACGCCGGCGTGCCGGCGGTCGGCGCCTGCCTGATCGGCATGCTCACCGCAATCGGCGGTGGGCTCTGCCGGGACCTGCTCACCGCCGAGATCCCTGTGGTGCTGCGCCGGGAGATCTACGCGCTGGCCGCCCTCGCCGGATCGGTGACAGTGGTGCTGCTGTACGTCACCGGGCAGACTGGCCCCGCGCCGCTCACCGCCGCCGTCGTGCTGGTCTTCGGGCTGCGCCTCATCGCGCTGCGCCGACGCTGGTCCGCCCCTGTGGCGACACTGCGACCGCCACGCACCGGCGGGGCTGATCCGCGTACCGACCGGGAGTGGTGACACCGCAGGCCGGAGTGACGGATGTGACCAGCGTGGCGTCGCCTGGGCTGTGCGGCCCGCGCTGGTTATGCTGAGTCGGCCTTCGCGGCAGCTTCTGCGCGGAGGCGTTTTCATGGGCGGCGGTACTCGTGGCCCTCGCCCCGGATCCGCCACCGTGCGGTCGGAGAGGAGCTTCGCGTGGCAGCCCGGACGCCGGTACTCGAGACGTTCCCGGCACTGCGCGCATGGCAGCGCAAAGCCCTCGTGGAGTACCTGCGCCGCCGTACCGAGGACTTCACAGCGGTCGCCACGCCCGGCGCCGGAAAGACCACATTCGCCCTGCGGATCGCCGCCGAACTCCTCGCCGACGGCACCGTCGAGGCCGTCACCGTTGTCGCGCCCACCGAGCACCTGAAGAACCAGTGGGCCGAGGCCGCCGCCCGGGTGGGCATCCAGCTCGACGCCGCGTTCCGCAACGCCGACCTGCACTCCGCGGCCGACTTCCACGGCGCGGTGGTCACCTACGCCCAGGTGGGAATGGCCCCGCAGGTGCACCGGCGGCGCACAATGACCCGGCGCACCCTCGTCATCCTCGACGAGATCCACCACGCCGGCGACTCCCGGTCCTGGGGCGACGGTGTGAAGAACGCCTTCGAACCCGCCGTGCGCCGGCTGATGCTCACCGGGACCCCGTTCCGCTCCGACGACAACCCGATCCCGTTCGTCAGCTACGAGCGGGGCGGAGACGGGCTGCTGCGCTCCCGCGCCGACTCGGTGTACGGCTACTCCGACGCCCTGCGCGACGGCGTCGTCCGGCCGGTGCTCTTCCTGGCGTACTCCGGGGAGACCCGTTGGCGCACCAACGCGGGGGAGGAACTGGCGGCCCGGCTCGGCGAGCCCATGACGCAGGACCTGGTGGCGCAGGCGTGGCGCACCGCGCTGGACCCGGCCGGGGACTGGATGCCGCAGGTGCTGCGCGCCGCCGACGCCCGGCTCACAGTGCTCCGCAACGCGGGAATGCCCGACGCCGGTGGCCTGATCATCGCCACCGACCAGCAGACCGCCCGCTCGTACGCGAAGCTCATCGAGCAGGTGACCGGCGAGAAGGCCGCAGTGGTGCTCTCCGACGACCAGGGCGCGTCCGCGCGGATCACGACGTTCGCGGCGTCCGAGCAGCGGTGGCTGGTCGCGGTGCGGATGGTGTCCGAGGGCGTCGACATCCCCCGGCTCGCTGTCGGCGTGTACGCCACGAGCGCCAGCACCCCGCTCTACTTCGCCCAGGCCATCGGCCGGTTCGTCCGGGCCCGCCGGCCGGGGGAGACCGCGTCGGTCTTCCTGCCCAGCGTGCCGCACCTGCTCGGGCTGGCCAGCGAGATGGAGACCGAGCGGGACCACGTGCTCGGCAAGCCCAAGGACTCCGACGGCCTCGACGACGACCTGCTGGAGCGGGCGCAGCGCGACGAGCAGGCCAGCGGTGAGTTGGAGAAGCGGTTCGCCGCCCTCTCGGCCACCGCCGAACTGGACCAGGTGATCTTCGACGGCGCGTCCTTCGGCACCGCGGCGCAAGCGGGAACCCCCGAGGAGGAGGAATACCTCGGCCTGCCCGGTCTGCTCACCGCCGACCAGGTCTCGCTGCTGCTCACCAAGCGGCAGACCGAGCAACTGGCCGCCCAGCGCCGTCGTACCGCCGAGCGGGCCGCTCAGCCGGCCGCTGCGCCCACGGCAGCGCCTCCGGCACCCATGAGCGCCGCCCAGCGCCGCGTGGCCCTCCGGCGCCAACTGAACGCTCTGGTGGCCGCTCGGCACCACCGCACCGGCCAGCCCCACGGCAAGATCCATGCGGAGTTGCGGCGGCTCTGCGGCGGGCCGCCGAGCGCACAGGCCACGATCGAGCAGCTAGAGGAACGCATAGCCACAGTCCAGACCCTCTGACGCCGGCTCTCACCGACACCACCCGTAACAACCGACCCACCTGGGGGCGCCGGCGTGCCCCGAGGCCCAAGATCGTGCTCGATCCTGGTTGTAGTGGTGTCGGCGCGGCGTGAGGCCACGACTTCCTGGTTCGAGCACGATCTTCGGCGCGGGGCGCGGGGCGCGGGGCGCGGGGCGCGGGGCGCGGGGCGCGGGGCGCGGGGCGCGGGGCGCGTGTGTGGGGGGCTTGGGCAGCGAAAAGCCGGCCGGAGGCACCCCTGGGCGCCTCCGGCCGGCTATGTCGGTTTTACGGTTAGTTCGCCATCAAATCGGCGCCACGCCAGGTGAAATCGGGCTCCGTTGCGAACCGCTCGGTGATCTTCACGAGATCCTCCGCGTACTTGTTCGCGTGGTGCCCGCAGAACACCAGTTCGCTCCCACCCGCCAGGGTGATCCGGAGTTTCCCGGCAGCGTTGCAGCGGTCGCACCGTTCATCGGCGGCTGGGGGAGCCACCGTCTCGGGCGGCGGCGTGAGGGTCGAGTTCATCGCCTTCCTCCTCTGGTCGTCACCGATGAACAATCTCTTCGGTCGTTGCTCACCTATCGTGCAACACCCATGCCGGGCCTTGCCTTCCCTGTGTGCCCGCGGGGGACCGAGGTCACACCTGGCAGGGACAGTGTGCCGTGCACCCAGGGTGCCACGTCAACGATCACATTCGTGCATCCGGACGATCACCATCTGGTGTTGCACACCAGGTGACCAAAACGACACGTTCAGTTGACGAAACTGGCTCAGTCCAGGTAATCCCGGAGGACCTGCGACCGGGACGGGTGCCGCAGCTTCGACATCGTCTTGGACTCGATCTGCCGGATCCGCTCCCGGGTCACCCCGTAGACCTGGCCGATCTCGTCAAGCGTCCGTGGCTGACCGTCGGTCAGGCCGAACCGCAGCCGCACCACGCCCGCCTCACGCTCGGAGAGCGTCTGGAGCACCTGCTGGAGTTGATCCTGCAGGAGCGAGAACGACACCGCGTCGACCGCGACGACGGCCTCGGAATCCTCGATGAAGTCACCGAGCTGGCTGTCGCCCTCGTCGCCGATGGTCTGGTCCAGCGAGATGGGCTCCCGGGCGTACTGCTGGATCTCCAGCACCTTCTCGGGTGTGATGTCCATCTCCTTGGCCAGCTCCTCCGGAGTGGGCTCACGGCCCAGGTCCTGGAGCAGCTCGCGCTGTATGCGGCCGAGCTTGTTGATGACCTCGACCATGTGCACCGGGATGCGGATGGTGCGTGCCTGGTCGGCCATGGCGCGGGTGATCGCCTGGCGGATCCACCAGGTGGCGTACGTGGAGAACTTGTAGCCCTTTGTGTAGTCGAACTTCTCCACCGCGCGGATCAGGCCGAGGTTGCCCTCCTGGATCAGATCCAGGAAAGCCATTCCACGTCCCGTGTACCGCTTCGCCAGCGACACCACGAGACGGAGGTTGGCCTCGAGCAGGTGGTTCTTGGCCCGCTCGCCGTCGCGGGAGATCCAGCCCAGGTCGCGGACCATCTCCCGGGGGAGCTTGTTGTCCTCGCTCTCGTCGGCCGCGCGCAGCTGCTCGGCGGCGTAGAGCCCCGCCTCGATGCGCTTGGCGAGCTCGACCTCCTGCTCGGCGTTGAGCAGCGGGACCTTGCCGATCTGCTTCAGGTACGCACGGACCGAGTCGGCGGAGGCGGTCAGCTCGGCGTCACGCCGGGCCTGCTTGAGGGCCTCGGACTCCTCGTCGTCCCACTCGAAGTCGTTGTCGGTGGCCGACGCCGCGGCGTCGGTCTCGGCGGCCTGGGCAAGCTCGGCCGGCTCCTCCACCACGACGTCCTCGATGGCGGCGGCGAGTTCCTCGGGGTCGATCTCACCCTCGCCGCCCTCGCCCTTGGCCTTAGCGCCGGCCTTGACCGGCTTGGCGCCGGCGGCCGTGGCCACCGTCGCCTTGGTGGCCCGGGTCGACTTGGTGGCCTTCGCCGGCGTGGCCGCGGCGGCGGCCACCTCGGCGGTGCTGCCGGTGGCCTTGCGGGCGGCCACCTTCCGCGGGGCGGGCGCCGACGGCGCCGCCTCGTCGGAGGCGGGCGCCTGCTTCGGTGCCGGCGCGGCAGCCTTCTTGGTGGTCTTGGCGGTGGTGGCGCGGGACGCCGGCGTGGTCGAGCGGGCCGCGGCGACCCGGCGACGGGTGCTCGCCGAGCCGTCCACCACCACAGTCACTCCCGCCTCGGAGAGCGCCCGAAGGATCTTCTTGGCCTGGGCCGGAGTCACCTCGGCGGACTCGACGGTGCGCGCGAGCTGAGCCGACGTGAGCTGACCACCGGCGCTCTGCGCGTGCGCGATCAGCGTGTCGGTGAGCGAGCGTACGTCGGCGCCGGGCTGGCGGGGTTCTGTCACGAATGACCTTCCGGAGGCGAAGAGCGGGCACGGCCGGGTCGTCCGACACAGTGTGGGTCAACCGGGCCGGACGATGTGGTTGAGGGACCCCCGTGTCCCGGGCCGGCCGGTGGTCGGTGGTCCGTGGCGCGTGGGCAGGGGTGAATTGTAACGCCGTCTGCGGCGATCATCCTGCGCCGCACTGTGTAACGGCGGCGGGACCGCCGATTCGACGCAGATGTGGACTTTGTAAGGATGATACTCGCGCACGGCCCGGAACACCCCGGTCGTACGGGAAGGGGACCTTGGGATGCACCAATCGGCGCCGCCAGCGCGGGAACTGCTGGCCATCGCGCTCGATGTGGCACGGGACGCCGCGGCCACCGCGCACCGGATGAGGGCCGAGGGCGTTTCGGTCACGGCGACGAAGAGCACCGTCACCGACGTGGTCACCGCGGCGGACCGGGCGGTCGAGCGTCAGGTGCTCGACGCGCTGCGGCGGTTGCGGCCGGGCGACGCCGTCCTGGGTGAGGAGTACGGCACGCAGGACACCGGGCCGGCCGAGCCGGGCGGTGTGCGGTGGATCATCGATCCGATCGACGGGACGGTCAACTACCTCTACGGGTTGCCGTACAGCGCGGTGTCGCTGGCCGCCGAGGTCGACGGGGTGGTGGTCGCCGGCGTGGTGCGCAACGTGAGCACCGGCGAGGAGTGGACCGCCACGGCCGGGGGCGGCGCCTGGCGCGACGGTGTCCGGCTCAGCTGTTCCGGCGAGACGGACCTGGGGCAGGCGCTGCTCGGCACCGGCTTCGGCTACGACGCCGGTCGGCGGGCGCACCAGGCGTCGGTGGTGGCCGGGCTGATCCGGCACGTGCGGGACATCCGTCGCATGGGCGCCGCCGCGCTGGACCTCTGCCTGGTGGCGGAGGGGCGGCTTGACGCGTACTTCGAGAAGGGGCTGTCGCCCTGGGACCTGGCCGCCGGCGGGCTGGTGGCCGCGGAGGCCGGCGTGCGGGTCACCGGGCTGGCGGGTAGCCCGCCCGGCCCCGACCTGGTGATCGCGGCCCCGCCCGCGCTCTTCACGCCGCTGCACGACCGGCTGGCCGACCTGGACGCCGCAGGCGGCCCCTGACCGGCGCGCCCGGGTCATTTGTCGGCGGCGGGGGCCGGGCAGGATCCCGGGGGTGCCACCGGAGCGCCCAGGTCACCGAGGGACTGGTTCACCTCGGTGGTGGTGGCGAGCTGCTGGAAGCCGTTGCCGAGCACGACGTCGACGACGTCGTCGGTGCGCTTCTCGTCGTACTTGGACTCGGCGTTGTCGAGGAAGTACGCGCGCAGCAGGTGTGCCGAGCCGACGCCCTTGGGGCCGTACTGGAGCACTGCCACGTCGTCGATGCCCTTCGGCGCGTTGCCGACCTTCTGGACCTGGAACTTGCGATTGCGGAAGTCGTCGGCCACGGTGCCGGCCCGGCCCGGCTCGTCGGTCGCGTTGAACACATTGATCTTGACGTCCTTGGTCTCGTGGAGCGTGACGTCGGCCAGCGGCCAGCCGTCCGGGCAGCCCTTGGCCGCGCCCACACCACTCTGGCTGTCGCGGACGACCGCGACGACCACGAAGGTCAGGGCCAGGACCGCCAGCAGACCGACGACGACGAGTGCCCGCACTCGCGCAAAGCTCATCTGGGGGCTCCCCGGACCTCAGGTGGGTGACGGCGGCCGTCATCGATCGCACTGACCGCCGGCCGTCGAATACGCCGCTGAGGTTAACGGTTGTCCGGCCGTCGCGTGGAAACAGCCCGACATACCGGCGCGGCGACCGCGAACCGGGTACTACTACCCCTATCTTCGTGTCGCCTGAATCACATTGGGAACAACTTGGCGTGCGGGGGCGTACATCTCAGCCACAAGGGCGGTATACATGCCTCGCCTAAGGGGGGGTAAGGTTCCGCGCTCGCAGGGGTGTTGCCCCCGGCAACTCGATCCGTGCGGTCTGCGGGTCGGGAGCCCGACACAAGTGGTGGCTGGCCAGCGGAACCGAAACAGCGTCGTCCGGCGTTACAACCGGAAGCGACAACATCGATATGGGAGAGTGAAACCGATGGCCACCGACTACGACGCCCCGCGTCGCGACGAGGTCGACCTCGGCGAGGACAGCCTGGAAGAGCTCAAGGCCCGGCGCGTCGACTCACAGTCGGGCGCAGTGGACGTCGACGAGGCCGAGGTCGCCGAGAGTTTTGAGCTGCCCGGTGCCGATCTGGCCGACGAGGAGCTCACTGTCAAGGTGCTACCGATGCAGCAGGACGAGTTCAGGTGCGCCCGCTGCTTCCTGGTTCACCACCGCAGCCAACTGGCGGTCGAGCGGAACGGCGAGCTGATCTGCCGCGAGTGCGTCTGACACGCAGGACACCGGCGGCGGCCTCCTGAACGGGGCCGCCGCTACCGGTGTAGGCATGCGACTCCCGTGGGTACCTGCTTGACTCGTAGCGGGATGCCACAGCAGCGGGAGGTCCGAGCCATGAGCGATCAAGCCGACACCACCGGCGGCGCGGACGAGCTCGGCGCCACCGTTGCGGCACTGACCGCCGACGACATCGAGCCGGCCCGGCGACGTCAACTTCTCACCCGGATGGTCGGGCAGGCCCGCAGCCGGGGCATCGCCGACCTGTTCAAGCCCCGTGCGGCAATCCGTTGGATGGTCGACACGGTTACCGAGATCGCCCCGCACATCCCCGTGCGGGACCTGGCCACCCTGCGCCGGCACTTCCCCGGACTGGACGACGCCGCGCTGGCCGACCGCCTGATCCGCAATGCGGCCCGGACGACCGCCGGTGTCGGCGCGGCCGGCGGGGGAGTCGCCGCCGTCGAGTGGACTGTCGCGCCGACCCTGCTCTCCGCGCCGGTGCTGCTCGCCGCCGAGACGGTCGCCGTGGTGGCGGTGGAGCTGAAACTGGTCGGCGAGTTGCACGAGGTCTACGGCGTGCCGCTGGCCGAGAGCGGCGGCCAACGGACTGTCGCCCTGGTGCACTCGTGGTCCACCCAGCGCGGGGTCAACCCGATGGTGCCCGGTGTCGGGGTGGGCGCGGTGCTCGGCACCGCCGCCCGCAAGGAGCTGCGGGACACGCTGCTGCGACGCTTCGGGCGTAACCTCACCACGCTCGGGCCGTTCCTCACCGGTGCGGCGGTGGCCAGTTTCCTCAACCGGCGGGCCACCCGACAGATGGCCGAGCAGCTCCAGGCTGACCTGCGCCGACGCGGCATCGCCCGGCCAGCGCCACCATCGGCCCTGCCCGGCCCGCCGACGGGCACCTGAAACCGGCTGTACGCGTCGGGACGTCCCGCGCGTCGGCCGGCTGGATCAGGCCTGCTCGCCGGCCCGGCGGTCGGCGGGCGTCCGGGCGTCCCGGGCCGCCAACAGGGCCTCGGCCAGCTCCACCGGATGCCTGCTGCTGACCACCCAGAACGGCGTCGGGTCGGCCGGATCGTTGAGGACCACCTGCACAGCGCCGCTGATCCAGGGTCGCTGGACCACGAAGGCGAGCGGGTCCGCGCCCACCCCGAGCACCTCTCGGCGGCCGTCGGCGTCCAGCGCAATGACGTCGGCGACGAAGCCCACCGGCAGCCGGGCGTCGTCCACCTGCAGCTCGGAGTCGGTGACCGCGACGCGGATCCGGCCCAACCACCACAGCCCGGCCGCCGTGACCGGCAGCAGCACCGCGAACGGCATCCAGGCGCGTACGCCGGAGCCACCCATCCAGATCTCGACGGCGAGCAGGGCCGCGGCAAGCAACCCGGCCAGCCACAGCCACCAGGGCAGATCCAGCCGCTCGGCGTACGCCGGACGGGCCGCGGCCGATGGCCGACCGGCACTCGGGGAGGGCGACATGCTCACTCCTGCGAGGGTACGGCGCACGATGGCCCGGGTAACCGGCAGGATGGCAGGGTCACCCCGACAATCGGACGGAAGAGGGTCTCGTGACCGACGTCGTACCCGTGCCCGTGCGGCTGCTCGATGCGGAGCTGCCGCTGCCCGCGTACGCCCATCCCGGCGACGCCGGGGCCGACCTGGTGGCCGCCGCGGACGTGGAGTTGCCGCCCGGCGGCCGCGCGCTGGTGCCCACCGGCGTGGCCATCGCCCTGCCGCCGGGATACGTGGGCCTGGTCCACCCCCGGTCCGGTCTGGCGGCCAGGCTCGGCGTGACGGTGCTCAACGCGCCCGGTACGGTCGACGCCGGCTACCGGGGTGAGATCATGGTCAACCTGATCAACCATGATCGGGAGACGCCGGCGAAAATCTCCCGCGGTGACCGGATCGCGCAGCTCGTGGTCCAGCAGGTCGCCCGGGCTCGGTTCGAGCCGGTGGCCGAGCTGCCCGGATCCCAGCGGGGGACCGGTGGGCACGGCTCGACCGGCGGACACGCCGGGCTCGTACCGGCGCCGACCGGGCAGGATCGGGTCGCGCAGCGGGACGAGCTGGGCCGCGGGCGGACGGAAGAGGTGGCAGGGTGAGTGCGAACAGCGGAGGGTGGGCGCAGTGATCTTCTCCCGAAAGCGGGCCGGTGCCGGGCGGCACACCCGTGACGAGCGGGCCACCGAGGTCCTCGACGAGGGCACCGGTGGGTCGACGCCGGCGCTGGTGCGCGGGCCGTACGACATCTCCGAGGTCGACGACGAGGTGCAGCGGCTCGACCTGGGCAGCCTGCACATCCCGGCGGTCGCCGAGGTCGAGGTGCGGGTGCAGGCCGACCCGCAGGGCGTGATCCAGCAGGTGGTGCTGGTCCACGGCGACAACGCGCTGCAACTCGGCGTCTTCGCCGCCCCCCGCTCGGAGGGGATCTGGGACGAGGTACGCGAGGAGATCCGGCAGTCGCTGCTGCGCGACGGCGCCACCGCCGCGGAGGTCGACGGCGAGTACGGCCCGGAGCTGCACGCCCAGGTGACCACCCCGGACGGCCCCACCCACCTGCGGTTCGTCGGCGTCGACGGGCCGCGCTGGATGGTCCGGGGCGTCTTCCAGGGGCCGGTGGCCGTCGACCCGGCCAGCGCCGGGCCGCTCGCCGAGTGCCTGGACGGCCTGGTGGTCGACAGGGGGCAGGAGGCGAAGCCGGTCCGTGAGCCGCTGCCGCTGCGGCTGCCCCGGGAGGTCGCCGACCAGGCCGAGGAGGCGTCCGCCGCGTCCGAGTCGCGCCAGGCCTGACCGCCGCGCACCGATCCGCCGGAACCGGCCCCGTCGGCGTACGCTGGCGGAACGGTTCCGGCGTCGCCGGGGCGGTGCCCACTGCGGGCCGGTGAGCGTGGAGAGGGTGACGCGGAGGTCATGATGACCGACGAGAGCCGGGTGTCGCTGCGGCGCATCCTGCAACGGCTCACCGCGAGCGAGGCCGAGATCGACGCGCAGGAGCTACGTCAGGAGAGCGCCGAGTGCGGCGGTGTCCTGGCCCAGCAGTGCTCCCGTGGCCAGGTGGTCTCGGTGGCCGGGCGGCTGCGCACGGTGGTCTACACGCCGCGCACCAACCTGCCCACCCTCGAGGCCGACCTGTACGACGGCAGCGACGTCGTCACGCTGGTCTGGCTGGGTCGGCGGCACATCGCCGGGATCGAGCCGGGGCGACACCTGACGGCGCGCGGCCGGGTGGCGATGCGCGACGACCGCAAGGTCATCTACAACCCCTACTACGAGCTGGACTCGCCGAAGTGACGGCGCTGCGGACGGAAGGCCGGCAATGACGACGGGACAGCACCGGGCGGCACAGCCGGAGACGGGGCCTGAGGACGACGCGCCGCTGCCAACGGTGGCGGAGCAGATGGCCGACCAGCTCGGCGGCTGGCGGGGGCTCGTCGAGTCCAGCATCCCGGTGGTGGTCTTCGTCGTCGCCAACATCATCGGTGAGCTGCGGCCCGCCGTGATCGCGTCGGTGGCCGTCGCGGTGCTGATCGCCGGGCTGCGACTGGCCCAGCGCAGGCCGATCCGACACGCCGTCAACGGCCTGTTCGGCGTCGGCATCGGTGCCGCCATCGCCTGGCGGACCGGCAACGAGCGGGATTTCTACCTCCCCGGCATCCTCTACGGCATCGGCTACGGCGTCGCCCTGCTGATCTCGGCGGCCATCCGGCAGCCGCTGGTCGGCTGGATCTGGTCGGTGCTCGTGGCCAAGGGCCGCTCCGAGTGGCGAGACGACCCGAAACTGGTGCGCACCTTCACCCAGCTGACAGTGCTCTGGGGCGTGGTCTGGCTGGCCAAGGTGGGTGTGCAGGCAGGGCTCTACCTGGCCCACCAGGACACGGCGCTGGGCGTGGCCCGGTTGGCGCTGGGCTACCCGCCGTACGTGCTGCTGCTGCTCATCACGGTCTGGACGGTGCGCCGGGTCACCCGGGTGCCGGAGCCGTCCCCGCTGCCCGGCGCCTGAGCGCGCCCGGCCGTCCGTCCGGGGCGGCTCAGCGCGAGCCGCGGGTCCGTTCGACGCTGTCCGGGCCGAGGATCACCGCGCGGACGTCGTCCTCCACCTCGGCGGTGCAGACGAAGATCAGCTCGTCGCCGGCCTCGATGGGGTCGTCCGGGCTGGGCACCAGGACCCGCTTGCCCCGCAGGATCGCCACCAGCGCGGTGTCGCGAGGCAGCGGCACGGCGTGGATGGGCCGGCCGACGTACGGAGCGGTGGGCGGCAGGGTGATCTCGACGAGGTTCGCCTCGCCCTGACGGAACGTCATCAGCCGCACAAGGTCGCCGACGGTGACGGCTTCCTCGACAAGCGCGGCCATGACCCGGGGCTTGCTCACCGCGACGTCCACGCCCCACTGCTCGGTGAAGAGCCACTCGTTCTCGGCCCGGTTGACCCGGGCGACCACGCGGGGCACCGCGAACTCGGTCTTGGCCAGCAGCGACACCACAAGGTTTGCCTTGTCGTCGCCGGTGGCGGCGACCACCACGTCACAGCCGGCGAGGTTGGCCTCCTCCAGGCTGGCAAGCTCGCAGGCGTCGGCCAGCACCCACTCGGCGTCCGCCACCCGGTCCGGGCGCAGCATCCGGGGCTGCCGCTCGATCAGCATCACCTGGTGGCCGTTGTCGATCAGTTCCTGGGCGATCGAGCGGCCCACGTTGCCGGCGCCCGCGATGGCGATCCGCATGGCTCAGTGCCCCCCTTCCGGCGGCGCCGCCGCCACCGACGTGACCGACCCCACAATGTCGTCGCTGACCAGCATGAACGCCTGGTCGCCCTCCTGTATGACGGTGGAGGCGGTGGGCAGCGTGCCGATGCCGAAGCGGATCAGGTAGGCCACCCGCGCTCCGGACGCCTCCTCCAGCTTGCGCACCGGACGGCCGATCCAGTCCTTGTGCACAGGCACCTCGACGATCGACACGGTGCTCGTGGGGTCGCGGAAGATCTCCACGTTGCCCTCCGGCACCAGGTGCCGCAGCATCCGGTCGGCGGTCCAGCGCACTGTCGCCACTGTGGGAATGCCCAGCCGCTCGTAGACCTGCGCCCGACGCTGGTCGTAGATCCGTGCCGCGACCCGGGACACCCCGAACGTCTCCCGGGCCAGCCGCGCCGAGATGATGTTGGAGTTGTCGCCGCTGGAGACCGCCGCGAAGGCGTCCGCCCGCTCGATGCCGGCCTGCCGCAGCACGTCGCCGTCGAAGCCCGCGCCGGTCACGGTGATGCCGCCGAAGTCGGGGCCGAGCCGACGGAAGGCGTCGGCGTCCTGGTCGATCACCGCCACCGAGTGCCCTCGGGACTCCAGGCTGTGGGCGAGGGTCGAACCGACCCGGCCACATCCCATGATCACGACGTGCACGCTGTCCCTCCCAAGGTGCGTACCGCTGCCGCTGGCCCTTCCGTACGCATGGACGGCGGCCTTCGACTGCGAGCCTGCCACGTACCGGTCGGCAGCGGGGACCGACCGTACCCCGTCTCGCCGGACCGCCGTGATCGCCCACCCCCGCGTGATCGCCATGGTGGTCGTACCCTTGGCGTTCGTGGCCAGTCCCACCTCGCTGCTGAAGCGGCTGCTCCTCGGTCGACCGTTCCGGTCCGACCGCCTGCAGCACACCCTCCTGCCGAAGCGCATCGCGCTACCCGTGTTCGCCTCCGACGCGCTGTCCAGCGTCGCGTACGCACCCGACGAGATCCTGCTGACCCTCTCCATCGCGGGAGCCTCCGCGTACGTCTTCTCGCCGTGGATCGCGCTCGCGGTGGTAGTGGTCATGCTGACAGTGGTGGCCAGCTACCGGCAGAACGTGTACGCCTACCCGTCCGGTGGCGGCGACTACGAGGTGGCCACCGTCAACCTGGGCCCGAAGTTCGGCGTCGGCGTGGCAAGCGCCCTGCTCGTCGACTACGTGCTCACCGTGGCGGTGTCGGTCTCGTCCGGGGTGGCGAACCTCGGCTCGGTGGTGCCGTTCGTGGCCACCCACAAGGTGATGATCGCGGTGTTGGCGGTGGTGCTGCTGAGCGCGGTGAACCTGCGCGGTCTGCGCGAGTCGGGCACCGCGTTCGCCATTCCCACCTACGGCTTCGTGATCGTGATGCTCGGGATGCTGCTCACCGGGCTGGTCCGTGTGTTCGTGCTGGGTGACGACCTGCGCGCGCCGAGCGCCGACCTGGTGATCCAGGCCGAGCACAGCGTGACCGGTTTCGCGCTCGTCTTCCTGCTGCTGCGGACGTTCAGCTCGGGCGCGGCAGCGCTCACCGGCGTCGAGGCGATCTCCAACGGGGTGCCGGCGTTCAAGGCGCCGAAGAGCCGTAACGCCGCCACCACCCTGCTGCTGCTCGGCACCATCTCGGTGAGCATGCTGGTCGGGATCATCTGGCTGGCCCGGCTGACCCACCTCCAGTTCGTCGAGGATCCGGCGCTCCAGATCGTCTCCGGCCCCGAGGGCTACGTGCAGAAGACCGTCACCACCCAGCTCGGCGAGACGGTGTTCGGCTCCGGGTCGATCCTGCTCTACGTGGTGGCCGGGGTGACCGCCCTGATCCTGTTCCTGGCCGCGAACACCGCGTTCAACGGCTTCCCGGTGCTCGGCTCGATCCTCGCCCAGGACCGCTACCTGCCCCGGCAGTTCCACACGCGGGGCGACCGGCTGGCGTTCTCCAACGGCATCGTCTTCCTCGCACTCTTCGCGATCGTGCTGATCGTCGGCTTCCAGGCCGAGGTGACCCGACTCATCCAGCTCTACATCGTCGGCGTCTTCGTCTCGTTCACCGTCTCCCAGGCCGGCATGATCCGGCACTGGAACCGGCACCTGCGCACCGAGCGGGACCCGGAGGCGCGTCGCCGGATCCACCGCTCGCGGGCGATCAACACGTTCGGCATGGGCCTGACCGGCGCGGTGCTGGTGATCGTGCTGGTGACCAAGTTCCTGCTCGGCGCCTGGATCGCGATCGCCGCGATGGCGGTGATCTACCTGTTGATGCTGGCCATCCGCAGGCACTACGACCGGGTCGCCGTCGAGCTGACCCCGCCCGACGAGGGCCGGGCCGTGCTGCCCGCCCGAAACCACGCGATCGTGCTGGTCAGCAAGTTGCATCAGCCGACACTGCGGGCCATCGCCTACGCGCGCGCCACCCGGCCGGACACACTGACCGCCGTGACCGTGAACGTGGACGAGAAGGACACCCGCGATCTTCAGGCCGACTGGGAACGGCGGGAGATGGCCATCCCGCTCACAGTTGTCGACTCGCCGTACCGGGAGATCACCCGTCCGATCCTCGACTTCGTCGCCTCCACCCGCCGCAAGTCACCCCGCGACGTGGTCACCGTCTTCATCCCCGAGTACGTCGTGGGGCGCTGGTGGGAGAACCTTCTGCACAACCAGAGCGCGTTGCGCCTCAAGGGCCGGCTGCTCTTCGAACCGGGGGTGATGGTGGTGAGCGTGCCGTGGCAGCTCGCGTCGACGGCGAGCAAGAACCTGGACCGGCTGGACGCCACGCTGTCCCGTACCCCGGCGCGTGGGCCGCGGGGCACCGTGCCGCCGGACGTCATGTCCGCGTCGTCCGCCGAGGGCGGTCCGGTGGACAGCGGAACGGTCGGTAACAGCCGTGACTGAGTCGACAGCGGCAACTGCGGAGTCCGAGAGCGGCATTGCCGAGGCGGATCGGGTCGAGCTGACCGTCGACGCGGTCGCTCCCGGCGGGCACTGCGTGGCCCGGGTGGACGGGCAGGTGGTATTCGTCCGGCACGCGCTGCCCGGTGAGCGGGTGATCGCCGAGGTCACCGAGGTGCACAAGGGGTTCGTCCGGGCCGACGCGGTGACAGTGCTGGACGCCTCGCCGGACCGGGTCGAGCCGCCCTGCCCGTACGCGAAGCCGGGCGCCTGCGGTGGCTGCGACCTGCAACACGTCGCCCCGGAGGCGCAGCTTGCCTGGAAGACAGCTGTGGTGCGCGAGCAGTTGACACGCCTCGGCGGGCTCACCGACGCCGAACTCGACGAGCTCGGCGTACGGGTCGAGGCGCTGCCCGGCGGGCTGCTGGGCTGGCGCTCGCGGGTCCGCTACGCGGTGGACGCCGCCGACCGGGCCGGCCTGCTCAAGCACCGCTCGCACGAGGTGGTGCCGATCGACAGATGCCTGATCGCGCACCCGGCGATCCAGGAGCTGCCGGTGCTCACCCCGACCGGCGCGTCCTGGCCTGCCGCCGACGCGGTGGAGACCGTGGCCAGCACCGGCGGGGACGTGACAGTCGTGGAGGTCCGCGACGGGATCTCCATGCAGGTGAGCGGGCCGGCAGTGGTCCGTGAGGTGGCGGCCGACCGCTCGTGGACGCTGCCCGCGTCCGCCTTCTGGCAGGTGCACCCGGCGGCGGCCGACACGCTGTCCACGGCCGTGCTGGAGCTGCTCGACCCGCGTCCGGGCGAGGTGGCCTGGGACCTGTACGGCGGGGCCGGACTGTTCGCCGCCGGACTGGCCGCAAAGGTCGGTGCCGGCGGCCGGGTGACAGTGGTGGAGGCGGCGCCGCAGGGCGTCTCCGCCGCCCGACGTAACCTGGCCGACCTGCCCCGCGTCGAGGTCGTGTCGGCCCGGGTGGAGACCGCGCTGGCCCGCCGGCGGATCACCGGCCCGGTCGACGTGGTGGTGCTCGACCCGCCGCGCGCCGGGGCCGGCGCCCCGGTGGTCCGCGCCCTGGCCGCCGCCGGCCCGCGCGCGATCGCGTACGTGGCCTGCGACCCGGCGGCGTTCGCCAGGGACGTGCGTACCTTCGCCGGGTTGGGCTGGCGGTTGGCGGAGCTGCGCGGATTCGACCTGTTCCCGATGACCCAGCACGTCGAGCTGGTCGGGCTGCTGGTCCCCGGGCCGTAGATCATCACTCCCGACGTTCGGGGTGGGTCGACTCCGCTGCCTACCGGGGTACGCCCGGGTAGTCGGCCTGGCCGGCGATCTGCCCGCCGTCGGCGACCAGGTCGCTGCCGGTGACAAACTGCGCGTCGTCGCTGGCGAGAAAGAGCACCGTACGGGCGACGTCGTCGGGTTCCCCGACACGCCCCAGCGCGACACTGCTGGTCTCGAAGGTGACTCCCTTCGTCATCGGGGTGTTGATCTGACCCGGGTGAACCGCGTTCACCCGGATCCCGTACGCGCCCAACTCCAGGGCGGCGTTCTTCGTGAGACCGCGTACAGCCCACTTGGACGCGACGTACCCGGCCATCTGGATGATTCCGATTAAGGCGGCCACGGAGCCCATGTTGACGATCGAGCCGCCGCCGGCCCGCTTCATCGCCGGGGTCACGGCCTGGATGCCGTTGAAGACGCCGATGAGATTCACGTCCAGCACGCGCTGTAGCTGCGCCACGTCCCACTGCTCCAGGGGGGCGGGATCGACGATGCCTGCGTTGTTGACGAGGATGTCGACGCTGCCGAACCGCTCCTCCGTCCGTTGAACGAGGTCGGTCCACTGCTGCGGGGAGCGGACATCGAGCTTCTCGACCACTGCCGTCGGCCCGAGTTCGGCGGCAAGGGCCTCGGCCTCCGCGACGTTCACGTCGGCGATGACCACGTTGGCGCCCTCGCCGACGAGCCGCCGTACGGTGGCCGCGCCCATTCCCATCGCTCCGCCGGTTACCACTGCCGTCTTTCCTGCTACTCGTCCCATGATGAGTTCCTTTCGCTGGGAACCGGACCGCTCGACGCGGCCAGCGGCCGTGGGGCCAACGATAGCCAGCAGGGGGTGACTCGTCACCCTCTAGTGGCGGGTGACACATCACCCAGGTTGGATGGCTGTTCCTATCAGAAACCCGATTCCCCGCACTGGCTTGGGGTCAATAGGGCGGTGAGGTGGTGATACCTCAATAATCGAGGAAGACGGTTCGGGTGATGAGTCACCTCAGTGAGGGTCGACCCTCACTCCTCGAAGGGGTCGTCCTTGAGGTTGTCCAACACCGCCTCGGACATCACGGCCAGGGTGTCGAGCTGCCGAGGGCTCAGCACGTCGAGGAAAACCTCCCGCACGTACCGCAGGTGCAGGGGAGTCGCCCGGTCGATCACCGTGCGCCCTTCCCCGGTGAGCGCGATGTAGGTCCCCCGAGCATCATCGTCGGAGCTGCGGCGCTCCAGCAGGCCCCGGCGGATCATGCGGGACACCTGGTGGGTGAGGCGCGTCTTCTCCCACCGCAGGACCTCCCGCAGCTCGAAGACCCGCATCGGTCCGTCCCCGTGAAGCCGCAGACCGCTCAGAACGGCGAAATCCGCGAGGGAGATCCCCGCGTCGCGGAGCAACTGGCGGTTCATGTGCCGCCGGACGTCCTCCTGCATGACCAGGAAGCCGAACCAGGCGCGCTGCTCACGATCGTTCAGCCGTTCAGGCTCAGTCACCCCTCAACGCTACGGCAGGACGGTAGGCCGCCCTCGCTCCGGCGCGGACGAGGCGTCGCGAGGGCACGGCACCGCCGCTAGCCTGACGCCGTGAAGATCGTCGGGTTGATGTCGGGGACGTCGTACGACGGCGTGGACGTGGTGGCGGCGGAGTTCACCACCGAGGGGGACACCCTCTGGCTGCGGCCGTTGGGGCATCGCGAGCTGGAGTACGACGAAGCCCTGCGTGCCCAGATCGCCGCGCTGCTGCCGCCCGGGGCCACCACCATCGAGGCCGTGTGCCAGCTCGACAACCGCCTCGGCGAGGTGTTCGCCGATGCGGCGGCGGTCGGCCTCGAACTTGCCGGTGGCACGGCCGACGCGGTGGTCTCGCCCGGCCAGACGGTGTTCCACTGGATCGCCGACGGGGTGGCCCGGGGCACGCTGCAACTCGGCGCGGTGGCGCGGGTGGCGGCCCGGGTCGGCGTACCGGTGCTCAGTGACCTGCGCTCGGCGGACATCGCCGCCGGCGGCCAGGGCGCGCCGCTGGTGCCGGCGTTCGACTCGCTGCTGCTCGACGGCGCCGCCGGACCGCGTGCGGCCCTGAACCTGGGCGGCATCGCCAACCTCACAGTGGTCGCGCCGGAAGCCCCGATCCTGGGGTACGACGTCGGCCCTGCCAACGCTCTGCTGGACGCGGCGGCCCGGCGCTTCCTGGACCAGCCGTGCGACATCGACGGCGCGCGGGCGGCGGCCGGCCGGGCGCACGAGCGGCTGCTTGCCGACCTGCTGGCCGAGCCGTACTACGCGGCACCACCGCCCAAGTCCACGGGCAAGGAGCTGTTCCACGCCGGCTACCTGGACCGCCACCTGGCCGCGCTCGGCGAACCCGTGCCCGTGGACGACCTGCTGGCCACGCTCACCGAGCTGACCGCGCGGGTGGTGGCCGCCGAGTGCGACAGGCACCGTGTGGTCGAGGTCATCGCCGCAGGAGGCGGTGTGCGCAACCCCACCCTGCTGGGCCGGCTCGCCGCCCTGGGCGCCGGCCGGTGGACGCTGCGCGGCATCGACGAGTGGGGCGTACCCGCGCAGGCCAAGGAGGCGTACGCGTTCGCGCTGCTCGGCTGGCTGTCCTGGCACGGCCTGCCCGGATCGATCCCGTCCGTGACCGGCGCCACCCGGGGCACGGTCCTGGGCTCCTGGACACCTGCCGGCCCGGCGCACGGCGGTGCACCGACCGACAGGCCGCGCCGGCTGCGGATCCGGCTCTGAGCAGGGGTTCGGCCGGAGGGTGCGGGTGTGCCGGGCTCCGGCCGGGCTGCGAAGTACCGCCCGGCCGATAGACTCTGCGGTCATGAGTGTTGAAGAGGACACGGCCAACCACGGCCGGCTGCTGGGGACGGTTCGCGGTCCGCAGGACGTCAAGCGGATGTCGGGCGAGGAACTGGACGTGCTCGCCGCCGAGATCCGGGACTTTCTGATCGCCAAGGTCTCCCGCACCGGCGGCCACGTCGGGCCCAACCTCGGTGTGGTCGAGCTGACGCTGGCCATGCACCGCGTCTTCGACTCCCCCCGTGATCGGCTGCTGTTCGACACCGGCCACCAGGCGTACGTACACAAGATCCTCACCGGGCGGCAGTCCGGCTTCGACAAGCTCCGCCAGCGCGGTGGCCTCTCCGGCTACCCCAGCCAGGCCGAGAGCGAGCACGACCTGATCGAGAACTCGCACGCCTCCACAGCGCTCTCCTACGCCGACGGTCTGGCCAAGGCGTACGCCCTGCGGGGCGAGGCGCGCAGCGTCGTGGCAGTGGTCGGCGACGGCGCGCTCACCGGCGGCATGTGCTGGGAGGCGCTGAACAACATCGCCACCGCCGGCAACTCCCTTGTCATCGTCGTCAACGACAACGGTCGGTCCTACTCGCCGACGATCGGCGGCCTGGCCGACCACCTCTCCTCGCTGCGGCTCAACCCGGGCTACGAGAAGGTCCTCGACACGGTCAAGGACGCCCTCGGCTCCACCCCGCTCGTCGGCAAGCCGATGTACGAGGTGCTGCACGCGGTCAAGAAGGGCATCAAGGACGCCGTCGCCCCGCAGGCCATGTTCGAGGACCTCGGCATCAAGTACGTCGGCCCGGTGGACGGGCACGACGTGGCGGCGGTCGAGTCGGCGCTGCGCGCGGCGAAGAACTTCGGCGGCCCGGTGATCGTGCACGCGGTCACCCGTAAGGGCTACGGCTACCGCCCCGCCGAGGAGGACGAGGCCGACTGTCTGCACGGCCCCGGCGGCGCCTTCGACGTGGAGACCGGCGCGCTGCTGGCCGCCCCGGCGGTGAAGTGGACGCATGTCTTCGCCGACGAGCTGCTTGCCGTCGCCGACGAGCGGCCGGACGTCGTGGGCATCACCGCCGCTATGGCCGAGCCCACAGGCATCGCCAAGCTGGCCCGCAAATACCCCGAGCGGGTGTACGACGTGGGCATCGCCGAGCAGCACGCCGCCACCTCGGCGGCCGGGCTGGCGCTGGGCGGCCTGCACCCGGTGGTCGCCGTCTACGCCACCTTCCTCAACCGTGCCTTCGACCAGGTCCTGCTGGACGTGGCGATGCACAAGCTGCCTGTGACATTCGTGCTTGACCGCGCCGGCATCACCGGCCCGGACGGCCCCAGCCACTACGGCATCTGGGACATGTCGGTCTTCGGTGTGGTGCCTGGGCTGCGGATCGCCGCTCCCCGCGACGCCACCACGCTGCGTGAGGAGCTGCGCGAGGCGCTGGCCGTCGACGACGGCCCGACAGTCGTGCGCTTCCCCACCGGCACGGTGGCCGCGGACCTGCCGGCCGTACGCCGGGTCGGCCCTGTCGACGTGCTGGCCGAGTCGGCGCGTACCGACGTGCTGCTGGTGGCTGTGGGCTCCTTCGGTCAGCTGGGCATGGAGGTCGCCGCCCGGGTCGCCGAGCACGGCTACGGGGTCACCGTCGTCGACCCCCGCTGGGTTCGTCCGGTGCCGGCCGAGCTGGTCGAGTTGGCCGCCGGCCACCGGCTCGTCGTCAGCGTCGAGGACGGCGTCCGGGTCGGTGGCGTCGGCGACGCCCTCGGCCAGGCGATGCGGGACGCCGACGTCCGGGTGCCGCTCAAGGACCTGGGCGTACCGGCCGACTGGCACCCGCACGGCACCCGCGCGCAGATCCTCGCCGACCTCGGCCTGACCGCGCAGGACGTCGCCCGGAACGTCACCGGCTGGATCTCCGGCCTGGACGCCACCCCGGACCGCCTGACCCCCACCAGCACCTCAGCCCAAAACTAAATCCGCGACAACGACGACGGCGGGCTCCCCTGCAGGGGAGCCCGCCGTCGTCGTTCGCGCCTCTGACCCCGCGCCTCTGACCCCGCGCCTCTGACCCCGCGCCTCTGACCTCGCGCCTCTGACCCCGCGCCTCTGACCCCGCGCCTCTGACCCCGCGCCACCCGCACGCGTCGATCATGGAGTTGTGGTGCCCCGCAAAAGGGGTGAATCGCCAGTCATTGCCCACCACAAGTCCATGATCGACGAGGAGGTGGGTGGGACGGGGTGGCGCGGGCGCGCGCGGGCAGGGCAGGGCAGGGCAGGGCGCGCGCGGGGGAGGGTGGGGCGGCGGGGGTTAGCGGGGGCGGCGGGGGTTAGCGGGGGCGGCGGGGGCTTACTGAGCGGTAGTGGGTTTTGTCGGTGTTTGCCAGGCTGTAGGTCTGGGTGCGGGTCGGCTCGGGGATGACCACCAGGCCGGGGCGCTCCACGAGTTGGGGAGTTCCCGGCGGTACCGAGAGGGAGCTGTCCCGGGTGGCCCGCCAACTGAGCACCACAAGCGGCTGGCCGGGCATCGGCAGGTGGTACGTCTGCAACGGGGTGGCCCGGTCGGCAGGCGAGACCACCGGCGCGCTCCCGTCCGCCGGCCGGTAGACGACAGAGGTCATCGTGCCGGCGTCGGTGTCCCAGCTGAGCTGCTGCAACTCGGCGGGCTCGCCGCCGCCGAGGGCCACCTCGCCGAGCGAACGGACCGTGAGCTTCGCCATCGGCCAGGACGTCGGCACCGCACGAGGGGCGTCCCGGTCGCCGATCCGACGCGGAATGCTGCCGAAAGGACCCCGCTCACCGGCCAGCACACAGGTGTCCAGGCCGGTCAGCGCCCGCCGGCCGGCGCCGGACTCGTCGCGTACCAGGGGATAGCGCGGGTCGGTCGTGCCGGTGCCCAGGTCGAGCAGCCGGTCGGCGGCCCGCCCTCGCGGCAGCGATTCGGTGGCCCGCAGCGTCGCGGTCACCCCCACGGCCGTGCAGGCCGGTACGTCGGCAGGGGCGCTGAGCCCGTCGGTGAGGGGCAGCGCCCGGTCCTGCGGCCCGAGGAGTTGCTGCACCCGGGCGGAGACCAGGTAGCGCCGGCCGTCGGCTGTGTGCACCGGCAGCACGTCGGAGTAGACCAGGTAGCCCGGGTCGGTGTACTCGGTGGCCCGGGTCACCGCGTACCGGCCGCCGTCGCCGGTGAGTTGCAGCAGCCAGGACGCGCTCTCGCCGGGCACGTCGGCCGCCACCAGCGCGATGGGCGTGTCGTCGACCCGGCCGGAGAACAGGATGCCCGACGAGGGCAGGTGCGCCCGGTCGTCGATCGGTGAGCGCCAGGCGCGGACCGCGTCGGTGATCGCCGTCGTCGCCGCGGCGTCAGCGGCCAGATCGCCCCGTGGCGGCCACACCTTCAGCGTGCCGTCGAGGCTGTCGTAGCCCACCCGCAGGTCGCGCGGTGCCCGGTCGGCCACCGGACCGCAGGCGGTGGCGGCCAACAGTGCTGTCAGCAGGACGGCGAGCGTCGTGCCGTGCTGGCGGCCTGGAGTCACCTGAGACCCGCCCCCGATCGCCTCGCCGTCGTTTACGGAAAGCGCCATAGTACGAGATGTCCGGTGCAGCGCTTTCGCTGGCCGGCGACTGACGAACCATAGTGGACGGAGCCCTGGGGCTTTTAGTGCCGTTTCGTCGCTCGGGTAGACTCCGCCGACTGTGACGCCTGCCGAGTCCCGCGCCCTGTCCGCGCCGCACCCGGAGGCGGCAGTGGGTCCCGACGAGTCTGTGAGCCAGCACACCCGCCGCGCCTCCCCGACAACCACAGCAAGCAAGACCACCACAGCACGCGAGACCACCACGGCCAGCAAGACTCCCGTGGCCAGCACGACCCCTGTGGCCAGTGCTCCCGCTCCGGCCGCCGCCCCGTCCCGCACCGACACCGTCGAGCCCTCGCCGGCCGAAGCGCCGCCGGCCGACGTACCCGACGATGCCGCTGCTGCGGATGACGCCGTGGCGGCGCCGGCCGGACCGCGCCGACGGTGGTGGACCCGCTGGACGCGCCGCCGCCAGCACCTGGCGGTGGGCGGGCTGTTCCTGCTCGCCGCGCTCTGGGTGACAAGCCGGATCTGGCTGGACCCGGCCGGTCGGGTGGCGTCGCTCTACACCGGCGACCCGGCCCAGGTGCAGTTCTTCCTCGCCCACTCGGTACGCGTGGTGCTGCACGGCGAGTACCCGTTCTTCACCGAGCAGTTCAACTACCCCGACGGCGTCAACCTGATGGCCAACACGGCAGTGCTGGCGCTGGGCATCCCGATGGTGCCGGTGACCCTGCTGTTCGGGCCCGCGGTGTCCTTCGTGGTGCTCGTGACGCTCGGCCTCGCCGGCACGGCCACGGCCTGGTATCTCGTGCTGTCCCGCCACGTCGTAAGGACCCCGCTCGCGGCGGCGGCCGGCGGCTGGTTCTGTGGCTTCTCTCCGGCGATGCTCTCGCACGCCAGCTGGCATCCGAACATCATCAGCCAGTTCCTGCTGCCGTTCATCGTGTGGCGGGTGCTGGTGCTCACCCGGTCCCGCCGGCCGGTACGCGACGGGTTGCTGCTCGCGGTGCTCGTCACCGCGCAGGCGTTCATCAACGAGGAGATCCTGCTCTTCACGGCGATGGCCTGCGGGGTCTTCCTGCTCGCGGTGCTCGCCCAGGAGCCGGCCCGCTGGTGGGCGGCGTGGCGGCCCCTGGGCATCGGTGTCGCGGCGTGCACGCTGCTGGCCGGTTCGCTGCTGGCGTACCCCCTGTACGTGCAGTTCGCCGGGCCGATGGCGTACCACGGTCTCAGCGATGCGGTCCAGGACTACGGCAACGACATCGCCGCGTTCTTCGCGC
Organism: Micromonospora sp. DT68; assembly: GCF_049847245.1. Taxonomy (NCBI): domain Bacteria; kingdom Bacillati; phylum Actinomycetota; class Actinomycetes; order Micromonosporales; family Micromonosporaceae; genus Micromonospora; species Micromonospora sp. DT68. The sequence continues at coordinate 199,137 of NZ_JBNCNZ010000010.1, forward strand.
CCGGTTCCCCCACGCTCGGAGGCAACCAGCGGGCAAACGCCAACCTGGCGCCGAACTACTCCGAGGAGAACGCCTTCTTCGGCTGGAGCCTCTCGCTGCTCGCCATCGCCATCGTGGTGTGGCTGCGCCGGGAGATGATCGTCCGGGCGCTCGCGGTGACCGGCGGCCTGTTCGCTGTGCTGTCCCTCGGTGAGCGGATCTCCTGGTGGGACCGGGAGCTGATCACCGGGCCGTGGCAGCTGCTGGTGCACCTGCCACTGCTGGACGCTGTGGTGCCGACCCGGTTCGGCCTGATCACCACGGTGGTGGTCGGGCTGCTGCTCGCGCTGGCCGTCGAGCGGGCCTGGGCGCTGCGCTCGGTCGAGCGGCGTACGGTGCGCACGCTCACCGCCGCCGGCCTGGCGTTCGCGCTGCTGCCGATCGCACCGATGCCGCTGCGGATGGTCTCCCGACCGCCGGTGCCGGACTTCATCACCGCCGACCGCTGGCGGACGTACGTCGGCCCGGACCAGACGCTGGTGCCGATCCCGGTGCCCAGTATGGGCAACACGCACGGCATGCGCTGGGCGGCGGCCACAAACCTCGACTTCAAGATCCCGGGCGGCTACTTCCTGGCCCCCCGCAACGGCAATACCGGTGACCCGGGCCGGTTCGGCGGCCGGCCCAGCGGGGTGGGTCAACTGTTGGAGGAGGTGGCGACCACCGGCCGGGCACCGAAGCTCGACGACAGGCAGCGTCGACGCTTCCAGGACGAGCTGCGGCACTGGCAGGCGGCGATCCTGGTGCTCCCGTTGCGTCAGCAGAACGTCGAGCCGCTGCGGCGTACCGTCGAGGAGCTTGTCGGTCCGGGCCGGCAGGAGCTGGACGTCTGGGTGTGGGATGTCCGGGCGCTGACGGACCGCTCGGTCTGATGGCCGCCGGAGCGTCGTCGTCGTCGGTGACGACGGCGACGGCCGGATCGGCGTCCACGCGCCGGCCCCGACCGGCGTGGCTGCCGGACGCGTTCGTGGTCGCCGGCTACGTCGGCCTGGCGCTGCTGCTGACCAGCGGCCAGTGGGGCCACCCCGGGCGGCTGTTCCACCAGGCCGGCGACCAGGTCCTCTTCGAGTGGATGCTGGCCCACGCGGCGCGTGCGGTCAGCGAGGGCGGGAACCCGCTCTACAGCACGGCGTTGAACGCACCGGACGGCGTCAACCTGATGGCGAACACGTCGGTGCTCGGCCTGGGTGTCCCGCTGGCCCCGGTCACGCTGCTGTTCGGCTCGCAGGTGGCGTTCTGCGTTGCTGTCGTCTGCTGCCTCGCCGGCACGGCAACGGCCTGGTACGCGCTGCTGCGCCGCCGCCTGGTCACCGCCCGGTCGGCGGCGGCGGTCGGTGGGCTGATCTGCGGCTTCGCCCCCGGCATGATCGCCCAGGCGGGGGCACACCTGCACATGGCCGCCCAGTTCCTCGTGCCGGCGATCCTCGCCCTGGTGTTCCGCCCCGCACCAGGACCCGGCGAGGCGTGGCAGCGCGCCGTGTGGCGATCCGGCGTCGGCCTGGGGCTGCTTGTCGTCTGGCAGGTGTTCATCGGGGAGGAGACGCTTGTCTTCCTGGCCCTCGCCTCCGGGGTGTTCGCGGTGGGCTACGCGCTCGCCGACCGGGCGGCGGCCCGGCGACACGCCCCGACCCTGTTCGGCAGGCTCGCTGTGGCGGCCGTCGTAGCGGTGGTGCCGCTGGCGTACCCGTTGTGGTTCCAGTTCCACGGCCCGCAGCACTACGACGGGATGGCCTTCGCCGCGCACGGTTTCCAGCTCGACGCGGCGTCGTTCACCGCCTCGGCCCGGCAGACAGTGTTCGGTGACAACTGGCTGCCGGGACTGCTGTCGCCCAACCCGACCGAGGAGAACTCGTTCTTCGGCCCCGGGCTGCTGGTGCTCGCCGTGGTCATCGTGATCTGGCTGTGGCGACGCCCGCTGGTCCGCGCGCTGGCCGGCTGCGGCATCGTCTTCGCCCTGCTCTCGCTCGGCACCGAGCTGCGGATCGACAGCACCGCCACCGGCATCCCCGGGCCGTACCGCCTGGTCGCCGGGCTGCCGCTGCTCGACCTCGCGGTGCCGGCCCGGTTCGCGCTGGTGTGCGTACCGGTGCTCGGCGTGCTCGTGGCGCTGTCGCTGGACCGGGTCCGGGCGGCGGCCGTGCAAGGACTGCCGGTACGCCTGCTGTGGGGTGGCGCGGTGGTAGCCGCGTTGCTTCCGCTGGTGCCGACGCCGATCCGGGCGATCCCGGTGGCGCCTGTGCCGGCGTTCGTCGCCGACGGCCGGTGGCGGCCGTTGGTGCCAGCGGGCCGGACAGTGGTGGCGGTGCCCCCGGTCACCGGCGCCGCGCTGAGCCCGGTGATGCTCTGGTCCGCCCGCACCGGGCTGGCATTCGAAGCGCCGGGCGGCTATTTCATCGGCCCGAGCGGCCCGGACGACCCGGCGGCGCGCTGGGGTGCGCCGGACCGACCCACCTCCGTGCTGCTCCGGCGGGTCGCGCAGACCGGCGCGGTGCCGGCGCTCACCGACGACGACCGCCGTCAGGCCGTCGAGGACCTGCGGCACTGGCGGGCCGCGATCGTCGTGCTCGGCCGGCTCGCGCAGGACGAGCCGGTGCGCCGGACCGTCGAGGCGCTGCTCGGCCCCGGACGCCAGGTCGACGGCGCGTGGGTCTGGGACGTCCGGGACCGGGTCGGCTGACCGTCGGGCAGCGCGTCAGTCCACGAGCGCGCGGACGTCCCACACCCAGACGTCGTCGACCCGCTGCGGCGGCCCGATCAGGGCGGTGACCAGCTCACGCAGCACCGCCTCGCGCGGATGCGCCCCGAGCACCACCACCGACGCCCGCCAGAACCGCAGGTCCTCGACGGCCTGACGGCGGTTCTCGTCGGTGATCGCCGGAACCGCACCAGCGTCCATCGTGGAGTAGATGAGGGTGCTGGTGGGCCGGTTCGGAGCGCCGAAGACGCCCTCGCCCAGCTCGTTCGGGCCGATGAAGTAGCCACCCGGGATGGGGAACTCGTGCCCGGTCAGCGCGCTCCACCGCAGCGTCGACAGGCCGTGCACGTTGCTCGGGATCGGCACCGGCACGAGGGTCCGGCCCTCCGGCACGTAGGGGCGCCAGCCGCCGGCGGTGATGAAGTTCGGCGGCGGGTCCACCTGCTGCGCCGGCAGCGGCCGGGGGAACAGCGGCAGCACCGCCAGCGCGACCGCCGCGTACCCCACCGGGCGCAGCCAGCGTCGACGCGACACGACCGGCGCGGGCATGGACGGCACGTCGGACTCCGCCGGCTCGCCGGTGCGCTGGGCCGGCACCTCGGGCCGGTCGGCCACCGGACGCCCCTGCCGGGCCGCCGCGTCCCAGGTCAGCGCCAGCAGTACGCCCAACGCGGCGGCCACCACAAGCGCCAACCGGGTCGGCATCATCATCTCGACAAGCGGCAGGTCGTCCGACACGTACGACCACGGGCCGGGCACCGTGGTCTCGACGCCGTTGAAGCGCACCCACGGCCCGATCGAGGCCACCGTGAAGACCACGACCAGCACCGCGATGATCCGGGCGGCCAACGAGCGGCGCACCAGCAGCACGAGCGCCACCACCGACAGCAGCACCAGTGGCCACCCGAACCAGGTGTTCTGCTCGGTCAACCCGATCGTCTTCTCCACCTCCGGGTTACCGGCCCAGGTGTCCCGGGCGAAGGTGACGAAGGCGACCAGGTCCTCGCCCCAGTTGTGGAAGACACCGCCCTGCAGGCCGCGGTAGGACTGCGGGCCGTTGAACTGGAACCAGATCGGGTACGCCGTCAGCAGTAGCGCCAGGCCACCGGCGACGCCGAGCCCGGCCAGGAACGAGCCGGCCGCGCGCCGCGCCGCCGCCGGGCGCTGCACGACGTACGCGAGCACGACGACCAGGCAGGCAAGCGCGGTGAGGAGCAGCATCTCCTCGTTGATGAAGATCTGGTACGCCACAAGCGCGCCGAGCACCAGCCCGTTGCGCCGCCACCGACCCGACTCGCCAAGCCGCAGCACCCGCACGACGATCAGCGGCAACAGGAAGTTGGACACGAAGTTGGGCTGACCGTTCGCGTGGTGGACGACGCCCGGCGCGAAACCGAGGAACGCGCCACCGACGAATGCGGCAGCTCGGGACTTCACCAGGTGCCGCGAGAGCATCCAGTACGCCGTGCCCGCAGTGGCCGCCAGGGCGCCGCCCAGGTAGAGCGCGTACGTGACCTGCGGGCCGAACAGCATTGTCAGCGGCGACAGCGGCAGGGTCACCCCGAGCAGCGAGGTGTTGGCCATCATGTTCACCCCGTCCGGGGCGTTCTGCCGGGCCGTGAACAGCGGGTTCTCCAGGTGCCGTACCGAGTAGGCGCCGTGGGCGAACAGCCACTCGAACCAACTGTGGTCGGTCGGCAGGTGCGAGGAGACCCGACCGGTCACGTCACCCCAGTAGTTGAGGCAGACGAAGACACCCAGCAGCACATAGGCTCCGAGGGCCAACAGGTCGGTTCGGGCCGGGCGGCGTCGAGGCCGCCGTGTCGGCTCGACCTCGGCCGGGTCGGCGTCGGTCACGGGATTCAGCGAGGGGTCTACCACCGGCACAGCCACGACGCGCCATCGTACAGGCGAGGTTGCGTCGCATTTGCCGGGCCGGTACGGCAGCGGCCGGTTTGCCGGGGCAGCCCGGTAGGTCGCACCCCGCCACGGAGGGACTGTCGTTGTCGATTATCGAGCTGGGCGAGGTCCGGGACGAGCCGGTATCGGCACCGCCGCCCCGCCGGCCGCGCGCCGCCGGCCGACCGCTGCGCAGCACCGGCGTACTGCTGCTGACCCTGCTCGTGCTCGCCGGCGGGGCACCGGCGCCCCGCCGGGCGGTGACGCCGGTGCCGACCGTGCCGGACGCCTCGGCGTACCTCACCGCCGCCGGCGTCGTCGTTGTCGACCCGACCACACCTGACGGCGAGCGGTACCTCACGGCGTACACCCTGCCCTCGGCGACCGGAGAGCAGGACCTGCGCCGCCGGTGGCGGGTGCCGCTGGCGCGAAGCGGTGACTATCTGGCCGTGTGGGCCGAGCGCGGGTTGCTGCTGGCCGTCGCGGCCACCACCGCTGAGGTGCTGGAGACCACCGCCTTCGACGCCGCCACGGGGCAGCGGCGCTGGCACCATCCGGGGCTCGTCCAGTGGACTGTCGACGGCGGCCTGCTTCTCGTGGACGACGCGGACGACGCGCCGGGCACGGTGAGCAGGGTGGCGCCCGACACCGGTCGGGTGCTCTGGTCGGTGCCCGTCCCACCCGGCAGCCCTGACTACCACGAGCGCGCCGGCCAGGTCGACCAGGTCGTTGTCGTCCAGCCGACCGGCGAACTACAGGTGTACGACGCCGGCACCGGCAAGCTGCTGCGGAGCGTGGACACGCTGCCCGGCGACCGGTCGGCGTTCCAGCGGGTGCAGGTCGTCGGCGACCTGGTGCTGCTCGTCCCGCCGGGCAGCACCCGGCTGGTCGCCTACAGCCTGCCCGACATCGCACCGATGTGGACGTCCCCGGTGCCGCTGGTGGCCTGGTCGGTGGCTTGTGCGGATCTGCTCTGCGCAGGCCTGCAGACCGGCGGCCTGCAGGCCATCGACGCCACCACCGGTGCCGTCCGATGGGCCAATCCCGGTCCGGACATGCTCGCCGACGTCCGGCAGGACCGGCTGTTGATGATGGGGCACGACCAGCGGTACGCGGTACGCGACGCGAAGACCGGGCAGGAGAGGGCGGATCTGGGTCGGTGGGGGCTTGTGAGCCGGATGCGCAGGGGCGACGACCTGATTGGCGTACGGTCGACGGTCGACGGTCGGCTCGTGGTCGCCGAACTGGACCTGGCCGCCGGCCGGGCGCGGACCCTGGACATCCTGCCGGGTGTGGCAGGCGGGTGCCAGGCGGCGCTGCCGGTGCTGCTCTGCCGGCGCCTCGACGGCTCGACGGCGCTGTGGCGGTTACACCAGTGACCGGCCCGCTGATCGACCTCGGCGAGCTGCGGCATGGGCCGGAAGCCGACCGGCTGCCTCGCCCGCCACTGGCCAAGGGGCGGCCCCTGCGCTGCGCATTGGTCCTGCTGCTCGTGCTTGTCAGCCTGGCCGGCGCGGGGCCGCACCCCCGGCGTGAGGTGTTGGCGCTGCCGGGCCGCCTCGGCGCCGACGCCCTGGTCACCAGTGACCTCTTCGTGCTCGTCGAGCCGCTCAGCGGGCCGGCGGCGCAGCGGCGGTTGACAGCCATCCGGCTGCCCGGCGGCGAGCCGGCCTGGCAGGCTTCGCTGCCGGCGGAGGGCCGATACTGGGGCATCGCCCAGCAGGGCGACATGCTGCTGGCCACCGGGCACGAGACCGGCCCGGACCGGCAGGGCACGCTCACCGTGGCGCTGGACCGCCGGACCGGGGCGTACCGCTGGCAGCAGCCCGGCAGCCCCAGCCTGCTCGCCGACGGCAACCTGCTGCTGCACTCCGTCGGCGACCAGGGGGGCACCCTACGGGCTGTCGACCCGTGCTGCGGCACAGTGCGCTGGCAGGTGCCCATCGTCGCGGGCGGCGATTTCAGCTTCCGCGACGGCGAGCACGGCGTGGACCGGGTGGTGCTCAGCCACGCGAACGGGCCCATCGAGGTCCTCGACGGGACCACGGGTGCCGTGCTGGCGCGCACCGGGCTGGCGGCACCCGTCAGTGGGGCGCGCACGGGTGTGCAGATAGTGGACGACCTGCTGCTCACCTTCGGCGGGTCCCCGACGATGATCACCGCGTACGGGCTCGACGGGCTGGACCAGCGCTGGCGTACACCCGCCGACGAGGCGCTGTACGCGTCGGACTGCGGCACGACCGTCTGCCTCCAGAACCGCTCCGGTGGGCTGCGGGTCGTCGACGCCGCGACCGGTCGGCCGCTCTGGGGCAGCGACCGCTGGGCGTGGGTCTGGCCGTCGGCAGGCCGGCTGCTGGCCACCAGTGTGAGCAGCGCCGGGCCGGGTGCGGAGCAGCTCTCCGTGCTCGACCCGCAGACCGGCCGGGTGCTCGCCGATCTGGGTCGCTGGGAGCTGGCCCAGTTCCCGTGGGGCGGCCCGACGATCGGCGTACGCAGTCATCCCGACGGCGGTCTGCTCGTCGCTGAGCTGGACGTCCGGGCGGGCACGGTCCGGTTGCTGGACGTGCTGCCGGACACGGCCGGCGAGTGCCAGGCGGTGCTCACCGGACAGATGCTCTGCCGTCGGCAGGATGCCTCCTTCGCGCTGTGGCGGTTGCCCGGCTGACAAGCGGCGAGCCGATCGACGGCGGACGATGGTTGTCGGCTGGCAAGGGATTGCCGGCGGTCGGCGGCGAGGAGGGCGGGAGGCGGTTACTGGTGGTGAAGGACCAGCGACCTGACGGCTCGACCGCGTTCTGGCGGTCTCGGCCGTGACCGGTCCGGTGATCGACCTCGGCGAGTTACGGCACGGTCCGGACCCGGACCTGTTGCCCCGCCCACCCCGTGCCAACGACCGGCGGCTGCGCTGCGCGCTGCTCCTGTTGCTCGTCTTGGTCACCGTCACCGCCGGTGCCGCGCTACCGCCTCGACGGACCGTGGTGACGCTGCCTGCTCGGCTCGGCGCCGATGCGCTTGTCGACGATGACCTCTTCCTGATCGTCGAGCCGGCAAACACATCGGCGCGGCAGGGGCGGTTGGCCGCGTACCGGCTGCCCGGCGGCGCGCCGGCCTGGCAGGCGCCGTTGTCGGCCGAGGCCCGGTCCTGGCGCATCACCCCGCTGGCCGGGATGCTGCTGGTCACCGGCTACGAGATCGGGCCGGTGGGCCGGGAAACGCTCACTGTGGCGCTGGACCGGGCAACCGGGGCGCTGCGGTGGCAGCAGCCGGGCAGGGCCATCGCGTTGGCTGACGGCAACCTGCTGCTGCACTCCGGCGGCCAGACCGAAGTGAGCAGCCTGCGTGCTGTCGATCCCTGCTGCGGCACCGTGCGCTGGCAGTTGCCGCCCACAAGTGCCCAGATCAGCTTCCGCGACACCGGGCACGGGGTGGACCGGGTGGTGCTCAACCCGGTGAACGCGCCGGTCGAGGTACGCGAGGCGAGCACCGGCGCGGTGCTGGCCAGTGCCAGCCTGCTCCCACCCGACGACGGGCCGCTCGGGCTCGAGGCGATGGAAGACCTGCTGCTTGCCGTCGACAGAGGCTCGGCCACTGTCACCGCGTACGGGCTGGATCGGCTGGACCGGCGCTGGACACGTACGACCGGCCCGGTCGAGTTCGCGGCGAACTGTGGCCCCGTTCTGTGTATACGCACCGGTGGGGGCGAACTACTGGCGATCGACCCCGAGACCGGCGGGCTGCGCTGGCGTACCGACCGCTGGTCGTGGGGCTGGCCGTACGACGGCAGGCTGATGGTGAGCGTCAGCGGTCCCGGTCCGATGGTGCGGTACCTCGTTGTCGATGCACTTACCGGCGAGGAGCTGGCCGACCTGGGCAGATGGGAGCTGTACCAGGTCGGCGACGCCCGCCGGATGGTCGGCTTACGTGGGTATCCCGGCGGCGGGCTGCTCGTCGGAGAGTTGGATGCCCGTGCCGGCAAGGTACGCGTCCTGGACGTCCTGCCGGACGCCACAGGGGATTGTCAGGCCATCACGGGTCACGTGCTGTGCGCCACAGCTAACAGTTCGTACCAGCTGTGGAACCTGCCCGACTGATCACCGGTCGGCCGGATGGACGAGCAGCCCGTACCGCCGCAGTGGCCCGCGACGGCGACCGACGCGGGCGTCGAGGGACGATTGTTTGCCGGCCGGCACTAGGTTGTCGGTGGTCAGCAGCGAGGAGGCCGGGGATGCGGGTACTGGTGGTGGAGGACGAGCGCAACCTCGCCGACGCGATCGCGCGCGGGTTGCGCAAGCGGGGCATGGCGGTCGACGTGGCGTACGACGGCGACGCCGGCCACGAGGCGGCGTTCGTGACCCGGTACGACGTGGTGGTGCTCGACCGCGACCTGCCCGGCGTGCACGGCGACCAGATCTGCGCCGAGCTCGCCGCGTCCGGCGCGCTGACCCGGGTGCTGATGCTGACGGCGAGCGGCACGGTGGCCGACCGGGTGGAGGGGTTGCAGCTCGGCGCGGACGATTACCTGCCGAAGCCCTTCGCCTTCGACGAGCTGGTCGCCCGGGTGCAGGCGCTCGGCCGGCGGGCCACCCCGGCCGCGCCGCCGGTGCTCGAACTCGCCGACCTCGTGCTCGACCCGGCCCGCCGCGTCGCCACCCGGGCCGGTGTGCCGATCGACCTGACGAACAAGGAGTTCGGGGTGCTCAGCGAGCTGCTCAAGGCGCGCGGAGCGGTGGTCTCCAGCGAGGAGCTGCTGGAGCGGGTCTGGGACGCCAACACCGACCCGTTCACCACAATCGTGCGGGTCACGGTGATGACGCTGCGCAAGAAGCTCGGCGATCCGCCGCTCATCGAGACCGTGGTGGGCGCGGGTTACCGCACCTCGGAGGTGGGCGCGTGAGCCGCCGGTTGCGGCCCACACTGCGCTTGCGGCTGACACTGCTCAACGGCGTGCTGCTGGTCGGCGCGGGCGCGATCCTGGTGCTGCTGGCCTGGCTGCTGGTCCGGGACGCGCTGCGACCCACCGACGAGCTGCTGCCCGGCACGACGGTGCTTCTCTCCGACGGCCGGTCGATGGACGCCGCCCAGTGGCAGCGTCAACTTGTCGACGCCGCCTCGGGGGAGCTGCTGGCCAAGGGCCTCGTCGCGCTGCTGGCGATCAGCGTCGTCGGGGTGGCCGGCGCGTACGCCGTGGCCGGCCGGGCGCTGCGCCCGCTGCACCAGGTCACCGCTACCGCGCAGCGGCTCGGCGAGGCCACCCTGGACCAGCGGATCGGCTACTCGGGCGCCGACGACGAGGTGGCGGAGCTGGCCAAGACCTTCGACGCGATGCTGGACCGGATCGCGTCGGCGTTCGAGGCGCAGAAGCGCTTCGTGGCGAACGCCTCGCACGAGCTGCGCACCCCGCTTGCCGTCATGCGGACCGAGATCGACGTGACGCTCAGCGACGACGACGCCGACACCGCCGAATACCGCCGGATGGCGACAGTGGTGCGCGACGCCTCCGAGCGGGCCAATGGCCTTGTGGACGCGCTGCTGGTGCTGGCGCGCAGCGAGGCGCAGGCCGGGCGGCGGCTCGGTCGACGCACCGAGTGCGACCTCGCCGCGGGCACCGCCAACGCGTTGTCCGCGATGCGCCGTGAGGTGGAACGGATCGGCCTGCGCGTGCAGACGTCGCTGGAGTCCGCGCCAGTGGTCGGAGACCCCGGGCTGCTCGACCGGCTGGCCGGCAACCTCATCGAGAACGCCGTCCGCTACAACCATCTGCACGGCCGGCTCTGGGTGCGTACCGGCACCGACGGCCAGCGCTCCTGGCTCGTGGTGGGCAACACCGGGTTCGAGGTGGACCAGGCCGACGTGCCGGGGCTGTTCGAGCCGTTCCGGCGTGGTGGGCGGGAACGCACCGGCGCGCGCGGCTCGGGTCTGGGACTGTCGATCGTGCGGGCGGTCTGCCAGGCGCACGGAGGCACCGTCAAGGTGATCGCCCAGCCCGGCGGCGGCCTGGAGGTGACTGTCACCCTCCCGACGGCGGACGCGCCTTCGGTGCCCTGCCCGGCGCCCGGCGCTGCCTGAACGGGGTTGCGCGCGGCGCGCGGCCGGTGCAAAGATCGCGCTGTCAGCTCGGAAGCGAAGGGGGTGCGTCGATGTCAACGAATGTCTGCTCCGCGCCCCGGGTCCGCGTCGGCTGAGGTCCCGGAGGCGGAGCGCCCCCGCACGGGTCGGGCGCTGACCGCCCGTCCGCAGGGAAACCGGTTTCTGCGTGCTGCGCCGTGCCCGGAAACGGGTGCCGCGCCACGCGCCACATGGAGGACCACTGTGAGTTCGACTATCCACAACGTCAGCATCGACTGTCGCGACACGTACGCCCTTGCCGGCTTCTGGTCGCAGGTCTTCGACTGCCCCCGGCAGCCGGACGACTTCCCCGGTGACCCGGAGGCGATGCTCGTGCCGCCGGGAGGCCCGGTGGTGCTGTTCATCGCCGTACCCGAGGGCAAGACGGTGAAGAACCGGCTGCACCTCGACCTGCAACCAGCAGACCGGACCCGCGCCGAGGAGGTCGAGCGGCTGCTCGGCATCGGCGCGACACTCGTCGACGACCAGACCCGGCCCGACGGCGCCGGCTGGGTGGTGCTCGCTGACCCGGAGGGCAACGAGTTCTGCGTGCTGCGCAGCGCGCCCGAGCGGGCTGCGACGTCAGCCGCACCAGGTGACGCCGCCACGGCCTAGGTGCCGGCGGCCCGGCCGCCTCGAATAGTCAACATCCGCGCAACTACGCAGATGATGTCGCCTCCGGCTCGCTGGAGGCAGCAGCTTCGGCGAAGGTGCGCGGATCTTGCACTTTCACGGGGCTTCGGCCACCTTCGGACGGCCGGGGCCCCGGTCTCGGCTCACGAACGCTGTTCGATCTGACCACGGATGCCGACGAACTCGGCCATCATCTGTTCGGCGGACCTGTAGTGCATGACCACCACACCCACGCTGCCCCCGTCCGCCCAGAGGCACACACCCAGCGGTACGCCGTCGGCCCAGCCGTTGCCGCAGCGGGCGTCGCCGCCGAGCGGGCCGGGCTCGGTCGCCGCCATGTCGTTGAGTTTCAGCGTGGACAGCCCTCGCACCGCGTCGTCCAGTTTCTTCTGCGGGTCGACCACCAGCCCGGAGACAGCGGCGATCTGGATGAAGTCCCGCAGGATCGGTTCTCCGTAGTAGGCGCCGACCGCGCCTGTCTCGTTCTGCACCATCGGCCTGATCGCGTTGACCGTCGCCTCGGAAACGCCCTGTAAGTCCGTCCCGGTGTACTTCGGTCGGCCGGCGAGGGTGTCGGGCGCGACCACCTCGATCCTGCTGGTCTCAACGACGTCGCCCGCGTCGTTCTTGTCGTCCGTGACCACGAACCAGGTGACCGCCGCTCCGCCGACGCAGAGCACCAGCACCGCCGCCAGCGCGATCACCACGATCGTGGCGAGGTTCGACTTCTTCGGCGGCGGGCCGACGGCGACGTTCGGGTAGCCGTACGGCTGACCCGACTGCGCGGGCCCGAAGCCCTGCGGCGGCGGTGCCCAGCCAGCGGGCTGCTGCGGCGGCCCTGGCTGGTACTGCGGTGCCGGCCGCTGCGGAGGGGGACCGTGCGGCGGGCCGAAGGGGTTGGCCGGCGGCTGGGACATCAGTCAACTCCACGATCGGACGGCGACGATTCGACCACGGCGTCGATGGTGCCGCGTTTCGGGCAGTCTCGTCGCCCACGCGTCGCCGTGGTGGTCAGGCCTGCTGCTCGATCTCCGCCCGGATGGTGACGAACTCCGCCGCCGAGGCGGCCGCGGACGAGAAGAACATCACGATGATCCCGACGCTGCCGTGGTCGGCCCAGGCGCAGACACCCAGCGCCACCTCCGCGGACTTGCCGTCGCCGCACTTGGCCACCCCACCCAGTGGGCCCGGGGCGATGGTGGTCATCCCCGTCACGGCCAGGCCCTTGGACATCGACCGCACCGCGTCGTCGAGCTCTTTTGTGGGGTTGAGCACGAACGTGGAGGCAGCGATCACCATGACCATGTCCCGCTCGCTGGGGCTGCCGTAGAAGGCGCCGACGACATCGTTCTCGCCGCGCACCGAGCCTCTCAGCTCCTGGACCATGTCCTCCGCCAACTTCTTCAGCGTCGCGTCCGTGCTCTTCGGACGCCCCGCGAGAGTCTCCGGTGTGACGACCCGGATCTGGGCAGCGGGACTGGGCCCCGGCGACGGAGTGGCCGACGCGGAGGCGGTGGCGCTCGGAGTGCTGGCTGGCGCTGTGGTGGTGGCGGCGGTAGGGGTGGGTGTCGGGTCGGCCCGCTGATCCCGCTCGTAGGCAACGTAGGCGACTCCGCCTCCGCCGAGGCAGAGCACCAGCAGCCCGACGATGCCCAGGATCAGGATCAGTTGGCGTGACTGCCCCTGTCCGCCACCGGGATGGGGCGGCGGGTAGCCGGCGTACTGACCGGCCGGATAGCCGGTCTGCGGCGTGCCGGGATATCCGCCGTGCGGTGTGTTGGAGTACGGCGGAGTCGAGTACGGCGGCGTCGAGTACGGCGGAGTCGAGTGCGGCGGGGTCGAGTGCGGCGGCGTCGAGTACGGCGGGGCGGGATATGGCTGTGTGGGATACGGCTGCTGGACCGCCGGTGGCGGAGCGGGCTGCGGCGCACCGTGCCAGTGGCCGTCGTACGGCTGCTGCCCGCCCGGCTGCGGCACCCAACCCTCGGCTGGCGGCTGCTGGTAGCCCTCCGGGCCCTGCGGGTGGAAGTCGTAGCGCGCGTCGGGCTCCGTCTGCCCGGACCAGGGGTCGACCGGCGGTGAGGACATTGATCAGCTCCAGGCGAGGGTGCGAACGGGTGATCGTAGCCAGCCACCAGAGGGTCCCACTGTCCCGGCCCGACCGGAATCAGGCACAACGACATTCGCGGTGGCTACCTCCATCCAAGCTGGACGGGGCAACCACCGCGAACGCAGGGTGCGACGTACGTGGATCAGGCGGGCAGGCTCGCCGCCCCACGCGGCAGGAACCGCTGGCCGGTGACCCGCTCGCTGGTGCCGGTCCGGTCCAGGTACGGCGTGACGCCGCCCAGGTGGAACGGCCAGCCGGCACCGAGGATCATGCACAGGTCGATGTCCTGCGCCTCGGCGACGACACCCTCGTCCAGCATCAGCCGGATCTCCTGCGCGAGCGCGTCGAGCGCGTTCTGGCGGACCTGCTCCTCGGTGAGCGGCTGGTCGCCGACCACGAGCAGCTTCGCCACCTCGTCGTTGATCTGGTCGTCGACAACGATCGGCTGGCCGGAATCGGCGATGCGCTTGAGGTTCTCGCTGACACCGAACCGGTCCGGGTACGCCTCGTGAAGCGTCCCGCCCACGTGGTACGCCACGGCCGGGCCGACCAGTTGGAGCAGGGCGAGCGGGCGCATCGGAAGGCCCAGCGGGTCCAGTGCGCTGTTCGCCACGTCCAGCGGGGTGCCCTGGTCGACGGCCGCGAACACGGTGCCCAGGAAGCGGGTGAGCAGCCGGTTGACCACGAACGCCGGTGCGTCCTTGACAAGCACCGAGGACTTCTTCAACTGCTTGCTGACAGCGAACGCGGTGGCCAGGGTGGCGTCGTCGGTGCGCTCGCCCCGGACGATCTCCAGCAGCGGCAGGACAGCCACCGGGTTGAAGAAGTGGAAGCCGACGACCCGCTCCGGGTGCTCCAGATCCGCTGCCATCTCGGTGATGGACAGCGAGCTGGTGTTGGTGGCGAGCACCGCCTCCGGGGAGACGATCTTCTCCAGCTCGGCCCAGACCTGCTTCTTGACGCCCAGGTCCTCGAAGACCGCCTCGATGACGAAGTCCGCGTCGGCGAACGCGCTCTTGTCGACAGTGCCGCTGACCAGGCCGTACAGCTTGGCGGCCGTACCCTTGTCCATCCGGCCCTTGCTGACGGCCTTCTCGATCTGGGTGTGCACGTACCCGACGCCCTTGTCCACACGGGACTGGTCGAGGTCGCTCATCACCACCGGCACCTGGAGGCGGCGGGCGAACAGCAGCGCCAACTGGCTTGCCATCAGGCCTGCGCCCACGATGCCGACCTTGGTGACGGTGCGGGCCAGGCCCTTGTCCGGTGCGCCAGCAGGCCGCTTGGCCCGCCGCTGCACCAGGTCGAAGGCGTAGAGACCGCTGCGCAGTTCCTCGGAGAGGACCAGGTCCGCGAGGGCCTCGTCCTCGGCGGCGGTGCCGGTTGCGAAGTCCGCGTCCTTCGCCGTCTCCAGCAGATCCAGCGCCTTGTACGCGGCCGGGACCGCGCCGTGCAGCCGCTGGTTCAGCGTCTCCCGGGCGAAGTAGAGCACGCCGCCCCACATGTCCCTGTCGACCTCGGGGCGGGTCACAGTGACCTGACCCCGGACGACGCCGGCGGCCCACTCAAGGGACCGCTCCAGGAAGTCGGCCGGCTCCAGCAGTACGTCCGCGATGCCCATCTCGGCAGCCTGCTTCGGCTTGAGCATCTTGTTCTGCATAAGCGGGTTCTGGATGATCACCTGGGTGGCGGCCGGGATGCCGATGAGGTTCGGCAGCAGCTGGGTGCCGCCCCAGCCCGGGACCAGGCCGAGGGAGACCTCGGGCAGGGCCAGCGCAGCCGCGCCACCGGACAGCGTCCGGTAGTGGCAGTGCAGCGCCAGCTCCAGCCCGCCGCCCATCGCCGCGCCGTTGACGAACGCGAACGTGGGCACGGGGCTGTCCTTGAGCCGGGCGAAGACCCGGTGGCCGAGCCGGCCGATCTCCAGCGCCTGCTCGCGGTCGGCGAGCTGCGGCAGGCCGACGATGTCCGCGCCCACACAGAAGATGTACGGCTTGCCGGTGACCGCGATGAACGCCGGGTCGGCGGCCAGCGCGGCGGTGATCGCCTCGTCGAGGCTGGTCAGACCGGCCGGGCCGAAGGTGTTCGGCTTGGTGTGGTCGAAGCCGTTGTCGAGCGTGATCAGGGCGGCGGGTCGGTCCAGCCCCGGTACCGTCACCTGACGCAGCAGCGCCTTGGTGACTACCTCGTTCGGTGCCTTCACTTGTTGCCCTCCGTCCAGTGCGGGTTCTCCCAGATGACCGTGCCGCCCATGCCGATGCCGATGCACATGGCGGTCACGCCGTAGCGGACCTCGGGGTGCTCGGCGAACTGGCGGGCCAGTTGGGTCATCAGCCGTACGCCGGACGAGGCGAGGGGGTGGCCGATGGCGATCGCGCCGCCCCACGGGTTGACCCGGGGGTCGTCGTCGGCGATGCCGAAGTGGTCGAGGAAGGCGAGCACCTGCACGGCGAACGCCTCGTTCAGCTCGAACAGGCCGATGTCGTCGATGCTCAGGCCGGCGATGCGCAGGGCCTTCTCGGTCGAGGGGATCGGGCCGACGCCCATCACCTCCGGCTCCACGCCGACGAAGCCGAACGACACGAGCCGCATGGCGACGGGCAGGCCCAGCTCGCGGGCGGTGGCCTCGTCGGCGATCAGGCTGGCGGTGGCGCCGTCGTTCAGGCCGGCCGCGTTACCCGCGGTGACCTTGCCGTGCGGGCGGAACGGCGTCTTCAGCGTGGCCAGCTTCTCCAGGGAGGTGTCCCGGGGAGCCTCGTCGGCGGTGGCCAGACCCCAGCCACCCTCGGCGTCGCGGATGGCCACCGGCACCAGGTCGTCCTGGAGCTTGCCGTTGGCGTACGCCTTGGCGGTCTTCTGCTGGGAGGCCAGCGCGAACGCGTCGGTGCGGGCCTTGGTGATGTGCGGGACCCGGTCGTGCAGGTTCTCCGCTGTGGCGCCCATGACAAGTGCGGACGGGTCGACGAGCTTCTCCGCGACGATCCGCGGGTTGGGGTCGACGCCCTCACCCATCGGGTGGCGGCCCATGTGCTCGACGCCGCCCGCGATGGCGATGTCGTACGCGCCCATGGCGATGCCACCGGCGACGGTGGTCACCGCGGTCATGGCGCCGGCGCACATCCGGTCGATGGCGAAGCCGGGAACGGTCTTGGGCAGCCCGGACAGCAGCGCGGCGGTGCGGCCGATGGTGAGGCCCTGGTCGCCGATCTGGGTGGTGGCCGCGATGGCGACCTCCTCGACCCGCTCCGGCGGCAGCTGCGGGTTACGGCGCAGCAGTTCGCGGATGCAGCGGATCACCAGGTCGTCGGCACGGGTGTTGGCGTACATGCCACCCGCCTTGCCGAACGGGGTACGGACGCCATCGACAAAGACGACATCTCGGACTTCACGGGGCACTTGAGCCTCCTATTCGACCATGTTCCGGCCTTGGCGCCGGCAGGCAGCACTCGGAACGAAGCAGGGTCGCCGACACGGGCACGTTTCCCCCGAATGCTACTCGCCAGTAACCAACTCGTCCGCACGCCCCGCTGTGGCCCACCCCACACCACCCGGCGGCGGAGCGGCACGCCAGGGATCAGGCCGAGGGGGACAGGGCTGCTGTCAGGTCAGGGGTCAGCAGGCCGATCTGCCACTCACGGGCGTTGAAGCCGCGCAGGGTGTCCGCCACCGTCTCCTCGGTGAGCTCCTCCGGCGGGCTCCACGCCAGCCGGCGTACCGAATCGGGGGTGATCAGGTTCTCCGGGGGCAGGTTGTGTTCGCCCGCGATGCGGACCACCACCTCCCGGCAGCGGGCCAACCGGCCCGCCGCCACCGGGTCCCGTTCGGCCCACCGGTGCGGCGGGGGCGGACCCTCCACGGCGGGGGTGACCGGAAGCGCGTCGTCGGGCAGTTGGCGGGCGTCGTCGAGCGCGGCCAGCCAGGTGCGGGCCAGTCGGCGAACCGACCGGCCACCGAAGCCCGGCAGCGTCAACAGCGTCTTCTCGTCCTTCGGGTCCAGCTCGGCGGCGGCGACGATCGCCGAGTCCGGCAGCACCCGACCGGGAGCGGCATCCCGCCGGGACGCGATCTGATCCCGGGCGTACCACAAGGAGCGCACCCGGGCCTGGGCCCGCGCCCCCCGCACCCGGTGGATGCCGGACGTACGCCGCCAGGGCTCGGCGCGGACCCGGGGCGGTTTGGCGCCGGTACGCACCAGCGCGGCGAACTCCTCAGCGGCCCAGGCCGACTTTCCCTGCCGGGTCAACTCGGCGTCGAGCGCGTCCCGCAGATCGGTGAGCAGCTCCACGTCGAGGGCCGCATAGGTCAACCACGACTCGGGCAGCGGACGACTTGACCAATCGGCTGCCGAGTGATGCTTCTCAAGGGTGAATCCGAGTAGCTGCTCGGTCAGCGCGGCCAGGCCGACCCGCTCGAACCCGGCCAGCCGAGCGGCCAGTTCCGTGTCGAAGAGACGGCGCGGACGCAAACCGACCTCGGCCAGGCACGGCAAATCCTGACTCGCGGCGTGCAGCACCCACTCGGCCTCGCCGATCACCGCGTCCAGCGTGCTGAGATCAGGCAGCGGAAGTGGGTCGATGAGCGCCGTGCCGGCACCCGCGCGGCGCAGCTGCACCAGGTAGGCGCGCTGGCTGTAGCGGTAGCCGGAGGCGCGCTCGGCGTCCAGGGCAACCGGGCCGGTGCCCGCCGCGAAGCGGGCCACGACCTCGGCAAGCTCCGCCGGGGCGGCCACCGGGTCGGGGGTGCCGTCACGCGGGGCGATCAGCGGAACTGGCCCACCGTCGGTCGGGTCGGGCCCCTCGCCCGCCTGCTGCGGCTGGGCCGACGGCGGGTGGTGGGGTGCGTGTCCCGGGAGTTCTTCGGTGGGCCGACGGCGCAGGGGTGGTTCGTCGGTCACCTGCCAACCCTAGTGCGCGCGCCGATATTGCGGGTGCAGCCGGTCCGGCGTGTGTCGGTCAGCTGTCCACAAGATGTCGATTCGGATGCCGGACATCGGGGGAGACAAAGCCCGTTCGCGCAGGTACGGTCCATCGAGCCGCGAGCCCTCGATTGGGTGACAATCAGATCGACGGGCGGCACAGGAAGATCACGGGAGGGCAAGGCGATCATGACGGCTGGCTTCGGCGCGCAGGACGGCCGACCGGAGGGGGCCGCGCCTCACGACATGAGCGGAGCAGCAGGCGGCCGACCGGGGCCACTGCCACCGCGCATCGAGCCGCACCCACCCGCGGGCGCCAGTTGGTCGGCGTCGCCGGCCGCCGGTGGGGTCCACCAGCAGGCCGTGCCGGGACCTCGCGCCGGCTGGTCACCTCCGCCCAGCGCCGCCCAGTGGAGTGCGGCGCCCCAGGCCACGCCGCCCGGCCCCGCACCACTTCCGTACGGCACGGCAACGCCCCAGGGTGGCCCGCCACCTGCGCCGTACGGCTCTGCGCCGGCCGGCCCGTACGCCCCGCCACCACCGGCCCGGCCCGGCCGTCGTCGTTGGCCGATGGTCCTCGCCACGGCACTTGTCGTGCTGCTGGCGGCCGTGACCGGAGTGCAGGCGTACCAACTCGACAGGCTCGGCGACCGGCTCGCCGCCACCGACAAGCGGCTGGCGCAGGGCCAGGACGGCGACGCCGCCCGCCTCGACGGCCTGGAGAAGCGCGCGGACGAGTTGGAGAAGCAGGCCGGCGCGGCGTTCAACCCGGAGGCGGTGGCCAGCGCCGTGCTGCCCAGCGTGTTCCGGGTGCGGGCCGGTCAGTTCACCGGCTCCGCGTTCGCTGTGGGCAAGCCGACCTCCGACGGTGGGACCAACCTGTTCACCAACTTCCACGTTGTCGAAGCGGTCTGGGAGGGCGGCGGACGCCAGGTCTTCCTGGAACGCACCGACCAGCGCTTCCCGGCCACCATCGTCAAGGTCGACAAGACGAACGACGTGGCGCACCTGCGGACGACCGGCAAGTTCACCGGCCTGGTCACCGCGCCCACCGCCGTGAAGTCCGGCCAGCAGATCATCGTCGTCGGCGCTCCACTCGGCCTGGAGGACAGCGTCACCACAGGCGTGGTGAGCGCCCTGCGTTCCGCCCAGGGTTCCTCCGGACCGACAATCCAGTTCGATGCCCCGATCAACCCCGGAAACTCCGGCGGGCCGGTGATCAACGGCAGTAAGCAGGTGGTCGGTATCGCCACCGCCAAGGCCCGCGACGCCGAGGGCATCGGCCTTGCCGTACCGATCAAGGTCGCCTGCGACGGCTTCAAGATCTGCTGATCGGACGGCTCGCCCGACCGCGCCACCCCCGGCCACCGTTGGCCGTTCCCCGATCCCGGCCGGGTCCTCGGACCCGCACGACCTTGCCGCACCTGGTCCGTCACGCCTACCGGCGGACGACCCGCTCACCTGGAGGAACATCATGTCCCAGCCACCGACCGGGCCGGGGGGCTACCCGCCGGCCGCACCGACGCCGCCGGGCTCGCCGGCCGGACTGCCGACCCCACCGCAGCAGTACGCGCACGGTCAGGCCACGCCGCCGCAGCAGCCATACGCGCACGGTCAGGCCACCCCGCCGCAGCCCGGCCAGCCCACGCCGCAGCAGTACGGGTCGGGTCAGTCTGCCCCGCAGTACGGGGGCGGCCAGTCCTCCACGCCGTCGCAGTACGGCACCCCGCAGCCGACGCCGGGCTACCCGGCCAGCGCCCCGCCGTACGGCGGTCAGGTGTCTGCGCCGCCGGTCTCGGGTGGGGCGTACGGGCAGCCGTTGTCCGCCCCGCCGATGTCCGCGCCGCCGGTCTCCGGTCCGTCGTACGGGCAGCCGATGTCGGGCCCGCCCGGAGCGCCGCAGTACGGACCGGGCGCCGCCGCGCAGCCGCCCGGTAAGGGCCGCATGGTGTTGGTGCTGGCCCTGGTGGCCGGGCTGCTCTTCGTTGTCAGCGGGGTGATGACCGGGCTGTTCGTGACGAAGAACAACGAGCTGAACCGCACCGAGAAGCGCCTCACCAGCCAGGTCAGCGAGCGTGACGGCACCATCGCGGCCAACACCACCGAGATCTCCAAGCTCAAGACCGACCTGAAGACCATGCAGGACAAGCTCGACAACACCCAGCAGGACCTGACCGGCACCCGCAACGACCGCGACGAGCAGGCCCGGCAGAAGAAGGTGATCGCCAGCTGCCTGGACAAGCTGACCACCGCGCTCGGCGCGGCGGCGGCTGGTAACAGGAGCGCGTACGACGCGGCGATGAAGGGCCTCGACAAGGTCTGCGACGAGGCGGAGAACTACCTGTAAGCCCGACCGACGTCCGCCCCGACCCGTTTTGAACGGGCGGGGCGGCGTCAGGCGGTGCCGGCTGCCCGGCGGTCGGAGAGGGCGGTGACCCCGGGCGGCGGGAGGCCGGCCGTGGAGGCGAGCAGCGTGCACCAGCCGAGCAGGTGCGGGGCGAGGTCGTCGGTCACCGGTGTCCAGGATGCGCGGATCTCGATGTCCCCGGCGGTCGGCGGGCCAGCAAGGTCACCGAACCGGGTCGACATGGTCTGGGTGACAGTTCCACCGATCGCCCGGTGGGCCGCCTCCTGGGTTTCCAGGGCGTCGGTCAGCCAGGTCCAGCCGACGCCGGGCAGCAGCGGGTCGGCGGCGAGGTCGACCTCCAGCTCGGCGGTCACGTAGGTGACAAGCCGCAGGGTGCCCTGCCACGCCTCGTGCCCGGCCGGGTCGTGCAGCAGGATCAGCCGGCCGGTGGCCACCTCGTCGCCGTCGCGCAGCACCGCCGCGGAGAGCGCGAACGTGTAGGGCGCCAGCCGCTGGGGGGCGCCGACCTCCTCCAGCGTGATTTCCGGCCGGGGCGCCGGCGACCGCAGCCCGGCGACCGCGCGGACGAAGGTCTCCGGGAGCGCGATCGGGGGGGCCATGCAGGCAGCCTATGCCGCCGTCGGCCCACCCGCTTCGACGGCGCGCCGACACCCGATCCGGCAGCGGCGAGGCGCGCCTGTGCGTATCGCCACCAGAGCCCGCCCGCGCCGAGTTCTGGTGTTAACAAGGGGCCCCTGCTCTACCGGAGGCGTTAAGAAGGTGCCCTTCCTTTCACCCCAGGTGGGGTGGGGGTGCAGGGCGTGGAAGGATTGCGGCGATGACCACGGAAACCACGGGCACTGCCGCCCGAGACGGAGACCCGCGCCCCGGTGGCCCGGCCGACTCGCCCTTCATCCGGGCCTGCCGGCGTCGCCCCGGCCCGCACACACCGGTCTGGTTCATGCGCCAGGCTGGCCGCTCGCTTCCGGAGTACCGGGAGATCAGGGCGAGCGTGCCGATGCTGGAGTCCTGCCGCCGCGCCGATCTGGTTACCGAGATCACCCTCCAGCCGGTACGCCGGCACGGTGTCGACGCGGCAATCCTGTTCAGCGACATCGTGGTGCCGGTTGCCGCGGCCGGAATCGACCTGGACATCGTGCCGGGCACCGGCCCGGTGGTCGCCGAGCCGATCCGTACCGCCGCCGACGTGGAGCGCATCCGCCCGATCACCCGCGACGACGTTCCGTACGTCGACGAGGCCGTCCGGCAGTTGGTGGTCGAGCTGGGCGACACCCCGTTGATCGGTTTCGCGGGCGCCCCGTTCACATTGGCCAGCTACCTGGTCGAGGGCGGTCCGTCGCGGACCCACGCGAAGACCAAGGCGCTGATGTACGGCGATCCGGAGCTGTGGCACGCGCTCGCCGGCCGGCTGGCCGCTGTGACGCTCGCCTTCCTGCGGGTGCAGATCGAGGCCGGCGTGTCGGCAGTTCAACTGTTCGACTCGTGGGCGGGCACCCTCTCCGAGGCCGACTACCGCCGCTACGTGCTGCCGCACTCCACCGAGGTGTTGAGCGGGCTGGCCGACGCCGGGGTGCCCCGGATCCACTTCGGGGTGGGCACCGCCGAGTTGCTCGGCGCGATGGGCGAGGCCGGCGCGGACGTGGTCGGCGTGGACTGGCGTACCCCGCTTGACGTGGCCACCGGCCGCATCGGCCCGGACAAGGCGGTGCAGGGAAACCTGGACCCGTGCGTGCTGCTCGCGCCGTGGCCTGTGGTGGAGGCCGAGGTCCGCCGCATCCTGGACCAGGGCCGGGCCGCACCCGGGCACGTGTTCAACCTCGGTCACGGCGTGCTGCCGGAGACCGACCCGGAGGTGCTGACCCGGGTGGTCGCGCTTGTGCACGAGCTGTCCAGCCGCCGGGCTGACCAGGGCTGACGCGCGATGCGGCAGCCCTGGCGGGTGGCGGTGGTCGGCGGCGGGATCGCCGGGTTGGCCGCCGCGGTCCGGTTGCGCGACCGTGCCCCGACCGGCACCGAGATCACCGTGTACGAGCAGTCCGGCGTGCTGGGTGGCAAGCTGCGCACCGGGGAGCTTGCCGGTCAGCCGGTGGAGTTCGGGGCCGAGTCCTTCCTGCTGCGTGACCTGGCCGGGGCCGAGAGCGGGGCTGTGGCGTTGGTCCGCAGGCTCGGGCTTGCCGACCAGATCGTGCACCCCACCGTCGGGCAGGCGGCGCTTGTCGTCGACGGCATGCTGCGTCCCATCCCGGGCGGCACGCTTGTGGGCGTACCCGGGGATCTGGAACGGGTGACCTCTGTCGCGCGTCCGACCTCGGACGCCGACACCGACGACGGCCGGCCGCTTGTCGAGCCCGGCACGGACGTCTCGGTGGGCGCGCTGGTCCGGGCCCGCTTCGGCGACGAGGTGGTCGAGCGGCTTGTCGATCCGATGCTGGGCGGTGTGTACGCCGGCCGGGCCGACGACCTCTCCCTGGTCACCACGATGCCGGCGCTGGCGCGCACCGCCCAGGTCGAGCACACGCTTGTCGGGGCGGTCCGTGCGGCGCAGGCCGCCGCGCCGCGTGCCCCCGGCGCCCCGGTCTTCGGCACCCTGGCCGGCGGGCTGAGCACCCTCGTGGACGCGGCGGCGACGGCAAGCGGCGCCACGGTACGACGCGACGCCGCCGTCCGTGAGGTGACGCCCACCGCCACGGGTTGGCGACTCACAGTCGGCCCCACCCGTGAGCCTGAGCTGATCGACGTGGACGCCGTGGTGCTTGCGGTGCCGGCCCGACCGGCGGCCCGCCTGCTCAGCGGCCCGGCGCCGGCAGCCGCCGCAGCCGTCGGTGAGCTGGACTACGCCAGTGTCGCCCTTGTCACACTGGCGCTGCCGCAGCCCGAGCTGCCCGAGCTGTCCGGTTTTCTGGTGCCGAGCACCGAAGGGCTGCTGATCAAGGCGTCGACGTTCTTCACCACGAAGTGGGGGCACCTGCGCCGGCCGGACGGGCTGGCGCTGGTCCGCGCGTCGGTGGGCCGGTACGGCGAGGAGGCGCAGCTCCAACGCCCGGATGAGGACCTGGCCGCGACAGTGCACCGGGAGTTGTCGGCGGTGCTGGGCGTGCCGCTTCCCGCACCGGTCGACGGGCACGTGCAGCGGTGGGGTGGTTCGCTGCCGCAGTACACCCCGGGGCACGCCGACCGGGTGGCAGCCGCGCGTACGGCGTTGCGGATCGCCCATCCCACACTGACCCTGGCCGGCGCCGGTTACGACGGTGTCGGCATTCCGGTCTGCGTCCGCTCCGGCGAGGCGGCGGCCGACGAGATCATCACAGCACTGGGAGGACCGGCGAGATGACCGAGCAGACAAACGCGGCACGGCTGCGGGAGCTGAACGACAGCATCCGCTACACGATGTGGTCGGTGTTCCGGGCCAGCGCCCCGCTGCCGTCGTTGCGGGACAACGTCACCGGTGAGGTCGAGGCTCTCTTCGATGAGTTGTCCGGCAAGGACGTGGTGATCCGGGGCGTGTACGACGTCGCCGGCCTGCGCGCCGACGCCGACGTGATGGTCTGGTGGCACTCCGCGTCCAGCGACGCCCTCCAGGACGCGTACCTGCGGTTCCGCCGCACCACTCTGGGTCGGGCGCTGACCCCGGTCTGGTCGCAGATGGCGCTGCACCGGCCCGCGGAGTTCAACAAGAGCCACATCCCGGCGTTCCTCGCCGGCGAGGAGGCCCGCCCCTACCTGTGCGTCTACCCGTTCGTCAGGTCCTACGAGTGGTATCTGCTGCCCGACGCCGAGCGCCGTGAGCTGCTGGCCGAGCACGGCAAGATGGCCCGTGGCTACCCGGACGTGCGGGCCAACACAGTCGCCTCGTTCGCGCTGGGCGACTACGAGTGGATGCTGGCGTTCGAGGCCGACGAGCTGCACCGCATCGTCGACCTGATGCGTGACCTGCGTGCCTCCGGCGCCCGCCGGCACGTCCGCGAGGAGGTCCCCTTCTACACGGGCCGCCGGCGGTCGATCGCCGAGATCGTCAACTGCCTGGTCTGAGCCCCGCCGGCCGGCGCCGCACCCCCGCCCGGGTGCGGCGCCGGCCGGGGATCAACTGGTCGTCGTACAGGAGACCAGCGGAACTGGGTTGCTGCCGTTCCACGAACCGAGGAAACCGAACGTGGCGCTCGCTCCGGCGGCAAGTGTGCCGTTGTGGTTGGCGTTACGTGCCGTGACCTGCGTGCCGCTCGTGCTGACTGTGGCGTTCCACGACGACGTGACCTGCTGGCCGTTGCCGTAGTTCCAAGTCACCGACCAGCCGCGGGTCCCTGAACTGCCGGCGGTCACCTTCACCTCGCCCTGGAAGCCACCGGACCACTGGCCGGTGACCTGGTACGTCGCCGTGCAGGCTCCGGCCGGCGGAGGCGTGGTCGGCGGCGGGGTGGTCGGCGGGGGAGTGGTCGGCGGCGGGGTGGTCGGCGGCGGCGTCGTGGGGGGCGGGGTCGTGGGCGGCGGGGTGCCGTTGCCTCCGCCGAAGTCGACGTCACTGCACAGGTAGTACGACTGGTCCAGGTGGCTGGCCTGCCAGATGGTGTAGACGATGTGGCGACCCGTACGTCCCGGCGCGCTCACCGGAATCTGGATGGAGACGCCACCGGTGTCCGGGTTCCACTGCGAGGCAGGGGTGTTGCCGATCTGGCCGGCCAACTCGAGGTCGCTCCAGCCGAGCGGCTGCGTGGACGAGTTGAAGCCCTGCTTGGTCACGTACACCCGGATGTAGTCGGCGCCGTGACTGGCCTGGTCGAAGAAGCGGAGCCGGAAGTTGTTCGCCACCGAGGTGGCCTTCCACGCGCCGACGGTGTCCATGGCGTTGTAGCGACCGCTCTGGGTGCGCCCGCCGCTGCACAGTTGCCCGTTGGGGATGGCGCCCTGGTGGTTACCGGCCACACCCTCGCGGAACAGGCCGTTCCAGTTCCACATGGCGTTCGGGTCGGCCTGCCAGGCCTGCCAGCACATCGGGTCCTCGGTGGCCATCCGCGGGTTCTGGAAGTCGCCGCCCCAGCGCTGCCAGCAGCTGTAGCTGCGGGAGGGCGGGTCGACGACCGAGCCGTGCGCGGAGGCGGACCGGACCTGCATCGTGGTCAGGGCGGTGGTCAACAGGAGCGTGCAGGCCGTCGCGATTGCGAACAGCCAGAGCACACGTCGTGATCGGGTGAGAGTGGACATGGAGCCCCCGGGGGGATGAGGTCGGACGGACGACGACACCCGGACTGCCGGGAGTTGCCCACTCCCGTGCCTACTCGCTGGCTCCCGCGATGGCTCTACCCGGCACAATGCCAGGCAAATCGTCAGGCGTCAATGGCAGCGCGGCGCATCGGGGTGTGCGGGATGCCGTCCTCGAGGTACTCCGGGCCGTTGACCTCGAAGCCGTGGCGGGCGTAGAAACCCACAAGGTGTGACTGGGCTTCCAGCACGCACGGCTGGTTGCCCACCACCTCCAGCGCCGCGGTCATCAGCCGGCCGGCGTGCCCGCCGCCGCGCGCCGTCGGGGCCACCACCACCCGACCGATCCGCGCGAGGCCGCCCGGGTCGGCGAGGATCCGCAGGTACGCCAGGGGAGCGCCGCCGTCGGTAAGCCAGAGGTGCCGGGTGCCGGGTTCCACGTCCCGTCCGTCGATTTCCGGGTACGGGCAGTTCTGCTCCACCACGAACACGTCGATGCGGAGCTTGAGCAGGTCGTGGAGGGTGCGGGCGTCCAGGTCGGCGATAGAGGCATTCCGGAGTTCGGTGGTCTGCTGTGGCACGGCACCGATGGTAGGCCCTTCCGGGCCGGGGCGGTCAGGGCGTCTCCGGGGTCGGCCGGGGCGTCTCCGGGGGGCGGAGATAGGTGGCGGCCACGGCGGTGAGCAGCAGCGCGCCGCCGACGAGCACCGGCAGTGGTAGCGGCTCGTGCAGCAGCGCCACGGCCAGCGCCGCCGCGGTCAGCGGTTCGAGCAGGGTAAGCACGGCGGCGACGCTGCCCGGGGTGGTGCGCAGTCCGGCGTAGAACAGCGCGTACGCCACGGCGGTGGTGACGACGCCGAGGTGCAGCAGCAGCGCCACGGTGGAGACGCGGACCGGTACGCCGATGCCGGCGACCAGCGCGAACGGGGCGAGGGTGAGCGCGCCGACGACCGTGGAGACGGTGGTCAGCGTCATGGGTTCGGTGTGCTGCGACACCTGCCGGCTGATCAGCGTCGTCACCGCGTACCCGATGCCGGAGCCGGCGGCCGCGAGCAGGCCGAGCAGTGGGGCCGGCGCTGCCGTGGTGGGCTGCGCGCTGGCAGTGGTGATCAGGGCGAGGCCGGCCACGGCGGCGGCCAGCGTGCCGAGCCGCAGCGGGCCGGGGATCCGGCGGGCGCGCGCCGACTCCCAGGCCGCGGCGAGCACCGGGGCGAGGCCCAGGCTGACCACGGTGGCCACGCTGACCCCGGCCAGCGCCACGGCGGCAAAGTAGAGCGCCTGGTAGAGGCCGAGACCGACGCCGGTGATCAGCAGCGGCACGGGCACCGCGCGTAGGGCGCCCACAAGCGTGCCGAGTCGGCCGGCGGTGCACGCCAACAGGACGAGCGCGGCGAT
Organism: Micromonospora sp. DT68; assembly: GCF_049847245.1. NCBI lineage: Bacteria > Bacillati > Actinomycetota > Actinomycetes > Micromonosporales > Micromonosporaceae > Micromonospora > Micromonospora sp. DT68. The sequence goes on from NZ_JBNCNZ010000010.1 coordinate 226,489, forward strand.
CGCCAAGCGGTGGAAGCCGATGCTCACCGGGCTGAGGCCGGTGCTCTCGCGCAGGAGTTGAACCGCCACGCCGGTGGTGCCCCACAGCACTCCGGTGACGGTGATCTGGATCAGGCCGGTGCGGGCCGCAAGGACGGCCGGGGCCGGGACAGCAGGCGACGCGGTACGGGACGTGGACATGGATGCGCTCCGAAAGGTGAGCCGTTGACGAGGACGACGTCGACGGAGCGCGTACGGCGAGATGGCCGAGCGGGTGGGTCACCCGGTCGGCGTGAGGCGCGGCGCTCCGTTCAGGAGCGCGGCGGGGAAAGAACGCCCAGCAAAGGCCGCATGACGACGACCGTACCGCAGCGGGCCACGGGGTGCGGTCAGGCTGTGCGGTCAGGCCGGGCGGGCGCCGACGGCGTCCCGGATCTCGGCACCCTGTGTGCGTTCGACCGAGCGGGCGCAGTGCCCGCAACAGAAGAACCGGCCGTTGACCTCGACGCCGTGTCCGACGATCTTGATTTCGCAGTGCTCGCAGATGGGTGCCATGCGGTGGATCGCGCACTCGAACGAGTCGAAGGTGTGGACGTCGCCGCTGACGGTGCGTACCTCGAACGCCATCCAGTAGTCGTTGCCGCAGACCTCACAGGTCGCCATTCGAAAACCCCCGTATCAGGACATGTGTGATCAGATTGCCCTGCTGTCTGGTGGCAGATGGGCGAAATGCGGCCGGTCGACCGGTGCGGGCGGCGTGTCGGCTCCGGCGTGTCGTCCGTTATGCCGGATGAGACCGCCGTGACCACTCGGAGGATCGCAATGATCAAGCGCAACAAGCTCTTCGGCAGCCTGACCCGGGTGACCTTCTGCCTGCCCCGGGACGTCCCGCCCGGTCCGGTCGGCGTGGTGGGCTGCTTCAACGAGTGGCAGCCCGGTCGGCACGAGTTGGTGGCCCGCCGCGACGGCACCCGGACGGTGACCGTGAAGCTCGCGCCGGGGGAGTACCGCTTCCGCTACCTCGCCAGTGGCGGGGTCTGGCTCGACGACGAGTCGGCCGATCAGGTCGACGACAACGGCGGTCTGCTCCGGCTCTGACAGAAGAATCGCCATCATCGATGGATTTATCGACAGGTCTCTTTACTGTTAACAAAGTTTAAATTACGTTGAGGGGCACCTCACCACGCGTCACGAAGGAGCTGCCCCGATGCGTCGAAGAATCACCGTTCCGTTGGTGGCGGCGGGCGCTGTCGCCGCCACCCTCACCGTCGCCGCGCCCGCCCAGGCGCACGGCTACGTCTCCGCCCCACCGAGCCGGCAGGCGCTCTGCGCGCAGGGCCGGGTGCCCGACTGCGGGCAGATCAAGTACGAGCCGCAGAGCGTGGAGGGGCCCAAGGGCCTGCGCAGCTGCAACGCCGGGATCGCCCAGTTCGCCGTCCTCAACGACGACAACAGGGGCTGGCCGGCCACGTCGGTGGGCACCTCGCTGACCTTCACCTGGTTCAACACCGCCCGCCACGCCACGAGCAACTGGGAATACTGGCTCGGCAACAGCCGGGTCGCAGTGGTCAACGGCAACGGCCAGCAGCCCGGCGCCACCGTCTCGCACACCGTCAACCTCGGCGGATACTCGGGCCGGCAGAAGATCCTCGCGGTGTGGAACATCTCCGACACCGCGAACGCCTTCTACTCCTGCATCGACGTGCAGATCGGCGGCGGGGGAGGCGGCACCACGCCCACGCCCACCCCCACTCCGACCGCCTCGCCCACACCGCGGCCCACCCCCACCGCCACGCCGACGACCACGCCCGCGCCGGGCGGCAGTTGGACGGCCGGGCGGGCGTACCAGGTCGGTGACCAGGTCACCTACGGCGGCCGCACGTACCGCTGCCGGCAGGCGCACACGGCGATCCCCGGCTGGGAGCCGCCGAACGTACCCGCGCTCTGGCAACAGGTCTGACCGCACGGGCGCGGTCCCGGCCGCGCCCGTGTCGCCGCCCTCGCGTGATCGGAGCCCCGCCATGTCTCGCGTGACCCCGCTGGCGTCCCTGGTCGCCGCGCTGCTGCTCGCCGCCGCGTGCGGCGGGCCGCCCGCCCCGACACCACCCGGGCCTGCGGCTGCCCCGTCCCCGGCGGGATCCTCCGCCGGGGACGCCATGAGCGGCATCGACGTGGTCTTCCTGACCACAATGGTCGGGCACAGCGAACGCACCCTCCAGATCGTCCGGCTGGCCGGAAGCCGGTTGCGTGACAACTCGCTGCGTACCCTGGCCGCCGCCATCGAAGCGACCGAGGCCGACGAGTTGGCGGAGATGCGCGGCTGGCTGCCAACCGCCGGGCCGGGTGCCGGCACGGCCGGGCACGACCACGCCGGGCACGGCGACGACGACGCGCTGGACCGGCTGCGGGCCGCCCCGGACGCCGACGTCGACCGGGTGCTGCGCGAGGTGCTCGCCGACCACCAGCGGGCGGCGGCCGACCTGGCCCAGGCCCAGGTCGGCGTCGGCCGCGACGAGCGGGTCCGCGACCTGGCCCGGCGCATCGAGCAGTCCCGGACCGCCGAGGTCGAGCTCCTCCAGGGGTACGCGGCTCAGATCAGTTCGGCTCCAGCCGGACCGAGATCGAGTTGACGCAGTGCCTGGTGTCCTTCGGGGTGAAGCCCTCGCCGTGGAAGACGTGCCCGAGGTGGCTGTCGCAGCGGGCGCAGCGGATCTCCGTACGGGCCATGCCGAGGCTGCGGTCCTCGATCTCCTTGACCCGGCCCGGGATGGCGTCGTCGAAGCTCGGCCACCCGCAGTGCGAGTCGAACTTCGTGTCGCTGGAGAACAGCTCCAACCCGCAGGCGCGGCAGTGATAGACGCCCTGGGTCTTCGTGTCCACGTACTCGCCGGTCCACGGGCGCTCGGTGCCGGCCTCCCGCAGGACGTGGAACTCCTCGGGGGTCAACCGGACGCGCCACTCGTCCTCGGTCTGGGGCAGCTCGCTGTCGTCAAGACTCACCCCTCAACGGTACGTCGAACGTCGGGGGTGTGGCATAAGGTCGCGGGATGGGTGGCACCAAGGCAGCGGTCACCGAGGTCGAGGTGGCCGGGCACAGCGTACGGCTGAGCAGTCCGGACCGGGTGATCTTCCCGCAGCGGGGTTTCACAAAGGCGGACGTGTTCCACTACTACCTCGCGGTCGGCGACGGCATCATGCGCGCCCTGCGGGACCGGCCCACCACGCTGCAACGTTTCCCCGAGGGCATCGAGGGCGAGGCGTTCTTCCAGAAACGGGTGCCCACCCGGGGCGTCCCCCCATGGGTGACGACCGCGCAGATCACCTTCCCGAGCGGCCGGAGCGCGGCCGAACTCTGCCCGGCCGACCTGGCGCACGTGGCCTGGGCCGCGCAGATGGGCACCATCGTGTTCCACCCGTGGCCGGTGCGCGCCGCCGACACCGACCGCCCCGACGAGCTGCGCATCGACCTGGACCCACAGCCCGGCACCGACTTCGCCGACGCGGCGCGGGCCGCCGGCGAGGTCCACGCGCTCCTCGACGAACTGGGCGCCACCGGCTGGCCGAAAACCTCCGGCGGCCGGGGCGTGCACGTCTACCTGCGCATCCAGCCCCGATGGACCTTCACCGAGGTACGCCGGGCCACCATCGCGCTGGCCCGGGAGGTGGAACGCCGTCAGCCCGACCTGGTCACCACCGCCTGGTGGAAGGAAGAGCGCGGCAGCCGCGTCTTCGTCGACTACAACCAGATGGCACGCGACCGGACGATCGCCTGCGCGTACTCCCTGCGAGCCACCGCACGAGCCACCGTCTCCACCCCGGTCACCTGGGACGAACTGCCCGACGTCGACCCGGACGACTTCGACCTGCGCAGCGTGCCCGCCCGGCTTGTCGAGCGCGGCGACCCACACGCCGGCATCGACCACTCCCCGTACGACATCACCCCGCTACTGGAGTGGGCCGACCGAGACGCCGCCGCCGGCCAGGGCGACCTGCCGTACCCTCCGGACCACCCGAAGATGCCCGGCGAGCCCAAGCGCGTGCAGCCCAGCCGCGCCAAGCGCTCCCCCGAGGACGGCGCCTGACCTGGTCTTGCTGTAAGCGGACGGCCGCGCTACCGGGCGGCAGGGCTTGCGCTGGCCGCCTCGACCTTGCGCCGTGAGCATCAACGCGATCCGCAATGCGTGGGCGTCGGCGGGTCGGCGGCTGTGGTTCTGGCCGCATGATCGGGTCGGTTGTCGGTGGTTCGGTGGCCCTGCCGCTCGTGGCGCGGGTTCTCTGTCGCTTGGTGGTTCGGCCTCTCGGCCTCTCGGCCTCTCGGCCTCTCGGCCTCTCGGCCTCTCGGCCTCTCGGCCTCTCGGCCTCTCGGCCTCTCGGTGGTCCGGCAGCTCGGTCGTTGGTGGGTCGGGCACTCGACTGCTCGGCACCTCGGTGGCTTGTGGCCAAAGCAGGTGGTCGGTAGGTCACGGGATCGGCTTGTTGTTAGGTCCGGCGGGCCGGTGGCTCGGTGTGCGCCATGCGGTAAGCACCGAGTGGCGACGGCTGGTCGGCTCGGAAAATTGTCGTACATGCGTTCTAAACTTTGGTTGTGATTGACGCGTTGGAGCAGGCCGAAGCCGCAGTGGCCGCCTGC